>JAFVHU010000066.1 GCA_017474385.1 Afipia sp. | reverse complement strand
TGTGGCTTTTGGCTTCACATTTCAAACAGGAAGATGTCATACGCCCGTGAGGTTTAGGCGGTAAATCCGGGACGATTTTCCGCTAACGATTTCAATGAGTGACCGTGTCAGAGCGATTTCACGATCGAGCCTTGCCGGCGGCGCGCCAAATTTCGGACCAGCACTGGGCGATGGCGCGTCGCGTCGCCCGCGAGTTGGACAAAATCCTCGACGGCAGTGACCCGAGACGGGCTGCTATCAAGCGCGCGGCGGCCGAACTGCGGCTGACCACACGGCAAATCTACAATCTCCTTGCGCGTTATCGCGCCGATCGCACGGTGACCGCCTTACTTCCTCGCACCGCAAGCAGTCGGCGCAAACGGCTGCCGGAACAGGTGGAGGAGATCATCGCCGCCACACTTCGCCAAAAGTGGCTGACGCTCGAGCCGACCGCCCTTGCTCCCGTGGTCAATGAGATCCGCGCGCGATGCGAGGAAGCCGGTGTTGCCGTGCCGTCTTATGTGACGGTCGCCCGACGCATCCCGATGTTGTTTTCGCCTGAAGAGATCGCGAAGAAGCGATCGGCCAATCCAAAGCACTTGCTGCGGCTGAAGCCGCGGCCCGGCTATATTCACGCGCCGCATCCGCTTGCCGTCTGCCAAATCGACCATACGCCGACCGATATCAATTTCGCGGAGGTGGTCGACGGCGCCGGCGTATTTGTCGGCCGCCCCTATTTGACCGTCATCACCGACGTGGCGACACGATCCATTCTCGGCTTCTGCCTCACCCTGGAAAAGCCGTCGGTTCTGTCCGTCGCGCTTTGTCTCGCCCACGCGATCTGCCCGAAAGATGCCTGGCTTGCGGCGCGCAATCTCAAGCATGCCTGGCCGATGTTCGGTCGGCCTCGGCTGCTCGTCACGGACTCGGCGAAGGAGTTCAAGGGACACGCCTTTCAGCGCGGTTGTGACGATTACGGGATCCGGATCCGTTATCGCGATCGTGGCCGCGTCCATCAAGGCGGGGTGGTTGAACGGTTGCTAGGCAAGCTCAACGCGGTTCTCGTTGCCTATCCCGGTTCGTCGGGGCGCTCGGTCACCCACCGCGACGAATATCCGTCCGAGCGGCGCGCCTGCCTGAGCTTTGCCGATCTGGAGCGCTGTGTCGCGCTCGCGGTCATCGATCACAATCTGCAGGAGAATTCCAAGACTCTAAAGGTGCCGCTCACCGAATGGCAACGCAACAGTAAGGAACTGCCGAACTTTGGTGACGATCCGCAGCGCGTGCTGCTGTCGTTTCTGCCGGGGACGGACAGGCAATTGTCGCCGCAAGGGATCAGCATGTTCGCCTTGCACTATTATTCGCCGTGGCTCGGCGTCCTCGTTCCCGAACGGGATCGGCTCGGAAAGCTCGAAGTGCGATACGATCCCCGCGACATCAGCCATATCTACGTCCGCGATCCGGAAACCCGTCAGTTTCGCCCGGTCGAGCGACGCGACCACCAGCGGACGCCTCTGACCCTGTGGGAACACGAGGCAGAACGCGCCGGTCGGCGCGCAATCAATCAACGCTCCAACGCCGAGAAGGTAGCGTTCCGCCGCGAGATCGCCGCCATAGCGGAGACCGCAAAGTCTTCCAAGCGTCGGCTGCGCGACACCGTGCGCAAAGCCCATGCCGCGGCGGCGGAAAAGCCTTATGCGGTCATGCAGACGCCGGCGCCTCCTCCCACAGAGCATTCCCCGCGCCAGAAAAGCCGGCTGCTGGTGGAGGATTGGTAGCCATGGCGGATCATTTGCTCGAGCATGTCCGGCCGCATCTTGACCGCGATCAGCAGGAAAGGATCGCCTATATCCGCGCCCCGCGCTGGATCGGGCATCATGTCGCCCTGGACGGTCATCGGCGGCTGGCTGAGTTGCTGGAACGTCCGTCGTCCTTACGAACCCAGGGGCTGATGCTGGTCGGCCCTTTCGCCAATGGCAAGACGATGATTGCCGAGCGGTTCGCCGTCGAGCACCTGAGAACCTCGCCCGAGCAAAAAGTCTGGATAGTCCAAACACGCGAAGGCACCGGCCTTGGCCATTTCTATGCCAGCGTTCTGCAGGCGCTGCGCGCTCCAGGCGGCGAAATACCGGACCTCCGACGAAAGGCAGAGCAACTCGACCACTTGCTATCGAGCCTTAAACCGAGGGTGTTGATTTTCGATGAGTTTCACAATGCGTTGCGCGGCCGGGCGCGCGACGTCGAAGCCGTCTTCGCGTTCCTTCGGCGGATCGGCCGCCAGTACGACATCTCGCCGGTGCTGATCGGCGAAGTGGCGGTCTGTGATTACATCAACGCCACCAGCGAGATGGCGAGCCGCTTCGAGCTGGTCGCGGTCCCGCGCTGGCAATATGGCGAAAACTATCTGATGCTGCTCGACAGTCTCGAGGCCGCATTGCCGCTCGCCAAAAGCTCCGATTTGTCGAACGAGCCGTTGGCGCGGCGGATTTTCGGCCTATCGGAAGGCCTTATTGGCGAGATCGTCACCATCGTCACCAAGGCCGCCGTCGCGGCGATCAGATCCGGGACCGAACGCATCAGCAAGGCCAGCATCGACGAGCTGCGCTACGTGCCGATCTCAAAGCGGCGCAACTCGGCTCTGCGCCAGAGCCTTCTATGATGGCGATCGGCGCTCACGCACCGTCCATCAGCATTCGCGAACGATATCGTGACGTGGTTTCCGACGGGTGGCCCGGCGTCATTGCGCCACAACCGGACGAGTTGCTTTCGAGCTGGCTGCACCGGCTTGCCTATGCCAATGGTGTTGCGCCTCGAGCCTTCGCTCGTGTGCTCGGGCTTAATCCTGGAATGTGGTCGCCAGCCCTTGATCTGAGGCTGCCGGCCGACATTGCAAGGCTGCTACATACCCACACCGATATCTCCTCCGATCACCTTTCAGCAATGAAATTGTCGCAGGGGTGTCCGAAACAGCTGCTACTGCCGCTACGCAACAGCGGGCGGCGCAACGACTCAACGTGGCTACAATTCTGTTCCTGTTGCCTTGCCGACGATGACCAATCTTACTTTCGGCGACGATGGCGTCTGGCGACGCGAATCTCATGCACAAAGCATGGCTGCAGATTGCGTGACCGATGCCCTTCCTGTCACAGCCGGATCGCGGCTTTCGACCAGCAGGAGCTCGTTCCGCAACATTACTGCAGCCGTTGCGGCTTCGACCTCCGTCGCGCACCCACCACCCGCATCAGTCCAGCGACGAGAACGTTTGACCGCTGCATCGACGATATCTGCGGCCTGGAAGCCATCACTGACGCCCCGTCTGGCCCCGCGCTCATTCGGCGACTCTTGAGCCTGCCCAGCATGAGCGGCTACTACGCGAAGCGGAGCCTGACCAGCCTATCGACAGCGGCACGGGTGTACTGCGTTGAACGCCTCAATCTCCCCAATGAATGGCCGGTAGAAAGTGCCAACGATGACGATGAGGAACGCGAAGCACGCCGTCTGAGGCGTTTGATTCCGCCGACAGGTGATCACCGCGCTTGGATCGAGCTGCTTGCGAACGCTCTCGGGCGACGAAGAGGACGGCCGGCTTCCTCGAAGGGAGACGAGCCGACCTTAAAGCTTCCAGACCTGCTCGGTGCTTATGTCGGAATGAGCTCCGGTGCCGGTCGCACGGCGCAAAAGCTGGTCGGGACGTAAAGACGGCCGCAAGGATCGGAAGATTCAGTCCTCCAGAGCGTCACTCTCAAGCTCTGCTGTTGCGCCTTGTTCCATCGCCTGCCGGCTGAGCAGACCGGCGTCCTCCAATCGCTCGAGATCGGGCAGTTCGCGCAGCGTCTCAAGACCGAACGCCGACAGGAAATGCCTGGTTGTCACATAGGTGTAAGGCGCCCCGGGTGTCGGACTGCGCGGCCCGGAGCCGAGGAAGCCAGAATCGCGCAGGCTGGCGATCGTGTCTCGGCTGACCTCCTTGCCAAACAGATTTGACAGGTCGCCTCGGGTTACCGGCTGCATGTAAGCAATCGCCGCCAGGACCGCCGCCTCATGCTCCGACAACGTCACCTGACATGACCGCGTTGGCGCCTGCGAGGCGCGGATCGCGGACGCGTAAGCCGAGCGGCTTCGGTGCTGCCAGCCGCCGGCGACCGCGACGATGTCATAGGGACGGCTGCGCAGTTCCTCCCTGATATCGTCGATCAAGAGCTCGATGCTGCAGTCCTGGCCGACCACGCGCGCCAAAGTCTCGCGGCTGACCGGTTCGCTGGCAGCGAAAATCACGGCTTCCGCCCGCAGCATCCATTCGCGCCAGCGCAGATCCGCCGGCAAATCCTCAAGCTCGCGATCGAGGAGATGTTCGTCTCCCATACTTGATTGCGTTCTTCGTCTGGATTTCGCTGGGCTCGTTCCGGTCATCGTCACAACCCGAATATCCGGAAAGAGGTCCGGCCCGACAGCTCGCGCACGGCGCCAAAACCTTCCAGCCGCTCGAATAGCCGCGTTGCGGCCCAGCGGGAGAGATGGCTTCCCGGGGCGGCGGCCGCGACGGAATCCTCGTCGAGCAGCTTTTGGATGACGACGCCGGCGCCCTTGGTGCGCACCTTTGGCGCCGCCGCCAGCAATTTCTCGGCCCGGCGGCCAATGTCATTGGCCTGCCGCAGGGCCGCGCCGGTGCCTTCGACCAGCGCCAGGCACACCGCCCGGGCAAAACCAGGTTCACCCGGCCGCACCCGACCGCGGCCACCGATCGTCTTGAACGCCGCGCCATAGCGTTCGCCCATCATCAGCGGCACGCCGCATTCCCAACCGAGTTTCTCCGCCACCAGGCGATCGGCCAGCCACCAGGCCAGGATTTCGGCGTCGGGCCGTGCGGCACAGATGTTCGCCACCAGATCGGCGGCGGCGAACGGCACGGAGCGGCCCGACTGCGCGGCATTGTCGAACCGGTCGGCAAGTTCGCTTATCGCGTCCCGGGGCAACCCCATCAAGCCGGTCAGATCCTCCAGGACTTTGCTGCTGATCGTCCGCTTCTTCATCGCCAACCTTCGGAAGGCCAAAACCATACGTCCGGCCGGCCCAGGATCGTCTCCATCAGCTGTGAGCAGGATGGCATCGCGCAACACCGCCTGTTCCTCGTCGCGCCCGACCAGCCGGACTGCAGACAAGGCGCACGTGAGGGCCTGGCGGTAGCGCCAGCAGCCGATCCACACGGGTGCGGCCCGGACCAGATCATCCAAGCTTTTCAGAGCGATGCCCGCAGCAAAGGCCGCATCCATATCGCTTGTCTCGCGCCCGCGCGACATGGACCAACCAGGTAGTTTAGCTGCCCAGACCGGCGGCTTCGAAGGGGCGTCGG
>JAFVHU010000006.1 GCA_017474385.1 Afipia sp. | reverse complement strand
CGAACTTAAGCGTGGTCCGGAGCACGGGGATTGCTATCCCCATCACGAAATGTTGCAGGAGGCGCGGTCCGGATGAAGTTGCTCCATCCCCACGACGCGCAAATTTTCCGCCGTCATTCCGGGGCGCGCGTCTTCGCGCGAACCCGGAATCCACAGCCACTCAGGAGATTTTCGCAGTCATGGATTCCGGGCCTGCGCCAAGAGGCGCATCCCGGAATGACGGCTGAACTTGCAAGCAATGACGGAGCTACGATCCTTGCCGCAGCCGCGCCAGCACTTTCAATCCGGCATAGCCGTCTGCTGGCAGCAGGCCTGTCTTGGTCTGGAAATCCTTCACCGCTTTCATGGTGTCGTTGCCGACGCGGCCATCGGTGCCGCCGGTATCGAAGCCTGCTTTGGTCAGACGCGTCTGGACTTCCTGCACTTCGGCGAGCGTCAGCGCGCGCTCCGAGCCGGGGAAGGGCTGCACGAACGGTCCGGCGCCGAGAATCCGGTCGCCGAGATGCACGATCGCGAGCGCATAGTTCATCGACGGATTGTAGCTCTTCACGGCGTAGAAATTCGGGCCCAGCAGGAATGATGGCCCGCCTTGCACCGGCACCCACAATTGCGCCATATCGTTGGGGCGTGGAAACGGCTGGCCGTCGGCGCGGGTGACGCCCGCAGCAGCCCATTGCGCGTAACTCTTGTTGCCGCTGCCGCTTGCACCCTTCACCTCGTAGCCCCAATGCTCGCCCCGGCGGTACTTGCCGCGGTTGACGAGATAGCGCGCGCTGGAGCCGAGCGCGTCGTCCGGCTTGCCGAACGGGGACACGCGTCCATCGCCGTCATAATCGAAGCCGACATTGAGCCAGACTTCCGGCATCCACTGGGTATGACCCATCGCGCCAGCCCATGAACCGCGCATTTCTTCCGGCGTGCTCCAGTGCTTGTCAACAATGCGCAGCGCGTTGATGAGTTCGGTTTCCCAATAGGCCTTGCGGCGCGGCTCGTTCCACGCCAGCGCCGCGAGTGACGGAAACACCGGGCGCATATGGTTTTGCTGCACCAGCGGATCGCCGTACGCCGTCTCGACGCCCCACAGCGCCAGCAGTGTGCCGCGTTCGACGCCGAAATCCTTTTCGATCCGTGCAAACAGCGAACTGTATTTCTGGAGCGCCACTTTGCCCGCTGATAAACGCCAGTCGGAGACGCGACGGTTGATGTACTGCCAGAGCTGTTCATTGAACTCGGGCTGCTTGCGCATTTTCTCGAACACGCTCATGTCCGGTTCGATGCGGCTCAGCACGCGAATGTAGGTGCCCTCTGAAATCCCGCGGGCCAGCGCACGAGCGCGAAAGCCTTCGCGCCATTGATCGAATCCGGGCGGGGCCGCCAGCGCGCGAAGTGGACTGGCCATCAGTGCACCGGCGCCAAATGCGGAGCCGAGCAACGTTCGCCGCGTGAGGGAGGGGGCGTCCGGAGAATCTTTGTGTGTCATGCGGCAAGTCTAGTGATCCGGTTCTGACATTCGTATCAGAATCTTCGCAGGCACTGTACGAATGTCAGAACCAAAGGATCACTAGAATTATATTTTGCTAGTGTCCTTTTGTATCCGACGTTTGCTATGAGTGCGCCGCAAAATGGAGCAAACGTCGGATACAGGACACTAGCGCGGCTCGTCTGGTTCGGCCAAAGGCCAATCTGCGGCGGATTCTGTCCGGGCATGATCTTGTCCGAAAACCGGTTCCCACTTTGCGCTCACGCGGCCCTTCGGGTCGGGATCATGCCTACCGGCCGTCGCCTTCCTTGGCGGTACCCGGCGGGAGGTCCGCAGGCGGCAGGGCGTGCGCCATCGCCGGTGCTTCAGGCGGCGGCTGGATGAATTCGCGGCCACGCCGGCCGATCAGGCGCTCGTAAGACGAGATCAGCGTGACGTAGGGATTGACCCAGAGCCAGCCGTCGCGCGTGAACACCTGCACGTCGAAATGCAGATGGTTTGTCGTTCCGCCGGGGCGATCCTGATAGTTCGAGACGGTGCCTATCTTTTCGCCTTCGGTGACGCGCCGTCCGTGTAGGACGCCGTCTGCGTCGAGGCGGGCCGGGTTCATGTGCATGTAGCGAAAGCGGATGTGTTCGTTGCGCGTGTTTACCAGCAGGAACGCAGCCTGTTGCTTCGGCGACCTGATCAGCACGCCGTCGCGGACTGCGACAGTCGCAAACGTATCGGGGATGCAGCGATCGGCTCCATCGTTGCGCAGGTGACAGGATGAGGGGCGGATATCCTGTCCCTGATGACCCATGCCGTTGGCGCACTGTCCGACTTCGAAGTCGCGCGTCTCGCAAAAATTATCCTGCCAGGGATAGCTGTAGTTCTCCCTGGCCGATTCATCGAACACGAGTTGCTTGTCATTGCGCTTGCAACGATATGGGTCGCCCTTGGTCGGTGCGAATGACACCCGTCCCGTGTGGTTGCAGTCGCCCCAATTCATGAAGGACTGTGAATTGGCGAACGCAGGTGCCTTCTCGATCGGAAAGCGGATCTGCGAGTAAACGGTCAAGTCTTCGTGGCCGCCTTGTCCGCGATAGCCGCTGTTGACGATGATCTCGCCCGGCGGACGATAGGTGAAATCCGCCGAGTACTCGATCGGACGCTCCGAGGCATATGAGGTGATGTTCGAGCGCGGATCGCGGGGCGTGCCGCCGGCCACCCGCAAGGCCTTGAGGAATCGTTCGGCGACCGGCGAGGCCTCACGGCAGGAGAGGCGCCTGCTTCGCGCGACGCTGTCGAGACATTGAATGGATACGACGTAGGGAACGCCGAAGCGCGTGAACGCATAGCGCACATAGCCTTCGCGGATCACGCGACGCAGGTTCGGATACTGAGTGGCCAGCGCCTTGACCGGTTCGCCCTTTCCAGCGAGCGGATCCTTGATGTCGTAGATCAACAGCGATGCGGTGATCTGGACCTCGACAGGCTCCAGGTACACCCGGGAGGGCATGTTGTCGCCCGAACCCCGGTCAAGCAAGAAAACAGCGTCGTAGCCGGCTGACCCGGTCTCGAACATGCTGGCGGCCCGGAATCCCGCCTGATACCGCGGGATGAGAAGGTTGATTGCGCCGCTTTGGCGATCGGTCAGATACAGGGCGCTATCGAACGGCAACAGCGCCGGGACGGGGCTGAGTTCAATCCCGGAGAAAATCGGCGATGTCACCGCATTGATCTGCGAGATCGCCGTAATGCGCTGCGCGTTAAACTGGGACGGCTGATTTCGGGTCGAGAAGTTGAAATTATCGACAGCCAGCGGCTGTGAATCGATTTCGCCCCTGAGTTGATTGACGGCGGCAGGCCAGTCTGGCGTGACGACCGAAATCGCCGGTGTTTTGAATTCGGCGGCGCGAGCAGGTTGAACGAGGAGGCACAGCGAGGCAACGGACAGGAAACAGCACCAGAGCTTCGCCGATGCCTTCCTTCTGCCGTTAGCTGCCCCCGCTGCCCTCAATACATCCTCGCGAGATCTGCCCTTAGTCCTTGGCGCGCTCGACGTAAGAGCCGTCTTCCGTCAGAACGACGATGCGCGTTCCCGTGCCGATGTGAGGCGGAACGCCCGTGCGGATACCATTGGAAAGAATAGCCGGCTTATAGGAGGAGGACGCGGTCTGTCCCTTGGTCACTGGCTCGGTCTCGACGACCTCAAGAGTGACGCGCTGCGGCAATACGATCGCGACCGCGTTGTTCTCGAAGATCGACAGCTTCACGGTCATGTTTTCCTGCAGGTAAGGAGCCTGCGTTCCGACCACGTCCTTCGAAACCAGCAATTGGTCGTAGTTTTCATTGTTCATGAAATGGAAGCCGTCGCCGTCTTCGTAGAGGTAATTGAAGTCGCGGTCTTCGACGAACGCGCGCTCGACCTGATCGGTGGTCTTGTAGCGCTCGGAGACCTTGGTGCCGTCGCTGATTCGGCGCATTTCGATCTGGCTGACCGGGGTTCCCTTGCCGGGATGGATGTTCTCCGCGCTCAGAACGACATATAGCTTGCCGTCCTGCTCAATGATGTTGCCCTTGCGGATCGAACTGGCGATGACTTTCACAGATAGGTTTCCTAATGTTCAGGGCCGGTTCCGGCGCCGGAACGGCGCCTCGGGGTCCGGCAAGGCAGTTTCGGGCCGCAACATAGCGATTTGGATCGGTAAAGCCAGCATTTTGCTGCGGAATCGGGCTTTTCGCCCATGAGTATAGACCAGGAATCGTCGCCCTGGTGGACGCCCGGCCGCCATGTGGATCGCAAGCCGTTTTTGCAGGCGCGGAGCGCGATTTCCCGTGCCTTGCGGGACTGGTTCGAGGACGAAGGATTCGTCGAGGTCGAAACCGGAATCCTGCAAAAATCGCCTGGGAACGAGACCCATCTTCATGCCCCGGCGGCCGACCTGACCTCGGCTTCCGGCGAGAAGTCGAGATACTTCCTGCGAACGTCGCCCGAATTCGCCTGCAAGAAGTTGCTGGCGGCTGGCGAGAAACAGATCGTGGAGTTCGCCCGCGTGTTTCGGGATCGCGAGCGCGGCCCGCTGCATCTGCCGGAGTTCACGATGCTGGAATGGTATCGCGCCAATGAAGGCTATGAGGCGGTGATGGCCGACACCGTGGTTGTTATCGCGCATGCCGCTCAAACCACCGGGATCGGAACGTTCTCGTTCAGGGGAAAGGTCGCTGACCCGTTTGCCGAACCGGACCTGCTCACCGTCGCCGATGCGTTTACGCGCTTTGCCTCCGTCGATCTGCTTGCGACGATTCCGGATGGGCGAGCGGACCGCGAGGCGCTGGCGGCAGCGGCGGCGCGCGCTGTCCGTGTTACCGATGACGACACCTGGTCGGACATCTTCAGCAAGGTTCTGGTCGAGCATGTCGAACCAAATCTGGGGCAGGGCCGTTTGACGATTCTCTATGAGTATCCCGCGCCGGAGTCAGCGCTGGCGCGCGTCAAACCGTCCGATCCGCGCGTCGCGGAACGGTTTGAAGTCTATGCCTGCGGTGTTGAACTGGCGAACGGCTTCGGTGAACTGATCGATGCGCAGGAACAGCGGCTGCGTTTCACCGCGTCGATGGACGAGAAGGAACGGCGCTACGGCGAACGCTATCCGCTCGACGAGGAGTTTCTGGCCGCGATGGCACAGATGCCGGAGGCTTGCGGCGTGGCGCTAGGATTCGACCGGCTTGTGATGCTGGCGAGCGGGGCGACCCGGATCGATCAGGTAGTGTGGACGCCGCGGGAAGGTGACGCATGACACGCCGCGCCACTGCAACATTGCGAACGGCAGCCGACCTGATCGAGCACGGTCTCGCCTCGCCTGAAAATCTGCCCGCGCTGGAAAAAGTCGCCGCGCGTTACGCGGTGGCGGTGACGCCGGATGTCGCCGCGTTGATCGATATGCTGGACCCGAACGATCCCATCGCGCGCCAGTACGTACCATCCGCCGACGAACTGGTCACCCACCCGAGCGAGAACGCCGATCCGATCGGCGATCACGCGCATTCGCCGGTGAGCGGCATCGTGCATCGCTATCCGGATCGTGTGCTGTTCAAGCTGGTGCATGTCTGCGCGGTCTATTGCCGGTTCTGCTTCCGCCGCGAAATGGTGGGACCGGGGAAAGAGACCGCTCTCTCCGATGAAGTTTATTCAAAAGCGCTGGATTATATCCGTGCCCATCCTGAAATTTGGGAAGTGATCCTGACCGGCGGCGATCCGCTGATGTTGTCGGCGCGGCGGCTCAAGGAGGTCATGACCGATCTCGCTGCCATCGATCACATCAAGATCATCCGCATGCACACCCGCGTTCCGGTCGCCGATCCGGCAAGGGTGACCGACGAGACAGTTGCTGCGCTGAAAGTGACGGGCGCGACAACATGGGTGGCGCTGCATGCCAATCATCCGCGGGAACTGACGGCAGATGCGCGCGCCGCCTGCGCGCGCATGATCGACGCCGGCATTCCGATGGTCAGTCAGTCGGTGTTGCTGCGCGGTGTGAACGACGATGCGGCGACGCTGGAGGCGCTGATGCGCAGCTTCGTCGAATGCCGCATCAAGCCATACTACCTGCATCATGGTGATCTCGCCCCGGGTACGGCTCACCTCCGCACGACGCTTGAGGAAGGCCAGAAGCTGATGCTGTCGCTGCGAGGGCGTGTGTCAGGCTTATGTCAGCCGGACTACGTGCTCGATATTCCCGGCGGTCACGGCAAGGCGCCGATAGGGCCGCAATACCTGTCACGGACAGGTGAAGACGGGGACGGCCAGCGGTACCGTGTCGTCGACTACTGCGGCGACGTTCACCTCTATCCGCCCGGAGAATAGATATCCGGCGATGACCGAGCCCGAACCTCCCGAAAATGATGGCAATCGCGCCGTTGAAAACGCCGTGATGCTCGGCTTTTTCGTTGTCCTGGTGGCCGCAGGTATCTGGTTGCTCGGATCGATGGCGGGTGTTCGCAAGACACAGGATTGTGCAGCGCAGGGCAGACGTAACTGCGGAACGATAGAAACTCCGGGCAGTTCCCGTTAGACTACTCGCATGCCGAGGAATCGGATTGGTGGAGGTGTGACATGAGAAAATCCATCCCAATTGCCATGATCGCCCTGCTGCTGAGCACGCCAAGTGTATGGGCTCAAAGCAAAAGCGGGACGTCCAGCACCGCTGGTCCCTCAGCGACGACGAGCTCGGGCAGCATTCCGCCGGCGCCTGTTGGGCATCGTCAACCGCGCGCGAGCGATGTGCCGTCTACGCAGGAAAAGAACTATACGGAATCGGCCGAAGACAAGGCGCTGGATCGCAAGATCAAGAGCATTTGCAGAGGCTGCTAAAGGCGGCTCACAGCATTAGGTATTTCGCGCGGCGAGCGCCATCCCGATCAGGGAGGTCCCGCCGAAGACTAGATTGATGCCGACCAGCAATCCGATCGCCCATGCGGCTGAACCGGGAAGTCCGGCGATGATCAGCGCTGCGACCACAAGATCGACGAGGCCTGACACGAGCAGCCATCCCCAGCGCCCGGACAATTCCTTCCGGTGGGCGAGGGCATACATGATGGTGGTGATGCCTTCCGCGATGAAATAGGCGCTGACCACGAGGGTGAGCGTCAGCGTTCCCGCGACGGGCTGAACGATCAGGATGATGCCTGCGGCAAGCGCGAGGACCGCGGAGAGCAGCGACCACCAGAAACCGGGCATGTCGCGCGTGGTGAACGTCAGGTAGAGACCCACGGCGCCGCTGATCAGGAACAGCCAGCCAAGGAAGATCGTGACTGCGATACTGGCGAGAAGCGGGATCGCGATCGCCGCCATTCCCAAAATCACCAGCACGATGCCTTCGATCAGGAAGGCTTTCCAGTTCGCTTTGACCGCTTCCCTCATCTGCGTTTGGAGCCGGGCGACATCCTGAGGCATCGTCATCGATGATCTCCATTTCCTGATCCGGCATCGCTGGCTCGCTTAGAGACTAGTCCTGCGGTGGGCTGGTTGTTAAGAGCCTTTCGTTTCAATCAATCCAGAATGGCCACAGCTCGGGTCCAGCCAGCGGACGCGCGTTCGATCTTCACCGGGAAGCAGGACACGCTGAACCCCGTCGATGGCAATTGTTCTAAATTGTGAAGTTTCTCGATGTGACAGTAGCCGATGTGGCGGCCTGCCTTGTGGCCCTCCCAGATCAGGCTCGCATCCTTCGTCTCGGCATATTTCTTTGCGGTGTAGATGAATGGCGCATCCCAGCTCCAGCCGTCGATGCCGGTGAGGCGCACGCCGCGTTCCAGCAGGTACATCGTCGCCTCATATCCCATTCCGCATCCGGAGGTGACGTAATCCTGCTGTCCGTATTTCATGCCAGCGCTGGTGTTGACGACGACGATCTCAAGCGGCTTGAGGGTATGCCCGATCCGCTTCAGTTCGTTTTCGACATCGGTGGCGGTGGCGACATAGCCGTCGGGGAGGTGCCGGAAGTCGAGTTTGACGCCGGGCTGGAAGCACCATTCCAGCGGCACCTCGTCGATGGTCCATGAGCGCTCGCCGCGGTTCATGGTGGGATGAAAGTGATAGGGCGCGTCGAGGTGGGTGCCGTTGTGCGTCGAGAGGTTGACCTGTTCGACAGCCCAGCCCTGGCCGTCGGGGAGGTCCTCCTTCTTCAGGCCCTCGAAGAATTGCAGCATGCGCGGCAATCCCTGCTGGTGGTCGATGTACTGGATGGTCGGGTGACCGCCCGGAGGATCGGCAGGCACGTCGTTTTGCAGGGGGACGGAAATGTCGATCAGCTTGCGGGTCATGCATCGGGCTCCGGCGGCTTGGCCCGGCGCGGGCGGCGGGCTTTGGCCGAGTGTGCATGAAGTTGCGCACACCGCTCAAGCGGGGGGTATCAGGCGCTTGCCGCAGTCGCGAAACGCCTTTATACGTTCCCACGCGTCGGCCAAATCACCTTGCGGGGTTGCGGCCCGGCGCCGCTCCAAACAATGCTAACGTATTGGTTTTGTGCGACTAAATTGACTTGATCCAAGGCGAAAAGACAGCGGTCGACGCAGAATCTGCGCAGAGCGTTTGCAGCCTTTTCGCTCCCTTCGTCTATCGGTTAGGACGCCACCCTTTCACGGTGGAGAGAGCGGTTCGATTCCGCTAGGGAGCGCCATTGTTCTATAATCCCATTGATTTTTTTGCGGTTATTTCCGGGATATACCCACCGGCCCTCTGAGTGGGACTGTAGATGTTCATTGTTTGAGCTTTGCCATGCCCGCTGTAGCTAGCCCGCTACGCTGAGCGGCGTTGGTGTAACGCTCAATCTCCTTCAAAGATGTATGACCTGTGATCGCCCCGATCTGGTGCGGCGTTGCCCCTGCTTCGGCGAGTGCTGTTGCAGTCGCTTTTCGGACGCCATGCGCCGAACAATGAGGTAGGTCGGCTTGCCTGCCCCGCGAGACGAACAGCGCGCAAAGTGCCTCGATGACATCGGTCGCCTTGAGCTTCCGTGCGATACGGATGGCCAGGCTCTCTCATGGCTGAACTCGTCGATGATGCACAACATCCGGAACGCCTTGCCATCGTGGGTGCGGTCGGCGACGAAGTCATAGGACCAGACATGGTTTGGCCGCTCCGGCCGCAGACGGATGCATGAGCCGTCGTTGAGCCAGAGACGCCCGCGTTTAGGTTGTTTGGCAGGGACCTTCAGCCCCTCGCACCGCCAGATCCGTTCCACCCGCTTCTTGTTCACCATCCAGCCAGCCCTGCGAAGCGACGCCGCGATCCGGCGATATCCGTAGCGGCCATATTGGCGAGCAAGCTCGATGATGTCGGCAGTCAATGCTACCTCGTCATCGGGTGTCGTTGGGATCTTGCGCTGCGTCGACCGATGTTGACCGAGTGCCCGGCACGCCCGTCTCTCGGAGACGCCAAGCTCGGCTGTTACATGATCGACGCACGCACGGCGTCGGGAGGGGCTTAGAAGTTTCCCTTTGCAGCCTCCGCCAGGATCAGCTTGTCCAGCGTCAGATCCGACACCGCTCGCCGGAGCCGAGCGTTCTCGATCTCCAATTCCTTCAGCCGCTTGACCTGATCGCCCTTCAGGCCACCGTACTCGTTACGCCACCGATGGTACGTTACTTCCGTCACGCCTATCGTGCGGACCGCGTCTGCTACCTGGCGGTCCTGAGCGAAATGCGCCGTGCCCGTATCTCAGCGTTGAACCGGGCCAGAGGATTTATGGTTTTGCTCCGCACTCAAGGGAATCGCATAAATGGACATTTTCACGCTATCTGAAACCCGCGCTGATTTTGGTCGTATTTTTTTGTATTATAATTGCTATCCCAAACGAGGACTGCTGCCATGAATCTGATCGACCTGATTGTGACGGTCTGCGCCATCGCCTCGCCGACGACTTGCGAAGAGGCTCACCTCCAGTTCGCGTGGAGCGGCTCGCAGCAGCAATGCGTGATGGCGGCGCCACCCTACATCGCCCAGTGGATCGGCGAGCATCCGAAATGGAACGCCGTGCGGTGGCGTTGCGAGTATCCACACCCAAGGGACAAGGCCGATGCGCGCGGACCAGCGCGCGTGGCGTGACGCCTTCCCGAATAGGTTCAGCGCGCAGCCGGCCGGGATTTTGAATAAGCGCTCGTGAAGGCGTGGGCGTCCCGTTCTCCATCGGACCCTATAAGTTGAACGTCGCGACGCGGCGCAACTCACTTGTCGCAATCCTTCAGGTCCTTGTCAGCGATCGAGAACACGGCGTCGGCTTTGATCTCGATGTTGCGGGCGAAGCATGTGCGGTCGTTGCGGTAGCCAATCCTGGCGTCATAGTGCCCCGGCTCAATCCCGGTGATGCGCAGTCGCTCGTCATGGTCCACTTCCTTGTCCCTGTCGTTCAGGGTCTGATTGGTCCCCCAGGCATCCTTTCCGATCGGCGACAGCTGGAAACTGACGACCGTGGCTGTAGTCAGATTCCAGAACCGAATGCCTTTGCCCTGCGCGATGAGTTCAGCGGATCCCGCGAGCAGCAGGGCGGCTAAAGCCAGTATCCATCGCATCATTGCGCATCCTCGCTCTGGGCAACCGAACGCTGAGCTGTCACTTTCTCATCAGACGGTCGCGATTTTTCGCCTTGTCGAAGTTCTTGGCCTGGTCGAGGCCGATCGTCGCGCCAAGCTTCGCCGAAGCCAGATCGGCGCCGTCGAAATCGGTGCCGATAACAGTGACGCCGGTCAGGTCGGCGCCGCCGAGTTGGGCGCCCTTGAGGGATGCGTCGGTCAGGTCGGCGCCCTTCAGAGAAGCGAATTCGAGGTCGACGCGGGACAGGTCGGCGCCGCGCGCATCCAGCCTTTCCAGGTTGGCGGATTTCAGCACCGCGCGCATGAGGCCCATCGATTGGTTGCGCATGTCGGCGCTCAGGTTAGCACCTGCGATCGAGGCTCCGACAAGGCTCGCACCTGTAAGGTCGGCCGTAACGCGCGCCTGCGAGAGATCCGCGCCGTCAAGCCGGGCGCGAAGCATCTGCGAGGCGAACAGGTTCGCGCCTTTCAGGGTTGCGCCCGTGAGGTCTGCTTCGAGCAGCCAGGCCTGGTCGAGGATCGCACGATCAAGCTTCGCGCCGACAAGCTTCGTCTTGTTGAGACGTGCCGCGCGAAAGATCGCATCGGAGAGGTCGAGCCCGGACAAGTCGAGGCTGGACAATCTCTTGCCGGTGAAATCGGCGGGTGCGGCGACGGTCGCCGCAGCAAGCGCAGCTTCGACGTCTGCGCGGGTCATTTCCGCCGAGACCATGTCGGGCGACGTCAGATCGACGTGACGCATCATATCTTGCGCCGTCGCCGTTACGGCGAGAAGACTGAAGCCGAGTGCAGCAGCTCCGAGCATTCGTTCCATCGCCAACTCCGCGATGACGTGTTTTACCACACGACCCAAACGCTGCCTATGAAGCATCTCGCGTGGTGGCAGTGCGATTGCCACTGGTCCGTCGCGCGATCATAGCCTTGATCGCCGCGATCTCGTTCTCGCCACGCGCCATGCGCGGCGTGGCGATTGGCACCTCTGCTTCAACATGCGCCGGTCGCGACGACATGAGGAAGATGCGATCGCCGAGCCGCACCGCGTCGTTGACATCGTGAGTGACCAGGAGTGTCGTCACCGGCCTGCTATCGACCAGCGCCATGAGTTCGTCGCGCAGGTGAGCGGCAAGGACGTCGTCCAGCGACACCAGCGGCTCGTCGAGGATGAGGACATCAGGGTCGATGGCGAATGCCCGTGCGAGCGCCACGCGTCGGGCGAGGCCCAGCGACAATTCGCCGGGATAGTGCGTACGGTGTTGGGTCAATTCCAGAATGGCGAACAGAGCCGCCAGCCTTGCCCCGTCGGCATTCGGCGCAGCAAGCCGTACATTGTCTTCGACCGAACGCCAGGGAAGAAGTCGCGGCTCCTCGAACACCATTCCGACGCGAGCGCCGGGCGGGCGCACAACGCGGCCGCGATAATCGCGGTCGAGGCCGGCGATAATCCGGAGCATCGTGGTCTTACCGCAGCCAGACGGACCGACGAACACGGCCACCTCGCCACGGCCGAGCACGAAGCCGATGTCGCGCAGCACCTCCAGCCGCTCGCCGGCGGCAGTTACGAAGGTCTTCTGCTTGATCTCGACATCAAGCAGCGCGCTGCCGCCAGCGGGACGCATGTCGTTCAAAGGGCTGCACCAGGAATGTTTCGATCGTCAGCACAACGGCTGCGAAGGCCAACGCATAGGCGAGGATGTGTGTAATGTCGAACAACTGGAATGCAGTGCCGATCTCGAAGCCGACGCCATTCGGTCTCCCCAAGAGTTCGGCGACGAGCACGATCTTCCACACGAGCGACAGGCCAGAGCGCGCGGCCGCCGCAATATAGGGTGCGAGTTGCGGCAGCACCACATGACGGAAAGCCTGCCAGCGTGGGATCGCGAACACGGAGGCCATCTCGTCGAGACGGGCGTCGAGCGCGCGCGTGCCTTCGCGCACCGTGACTACCGCGTTGGGCAGCTTGTTGATGGCAATCGCTGCGATCGCGGCAACCTCGGTAAGCCCTGCCCAGATGTAGGCGAGCACGATCACGACCAGCGCCGGCAGGTTGAGGAGCAGGATCAGCCACGGGTCGCCCAAGCGATCCGCGGTCCGCACGCGGCCCATGAGGTAGCCGATGGCTGCGCCAAGCGTCATCGCGAGCGCGAAGGAGAGAGCAACGCGCGCAAGCGTGACACCGAGGTTAAAAAACAGCGCGCCAGAGCGGGCTTCTACCACGATGGTGCTGAGGACGGTCGCGGGCGCGGGCAACATCTGTTCACCCGCCATGAGCGACGCGGCCCACCACGTGAACAGGAAGATAGCGAGCGACAGCAATCTAAGCATCATTCAGCTTCCGGGAATTCCACGATAAAATGTTCCGGGATCGAGTTCCCGCGTCGGCCCGACCAACTCCACGCCACCGATCTTCGCGAGGACCCGATAGAGAACGCGCGCGTCTGCCTCTTCGTCGGCGATCGGGCGGCGCGGGATTCCTTCGCGATAGCGATTCCGATAGACGCGGAGTGTTGCCGCATCGGCGGCGCCGGTGAGTGGCGCAATCCTCTCCCATTCCGTGTCCGATGCTGCGAGGATCTCCTTCGCGCTTCTCGTCATGGCGACGAAGCGCGCGATCGTCTCGTGGTTCTTGTTCGCCCACCGCTCGTCGAAGACGTAGCCGAGCATGGCGGTGCGACCTTTCGCGCCGAGCTTCGGCAGGACGTCCTCGATCCCGCCGACGCGCCGGAAACCTTTCGCCTCGAGAGCAGCGCAGAAGTTCCAGTAGTTGAGGGTCGCGTCCATCTCGCCGCTCACGGTCTTGGCGGCGAGCAAAGGCGGCGCGCCATAAACGATGTTCGCCTGGGATTTGAGATCGATACCGTCCTGCTTCATAGCGGCCTGGAGTAGCAGCCAGTTCTTGTCGAGCGGACCGCCTGCGACGGCAAGCTTGCGGCCTTTGAGATCCGCGAACGTTCGAATGGGCGAGGAGGCCGTTACCATCACAGCACCGACCGTGCTCGAATAGGGATAGATCTTGAGCTTTGCGCCTAGCCCCCGCTCGCGCGAGACCCACAGCCAATCGGAAACGATGACATCGACGGAGCCGCCGCGCAGCGCAACCTTGCCGGCTTCAGGGCTCGCAAGTTCCGCGACCTCGATGGTAAGACCGGCCTCCTTGTCGAGGCCATGAGCGCGGATGACGGCGAGTTCCCACGCCACCGTCCCGGCCTTCTGCACTGCGAGGCGGACGGTGGCCGCCGACGAGGGCGCGACCAGCCAGATCCCCGCCATGGCTACACCAAGCAAGCAACGCATGACGCATGCGACGATGTCACTCACGGCGGGACCTCCAGGAGCATATTCCGGTGAAGCATGCCGCGGTTCGCCCAGGGATATGCGATCAAACGATGGTCTCGGCGGTTCTCGTTCAGCCTCTTTTCAGCTATATGCGGATACGACCATACCGCATCAGTGAGAAGAACGCGACGATGCTTGTCCGGTCGATACGTGTTTTGGTCTGCGCGCAGGTCGCGCTCGGTGCGACGGTCATTTTGTCGCGCGCCCAGGAAATCAATGACTATCCGACGGCCGCACGGGCGGATTATGTGTTCGGCTGCATGAAAGCCAATGGCGAGACGCGACAGGCGCTCGATCAATGTTCCTGCTCGATCGATGTGGTCGCGACGCTGCTACCTTACGAGCGCTACGTCACAGCAGAGGCGGTGCTCAGTATGGCGCAGGTGCCAGGTACTCTCGGCACCCAGTTCCGTTCCAGCGAACAGGCGACGAGCGCGCTCAACGATCTTCGCCGCGCCCAGGCGGAGGCGGAGGTGCGGTGCTTTTGAGAGACGAGTCAGGACGATGACGTTACCCGCGCATCGAACTGGTAAATGTGGAACCTAATTGCGCCAGTATGACAGGCCGAAAACGCACGCAGATGCGAAGCATTACTATTTCTATTGCACGCTCCAGATGACGGGCATAACATTTGCCAGTTTTCCGGCTTCCATTGGACTTCGGTTCACCGGGATCGCCGATGTCTTCGGACGATGAGGCGAGCGTAACTCGCCGAAGCTACACTGTCGGAAATTCATCCCGTTGCAATGGTTGGCGCTGGGCGCATGGTACATTCGGGCCCACGCATTGTTGGAGACGAAATGAACCCAATGAAACGTGGGAGGATTCGCTATGCGCAAGGTTCTACTCACGACGTGTTTTGGCGCTTTAGCGGCATTTGCGAGCGCCGCGAACGCTAACGACGAGTTGCTGAAAATGCAGCAGAACCCAAAAGATTGGGTCATGCCTACTGGCAACTATGCCAATCATCGTTTCTCGCAACTCAAGCAGATCACGTCCGACAATGTCGGCAAATTGCAGGTTGCGTGGACGTTCTCGACCGGTGTGCTGCGTGGCCATGAAGGCGGACCGCTCATCATCGGCGACATGATGTACATCCACACGCCGTTCCCGAATATCGTCTACGCGCTCAATCTCAAGGACGAACAGAAGATCGTCTGGAAGTATGAGCCGAAGCAGGATCCGAACGTCATTCCTGTGATGTGCTGCGACACCGTCAACCGCGGCCCCGCTTACGCCGACGGCAAGATATTCCTGCACCAGGCTGATACCACGCTGGTTGCCCTCGACGCGAAGACCGGCGCCGTTGTCTGGTCGGTCAAGAACGGCGACCCCGGAAAAGGCGAGACCGGTACGTCTTCGCCGATGATCTTCAAGGACAAGGTCATCATTGGTATTTCGGGTGGAGAGTTTGGCGTTCGCGGCTCCGTCACGGCCTATAACATCAAGGATGGCAAGCAGGTTTGGCGCGGCTATTCGATGGGGCCCGACAGCGACACGCTGATCGACCCGGCGAAGACCACTCATCTCGGCAAGCCGGTGGGTCCAAGCTCCGGCACCAATACGTGGCAGGGTGATCAGTGGAAGATTGGCGGTGGCGCGACGTGGGGTTGGTATTCCTACGACCCTGAACTGAACCTGATGTACTACGGATCGGGCAACCCCTCGACCTGGAACCCGAAGCAGCGTCCGGGAGACAATCGCTGGTCGATGGCGATCTGGGCGCGTGATGTCGACACCGGCATGACACGCTGGGTCTACCAGATGACCCCGCACGACGAGTGGGACTATGACGGCGTGAACGAGATGATCCTGGCCGATCAGAATATCGGCGGCCAGAATCGGAAAATACTCGTGCACTTCGACCGCAACGGGCTGGGATATACCCTTGACCGTACCAACGGCGAATTGCTGGTGGCCGAGAAGTACGATCCGAAGGTCAACTGGACGACGGGCGTCGACATGAACAAGTCGTCACCCACTTACGGCCGTCCGAAAGTCGTCGATGCGTATTCGACCGACAAGCACGGTGAGGACGTCAACGCGAAAGGCATCTGCCCGGCCGCGCTCGGCACAAAGGACCAGCAGCCAGCTGCCTTCTCGCCCGATACTGGCCTGTTCTACGTGCCGACCAACCACGTCTGCATGGACTATGAGCCGTTCCGCGTGCGCTACACGGCGGGCCAGCCCTATGTCGGGGCGACGCTCTCCATGTATCCGCCAGAGGGCGACAAGCATATGGGCAATTTCATTGCTTGGGATGCCAAGACCGGCAAGATCGTATGGTCGGTTAACGAGCAGTTCTCGGTATGGTCCGGGGCGCTTGCGACCGCAGGTGGAGTGGTGTTCTACGGAACGCTCGAAGGCTATTTCAAGGCTGTCGACGCCAAGACGGGCAAGGAACTTTACAAGTTCAAAACCCCGTCCGGCATCATCGGCAACGTGACGACCTACGAGCAGGGCGGTAAGCAGTACATTGCCATTCTATCAGGTGTCGGCGGATGGGCGGGCATCGGTCTTGCGGCCGGGTTGACCGATCCGACGGCGGGCCTTGGTGCCGTGGGTGGCTACGCCGGCCTGCGCAACTACACTGCTCTCGGCGGAACGCTGACGGTGTTTGCACTGCCGCAGTAAAGCTGCACGCAGATGCACAACGAAACGCTTCCGGCGCGTGGAACATTTTCACGCGCCGGGTCATTTTATTTCCTGCATCCGACATTCACATTTCGAGGCGCGCTCGTGTACATCGGTATCATTGCCGTAGCGGTACTGGCTGTCGCGCTGGGAGGCGTGGCGTTCGCGGACGGAAGCGGCGATCCTGCCGCCGTCAAGAACGAGAACGGCCGATACCTGGATAAGGACGGCAACCCGACCTACAAGGTTACGCCCGACGGAACGGTCGATTGGTACACGTATTCCGGCTATCGCCGGTATCATTCGGAGTGCCACGTCTGCCATGGCCCCGACGGCGAAGGATCGACTTATGCGCCGGGGCTCAAGGACACGCTCAAGACCATGGACTATGGAGAGTTTCTCAGCGTGGTCGCCGTTGGACGTAAGAACATCACGTCGTCGCGGGAAAGCGTGATGCCGGCTCTCGGCGAAAATCCGAACGTCGCCTGCTACATGGACGATCTCTTCGTCTATCTGCGGGCGCGCGCGAACGAAGCGGTTGGTCGCGTGCGGCCTTCCAAGCACGAAGCCAAGCCGGAAGCCGCTAGGCAATGGGAGGATTCCTGTATCGGCAAGAACTGACCGGCTGAGCAAGGGCGAATGGCGCAGCGCGCTGGCGATAATCGACAAGGAGACCGCGATGGCGATAGCCGCATCGCGCGGAGCGTGGGCGTTCTCGATGTTTTGCGCGGTCTTGATTGTGCAGCTCGATCACGGGCTGGCTCTGGCGCAGGCGCGTCCTGAAGGCACGGATCTTTCGATTGAACTCGTCGATCCGAAGGTGCTGAGAGTTTGCGCGGACCCGCACAATCTTCCTTTTTCCAACGACAAGGGCGAGGGCTTCGAGAACAAGCTCGCTGAACTGCTTGCACAGAAGTTGGGCAAGAAGCTTGCCTACGCGTTCTTTCCGCAGGCGACCGGCTTCGTGCGGATGACGCTTGGCTCTCACCGCTGCGACGTGATTGTGGGCTTCCCGCAAGGGGACGACCTCGCCCAAGGCACCAACCCTTACTACCGCACGGCCTACGCGCTCGTCGCCAAGCGCGGCAGTAGCCTCAACGACGTCGCGACGCTCGGCGATGAGCGTCTCAAAGGCAAACGCATCGGTATCGTGGCAGGCACGCCGCCCGGGACCAACATGGCGGTCAATGGCCTTATGGGAAGCGCAAAATCCTATCCGCTTATGATCGACACGCGCATCGATTCCTCGGCCGAGGCGATGATCAAGGATGTGACATTGGGGGAGATCGACGCCGGCATCCTGTGGGGGCCGATGGCCGGCTATTACGCAAAGAAGGCTAACCCGCCGCTGCGGGTCGTGCCGCTGATCAGGGAGACGGCCGGGCCGCGCCTCGTCTATCGCATCGGCATGGGCGTGCGCGCGGCCGACCAGAACTGGAAGCGGTTGCTCAACCGCTTCATCCAGGAGAACCAGCCCGCGATCAACCAGCTCCTGCTCGATTTCGGCGTGCCGCTGCTCGATGAAAACGACCAGCCGATCACCGCTGAGACGATGACGAAGCAGCGATGATTCTGCCGGTCTGAGCGATTATCGTAGCCGCTGGCGTTCGCCTGCGCGTCCGCGCTCGCGGAGGGGGATGGCTCGCAGGCCGAGCGGGGTGTCGCGGAATGAGGTGGCTGGCAGCGGCCGGATTTTCTGGTTGCGGAAGCACGCCAGAGGCCGGGCGATCGAGTAATCCATCTTCCGCGCGAGTCGGCTGCCGGCTACTCCATCTCCTGCTGAACGGTGCGTCCGAGCGCGAACAAGCGCTGATCAATTGCGGTCGGCACTTCGCAGGCGAAGCGAATGACCTTGTTCCGGTCCTCGAAGATGCGCGTCTCCCAGGTCAACTGGTTGGCAAGCTGATCGATCCTGGTTTGATCGGGCGCGGGCGCGTCCTGTAGTTCGTGAAGCACGAGCGTATCGGCGCGGATCTTCTCCGCGGCGTCTCGTTGCTTGCGGGTGATCCGCTCAAGCCCGTTCAATACCGATGAACGCTGCGCGTTGAGTGCATCGTACAAGCCGGCGAACAGCAGCTTGCCCATTTTTGTCTTTTCGGCTGCCGACTCGGAGAGAAATTCAGCGACGAGTTTCTGCGCTTCATCGAGAGGCGTGCGCCGAGCGGCGAGCCGCTCGACCAACGTGCTTATCTTGCCGTCGTCTTTCCATTTGCCAACGACATCATCTAGCGCTGGCCCGGCCCAGACGGCGGCAAGCGAGACCTCCGGTACCTTGGCTTGGGTGCATGGCCAGTCCGGGTAGCGAGGATCAACTGCGAAGGAGAGATCGGCCGAGGCAATAACTGAAAGGAGAGCATACAGGACGAGCCAGCATCTCATGTCTCGCCTCCTGCGGGTCCACGGCGGGCAAAGCCGCGCGACGGATCATAGGCGAGGGCGGCACCGATCATGAACATCGCGGTGCAGCCGCCGACCACAGCCAACGACATCCAATTCACCTGGCCGTAGAGCGCGAACCGGATTAGTTCCACCGCATGGGTGAACGGATTGAACTGACACACGTCGTAGAGCATCGGGCTTCCCTCACGCACCCGCCAGAGCGGGTAGAGGGCCGACGAAGCGAAGAACATAGGAAAGATCACGAAATTCATGATACCGGCGAAATTCTCGAGCTGCTTGATGCCCGACGAGATCAGCATGCCGAGCGCGCCCAGCATCAGCCCGGATACGACGAGCGCCGGCAGGACTGTGAGATAGCCGATGAGCGGCGGCTCGATATCCCAGAACCAGGCGATCAGGAGAAATGCATAGACCTGCAGCACGGAGACCGCGGTTCCGGCGAGCAGCTTGCAGAACAGTAGGTACCAGCGCGGCAGCGGACTCACCAGCAGGGTGCGCATATTGCCCATCTCGCGGTCGTAGACCATCGAGAGCGACGACTGCATACCGTTGAAGAGCTGGATCATCGCTATCAGCCCGGGCGTGATGTAGACCTCATAGAGAATGTAGGTCTCGTATGGTGGAATGATGGAAACGCCGAGAATCTGGCGAAACCCGGCGGCGAAAATGAACAGCCACACGAGCGGGCGGACCAGAGCCGACACAAAGCGCCCGCGTTGATGCAGGAAGCGCAAGCCTTCGCGCCATACGATGCCTTTCAGGCAAATTGCATACTGCGCGAGCGAAAATCCCAACGGCCGGCTCCTGATGATGGAGGAGGTCATGGCAAGAGTCTCACGGTTTCCGAAGGAGTTCCGATCAGACGCATGAACGCCGAATGCAGGTCACGCGTCCCGATTTCCGCGACGATGCGCGCGGCCGAGCCGTGCGCAAGCACCCGGCCGCGGTGCAGAACGACCAGATCGTCGCCGAGCGTGATCTCGTCGAACAGGTGTGTTGCCCACAGCACGCTGATGCCTTCGTCCGCTACCAAGCGCCGCACATAGCTCAGGATGTCGGCGCGCGCCTTGACGTCGAGGCCGACGGTTGCCTCGTCAAGCAGGAGCAGGCACGGCCGATGCAACAGGGCGCGCGCAATCTCAAGGCGCCGCATCTGACCTCCCGAGAGGTTGCGCACCTTGTCCCCAGCGCGGTCAGCAAGACCGATGCGGGTCAGCTCCTCGCCGGCGCGGGAGAGCGCCTCGCGTTTACCGATGCCATGCAGGGCCGCGTGGTACACGAGATTTTGCGTGACCGAGAGATCGAGATCGAGAGTGCGCGGCTGGAACACCACGCCGAGCACGCGCAGAGCTTCCCCCGGATCGCGCCGAATGTCGTGACCGAAGATGCGAATGTTCCCCGTCTGGACATCAAACAATCGCGTGACGAGCGAGAAAAGGGAGCTTTTGCCGGCGCCGTTAAGCCCAAGCAGCGCTGTGAAGGTTGCCGGTGCGACCGTGAAGCTCACATCTTCGAGCGCCTGGCGGCTACCATAGAAATGGCTCACGCCTTCGATCGAAAGGGCTACCGTTTCTACCGGCTGGGTTCGGTGGTGACTATCCGATGTTGCGGATTGGTTGATGGGCGTGTCGGTCTCCCTCATTGCCGTGAGATCGTGACGCCCCAGGGCAGCTCGCCGACCTGGATGGTCTTGATCACTTTGAGCGCGGCGACGTCGATGATGGAGACGTCGTTCGACACGCCGTTCGTGGTTAGCAGGTATTTTTCGTCCGGCGTGAACGCCGTGTGCCACACCCGCTGACCGACCAGCAGGTACTTGGTGACCTGATGGCTCGCGCCATCGACGACGGCGATGCGGTTGGCAGGGCCGAGGGCGACAAAGGCGGTCTTGCCATCCCTGGTGATGCTGATGCCGACTGGCTGTATCGCCTCACTTCGCATGCCGGGAATGTTGAACGCAATCTTTTTCGTGATCGTCTGTTTGGACGGATCGATCACTGCGACGGTGCCCCCAATCTCCGAGGAAACCCAGAGCTCGGAACCGTCGCGCTTGAATTCGGCGAAACGCGGACGTGCATCGACCAGCACGTTCGCCACGATCTGGCGCGTTCGGGTGTCGATGAAATGCGCCATATTGGTGGTCTCAGATGTGTTGATGAGAATCCTGCCGTCCGGGCTGATTGCCATCCCCTCGGGTTCGACGCCCACCTGCACGTCGCCTATACGAGAGCGCTTTTCGATGTCGATGATCGTCACCGTGTTGTCGTTCTCGTTGGCCACGTAGAGAAACTTGCCGGCCGCATCCTGCACGAACAACTCGGGATCGGGGCCGGAGGGCAGGGTGTCGACCACCTTCTGGATCGCGGTATCAATCATCTGGATTGTGTCATCATCGCCGACCGCCACCAGGACGAATTTTCCGTCTTTGGTGAACTCGATGCCGCGCGGGCGCTGTCCGACCTTGATGGTCTTTGTGACAACCCATTTGTCGGTATCGATCACGGAAACCGTGTTGCTCTTCTCGTTCGACACATAAGCCAGGAAGGCGTTGGCTGGCATGGCAGCTGCAAGCCAGACGACGGTTCCGAGAAGAAGGCAACGTCGCCGCATGTGCGAAACCTCCATCTTGTCAGTTCAGCTTGCACCTGGTCTCGGGCCGATCCACGCCGAGCGTGTCGAGTTCCGAGACCTGGTGCAGGAAGCCTTCCTGCGGCGAGACCGAAACCACCTTGCGTCCATCCGTCAGCAGGATGGGCTGGCGGAGCTGAAGATTCCAGTCCCGCAGTGTGAGCCGCTGGCCCTTGAACGCTGCGAGCGAAAAATATGGTCCCTTGAGGAAATCCAGCACGGTCTTGGGATCTGCGGATTTTATGTGCGAGGCTGCTTCGCCGATCATGCGGGCGGCGGTCCAAGCCTGCATGTCGAGCGCTGTCATGCGCCGTGAGTTAAGCTTCAGGAATCGGCTCTGCATCTGCACCGCGCCCCATTGGTCGTGAGCAGCGTCCCAGCTTTTCGGCACGAGGCCAGCCGACCCGGCAACGGGCCTCGGGTCCCACGTTCGGTACGGCAGGTAGGACGCGAACACCTCGCTCTCGTCCGCCGCGACCAGGACATCGTAGGCCGGTGCGTGCTGAGTGAACACCGGCATCTGACGCTGGATTAACGTGACGCCGCTGTCGGTGCGGCGTGCGCCGCCTGTATCCTCGAACACGCGCTCCTGCACGATCTTTGCGCCGAAGCGCGCGGCGGCGCGCCGCAGCGCGTCCGCATAGAGCTTGTCTTCTGGATGCGAACCAACCACCAGGAGCCAACGGTTCCATTGCTTCCATGCAAGATATTGAGCAAGGCCATCCGCCAACATCGAGCGCGTAGGTGAAGTGTGGATCACGTTATCCCGGCAGTCCTCCTCCCGAAGCCGGTCGTCAATCGCGCCCGCGTTCAAGAACATGAGCCCGCGATCACGGGTCGCATCAGCGGCTTTCACAAGCGCTTCCGCCGGAAGGTCGGCAATGATGAACATGGTGTTGCGGTCGGCGAGTGCGGTCGCTGCCGCCGCGGGGCCTTCGCCGTCTTTGAGCCGAACCTCTTCCAGCGTGAAGCGTTGGTTCAGGAACTGGCCGGTGGTGTTATTATCCTCGATCGCCAGGCGGGCACCCGCCACGCCGTCGTCCCTGGTTGGCTGGTCGATCAGTGACAACATTGATTTAACGCCGTCGCGGCGGAGATAGCCGATCTTGATCTCGATCGGATCGGCCGCATAGGAAGCCGAGACGACCGAAACGAAAGCGCTCATGGCGATTGCGCCGACCGCAAATCGGTTCAACGGCTCCTCCAATGACGAGCCTCTCCGGAGAGATCCATTTTAGAGGGATTTTCCGCTTAAGGCATGGTCGATTTGTTTTGCGCTGCAGCGCGTATGATATGTGCCGCCGCGTGCGGTGCGAATGTGGGAGGTGATCGATGATGCGGATCCTGTCGTTCGCCATCGCATTGATGCTTGCCTTTGCAACGCCAGTCCGGGCCAGTACACTCAAGGCCGCTGTGTTCGATTTCGAACTCTTCGACACCAGTCTGGAGGGCGAAAAGAACGGGCCGCGGGCCGATGAACAAGGCCGGCTCCTGCGTGCCGGCGACCAACTGCGCAAGGGTCTTGCGGACTCCGGCAAGTTTCTCATCGTTGACATCACGCCGCTCAAATCCGAGGCGCAGGGCAGCAACCTTCAGGCGTGCGGAGGTTGTGACGTGAAGTTCGCCAAGCAACTCGGAGCCGATCTCGCTATCACGGGCGTGGTGCAGAAGGTTTCGAACCTTATCCTCAGCATGAACGTCTACGTGCGCGACGCTCACACCGGCAACCTTGTTGCCATTATGAGCGTGGACTTCCGCGGCAACACTGACGAGTCGTGGTCGCGCGCCATGAGCTATCTCCTGCGTAATCGGTTGCTTGCGCCCAACTACGGGGCGCCGCAATAGAGCCGTTGCTGGCAGACGTTATGCCTTCAACCGCTCCGCATGCCAGCGCATGTGATCTTCCATGAACGTCGACACGAAATAGTAGCTGTGATCATAGCCAGTTTGGCGATGAAGGGTCAGCGGGATCCGCGCCTGCAAACATGCGCGCTCCAGCAGGTCGGGGCGAAGTTGTTCGCTCAGGAATTGATCGGCGTCACCATAATCGACAAGAAAGTCGGAAAACCGTGCACCATCCTCGATCAGCGCAACCGCATCATACTTGCGCCATGCTTCAGGGTAGTCGCCGAGATAGCCGCCGAGCGCCTTGATGCCCCAAGGTACTTGTGATGGCGCAACGATCGGCGAAAAGGCGCTCGCGGCGCGATAGTGATTGGGACGACGCAGAGCCATCGTCAGCGCCCCGTGCCCACCCATCGAATGACCGAGGACCGATTGACGAGCCGGGTCAGCGGGAAAATGCTCTGCGATCAATCCAGGCAGTTCCTCTGTCACATAGCTCCACATACGATAGTGCCGTGAGAACGGCTCTAGCGTTGCGTCCACGTAAAAGCCCGCGCCGAGCCCGAAATCATATGTTCCCGCGGGATCGCCAGGCACGTCGTCGCCACGCGGACTGGTATCCGGTGCAACGAAAATCAGGCCAAGTTCGGCGCAGGCATGACGATACTCACCCTTTTCGGTGACGTTGGCATGAGTGCAGGTGAGGCCGGACAAATACCAGACCACCGGCAGCGTCGTATCGCCTTGATGCGGTGGAACGAAGACCGAAAAGGTCATGTCGGTTCCGGTCTCGCGGCTCATATGTTTGTAGACGCCCTGCGATCCACCATGCGATCGATTGAGCGAAACGGTTTCGATCGTCATTATTCCAGCCCTCCGGCCGATCGACAGCGGCTGGATTGGAACGGATCAGGCTGCGTTCCGGCGCCGGTGTTGCCTGTCACGTCACCGGCCGTCCCGGATTACGCCGCTTTTGATTTTGCTACGTGCGTGGCCATCGCGTCCATCAGGACGGGCGACAGACAATCATATGGTTCAAGTCCGAGTTCCTTGAGGCGCGCCCTGATTCCGGGCATCTCCGAAGGATCGACGCCAGACTCAATGACAGAGGACACGAACGCGGCAAATGTCGGCGCGGCCGAGCCCTCTTCCTCGAACAATTCAGGATGAATAAAGTCCAGGCCATAGAAGGGATGCGATTTATTCTCAATGCGTCCGAACATGTGCGTGCCGCAAACTTGGCAGGCATGCCGCTGGATCGTGGCCGATGTGTCTACGATTTTGAGCTTGTCGCCATTCTCCCGCACCGTCACATTCTCGCGTGGCACGACGGCAATGACAGCAAAAGTCGCGCCCTCAGGCTTCCAGCATTTACTGCAGCCGCAGGCGTGGTTGTGGGCGACGTCGCCTTTGATGCCAACCTTGACCGGCTTGTCCTTGCATTTGCAGACCAGCGTTCCGCCGGCGAAGGTGCCGGAGCCTTTGCGAACACCATTGTCAACCGATGGGTGTATCTGAACAGCCATGGGATCATCCTCCTTACGTTTGACTTATTGATTCTTGTTTCAGAACACGACGACCGAACGGATAGATTTGCCCTCGTGCATCAGTTCGAAGCCCTTGTTGATCTCCTCCAGCTTGAGGACATGGGTGATCATAGGATCGATTTCGATCTTGCCGTTCATGTACCAGTCGACGATCGTCGGCACGTCGGTGCGGCCGCGCGCGCCGCCGAAGGCGGTGCCTTTCCAGACGCGGCCCGTAACAAGCTGGAACGGCCGGGTGGAAATTTCCTTGCCAGCCTCGGCCACCCCGATCACCACCGAAACGCCCCAACCGCGATGACAGGCCTCAAGCGCCTGACGCATCACGTTGGTATTGCCAGTGCAGTCGAAGGTATAGTCCGCACCGCCGTCTGTCAGCGCGACGAGATGCTGGACGATATCGCCGTCGATCTTCGACGGGTTGACGAAATGCGTCATGCCGAAGCGACGGCCCCATTCCTCCTTGGCATCGTTGATGTCGACGCCGATGATCTTGCCGGCGCCCACCATCCTGGCACCTTGGATGACGTTGAGGCCGATACCGCCGAGGCCGAAAACAACCACGTTCGCGCCCGCTTCGACCCCGGCGGTGTTGATCACCGCGCCCACGCCTGTCGTCACGCCGCAGCCGACATAGCAAGCAGATTTGAACGGCGCATCCTCGCGGATCTTCGCGATGGCGATCTCGGGTAGTACGGTAAAGTTCGAGAAGGTCGAGCAGCCCATGTAGTGGAAGATTGGCTTGCCCTGATAGCTAAAGCGCGTCGTGCCATCGGGCATCAAGCCCTTGCCCTGCGTCGCGCGGATTGCGGTGCACAGGTTAGTCTTGCGGCTGAGACAGCTTTTGCATTGGCGGCATTCGGGCGTGTAAAGCGGGATCACATGGTCGCCAGCTTTCACGGAGGTGACGCCGGGTCCGACCTCCCGGACGACGCCCGCGCCCTCATGGCCGAGGATCGAGGGAAAAATCCCCTCGCTGTCGAACCCGTCAAGCGTATAGGCATCAGTGTGGCAGATGCCTGTCGCCATAATTTCGACAAGCACTTCGCCGGGCTTGGGGCCCTCTAGGTCGAGTTCAACGATCTTAAGCGGACTCTTTGCTTCGAAAGCGACAGCGGCGCGTGTCTTCATTTGTGTTGTCTCCTCCCAAACACTTGTGCTTGAGCCTAGACTTCCAAATTTTCGATGACTCCGTCTGGTACCGCGCTGGTGTAAATGGGCTGCCTGTTGAGGTTCTTCCCGAGCAGGTCAATTTGTTTCAGTGACCTGTTGCTGATGAAGGAGCGTCGTTCCAACGATCGTTTGATAGTATGGCGTCCGCGCACCTTAGACCATCAGAAAGCATGTTGTGGCGATGCAAAATTCGAAAACACTTCAGCAAAGCCGGAAGAGTTTCCTTCCAAGATATACGGAAGCATTGCACGCTCACGCAGAACGTCAAGGCCGGTGAATTGCAAGCTGAGACACTGCGTCGATCGAGCGAAATTCTCGTTAGGGGACCGCCTTTTGACCGACTAGACTAAGTAGGTGAAACACATGGCGCAGTGGTCAAAACGGCAGCGGAGACAAAGTATGCCGGATTGCCGCGCCGTGACGTACAATTCGGCTAAGAAAAAAAGGTTTGGGAGGCTCTGGTTTGTCGCTCAGTCTGCCCCCGGCAGTGGAACTAAAACCCGCCGCCCAGGAGCGGGAGGCAAAATGATTGCTCGGTTTGCGGCGGTTCGACTGGTGCTGATGCTGCTCGTCGTCAATGGTGCAAGCGCGCAAAGTCAGCCAGCGGGGCCAAGCCAAACCCTGCCGACGATTGACGTTTTCGCGCCGACGCCGCTCGCTGGTTCCGTCATTGATGTTGAAAAGGTGCCGGCGAACGTCACAGTCGTCGGCTCGACGCGGATTCAGCGCGCGCAGTCATTAAATGTCACTGATGCACTGCAGCAATGGGTTCCGGGGATGATCGTCACCGAGGTCGCGGGCAATCCATTCCAGCCGGACGTGCAGTTTCGTGGCTTCGTCGCGTCTCCGGTGGCCGGCACGCCACAGGGGCTCGCTGTTTATCAGAACGGCGTGCGCATCAACGAAGCGTTCGGCGATACAGTGAATTGGAATCTGATTCCGACTACGGCGATCCAGTCGGTCGGCGTGGTCACCAACAACCCCGCATTCGGCCTTAACGCTCTGGGTGGCGCGCTGAACATTCAGATGAAAGACGGCTTCCATTACCAAGGTGCTGAAATCAACACGATGGGCGGTTCCTTTGGACGAATCCAGAGTTCCGCGCAATGGGGGAAGCAGGTCGAAAAGTTCGCGGTCTATGGAGCGCTTGAAGGTCTGCATGACGATGGATTTCGCAATTTTTCAGCGTCAAACGTGCGCCGGTTCTACGGCGACATTGGCTACAAGAGCGACAGCAGCGAATTCCATCTGAACATGGGCACGGCGGATAATAAATTTGGTGCGGCTGCGACCGTACCGATCGAACTGCTCCAGCAATTCTATGGCGCGGTCTACACCACGCCGCAAATCTCGACGAACCAGGTTGGTTATCTCAATCTCACCGGCAAGGTCGAAGCTTCACCGACCTGGACGATCGAGGGGGCAGCGCATGTGCGAGCGTTCAACCAGAGAACTCAGGATGGGAATCCGACTGGCGCTCAGCCCTGCACAATCAATCCTCCGGCTCGGCTCTGCTTTGGCGACGGGAGCACCCCGGCGAATGGCCTGAATGGCGCGCAGCTCGCTAATCCTTTTGCTCCAGGTGCCGTGCTCGGAGAAATCGATCGAACGACAACGCGTTCGACGACGACGGGCTTAACAGTGCAGGCAACCAACACCGACCAGTTGTTCGGACACAACAATCGCGTCGTTGTTGGTGGCAGTCTCGACTACGGCGTTACCAATTTCTCGGCCAGTGCGGAACTTGGAACGATTAGTCCCAACTTCGTGGTCCGCGGATCCGGTATTTTTCTCGGATCTTCCGGCAGTCCGGTGTCGATCGGACCAGTCGGTCTCCATACTACCAATCAATATACGGGACTCTACGCTCTCGACACGTTTGATGTCACAAAGGACTTCGCAATGACGGGCGGCGGGCGGTTCAATGTCGCTAACATAAGGCTGGAGGACCAGATCGGCAGTGCACTGAACGGCAACGCCACCTACAGCCGGTTCAATCCGATCATCGGGGGCACTTACAAAATCACTCCCGGCATCACGGCTTATGCCGGTTATTCGGAAGCCAATCGGGCACCAACCCCGCTCGAACTCGGCTGTGCCGATCCGGCACGTCCCTGCATCATCGCCACGTTCCTCGTCTCAGATCCTCCGCTGAAACAGATTGTGTCCCACACCGTCGAGGCTGGGTTGCGCGGCACGCACGACTTCGGCGGGGGTATCGGCACGCTCGGATGGAAGCTTGGCGTTTTTCGCACAGACAATACTGATGACATCCTCGCGATCCCGAGTCCTGCTTTGCAAGGGTTCGGCTATTTCCAGAACGTCGGTTCGACGCGACGCCAAGGCGTCGAGGCTGAGGCCAATCTCAAGTCCGGCCCCTTCGAGCTTTATGCCAGCTATGCCTTTGTCGATGCGCGATTCCGCGACGCTTTGACGCTTGGCTCCAACAGCCCCTTCGCTGATGCCGACGGTAATGTCCAGGTGTTGCCGGGCGATCGGATACCTGCAGTGCCCCAGCACCGCTTCAAGGCGCGCGTGGATTTTTCGGTGACCGATGCGTTCAAGGTCGGTGCCGATATGCTGTTCGTCGGTAGCCAGTACTTCGTGGGTGACGACTCCAATCAGGCGCCGAAGTTGCCTTCCTACGCGGTCTTCAACCTTCACGGTTCCTATCAGATCAACAAGACATTCCAGGTCTACGCCCGGGCGGACAATGTCTTTGATCACCGGTATTCTACCCACGGCACCTTCTTCAACACCGAGGCTGTCCCCAACTTCGCCAATGGCGGAGCGGCATTTACAGATCCACGCTCGCTCAGTCCGGCGCGCCCGCGAGCCTTTTACGCGGGCCTGAGAGCAATTTTCTGAATCCGGGCGGAGGTGGTTGGGGCGGTCCGGAGCCAGATGACCAAACCGCGACATGATTTATCTTTGATAGGGGCGGGAGTTCCTAGATTTTTGCAATGCAGCGCCGGGATTGCGGAGTTCCTTAGTCTTCAAGTCTGCCATTTTTTTAAGTCTGCCTTTTTTCTTTTCTCGCTAAATTTCTTTGGGCGGTGCTTAGCCTGTTAATGCATTTCTTCGTTCTCGCTTCAACGTAAGAAGTATTTAGGAGATGAGGGCAAAGCTCGGCAACGCCGGGGTCTCGGCTGACATTGAGCCGGAAGGAGCGCCAAATGAAGGATCATGTCTATAAGATTTTGGAACTCGCGGGATCATCTGATCAAAGTATCGAGGACGCAATTCAGAATGCCATCGCACGGGCCAAGACGACTATCCGAGATATGAGGTGGTTTGAAGTCGTTCAGACGAGAGGCCACATCGAGAATGGAATCGTTGATCACTACCAGGTAACGCTCAAAGTGGGTTTTACACTGGAAAGCAGTTGAAGCTGCAGCGGATTCACCGCGCGCGAACGCAACTGTCGAAATTGGCTCCGGTCTGATGTAGGCTGTGTTAGCCAAGGCGAGAGACTTCGAAATGAGTGGCGTGACAGGCCTTGTGCTGGTTTGCTCTCTCATGGACGGCGATCCAGCGGAATCATCCAACGTCCACGAACTTAACTCGTGGCTGAAGCACCGCGGCTTCGGTGAACTTGTGGATGTGGCGCAGCATTCTGGTGGCACCAAGCACCCTGAGATGTGCATGTTTTGCTGTGGCTACAACGATTTCCCGGAAAACCATTTCGCCGAGATCGCAATGTCCATGAACTGGATGGACCCCGAAAGCGTCGTGCTGATAATGCAGCCGGATGAGGGATCTACGAGGGTGATCCGGCCCTGCGAATTCGACTGTTAATGACCACCACATTTAGTTGCCGAAAGTTTGCAAATCAGAAGGAGGGGAATCTCCACTGGAGATTCGGAAATGCCAGATATCTGGAATGCGAATCTCGACAGAAGGTTATTGAAGGCAAAAGAGGCTGGTGCGTCCTTCGCTGAGATAGGGCAACGGCTTGGTATTTCGCGTAGCGCGACGATTGGTCGTGACCGAAGGTTCAAGACTGATGTGAGTGACGATGGGCCACAGAAAGACGCTTGGCAGACCAGATCCCCGATGACGCGCTCACCGTGATAGAACGAGTGGTCTGCCGTTATCCCAATGGCGCTGCGGCGCAAGAGATTCTGGATATCTTGCCTGCCACCGGTCCATCTGCGCACACTCCAAATCGCTTGTCGTGAGCGTGCCCTCTCAACCCTTTACCAAATCACCCAGCAAGTTCGCCGCCACCGTCAGCTTGGCGAGCGTCAGGCCACCGGCGGCGATCTCCTCGACCGAACGGCGGATGCGCGTCGCTTCAGGATGGGCCGCGAGCCATGTCTCGGCGGCCTGCTGGCCGGACTGGCCGGTTGCCAGCATATCGGCAACTAGTCTTCTTTCGGCGCCTGCGATCTGATCAACGGCGCGATCGATGGCGAGACGTTCGAAAAAATCGTTCGCCGGCACGCCGCGTGCAGCGGCGATGATGCGGTCGAGACGGAAATTGGCTTCGGCGGCGAAGAAGGTCGTGGCCGTATCGCCGATAGCGCGGTTGGTGCGCCTCGCGACCGTCACGATATCGGGTGCGGAGACCAAGGTGTCGAGATCGGCGAGTTCGCCGGCAAGTTCTGCCGGGACGCCGCCATCGGTCAGGTCCTGCCGACGCCTGCTGCGCCCGGCCTGCATGTCCTGGGGCAGGGTATTGTCGAGCCCGGCTGCGATCTCACCGATGCCGGAGCCGAAGCGCGAGATCACCGCTTCCAGACCGGCGCTGAAATCGATATTGCGTACAGACCAGGCCACGCGGGAGAGCAGGAGATCCTGAACCGAGGCGTAGAGACCGAGCTGCAATTGACCCTCGATCTTGGTGTCGAGCCCGTCAATTGCGTCGTTCAACCGCTTGAGGCCGTAGGATTCATCCACCGCCACGAAGGCCATGGCGATGGTGGGCACATCGGCACCCGTCTCGTCGATCAGGCGCACGATGCAAGCCGGGCCGCCGCGATTGATCACGGCATTGGCGAGATTGGTCGAGATGATCTCGCGCCGAAGGCGATGGAATTGCACCGAATCGGGGAATTTATCCTGAACCTCGGGCGGGAAGTACTGGGACAGTTCGCGGGCGAGATAAGGATCGTCCGGCACACTGGTGACGAGCAGATCATCGTAAAGCGTCAGCTTGGCGTAAGCGAGTAACACTGCAAGTTCCGGCCGGGTAAAGGGTTGGCCGCGCCTCGTGCGCTCGGTGATTGCCACATCGTCCGGCAGGAACTCCACGCCGCGGTCAAGGAGGCCGCGCTGCTCGAGTGATTGCATCAGGCGGGTGAGGAAGCCGGTCTCGGCCACGCCCTTGCGTTCGGTCAGCGAAAGCGCCAGCGTCTGCAGATAATTGTTCCGCAGCACCAGCATGCCGACCTCGTCGGTCATCGCGGCAAGCAGGCTGTTGCGGTCGTTCTGGCTAAGGCGCCCATCGCGTTCGGGGCGCGCGAGCGCGATCTTGATATTGACCTCGACGTCGGAGGTGTTGACCCCGGCCGAATTGTCGATTGCGTCGGTGTTGAGCTTGATGCCTTTCTGCGCCGCTTCGACGCGGCCGCGCTGGGTCACGCCGAGATTGGCGCCTTCGCCAATCACCCGGGCGCGGATATCAGCGCCCGTGACACGGATCGGATCATTGGCGCGATCGCCAACCTGATCGTCGCTTTCCCCCAAAGCGCGGATATAGGTGCCGATGCCGCCAAACCAGAGCAGGTCAACGCGTGCCTTGAGGATCGCCGTGATCACCTCGAAGGGCGTGGCTTGCGGCTTGTCGAGATCAAGCAGGGCCCGCACTTCCGGCGCGAGCGGGATTGCCTTGAGCGAACGCGAGAACACGCCGCCGCCCTGCGAGATCAGCGACTTGTTGTAGTCCTGCCAGTTCGACCGCGGCAGATTGAATATGCGCAGGCGCTCGGCGTGGCTGATGGCCGGATCGGGCGATGGATCGATGAAGATGTCGCGGTGATCGAAAGCCGCAACGAGCTTGGTCGCCGGCGAGAGCAGCATGCCATTGCCGAAGACGTCACCGGACATGTCGCCCACGCCGGCAGCGGTGAAGGGCATAGTCTGGATATCGGCGCCGAGTTCGCGGAAATGGCGTTTGACCGCTTCCCACGCACCGCGCGCGGTGATGCCCATCTTCTTGTGGTCATAGCCCCGGCTGCCGCCGGAGGCGAAAGCATCGCCAAGCCAATGGCCCTTCTCGGTCGAGATCGTGTTGGCGATGTCGGAAAAGGTGGCGGTGCCCTTGTCGGCGGCGACGACGAGATAGGGGTCATCGCGATCGTGGCGCACGGTATTGTCGGGCGGCACGATCGTGTCGCCATCGAGATTATCGGTGAGTTCGAGCAGCGAGCGAATGAATATGCGGTAGGTTTCGGTGCCTTCCGCCATCCAGGCATCGCGATTGGAGGGCGGCGGCAGGCGTTTGGGCACGAATCCGCCTTTGGCGCCGACCGGCACGATGACGGCGTTCTTGACCTGCTGTGCCTTGACCAGGCCGAGGATCTCGGTGCGGAAATCCTGCGGCCGGTCGGACCACCGCAGGCCGCCGCGCGCTACCTTGCCGAAGCGCAGATGAATGCCCTCGACACGCGGTGAATAGACGAAAATTTCGTAAAGTGGCCGCGGCGCCGGCAGGTCTTCGATCTTGCGCGCTTCGAATTTGAAGGAGATCACCGGACGCGGATGCCCGTTCTGGCCGATCTGCCACAGATTGGTGCGGATGGTTGCCTGCACCAGATTGGTGAAACGGCGCAGGATGCGGTCTTCGTCGAGCGAGGCGACGGATTTGAGCTGCTCCTCGATCTCGGCGAGGAGGGTCGTCTCGCGTGTCGAGCGTTCGGCGTCGGTGGCAACGAGGTGCGGATCGAAGCGGGCTCGGAACAGAGCGGCAATGTTGGCGGTGATCGCGGTGTTGTTGCGCAAAGTCTCCCACATATAGTCCTGACTGAATGGCGCGCGGATTTGGCGCAGGTAGCGGGAGAGGGCCCGGACGGTCGAAATCTCGCGCCAGCCCAGGGTTGTACGCAGGATAAGGGCGTTATAGCCGTCCGATTCGGCGCGATCGCCCAGTACAGCCATTATCGAGGCTTCCAGACGATGTTTGAATTCCGTGCCGATAACGATCGGCTTGCTGTCATTGGCTTTGATCGTCATATCGTGCAGCCATACCGGCGCGGGTGCCGGCGTGGCGCTGGGCAGGATCTGATAGGTGCGTTCGTTGACGACGCATAGGCCGTGATTTTCGATCACCGGAACCCGGTAGGACAGCGACAGGGGCGCGCCATGCGAGAAGACTTTGAGGCCGAAGCGCGTTGGATCGTCTTCGCCCTCGCTGCGGTAGACCGAAATTGCCACAGGACGAGCCGAGGTGAGCTTTTCGATGGTGGCGATATCGGCAATGGCCTGTGACGTGCCGAAGGCTTCAGTATAGCCGCCGGTGAAGGCTTGGGCATAACGGTTGGCGAGCATGCGGGCCCGCATGCCGTCGGTAGAGGTGGTGAGCGCGGCTTTCAGCTTGTCGCCCCAGGTCGCGGCGATGGTGCTGATCTCGGCTTCTAGCGTGGCGGGCTCGATGACAGGCGTTTCGCCTTCATAGCGCCCGATGATGTAGTGGACGCGGGTAAGCGACCCTTCGGGGAAGGAGACGTAGGAGGTTGCCAAGGTCCCTTTATAGACCTGCGCCAGGAAAGCCGCGATGCGCGTACGCACATCGGTGTCATATTTCTCGCGCGGAATGAAGACGAGGATGGAGACGAAGCGGTCGAATTTGTCGGCCCGTGCCAGCGCCCGCACGCGGGGGCGCTCATAGAGCATCAGGATTTCCATGACGAAATTGTAGAGCGTCTCGGCATCAACCTGAAAGAGTTCGTCGCGCGGATATTCTTCGAGGATATGCTGGACAGCCTTGCCTGAGTGGCTGTCCGGGTCGAAGCCGGCGCGCTCGAGCACCTGCACCACCTTGTGTCGGACGTAGGGGATCTGTCGCACCGAGCGGGTATAGGCACCTGAGGTGAACAGGCCGACGAGGCGCAATTCGCCCTCTAGCCGACCGTCGGGCGTATAGAGCTTGATGCCGACATAGTCCATGCGGATGCGGCGATGAACGCGGCTGCTTACATTGGCCTTGATGACGATGAGGACGGTCGGCTCGCGCATGAATTCGCGGATTTCCGACGTCATCACCACCATTTCGGTGCCGCGGCGCAGGACCTTCACATCGGGATCGTGCAGGATGCCGAGGCCTTCGCCCGTGCTGATTTCACCCGACGCATCGGTGTCGGACGAGAAGCGATACTCGCGCAGGCCAAGGAAGGTGAAATTGTCGGCGCACAGCCATTGCAGGAATTGGGTGGCTTCGGCGATCTCGTCAATTGGCAGCGGCGGCGGATTGGAGTTGAAGGCCTTGATCGCCTGTTCGACACGGGCGCGCATGGCCCGCCAGTCGGTAACGCAGGCGCGCACGTCGTTGAGCGTCTTGGTAAGGCCCTCGATCAGCCTCTGGCGATCGGCATCGGCGTCAAGACGGGTGATGTGGAAATGGATCAGGCTTTCGCGCTCGCCCTTTGCCCCCGCTGTCAACGTTTCGCCGTAGAAACGCAGGAGCTTGCCTTGCTCATCCCGCTCCACGGCGATGATCGGGTGGGCGACCAGGGTGACTTCGATGCCCTGTTCGGCGAGCTCCGCCATGGTGGAATCGAACAGGAAGGGCATGTTGTCGTTGAGAACTTCGAGCACGGAAATCTCGCGCCCGTCCGGCATCATCGGATTGATCACGCGGATATCTGCACGGCCTGCGGTGCGTCGCTGCACATGTTCCCAGGCTTGTTCTGCCAGGAAGGCCAAGGAGGCGGCATCGTAGTTGGCGAGGTCCTCGATATTGGTGTGGTCGAACAGAAGCTCGACAAAGGTCCGGGGCGTCTTGCCCGGCCGCATGTTTCCCGCTGCCTCGCGGATCAGGGTTGCCCGAGCCTTGTCGTCGCGCCACGCCATAACGTCCTCCGTTTGTGGCCGCGCCCGTCTGACCGCAAACGCTATTGTCTGCTTGATTTTGGAGGGCAATTCTCGGAGCGCCATTGTCCTAAACGAGACTGATAGCGTCTGCGAAAACCCTCAGCGTCGGAGCCTCCGTGGCTCTTGATGACAATGTCATTCCATTCCAGAAATATGCTTCCATTGGGAGGTTGCAACCATTCTCGTCGCATCGAGAGGGCTTGTCTTGGTGGCAGGTGACCGATCGAAGAACTTCATGTGTGATTGAGTGCATGTCGTAGAGTGGGACAGCAGCAGATGATGCAGCTGACCCTGCCATGATAAAAGTATTGCCCGGCTTCGTCTCAACGTCTGATCGAGCGGCTATCGCGTTTCAGTGATGGGCCGAAACGCTCTTGACGCACTCGGATAGCAAATCACCGGACGCAGAATGGCTGACGTCACCCAGACTGATGATACCGACCATCCGCTTGCTCTTGTTGATCACCGGCAGCCTACGGACCTGCAGCTTCTCCATGTGATGCACCGCCCTTGCGAGATCATCGTCCTCCCGGCAACAATGGATGCCTTCGGTCATCACATCGCGCGCCGTCGCGCGGCCAGCATCGAAGGTGTTGCTCGCGAGCCCTTTGCAGACGATGTCGCGATCGGTCACGATCCCGATCAGTCGGTCGTCCTCCCCAATCGGAATGCAGCCGATGTCATGCCCTCGCATCAATTTCGCGAGCTCGGTGACAGGGGTGTTGGGGCTGACCCAGTCGACACCCTTGTGCATCATGTCTTTGACTTTCATGGCGAGCCTCCATCACTATCACTCGGTTTCAGGTGCACTTGATGCAATGCAGCACGGCCCCCTTTTTCTCAACTATACAACCGATTGCGTGCGAGGTCAGAAGAAAGCATCATTCCTACGCGATCGGACCAGACAAGTGCTGTCGCTGCCACCCTCCTGAATAAGTGACAGCGACTTCGCGGCCGGGATTCCCGCCCAACATCGCAAAGGCAATAGGCCGCGCGCATCCGACGGCGAAGCCGAAGCTGCCTATGTCAGGTTTCCCCAAAGCCTGTGTAAGGCGTCAGCGCGATGACTTCCGCGTCCGGAATCGGGTTGCAAACGGACTAGTGGAATCCTGCGAATCTGGGCGTGTCACATTGGACAGGGAACGGTTCCATCCACTAGCCTGATAGGCTGCGGTGTTGCGCACCTCCAGATGAGATCAAAGGGAATGAAAGAGAAAAAGGACATCGTAGAAAACTGGCTGCCGCGTTACACCGGCACGCCGCTCGCCGAATTCGGAGAGTATATTCTTCTGACCAACTTCGACAATTACGTCGAATGGTTCGCCACGCTGCATGGCGGTTTGGTAAGGGGCGTAGATCGACCGATGCCTAACGTGACTGCCGATGGAATCACTCTGATTAATTTCGGCATGGGAAGCCCGAATGCCGCGACCGTGATGGATCTGTTAAGCGCCATTGCGCCGAAAGCCGTATTGTTTCTTGGCAAATGTGGCGGGTTGAAACGCAAGAATCATATTGGCGACCTGATTCTACCGATTGCGGCTATTCGGGGCGAAGGTACCTCGAATGATTACCTGCCACCGGAGGTCCCCGCGCTGCCCGCGTTCCAGTTGCAACGCGCGGTGTCAACGATGATCCGCGATCTCGGTCACGACTATTGGACAGGTACTGTGTACACGACCAATCGTCGTGTCTGGGAACACGATGACCGCTTCAGGGATTTGTTGCGTCGTACACGAAGTATGGCGATCGACATGGAGACTGCTACAATCTTTGCTGCTGGGTTTGCCAACCACATTTCGACCGGCGCACTGCTTCTCGTGTCCGATCAGCCAATGATCCCCGAGGGTGTGAAGACCGAAGCGTCGGATCAGGTGGTGACCGCGAACTATGTCGAAAGGCATATCAAGATCGGGATAGAGGCCCTGAGGCTTGTGCGGCGCCGTGGCCGCAGCGTTAAGCACTTGCGTTTCGAAGACGATTTCGATGCATGAGACATAAAGAGGCGTCGCACGCCGCATGAACAGTTAAGCAGCAGCATGATCTTCCCATTTCGGACCGCGACGCCGCGGATTGTCCGACCAGTCTGCCCAGTGGCAGATATGACCGACAAATCCTCAGTCGTGCGCGCTAAAGCGCCCATGCATTGCGCCGGCGGTCGGGCGCGCAAACTGCGCGTGACTCAGATGAAGCAGCGTCTCGTGATCGCCAGCCTCCATGTAGATCTCCGGCTGTGCCTCGATGCTATCGTCGACGCAGAATCGGCGCAGAGCGTTTGCAGCCTTTTCCCTCCCTTCGTCTATCGGTTAGGACGCCACCCTTTCACGGTGGAGAGAGCGGTTCGATTCCGCTAGGGAGCGCCACTTCCAAAATTGTATTGTTTTCGTATTTTTCGCCAAACGGCGCCACCTGACTTAAAGGTGGGACAGGACCTGTTCGTCATTTGAGCTTCGCCATTCCCGAGGCGGCGTAACGCAAAACAATTGCATCCAGACCGGAACGACAACCGTCGGATCACTCCCAGCGTGCCGATCGCAACACTGGGTCATTCGGCAGGGGCTGGCTTTAGTTGTTGCATAGGGCGAGCATTAAGAAATCTGCGCCCCGCGGCAACACTGGGCCGCTCGATCAATGAATACGAAGCGGCACCAACAAGCATAATGGCTGCGGTGAGAAGGACGGCTCTAATCTGCATGGACAGATGCAGCCCGTGTTGTGACATCATCTCGAACGCGAACCGCTCGCCGTACATGACGAGTGGATGCGACAGGTACAGGGAATAGCTGCGCTCTCCGATCCACAGCATTACTGGCCTCAGGTAACGGTCGGTCGGGATCACAGAGTTGATGTCAGCTGCTGCGATTGAAACGAGAAGCCCGGCCATGATCGCTACAACCGAATAGGCGTGGGGGATCGGGAAAGCGAAACACGTCCAGATCGCGAACATAAGCATCAGGTTTGCGACGATGGCGACCGGGCGGGGAAGCGTGATCCCATTCGGGATCAGGTAGGCAATCAGCACTCCGATCAGCAGCCCGTCAAACCGAGCATGAGTGAATTGCTGGTTGGACGAGTATGGTCGCAGCCAGAGCCAAAGGGCGACAATCGCGATGATGGAAACCGGCACCAGCATCCGTCTCTTGATTAGAAACGGAAATAGAAGTGCGAACACGATGTAGAAATGCTCTTCGACCATCAGCGTCCAGTAGTGGCCGAAGGCGAGGGCTGGTTGTCCCGGTGCCATGTAGTTGTAGGTGAGAGTTAGAATCCAGGGCACCTCTTTCTTAATGTTTGGCGGGAAGCGAAAGTCGCCAAGAGCCGCGACGATACCGAATGACACGCAAAGAATGGCGACCCAAGCCAATGCGACCGGAACAATCTTGAACGCTCGCTTGACCACAAATTCGTAGAGGAAAGATCGCCAAGGAAGGCGTTCGATCATCGGCAGCGCGCTTCGCGTTATGACGAATCCGGAAATGACGAAGAACAGGTCGACGCCTGTGCTGCCGTACTGAAGTAGTTTAGGAAAAATGCGACTGTGCCCGCCGTAGGCCATGTGATTGATCATCACGATCAAGACCGCAAAAGCCCGCAGCACCTGAATGTCAGAGATCTTGCTGACGATTTTATCGGCCTTCACGGGCGTTACTGGGGTGGCCGTGTCGCAACCAACTGTTGCGGTTGAATGAAGATCGTTTTGGGAGCGATCGTGACTTCAAGAGCCGCCGCTGTCTTTAAGCCATTTTCTCCGATCAGGCTTTGACCGAAGCGCACGTCGGAAACATCAAGTGCGGCTTCGACGACAATCACATTGCCTGGCTCGAGCGCGCTCGCTTCGACGAGGTGTTTGGGTTGCGCTTTTGGGGAGAAGCTCGGGAAATAGTTTCCGGCACTGGCACCCATGATCTTGATGGCGCCAACGCAGAGCATTGCGCCCAAGGTGCCGAGCGCCAGCAGCGGAAAACCAATAACGAAACGGATAATTGGCATAATGCTATGAAATGGACGATGGACACCAGTCCCTATTGCATAACGGGTTCCGTCATACGGAACAATGACTTGTTTGCGTGGTGCGCTGCAATAGTTCGCAAGAACACAGATGAGTGCGCCCATTTTCGGGGCAGCGAACCTATGGAGAGACGGGAATGCCGGGGTGTTGCCAAGAGCCTTTGAGGGCTGCGGCAGGTACGACGACCGTTGATCGCCGCGCCGGAAGGAGAATTTAAGGCCCGCCGCGGAACTCCCGGCCAAATTCGCCATTGTCTCGTTCAGGGAGGCGTCATTGGAGGCTGCAATGGCTGACCGCTTGCAACACATCCACGTAAGTCCCGACGACCATATAGGCACACCCGGCCTCGAAGAGGCCGCCTACGTTGCCGGCTGGGCATTGAGCTGCGCTGCGGTGTTGGGCGTCGTTCTGTTGGTTTGGCAACTCAATATCTGACCCGTTTGGACATCGGGGGCCTGAACCGATCTGGCGTCTCGCGCCGAAGGCGAGTTTAAACTCGTGTCTTAGTTCAGATTTTAGATGAGCTAACTCATCCATTATATCGGAGATGATTCATAAGTCTTTTTAAGCCTGTTCTTTCGATGCAGGGCGCGAGCGTGCAGCTTCTAGGGCTCGCCCCGGCAGCGGAATGCACTATGCTGCGCCTCCATGAGTCACCCTTCGCTTTCCCGTATCGTCAGCCGATTCAAACGTGAGCCTTCACGCACCGGCTCGCTCATCATCACGTTCTATGGCGATGCCATCCTGCCGCGTGGCGGGTCGGTGTGGCTTGGAACGCTGCTCCAGTTTCTGGACATGCTGGGGACCGACGGCGGCGTGGTTCGCACGGCCGTATCCCGCCTCGCCGCCGACGGCTGGCTGGACCGAGACAAGGCGGGACGGAAGAGTTTCTATAAGCTTGCAAAGAGTGGCCGCGAGCGTTTCGAGACGGCGGTCGAGCATGTCTACAATCCGCATCCGTCGAATTGGGCAGGGCGCTTCGAGCTACTGCTGATAGGAAATGGCGCGGACCGCGAGGCGTCGCGGGCGGCGTTGACCGAAGCCGGTTTCGGAAACCCGATGCCGGGCGTGTGGGTGGCGCCGTCGAATGTCCCCGTGCCGTCGATTGCCGAAGGTGCGATCCGGCTGGAAGTATCGGCCGATGATGCCATGGGGCGGCAACTGGCGGCCGCGAGCTGATCGCTGGAACGGACCGCAGAATCGTATCGCGAGTTCATCAAGACCTTTGCGCCGCTCGAAGACTGGGCCGGAGGCACTGATAAGGTATCTCCCGCGGACGCCATCCTCGCGCGCATACTTCTGATCCATCACTACCGGCGGGTGATCCTCCGCGATCCGTTGCTCCCGGCGGGGTTGCTGCCGCCGGCATGGCCGGCCCTCGAAGCGCGCGAGTTTTGTGCCCGGCTTTATCAAGCCCTTCTGCCGGCTTCCGAATCCTGGCTGGACGAATTCGGAGAGAGCGTGACCGGTTCCTTGCGTTCCCCGGGGCCGGAACTCGGGCGCCGGTTCTCGGACGTGCAGCGCAATATGTTACAAAAATAACTTGCGTCTAGTATTTTTTGTTATACATTGATTGGTGTCTCCTGGGAGGAAACGGCGATGTACACGCAAGCGCTCAACGCATCGGAAGCTGAAGTTGTTCACGTCGAGGACGCGGAACGCGCCGCGCATTTCCAGGCGCGCCTCGATGCCGACGATCGCATCGAGGCGAATGACTGGATGCCTGCCGCGTATCGCAAGACGCTGACGCGCCAGATTTCCCAGCACGCCCATTCGGAAATCGTCGGCATGCTGCCGGAAGGCAACTGGATCACCCGCGCGCCGACGCTGCGCCGCAAGGCCGCGCTGCTGGCGAAGGTGCAGGACGAATGCGGTCACGGGCTTTATCTCTACGCGGCGGCTGAAACGCTCGGTTCGTCGCGCGAGGAGCTTGTCGATGCGATGCTGAGCGGCAAGGCGAAGTATTCCTCGATCTTCAATTATCCGACGCCGACCTGGGCCGACATCGGCGCCATCGGGTGGCTGGTCGATGGCGCGGCCATCATGAACCAGATCCCGCTGTGCCGGTGTTCTTACGGCCCCTATGCGCGCGCGATGATCCGCGTCTGCAAGGAAGAGTCGTTCCATCAGCGCCAGGGCTACGAGATCATGCTGACGCTGTCGCGCGGCACCGAAGAGCAGAAGGCGATGGCTCAGAACGCGCTGGACCGCTGGTGGTGGCCGTGCCTGATGATGTTCGGGCCGCCGGACCAGCTCAGCCAGCACAGCGACCAGTCGACGGCGTGGAAGATCAAGCGCTTCTCCAATGACGATCTGCGTCAGAAGTTCATCGATGCGACGGTGCCGCAGGCTCACTATCTGGGCCTCACGATTCCGGACGCCGATCTGAAGTGGAACGAGGCGACCGGCCATTGGGACTACGGCGCGATCGACTGGAATGAATTCAAGCAGGTGCTTTCGGGCAACGGCCCGTGCAACCGTGATCGCATCACCGCACGCCGCAAGGCCCATGAGGAGGGCGCCTGGGTGCGTGAAGCGGCGGCCGCGTATGCGGAGAAACAACAGGCGCGCCGCACCGCGGTTGCAGCGTAGGAGGCTGTCATGACCACTCAGAACACGCAGCTTTGGGAAGTTTTCATCCGCAGCCGGAACGGCCTTGCGCACAAGCATGTCGGCTCGCTGCACGCGGCGGACGCGACGCTGGCGCTTCAGGCCGCGCGCGACGTCTACACGCGCCGCGGCGAAGGACTGTCGATCTGGATCGTGCCGTCGAATGCGATCATAGCATCGGATCCGTCCGAAAAGGGCATGATGTTCGAGCCGGCGATGTCGAAGATCTATCGCCATCCGACCTTCTACGACGTGCCCGACGAAGTCGGCCATATGTGATTTGCATCCACTCGTCATTCCGGGGCGCGAGTGAAACGAGCGACCCCGGAATCCATAGTTATTGTTGGACCTGGATTCCGGGTCTGCGCCAAGCGGCGCATCCCGGAATGACATCGCGAGTATTGGACATGGCAACGCCTTCTATCAATATTTCCGAGAGCCCGCTCGTGCTTTACGCGCTGCGCCGGGCCGACGATGCGCTGATCCTCGGGCACCGTGTGTCTGAATGGTGCGGTCATGCCCCGATGATGGAAGAGGACATGGCGCTCGCCAATATGGGCCTCGACCTGATCGGGCAGGCGCGCGAGCTCTACACATATGCCGCCAAGGTCGAAGGCGCGGGCAATGACGAAGACAAATACGCGTATCTGCGCGACGTCCGCCAGTATCGCAACCTGCTGCTGGTCGAGCAGCCGAACGGCGACTTTGCGCGCACCATTGTGCGGCAGTTCTTTTATTCAGCGTTCTCCGATCCTTACTGGCGCGCGATGATGAAATCCAAGGACGCGACGCTGGCGGCGATTGCCGCGAAATCGGAGAAGGAAAGCGCCTATCACCTGCGGCACACCTCGGAATGGATGATCCGGCTCGGCGACGGCACGGAAGAAAGCCATCGGCGCGCGCAGACCGCGATCGATGATCTCTGGGCCTTCACCGGGGAGCTGTTTCATGCTGATGAAAGCGATGCGGCGTTGATTTCCTCCGGCGTTGCAATTGATCCGGAAGGCCTGCGCGGACTCTGGATGGACACCGTCTCTAACGTCCTGAGCGTGGCGACGCTGAAGCGTCCGGCCAGCGACTGGATGCAGAAGGGCGGCCGCACCGGCAATCACACCGAACATCTCGGACATCTGCTCAGCGAACTGCAATCGATGCAGCGAACCTTTCCGAACGCGACATGGTAACCGGCAGCAACAGCACGCATGATCTTCGCCAGACCGCCTGGAACGCGGCGGCGCAGGTGGTCGACCCGGAAATTCCGGTGCTGACCATCGCCGATCTCGGTGTGCTGCGCGACGTGACCGTGACCGACGGCGCGGTGGAAGTCGCGATCACGCCGACCTATTCCGGCTGTCCGGCGATGAACATGATCGCGCTGGAAATCGAACTAGCGCTCGAGCGTGAAGGCATCCGCAATCCCAAGGTGCGCACGGTGCTGTCGCCGGCCTGGACCACGGACTGGATGAGCGAGCAGGGCCGCCAGAAGCTGAAAGAGTACGGCATCGCGCCGCCGCAGGCGGGCAGTAGGCGGCGGGCGCTGTTCGGCGAGCAGGAAGTCGCCTGTCCGCAATGCGGATCGGTGAACACGGAAGTTCTATCCGAATTCGGCTCGACGTCCTGCAAGGCGCTATGGCGCTGCAAGGCCTGCCGTGAGCCGTTCGACTATTTTAAATGCCACTAGAGCCATAACTCATGTCGCACGTTCCAAAATTTCACCGTCTTGCCATTGACGATCTGCGCCGCGAGACCTCCGATGCAGTGTCGATGACGTTCGCCATTCCGGGCGAGCTGGCTGAGGATTACGCCTTCGCACCCGGCCAGTACCTGACGCTACGCACGACCATGGACGGTGAGGAGGTGCGGCGCTCTTATTCGATCTGCTCAAGCCCCGACGATCACGAGCTACGCATCGCGGTCAAGAAAGTCGACGGCGGTGCGTTCTCTAGCTGGGCATTGGATGAGCTGAAATCAGGCGATGAGCTTGACGTCATGACGCCCACCGGCCGTTTCGGGGTGGCGCATGCGCCCGACCTGGCGCGCATCCATGTCGGCTTCGCCGCTGGCTCCGGGATCACGCCGATCATGTCCATCGTACGCGGCATTCTCGCGCGCGAGCCCAACAGCCGCTTCTTCCTGTTTTACGGCAACCGCGCGACCAACGGCATTTTGTTCCGCGAAGCGCTGGAAGAACTCAAGGATCGATTCATGGGCCGCCTGTCGGTGTTCCATGTGCTGTCGCAGGAGGAGCAGGATTTGCCGATCCTGTACGGCCGTCTCGACCGTCAGAAGGTCGAGGTGCTGCTGCGTTCAATGGTGCCGGCGGCTGCGGTCGACCATGTGTTCGTCTGCGGCCCGGTCGCGATGAGTGAAGAGATCGAGGCGACCTGCATAGATCTCGGCATTCCCAAAGATCACGTCCATGTCGAGCGCTTTGTCTCGGAATTCGGCGGCAAGCCGCGTCCAAAGGTTCAGGTCGCGCCCGAAGCGCCCCCCAAGGCAATGGCATCGCTGATCGTGGACGGCAAGCGCAAGGATGTGCCGATTGCCGACGGCGAGGTCATTCTCGACGCTGCGCTGCGCGCCGGCATGGATCTGCCCTATGCCTGCAAGGGCGGCATGTGCAGCACTTGCCGCGCCAAGATCGTCGAAGGCGAGACGAAGATGGACGTGAACTACTCGCTGGAGCCGTGGGAGATCGAGGCAGGGTTCGTGCTGACCTGCCAGGCGCACCCCGTCTCAAGCCGCGTCGTCGTCGACTACGACCAGATGTAACTACTTGGCGTCGCGAAGCAGGGCATAGGCCGTCTGCGCCATCGCGACGGGACGTTCGTCGTTGTCCGTCCGGAGCGATATGCTGCCGTACGCCATGGTCTTTCCCATCCGCACGACCCGCGCTTCCGCCAGAACATCCGCGCGCATGGCGGGACGCATGAAGTGGATGGTCTGATCCACTGTCGTCATCGGGAAATAGCCGCCGGCGGCCGACGCGACGGCGATGATCATCGCGGTATCCGCAAAACTCATCAGCGCTTGCCCGCAAACCACACCATTGTCGCGGCACAGCTTCTCCGAGAAACGCATTCTCAGAACAGCTCCGTCAGCGGTGAGGCTTTCGACGGACAGGTCCAGATCCTGCACCCATGGCGCAGGAGCCGATTTCAAAAGCTCGGAGGCGGCGGTCTTGTCGAACGTCGTCATGCAAATTTCCTGATCTGAATGCTTATGCGAGTGTCGCGGGAAGGGATGTGAAGCCGCGAAAGCGCACGCGCCTTGCGCGATGGGCGGGACCGCTCGCCGCGAAGTTGGGGAAGCGGGCGAGAAATCGTCCGATGGCAATCCGGCCTTCGAGGCGCGCGAGGGTCAGTCCTACGCAGGCGTGCGCGCCGGACGCGAAAGCGAGATGACGGTTGGGCGAACGTCCGATGTCGAGACGTTCCGGCTCTACAAATACGTCAGGATCCCGGTTCGCCGCACCGATGCAGAGCGTGATCAGGGCGCCTTCAGGAATTGCCACACCGTCGATCTCAGTGTCCTGAGTGACACGGCGGTTCCCGAGCTGGTTTGAACTCTCGTAGCGCAGGAATTCCTCGACCGCGGGCTTGATCAGTGCTGGCTCGTCGATCAGGCGCTGCCGTTGCTCCGGGAAGCGCAGCAGCAACTCCAAACCGTTCCCAATCAGGTTGGTGGTCGTCTCATGGCCCGCGTTGAGAATGAAGATGCAGTTCTGTAACAGCTCGATCTCGCTGAGACGCTCGCCGCTGGCTTCGCCTTCAATCAGGCGGGTCAGGACGTCGCGCTCTGCGTCGCCGGGCCGCGCGCGCCTGTCGGCGATCAATTGGCGGAGATAATCGAGAAACTCGCCGACCGCGCGTTCGCCGCGCATCTGCACATCCTCCGAAAGGAACGGCTCCAGCGCGCCGAGGATTGCCAGCGACCAGCCACGCAGCGGCGCGCGGTCTTCGTGGGGAATGGCGAGCAGATTGCCGATCACCTCAACCGGAATTGCGGACGCGAAGTCCTCGATGATATCGGTTTTGCCGCGCGCCTGCATGTCGTCCAGCAGCCGGTCGACGAGGGCGATCAGCCCCGGCTCCATCTCGGCGATGGCGCGCGGATTGAGCGCCCCGGCGATCAGGCGGCGCACGCGCGTGTGCAACGGCGGATCGTTGAACACGAGGCTCGTGGTGTGATGCTGAAACAGCAGCGAGCCGTCGCCGTATTTCGGCGCGAACTCGACTTTCTTGTCGGAGCTGAAGCGCGTCGTATCCTTTTAGATCGCTTCGAGGTCGCGGTGACGCGTCAGGAACAGCGACCCGTCCGGCATCCGATGGATCGGGTCGGCGGATTGCAGCGCGCGATAGGTCGGATAGGGGTCGTCATAGAATGACTCAGGAAGGTCTTTCAGCGAGAAGCCGCGCGCAATCGCTGCGTCCTCGCTCGAAACCGGGCGAGGCGCGCTTTGTGGATCAGTGCGTGATTGATCCGTCGATGACAAGTGACAAGCCTGAGGTTTAGAAAACGACGTCGTTGATCTGCACCACGGCCTGCGCCTTGGTGAAATTCGGAATGTCGGCGAAGATTTCCTTGCCGTGAGCTTTTCCGGCAGCCTTGAAGTCGTCCATCGATCCGAAGGTCAGCAGCGCGGTCATCTGATAATCGGGCGCGCTGCCGTCCGGCTTCGCCACGCCCTTGATCGCCTGCGCGCTCTTGAGCCCAAGCGGACCCCAGCGGTCTTTCACCAGCGGCATGTGCGTCTTGAGATAATAGTCGATGTCGAATGCTTCGCCGACCGGATACATCACTGTCACAAGGATCATGGTCACTCCCTTTCGTTGTTTTTATCAGGCTTGAGGACGAACAGCGTTCATCGTCAGCAGTTCGTAAGTTGCGGCAGACTCGTTTTTGTCGGTTAGAATTTCAACATCCCAGCGCACTTCGCCATATTGCTTGTTGCGCGGCGACTTCTCTTTCGCGGTGAGCCGCACCTTGATGGTCTCACCCGGCTGGATCGGTTTGATGAAGCGCAGTGAATCGAGCCCGTAATTGGCCAGCACCGGGCCCGGATCGGGATCGACGAACAATCCCGCGGCGAACGACAGCAGCAGATAGCCATGCGCCACGCGGCCGGGGAAGAATGGATGGCCCTTCGTCGCTTCTTCGTCCATGTGCGCATAGAACGTATCGCCGGTGAAGTGGGCGAAGTGCTCGATATCCTCCAGCGTGATCGTGCGTTCCTTCGAATAGAAGGTCTGTCCAACGTCCAGATCCTCAAAGTGGAAGCGGAATGGATGCCGGTCCTTCTCGATGACGGGGGTGCCCTTCATCCAGCTACCGGTGATGCCCGTCAGCATCGCCGGGGAGCCCTGAAGCGCGGTGCGCTGCATGTAGTGATGCACACTGCGCACGCCGCCCAGTTCCTCGCCGCCGCCGGCGCGGCCGGGACCGCCGTGCACCATCTGCGGCATCGGTGAGCCGTGGCCGGTCTGCTCCTTGGCGCAGTCCCGATCGATCATCACCAGACGTCCGTGGAAGCTGCCAATGCCGAACACGAGATCGGACGCAGCCTTTGGATCGTGAGTGTAGACCGACGCCACCAGACTTCCGCCGCCGCGATTGGTCAGCATAACGGCTTCTTCGAGGTCGCTGTAGCCCATCACGGTGCTGACCGGGCCGAACGCTTCGACCGAATGAACTTTCGTTGCGCGAATGGGATCGGCGCAATGCAGCAGCAGCGGCGGAAGGAATGCACCGCGCGTGACATCGGCTCCCTGAACATCGAAATTGTCGGGATCGCCTGCGACGAGCTGAGCCTCGGTGCGTAGTGTCTTGACGTGGGCGAGCACGTCGCGTCGCTGATCGAGGCCGACCACCGGTCCCATACGCACCGTCTCCAGTTCCGGGTTGCCGATCGCAACCTTTGCAAGCCGCTCCCGCAGGGCCTCGATCACGGCCTCTACACTTTCGGCTGGCGCCAGCGCGCGACGGATCGCGGTGCATTTCTGCCCCGCCTTGACCGTCATCTCCTTGGCAACTTCCTTGACAAAGAGATCGAATTCCGGCGTGCCGGGTTTCGCATCCGGCGCGAGAATAGCCGCATTGAGGGAATCCCGCTCCGCAATGAAGCGCACGGCTTCCCTGGCGATCACCGGATGACGTTGCAGCTTCTCCGACGTATCGGCAGAGCCGGTGAACGAGACCACATCCTGACAGGTGAGGTGGTCGAACAGGTCGCCGGTGCTGCCGACAATGAACTGAAATGCGCCTTCAGGGAGAATGCCGGATTCCACGATCATGCGCGCGAGCGCGTGCGCCACATAGGACGTGACCGTTGCCGGTTTCGACACGACGGGGACGCCCGCAAGCAGCGCAGGCGCCAGCTTTTCGAGCATGCCCCAGCAGGGAAAATTGAAGGCATTGATGTGGACTGCGACGCCGTGCAGCGACGTCACGATATGCTGGCCGGCGAACGTGCCGCCTTTGCCCATCGGCTCGACAGTGCCATCCAGCAGGAATGTCGAATTCGGCAGTTCGCGGCGTCCCTTGCCCGCGTAGACGAACAGCGTCCCGATGCCGCCGTCGACATCGATCAAGTTATCCGTCCGCGTGGCTCCGGTCTGGAACGACAGCTTGTAAAGCTGGTCCTTGCGCTCGGTGAGATACTGCGCGAGTTTCTTCAGCATGTCGGCACGCTGATGGAATGTCAGCCGCCGGAGATTCTTGCCGCCGGTACTACGTGCGTGAGCAAGAATGCCGCGCATATCCAGTCCGCCGCTGGTTGCCTCGGCAACGACATCGCCGCTGAAAGCGCTGCGCACCTCGATGAGATCGCGGCCCGGCGCGGCCCATTGTCCGTTGATGTAGCTTTCCAGTTTCATGCGATCACTTCGTGGTTGGGTGCGTCAGGCACCGATGAACACTTATTCGGCGGCAGCAGTGCGCTTCGATGTCTTGGGAGAGGGCTTGAGCAGGCTCCGCGCTCCGTCGGAAATCAGCCTGGTGACAATCTCTGCATATTCGTCGCGGCTGACCGATCCCGTGCTTTTGAACCAGAGGTAGTGCCAGTTCACCATGCCGAACAGCGACATCGTGACGGGCGTGAGCATCTTCGTGCCCTTGAGGTGAGGCGCGACGCCGGCCACCGCCGCCGAAAAGATTCGAACCAGGTCGCGCTCCATGCCTTTGAGTTCTGCCTGACGCTGCGCGGGCAGAAACCGCATGCTGCTGATCTGAACGTTGTGCTGTGAATCGGCGTCCCGGTAGGCTTCCAGCAGCGCGGCAATCAGGCCGCGCAATCTCGCCTCCGGCGCAGCACCGGGATCATCCGCGGTCTCGACGACTTCCAGCAGTTCCTCGAGATGGAAGCGGATGACGTCGAACAGAAGGCCCTCTTTATCCTTGTAGTAATGATAGAGGTTGGCCTTGGACACGCCGCAGGATTCCGCGATCTTGTTCATCGACGCGCGGTCGTAACCGTGCGCCGAGAAAAGCTTCGCGGAGCGATCGAGGATCGCCTGTCGTTTGTCGTCGTAGTCGTTGGCGCGGCTGCGGGCCATGAGACGTCTTATTCCTTTGGTCTTTTGTCGATGACGCGCTTGGCCTTACCCACCGAACGCTCGATACTTCCGGGATCGAGCACGGTGACGCGCGCAGTGATGCCGATGGTGTCCTTGACCGACAAAGCCAGTTGCTTCGTCGCCGCTTCGCGTGCGGGAAAGCTTGCCTCCGGCCGCGCCTCGACCTGGATTTCCATATTGTCCATGCGGCCGTCGCGGGTGAGGATGAGTTGGTAGTGAAGCGACAGATCGTGAATCGCCAGCAGCTTTTCCTCGATCTGGGTGGGGAACACGTTGACGCCGCGAACGATCATCATGTCGTCGGAGCGGCCGGTGACTTTCTCCATGCGCCGCAGCGAGCGCGCCGTTCCCGGCAGCAATCGCGTCAGGTCGCGGGTCCGGTAGCGGATCACGGGCATGGCTTCCTTGGTCAGCGAGGTGAAGACCAGTTCGCCCTTTTCGCCGTCCGGCAACACTTCGCCGGTGACTGGATTGATCACTTCTGGATAGAAATGATCTTCCCAGATGTGGAGGCCGTCCTTCGTCTCGACGCATTCGCTGGCAACGCCGGGGCCCATCACCTCGGACAGTCCATAGATGTCGACGGCGTGAAGATCGAACGCTTCCTCGATTTCCTCGCGCATCGCATTGGTCCATGGCTCGGCGCCGAAGATTCCGATGCGCAGCGATGACTTGCGCGGGTCGAGACCTTGTTTCCTGAATTCATCGAGGATCGCCAGCATGTAGGAGGGCGTCACCATGATGACTTCAGGCTTGAAATCGGTGATGAGCTGAACCTGACGCTCGGTCATGCCGCCGGAGATCGGAATGACCGTGCAGCCGAGGCGCTCCGCGCCGTAATGCGCACCGAGACCGCCGGTGAACAGTCCGTATCCATATGCGATGTGGACCTTCATGCCAGGGCGGCCGCCCGCAGCGCGGATCGAACGCGCGACAACGTCGCTCCATGTCTCGATGTCGCGTTTGGTGTAGCCCACAACGGTCGGCTTGCCGGTCGTGCCGGAAGAGGCGTGAATGCGCGCGACTTTGGATTCAGGAACGGCGAACATGCCGAAGGGGTAGTTGTCGCGCAGGTCCGTCTTGATCGTGAACGGAAACTTCGCGAGATCCTCAAGGTTCTTGAACGAGTCCGGCCGGACCCCCGCAGCGTCGAACTTGGCGCGATAGTGCGGCACATTCTCGTAGGCATGCCGCAACGACCATGCCAGACGCTCGCGCTGAAGCGCGCGGATCTCCTCGCGGGACGCGACTTCATGAGGATCAAGCGCGGTGGGTTCGGGTGTCAGCCGATCGAGCTTACGCAACGGAATCTGAATCAACATTCCCTCCCAATTCTACTTGTTGTTTTGTTGATGGTCGCCCGGCTCCAGCAGGCGGCCTGAAATCGTTCGTGAATGTCCGCGAAACTCTGCGACGACCGTGTTACTGCTGTCGCGTACCGTCACGTCGTAGATGCCGCTGCGACCGGCGCGGGTGCGCTCGACCGCGTGCGCCGTCAGCGTCTCGCCCTCGCGCACCGGCTCAAGGAACGTCACCGCGCATTGCTGCGCGACCGTGCGCTGGTCATAGGTGTTGCAGGCGAAAGCAAAGGTCGAATCCGCCAGCGTGAAAATGAAGCCGCCGTGGCAAATCCCGTGACCGTTCGTCATGTCCTTGCGAACCGTCATGGAGAGAACGGCTTCGCCAGGCGCGATTCGCTGAAGACTCATGCCCAGGCCCTTGCTCGCGTGATCGTCGAGCCACATCGCCTTGGCGCAGGCTTCAGCCACCGCATGGGCATTTTTGTCGCCGGGAACGCTTGCATCCATCACAGGCTCCCCGTGAAGTTTGGCGTGCGCTTGTCCAGAAACGCGGTCACGCCCTCCGCGAAATCCGATCCGCGTCCGGCCTGACCCTGGAGATCGCGTTCGAGGTCCAATTGCTGAGCGAGCGTGTTGGTTTCCGATGCGTCCAGTGCCTGTTTGGTCAGGGCGAGGGCGCCTGTCGGCTGCTTGGCGAGATGGGCTGCGAGGCGGTGCGCCTCTGTCATCAGGTTGGCATCGTCGACGGTCTTCCAGATCATGCCCCAGGCTTCAGCCTGTTCGGCCGATACCGGTTCGGCCAGCATCGCCAGCGCCCGCGCGCGCGCGTTGCCTGCAAGGCGCGGCAGGAACCACGTGCCGCCGCAATCCGGCACCAGCGCGATCTTTGAGAACGCCTGAATGAATTTTGCGGAGCGCGCCGCCAGAACGATGTCGCAGGCAAAGGCAATGTTGGCCCCACCGCCCGCGGCGACGCCGTTGACTGCGCAGATAATCGGCAACGGCAACTTTCGCAATCTGCGGATGAGGGGATTGTAGTTCTTCTCGAGGGTGACGGTGAGATCCGGCTTCTGTCCGGGTGTGAATTCAACCTCGGACAAATCCTGCCCTGCGCAAAATCCGCGTCCCGCACCGGTGAGGATCAACGCGCGACATTTCGTATCAGCCTCCGCATCGTCCAACGCCGCGTTCAGTGCGGTGTGTACACTTCGATTGAACGAGTTGAGGCTGTCGGGCCTGTTGAGCGTGATGACGCGGTATCCGTCACGGATTTCGGTCAAGACCAGATCTTTATCCACACAGTCCTCCCGTTGGCTTCTTGGTCAGCCATTGGAAGGCAGATTACTATTGACCAACCGTTCGGTCAATTATATTGATGGCTAGAAGCGACAATAGTTGCACTTGAAACTATCGTCGCTCTGTGGTTGGAAACATGCCGGGCAAGCTCTCAAAAAATCGGGCGCCCATCACCAGGGAGGGAACTGTGAAACCAGCATCAGCATTGGGATTTCTGTTGGCGGCCGGCGTTGCCGGTCTGACGTTCAGCGGTGCCGCGCAAGCGCAGCAGACCGTGAAGATCGGTTCCGTCCTGTCGATCACGGGCCCGGCGGCGTTTCTCGGAGAGCCTGAGGACAAGACGCTGCGGATGTACGTTGACAAGATCAACGCGGCCGGCGGCATCAACGGCAAGAAGGTCGAACTCATCGTCTATGATGACGGCGGCGATGCTAACAAGGCGCGCACCTTCGCAACCCGTCTGATTGAGGACGACAAGGTGGTCGCGATGGCGGGTGGTTCGACAACCGGCACGACCATGGCGATGATCCCCGTGTTCGAGGAAGCCCAGGTTCCATTCATCTCATTTGGCGGCGCAGTCGAAATCATCGATCCGATCCGCAAGTACGTCTTCAAGACGCCGCACACCGACAAGATGGCGTGCGAGAAGATTTTCGAGAACCTGAAGCAGCGCAAGCTTACGAACATTGCGATGATCTCGGGCACCGACGGCTTCGGCGCGTCGATGAAGGCGCAGTGCACCAAGGTTGCGCCTAACTACGACATCAAGATCGTCACCGAGGAAAGCTACGGTCCGCGTGACAGCGACATGACCGGCCAGTTGACGAAGATCAAGAACACCCCCGGCGTTCAGGCCATCGTCAATCCTGGCTTCGGGCAGGGACCGGCGATCGTGACCCGTAACTACGCGCAGCTCGGCATGACCGCGACGCCGCTCTACCAGAGCCATGGCGTAGCTTCCAAGAGCTTCATCGAACTCGCGGGCGCTGCGGCTGATGGCATTCGCTTGCCGGCAGCGGCGCTGCTGGTCGGCGACAAGCTGCCCGATAACGATCCGCAGAAGAAGGTCGTTGTCGATTACAAGAAGACTTATGAGGACACCGCGAAGAGCCCGGTCTCCACCTTCGGCGGCCACGCCTATGACGGCCTGTATATTCTCGTCGAAGCCATGAAGCGCGCGGGTTCAAACGATCCGAAGAAGATCCGCGATGAAATCGAAAAGACCAAGGGTTTCGTCGGCACCGGCGGCATTGTGAACATGACGCCGACAGATCATCTCGGCCTCGATCTCTCAGCTTTCCGTATGCTGGAAATCAAGGGCGGCGACTGGACCTTGATCAAGCCCGGCGCGTAAGCAAGCCGATCAAGACGCTCCCGGACAGTTTGATCCGTCCGGGAGCGCAGCATTTCTGCCTGAATTCATTCGTTTCGCCGGGAACGGCAGCCATCGGCTGCCATCATCGTTCGTGGAGCCGGTATGCCGGAGTTTGTCCAATTTCTTATTTCCGGACTGACCGTGGGCGCGGTCTACGCTCTCGTCGCTCTCGGATTCACGCTGGTCTACAACGCTTCCGACGTCGTCAATTTCGCCCAGGGTGAGTTCGTCATGCTGGGAGGAATGGTGACGGTATTCGCCACGGCCGCCGGGGTTCCACTTCCGCTCGCTGCGGTTCTGGCGGTCTGTGTGTCTGTGATTGTCGGGCTCTTGCTCTATTGGCTTGCCATTGAACCCGCGCGCGATGCATCGCCGGTTACGCTGATCATCATCACCATCGGCGCATCGATCCTGTTGCGCGGCGCGGCGCAAATCCTGTTCGACAAGCAGTTTCACAAACTCCCCAGCATCTCGGGCGATACGCCGATCCATCTCCTCGGTGCGACGGTTCAGCCGCAGAGCTTCTGGGTGCTAGGCGGCACGGCCGTGATCGTACTTCTGCTTTATGTATTTCTGGAGCGGACCGTCCTCGGAAAGGCTGTGCTCGCGACCGCTGCGAACCGTCTGGCTGCGCGGCTTGTCGGCATCAACACCGCAACCGTGATGGCGCTGGCGTTCGGCGGATCGGCGGCGATCGGAGCGATCGCCGGTATTCTCATCACACCGATCACACTCACGAGCTACGACGTCGGCACGATGCTCGCGCTGAAGGGATTTGCGGCGGCGATGTTAGGGGGCATGGGTAATCCGCTCGGTGCGGTCGCAGGTGGGCTATTGCTCGGTCTGCTGGAGGCTTTCGGGGTCGGTTACATCAGTTCGACCTACAAGGACGCCTTCGCCTTCATCGTTATTCTCCTCGTACTGTTCGCCATGCCGCAAGGCCTGTTCGGCCGGCGCACCGTGGAAAGGGTCTGAGCGGTGTTGCAGAAGATTGGCCATCGCTATCTGATCCTGATCGTGCTCGCGGTCATCGTCGCGGTACTGCCGCTGATATTTCCATCGAGCTATTATTTTCGCGTGGCGTCGCTGGTGTGGGTATCAGCGCTCGCGGCGATCGGTCTTAACGTCCTGATGGGATCGGCCGGGCAGGTCAGCCTCGGTCATGCGGGATTTTTCGGGATCGGGGCCTATGCGGTCGCCATCGGTCCTGCGCACTTCGGAATACCGCCATGGGCAGCGCTTTTGCTCGGCTGCTTCATTTCTTCGGTATTGGCCTATCTCGTCGGCCGCCCCATTCTGAAACTGAAAGGGCACTACCTCGCCATTGCAACGCTGGGCCTCGGCGTGCTCGTGGCGCTTGTGATCACCACGGAGAGCCGCTGGACCGGCGGTCCGGATGGCATGCCGGTGGCGAAGCTGGTGCTGTTCGGGTGGCGAGTCAGTGGCTCGGACACCTGGTACTGGGTTTCGGGCGGGCTTCTGATTATCGGAACATGGATCGCTCTCAACCTGAACGACACGCCGACCGGACGCGCCTTCCGTGCGCTGCATGACAGCGAGGTCGCAGCACGCGTGGCCGGCATCGATGTCGCGCGTTTCAAGTTGCAGGCTTTCGTCATTGCGGCCGCTTACGCGTCGGTCGCAGGCTCTGTCCTTGCGCTCATGAATGGCTTCATCAATCCCGATCAGGCCGGGTTTCTCCATTCCGTGGAAATGGTGACGATGGTTGTGCTGGGCGGGCTCGGCTCGGTCGTCGGCAGCATTGTCGGCGCTGCGGTGCTCATCACCTTGCCGCAGGTGCTGACAGTATTTCAGGAATATGAGCACCTGCTGCTCGGCTTCATCATCATTGTCTCGATGATCTTCATGCGCGACGGCATTGTCCCGACGCTGTCCCGTGTGCTCGCAAAGAGGACGAAGGCATGACGATCCTCGCAGCGAAAGATATCGGAATCTCGTTCGGCGGCGTCAAAGCCATCGACGGTGTCAGCTTTGCTGTCAGTCCGGGGCAGATTTTGTCGATCATCGGACCGAATGGCGCGGGCAAGACCACGCTGTTCAATATCGTCTCCGGCGTTTATGAGCGCGATCAAGGACAGGTCGAACTGTCGGGCGAGGACGTCACAGGTTTGACGCCGGACAAGCTCGCCACGCGCGGCATGTCGCGGACTTTCCAGAACCTCCAGATATTCCAGCGCATGACGGCTGCCGAGAACGTCATGGTCGGCCGTCATCTGCGGGAGCGCTGCAATCTGCTCGCGGATCTGTTCCGGCTGCCGTCGGTGACGCGGCAAAATGCGCAGACGCGTGATGCCGCGCTGACCTTTCTCAACGACGTTGGGTTGAGAACCAGCGCAGATGTCGCGGCGGGGTCGTTGTCCTACGGCGCGTGCAAACGCCTCGAAATCGCGCGCGCGCTGGCCTCCGAACCTCGCGTGCTGCTGCTCGATGAACCGGCCGCAGGCTGCAACGCGGTCGAGACCGAAGAGATCGAAGAGCTTATCCGGCGCGTCGCCGCCAAGGGCATAGCGGTCGTTCTTGTCGAGCACGACATGAAGCTTGTGATGAAAATTTCCGACCACATCCTTGTTTTGAACCGTGGCAAACCTATCGCCGATGGCAAGCCGCACGAGGTGCGTGACAATCCGGCGGTCCTTGAAGCCTATCTCGGCAAACACGGAGCGAGGGAGGCTGCGCGTGCTTGAAGTTGCCAACCTCCGCAGCGCCTATGGCCGGATCGAAGTGCTGCACGGCGTGAACCTTGCCGTGCGGGCGGGTGAGGTCGTCGCACTGATCGGCTCCAACGGCGCCGGGAAAACGACACTGCTCAGGGCGTTGTCTGGCGTTCAGCCGGTCACGGCGGGTGAAATCCGCTTTCTGGGAGAGCGTATCGACCGCCTCAAGCCGCACCGGCGAGTGCAGCTCGGCATGACGCAGTCGCCCGAAGGCCGCCAGATTTTCGGGCCGCTGAGTGTCGAGGACAATCTGCGCCTTGGCGCTTACATGCGCCGGGACAACGAGATCGAGAACGACCGCGACCGCGTGTTCGGGATGTTTCCGATCCTTGCCGAGAAGCGCCGTCAGCTTGCCGGAGGATTGTCCGGCGGTCAGCAACAAATGCTGGCGATCGGGCGCGCATTGATGGGCAAGCCGAAGCTGCTGCTGCTGGATGAACCTTCGCTCGGATTGTCGCCGACCCTCGTCGATCAGATCCTCGCTGCGATTGTGTCTCTACGAAAGGAAGGCGTGACCGTTCTGCTCGTTGAGCAGAACGCCAGCGCTGCGCTCGAGATCGCCGACCGCGGCTACGTACTGGAGACCGGCAAGGTCGCGCTGGAGGGCGACGGCGCGACGCTGCTGTCGGACCCGAAGGTGAAAGCCGCGTATCTGGGCGCTGCCTGAGCCGATATCAGCCGCGCAACGGTTCACAATCACGAACAACTCGCTTTAAACGGCGCCTTTCGGGGCGAGCGCGCATGCCGTGACCGCGCTGGTCACGATCTGGATCGTGGTGTGCTGGATACCGAAGGTTTCTTTCAGATGTGACGTTGCCTGAACCAGGAAGGCGTCGTCCGGATGGCCTGCGGGCATCACCAGATGACAGGTCAACGCGGACTCGGTCGTGCTCATCGGCCAGATGTGCAGGTCGCAAACCTGGCTCACGCCGGGACGCTGCTCGAGGTACTCACGAACCGCAACGGGATCGATGTCTGACGGAACCGCGCCAAGCGACATCGCCGTGCTGTCGCGCAGAAGGCCCCATGTGCCCCAGACGATGATCGCAACGATCGCAAGGCTCGTGATCGCATCCAGCCGTACCCAGCCCGTGAACATGATGATCAGCGCGGCGATGACGACACCGGCTGATACGGCCGCGTCCGCGGCCATGTGCAGATAGGCGCCCCGGATATTGAGATCGCTCTTGCGGCCGGACGCGAACAACAATGCGGTGAATCCGTTGATGCCGATTCCGATGGCCGCGACGATCATCACGGTCATCTCGCCCACGGGCTCGGGATTGAACAATCGCAGCACGGCCTGCCAGCCGATCGCGCCCACGGCAATCAGCAGGAAGACCGCATTGAACAGCGCCGCCAGGATGGATGAGCCGCGCAGGCCATAGGTGTAGCGCGCAGAGGGTGGACGCTTGGAGAGGACAACTGCGATCCACGCGACCACCAGCCCCAGAACATCGGACAGGTTGTGCCCGGCATCGGCGATCAACGCCGTCGAGTTGCTGGTGTAGCCGTAGATCGCTTCGACGATGACGAAGGTTGTGTTGAGCGCAATTCCGATCGCAAAGGCCGGGCCGAAATTCGCAGGCGCATGAACGTGCCCGGCATGTCCGTGACCATGTCCATGGTCATGCCCCTGATGCTGATGATCAGCATGGTCGTGAGCAGTATCGTGCGAATGCGTCATGCGGTTCTCATACAGGCCGAACCCCCAATGTTTTGTGTCGGGGTTCAGTTGCTGCATGCGATATGCGTCATCCGGAAACCGGATACTATCACATTTTGAAAAATTATGAGGTGATGGTCAGCCGTTACAGAAACGGCCTTACGCCGGCGACGGAACGCGACCGCGCAACCGTGGCCGTGATGTTCTCTGCAAGCAGACGGGCGAGGCAGGAATAGCCCCAATCGTTCATATGCAAGCCGTCTGCGGAAATGAACCGGTCGAATGCAATGGCCTGATCTTCATGCCAGTGCCGCATCGCCACGAAACGCCTGAATAAAGGAACGTGCGCCTGCTTGGCGACATAGGCGATAAGTCCGACCATCTCGCTGGCGCCGGCCTTGGCGTTGACGCGCGGCGCGAATTGCGGATCGATCAGCAGCACATCCGCACCGGTTTTCCTGATGCGCGCAATTCCGGCCTGCATCAGGTTGGCGGTTTCGGGGATGTTGCCGTCGCGAAGCACCGTGTTGGTGCCGAGCTGCCAGATCACCAGATCGGGCTTGGGCTCGAGAACCGCGTCCATCCGCTCCATCATGGCGGCGGCGTCTTCGCCGTTGATGCCGCGATTGATCACGGTGATCGGTGTCTCCGGAAACCTCTGGCGCAGTTCGCGCTCAAGGCGGCTGGGATATGAAAACGCCGGTGAACTTGCGCCCGCACCACCGGTCGATGACGAGCCGACGGCGACAATGGTCACAGGCTCGTGGGCATCGAGCTTCTTCGCGAGACGAGTGATCGGTGCGTCGAGCTGTGCAAGCGATTTGGATTGCACGCAGGGCTGGGTCTTGAAGACGCTGTTGAGATCGTCGGAGACGGGCACGCTGGCGCCGGACGTTGCCTGTTCGGCGTGAGTTGCGACCGGGCTCATCGCAAGAGCAGACAGGCCAAGCGCAAACGCGCTGACCATCGCCGCGATTGTTGAAGCGGTTTTACGACCGTGAGCAAAGCGAGGCATCAATGACAGACCCTGGCGTGGCGGCCATCCGAGGGCCTGCATCACTCAAGACCTAGCGAAAATTACCGTCATATTCAATGCGCCGTTCGGAGGGAGGGAACTCATGCTTAATTGAAATCCCTCGCGAAATTGGCCTCCTGAACCGCCATACCTGATTTGTTGCGATGCGCAAATTCGTGAGGCGCAGGGACGGGCAACGTAGGGCGCAGGTCAAACGGCCTTGCCGAGCAACGCGCTGCATCCATTCCAGATGATCTGAATGCCGATGCAGAGCAGGATGAAAGCCGAAAGACGCATCACGACGTTCGTGCCGCGCGTACCCAGAAACATGATGATGCGATCGGCAAAGCGGTAGCAAACAAAGATCGTGAGGGCGATGGCGGCAAGACCCGCCACGGCAGCGCCGCCGAGAATCGCCAGTTGGGTGAAATCCGCCGTCGGTGTCGGACGCTGGCTTCCGAGCGTGACCGCAACGGAGATCGATCCGGGGCCGACGGTCAGCGGCATGGTCAGCGGATAGAACGCGTCGATCGCGGGGCCGGTATCGACCTTTGCGCGATCCGGATCGGCATCTTCCGGCGCGTGCAACATCTGCCACCCGAACGCCGCCACCACGAGCCCACCGGCCACGCGGACCACGGGCAAGGTGATCCCGAAGAATTCGAGAACATGCGAGCCGATGAACAGCGATCCAAGCAAGAGGAAGAAACTGTTTCGCGCCACGTTCAACGCAAGAACGCTGCGCTCGGCCGTGGTGCGCCCGCGGGTCATGCGCAGGAACAGGGGCGCGCTGCCGACCGGATTGACGATCGGAAACAGCGCGGCATAGACCAGCAGGAATGCGTTGACCACGTTTTGCAAGATGACCGCCTGACGGTACTCACCCGGTCAACGATTTCGAACAGAGATCGCGGATTCTTGCAACTCAAGAAGAGGCCGAATGGACGCCGGATTGGGCCGTTGCCATGAAATCCTCGTCTCGGGCATCCGGTCTTGCTACCGTATTGCCGGAAGCAACCACGGCTGAGTCATGCTGCGCAGAAGTATCCTGATTTTTATTACAGTTCTGGCGGGAAGCCTGTCGTCAGCGCTCCATGCCGAGCCTGTCCCCATCGTCTGCACGATCCTGCCGGGCGAGCAGTCGGCCAGCGTGTTGCTGACCAACCCCTTCAATTACACCGCGTCGTGTCAGGCGAACTGCAAATTCTCGACGGCCGTGTATGACGACAATCCGCAGATCATTTGTGTAAAGCCGGTCCCTGCCGGCAAACAAATCGAAATGTGTATTCTGAAAGCTGCGGGCAACAAGCTCGTCAAGCTTGTGGAAGCGACGGCCGATTGCAGAAAACCCTGAACTGCATGCGCAGTTCTCGGCGTGAAAGCCCTGCCTTGCACAGGGACTTTCTGTCGAAACCAGACGAGTTTTAGCGGCCGAAGAAAAGCCAGAGCAGGATGATCACAGGGATCGGCACGCCCAGCAGCCACAACAAGATTCCGCGTCCCATTTTTTTTGCCTCCATGCATTAATCACAATGTCATGGAGAACGTGGCGGCGATGCTCTTGTTCCGAAAATAAGAATCGATTGGATCGCAATCGCGCTGCAAAAATCACCAGTGTCCGGTGTTCGGCATCGAACTCCACGGCTCCTTCGGCGCGAGGGCGTCGCCCTTCTGCAAGAGTTCGATGGAATGCAGATCGGGTGAGCGGATGAAAGCCATCTGACCGTCGCGCGGCGGACGGTTGATGGTGATGCCGAGCTTCATCAGCCGGTCGCAGGTCGCGTAGATATCGTCGACCTCGTAGGCGAGATGGCCGAAGTAGCGATCCTCGCCATAGGTCTCTTCATCCCAGTTGTATGTGAGTTCGACCAGCGGCGCGCCGCGTCCGTTGACCTGCTTGAGCAGGCTCTCGTCTTCGCTCGCGCACAGAAACACCAGCGTAAATCGGCCTTTCTCGCTTTCCGTCCGGCGGACTTCCTTCAACCCCAGCGCGTCGCTGTAGAACTTGAGAGCGACATCGAGGTTACGGACGCGCAGCATGGTGTGCAGATAACGCATGTTTCTTATCCTTCTTCGGACATCGCCGGAGTGCCGTTAAAAATCGCGTCGATCAAATAGCAGCAAATTGGCCTGAAGGGCAGGTGTTGTTGGGGGAACCTTTTTGCTGCGCCGCCGTTATCTCATAGAGTTGATGAGGATAAGGAGGCGCTTTTGGAAGAAGTGGTCGATCGGATTATTCATACGTTCGGGATGATGCGTAACCTGGACGAAGAAGAACTCAAGGAAGCTCGCGAAAGCGTCGACACATATATCGAAACCCTTTCTTCCGCCGGCGAGACCGATCCGCAACGTCTGACGGTGTGCGGCCTGACATTTCTTCGCAATCGCCTCGAAGGACCTTCCGCAAAATTTACCGGTTGCTGAGTGTTGGCGTCTCGCTGCGGTCCGCTGCCGTATGACAGTGGATAAGAAACCGTGTCGTCTGGCGAGGCGCAGGCCTTCTTGGTACCTCCGTGACCCAGTCAAACGGGGAAGACCATGCAAAAGGTAGATTTGGATTCGATGTCAATCGACGATCTGGCGAAGCTGCGCGATCAGGCGAGCGAGAAGCTTGCCGACAAGATCGCCGCACGACAGCGCGAACTCGCCGCGGAAATGGAAAAGCTCGCCGCTTTGGGCAAGACAGCCAAGGTCAGCGCGCCCAAGAAGGATATGCGGGAGATCAAGGAAGCCCTGAAGCCTCAGGAAGCTTCCAAGCCTCAGGAAGCGCCGAAACCGCAGGCGCCCAAGGCAGACAAGGCAGCCTGAGTTTAGCGATCGTTTGAAAAAGAATGGGGGCTTCGCGCCCCCATTTTTGTTGGGTTATACTGACACGATGATTGCAGCCGATCTTCGCAGTGGAATCGATATGCTCGGCGATATGATCGCCGAGGCCCGGACCATTGTGCCGTTCACCGGCGCGGGCATTTCCACCGAAAGCGGCATTCCTGATTTCCGCTCGCCCGGCGGACTGTGGACTCGCAATCGTCCGATCCCGTTCGGCGAGTTCGTCGCCAGCCAGGAGGCGAGGGACGAAGCTTGGCGCCGCCGCTTCGCGATGGAGCCGAGCTTTGCGGCGGCCCGGCCCAGCCGCGGGCACCGGGCGCTCGCTTCGCTGTACAAGGCCGGGAAGATTCCGGCGATCGTGACACAGAACATCGACAATCTGCATCAGGCGTCGGGATTTTCCGCCGAGCATGTCGTCGAGCTGCACGGCAACACCACCTACGCGCGCTGCATCGGATGTGGACAACGCTACGAGATTGCGTGGGTAAAGGGACGTTTCGACGAGACCGGCATTGCGCCTTCATGCACCACCTGCGGCGAACCGGTGAAGTCGGCGACGATTTCGTTCGGCCAGTCGATGCCGGAAGATGAAATGCGCCGCGCGACGGAGCTTGCGCAGTACTGCGATCTCTTTCTGGCGATTGGATCATCGCTTGTGGTGTGGCCCGCGGCCGGTTTTCCACTGATGGCCCGCAATTGCGGGGCGAAGCTCGTGATCATCAACAATGAGCCGACGGATCAAGATGATGTCGCTGACCTTGTGATCCGCCACGACATCGGCGAAACGCTCGGCCCGTTTGTCGGCAACTGACCTCCTCAGTTGATTCGCAGCCCATCAAGGCTGTTCATAGGTCGCTGCTGATTTCTTTTTTGTCTTTCAGCCCTGTTCCGGAGTGTTATCGTTAAATCAAGGATTCGCCTTGGTTCATTTTGATTCGTCACGATGAGAAGCGCGAACGGGGTCGTTGCATAACGTATGTGGTCATTGACTGGCTGCAGATTTGTTTGAGGTCCGGGGGTCATGGGTTCGGACGGATTTGAGTCCAAGAAGGCAGGTGGTCAACCGATTGGGGGACCCGACAGATTCGCTCCGAGCGAACTGGCTGCCAATGCCGAGCGGAATTTGGCCGCCGACTCCTTCGCGGCCGCAGATGGTGCGGCCGTCAACCTTGTCGAGATTTCCGGCGTCATCAAATGGTTCGATGCCTCCAAGGGCTACGGCTTCATTGTCCCGGACAATGGCTGGCCTGATGTGCTGCTGCACGTCACCGTTCTGCGGCGCGATGGCTACCAGACGGCCTATGAAGGGGCGCGGCTGGTTTGCGAATGCGTGCAGCGCCAGAAGGGTTATCAGGCCTTCCGCATCGTCTCCATGGACGAGTCGACGGCGATCCATCCGGCGCAGATGCTTCCGGCGCGGACTCACGTCAGCGTGACTCCGACCAGCGGACTGGAGCGGGCGCAGGTCAAATGGTTCAACCGTCTTCGCGGCTTCGGTTTCCTGACCTGCGGCGAAGGCACGCCGGACATCTTCGTTCACATGGAAACCCTGCGCCGCTATGGCATGACCGAGCTTCGTCCCGGACAGTATGTGCTGGTCCGCTTCGGGCCCGGTTCCAAGGGCATGATGGCGGCCGAGATCCAGCCCGAGACCGGTGCGTCCGGACTGTCCTCGCACTGATCTGACTTCGACCACATCCGCGTGATCTTGAACGAAGGCCGGACCCTGCGTCTGGCCTTTGCCATGATTGGCGGGCTAGTGTCCTGAATCCGAAGTTCGCCTCATTTTGCGGCGCTCCCCATAGCGAACTTCGGATTCATAAGGACACTAGAAATTATAATTCTAGTGTGGTTTTGGTTCGCAAGTCCGCAAATGGACGTGCTGAGAAAGCTTAGCGGACTTGCGAACCACCACACTAGGGTGCCGCCATCGTTGGTTCAGGACATTGCTGCGAATGCTGTTTGCTCGTCTGCCGAAATCCTCAAATCTAAGATCAGATATCCGGATCGTCCTCACGGCGGTCACGGCTTTGCTTGTGGCGACAGTGACCAGCGTTGTCGCCGCCGAAGTGCAGCCGCTCGAGATCGTCACGAAGTCCGGCGTTCATGTGTTCTCGGTGGAAATCGCCAAGACCGAGCAGGAGCGCGCCACGGGCCTGATGTATCGCAAGGAACTGGCCGAGGGGCGGGGCATGCTGTTCGATTTCTCGCCGGAGCAGCAGGTTTCGATGTGGATGAAGAACACCTTCATTCCGCTCGACATGATCTTCATCCGGAGCGATGGCCGGATCCTGCGGATCGCGGAAAACACCGAGCCTCACTCCGAGAAGATCATTTCATCGGGCGGGCTGGCAAAGGGCGTGCTTGAGGTGATTGGCGGGACGGCCCGGAAATACGGAATCCAGGCCGGTGACCGCGTGGCTCATCCGCTGTTCGGAACCCGCTGAGCCAAATCGGACGTCGGCGCGGGCGCCGAAAGCGACCCAGAACAGCGTAAGAACCGCTTGTCAGAATCGCGTCAGAATCGCTTTGGGAAAATTTAGCAGATTCAAATAGATGGCTGGTCGGGGCAGGAGGATTCGAACCTCCGACCTGCGGTACCCAAAACCGCCGCGCTACCAGGCTACGCTATACCCCGAGAGGGCAGTCGATACACGCTTCGCATGGCTCCAGCAAGGCAGAAGGCCGCCCGCAGGCGACTAAAACTGCCCGCGTTTGCGCCCATCCGGCAAGCCGCGGATCAGGCTCCCGCGGCTGGCGAGGCCTGTGGCGCCGGCGCCTTGGGCGCGCGGGCGGCTGGCTTGTCCTGCTTCTTCGACCAGCTTCCGTAATAGGCGACGGCGGTCAGGATCGCGACCCCGATGACGCTGACCCCGAGTTGCGCCCAGACCGTGCCCCAGCTCAGCATCAGCACGAAGTGCGCGACGAAGGAGAGGAAGATGCCGACGCAGAACACCTGAAGTGATTGCTGGCCGCATTTGATCACCGGTTCGAGCCACTTCGACTCGAGCAAGCTCCAGTTCTTGGGTACGAAACGCGTGATGAAGAACGCGATCACCACGAAATGGATGACCCGATAAGGTGCGAGGAACGTCTTGTCGTTCGGATTGAAGGCGTCATAGAGCCACTTCGGAAACAGCGCGCCGAAGGATTCAAAGCGTCCGGCCATCGTCATGATCATCGCAAAGACGAGGTAGAGCGATCCCGCGACCAGCAGCCATCGCGACGTGATCACCGACCGGGATTCGTTGGCGCCGCCCAGCGCGAACCAGGCGCCGAACACGAACAGCAACTGCCAAGTATACGGATTGAAATACCAGGAGCCGACCGGATAAGCCGAAAAATTCCAGCCGAACTGGCGTGCCGCGAAGTACAGCACCAGCGAGGCGATCATCACCATGTCGGGCTTGCGCAGCATCAGCCACAGCACCGGCGGGAAGAAGCCCATCAGGATGATGTAGAGCGGCAGCACGTCGAGATTGACCGGCTTGAACCGCAGGATGAGACCCTGCGTCAGCGTCTGGATCGGATTTTCGACCAGACCCGCGACGTTGAACTCATTAAGGATGTCCGGATCGGCATAACGCAGCGCGACCCAGCCGATCGCCGCGATGTAAATCACGAACAGAATGACGTGCGCGACATAGAGCTGCCAGACGCGCTTCCACAGCCGCGTCGATCCAACGATAAAGCCGCGATCGAGCATCATCTTGGCGTAGACGAACGATGCGGTGTAGCCCGAGATGAAGACGAAGAGATCGGCAGCGTCGCTGAACCCGTAGTTGCGCGGGGTCGCCCAGTTGATGACGTTGTTGGGAATGTGGTCGAGAAAGATCCACCAGTTGGCGATACCGCGGAAGAAATCGAGCCGGAGATCGCGGCCTTTTTCTGGGAGTGTTGCCTGAATTTCCATGAGTACCGTTTCGTGATGCGACTGAACCAAATAACGCCAGCGGAACGCCTACCCGGACCCAAGCGGTCCGACATTGTCACCGCGTTTCGGACCGACTATACCAGAACCCGCCGAAAAAAGTCTCGTTCCGGGCAGCTATGCTCAGTATCTTGATGTTGGCCGGCATCCGAATCTCATGCTTTTTACCTATCCGATCGATGCATACCGATCAGGCTCAGGGATCCGTTAGCTCCATGACCGCAAGAATCTTCAAACCTGCTAAAAATGCGATGCAGTCCGGATTCGCCAAGACAAAAGCTTGGCAGCTCGACTATGAGCCCGAACAGCCGCGCGTGGTCGAGCCGCTGATGGGCTGGACCAGCTCCGGGGACATGAAGCAGCAGGTGACGCTACATTTCCACACCAAGGAAGAGGCCGTCGCCTATTGCGAGCGGGAAGGCATCCCGTATCAGGTGCTCGAGCCGAAGGAATTGAAGCCTCGCGTGAAGGCCTATGCGGACAATTTCGCGTTCCGCCGCGTCGAGCCCTGGACGCACTAAGCCCCGTACTGCTGAGAACGAAATTGCGCCGGGAAATGTCGGGGACATGACATTTCCGCGGATCGCTTTGCCCTATTGAGGGCGCCTGACCTTCTGCAAGTATCGCCGCGAAAGTTGTGGTTGCATTCAGCCGCCAAGCAGTGACACCTTGCGGGTCGAAGCCGTCCGGAATGGACGGAAGCAAGCAAGATCAAAACGTTACGCGGCGGGAAACAATGGCACTTCGTACCGGGCTCGATCCCAAATCGTCCGATTTCACCCGCAATGCGGAAGTCATGCGCGGCTTGGTCGCGGACCTTCGGGACAAGCTTTCGCAGGTAGCGGGCGGTGGCGGGGAGGCTTCGCGCGCGAAGCATACGTCCCGCGGCAAGATGCTGGCGCGAGACCGCGTTGACCTGCTGATCGATCCGGGCACGGCCTTCCTCGAGTTCTCGCCGATGGCGGCCTACGGCCTGTACGGCGGCGGCGTGCATTCCGCCAGCATCGTCACCGGCATTGGCCGTGTCTCAGGCCGGGAATGCGTGATCGTCGCCAATGACGCCACCATCAGCGGTGGCACCTATTATCCGATGACGGTGAAAAAGCATCTGCGCGCGCAGGACATCGCGCGGCAGAACAATCTGCCATGCATCTACATGGTCGATTCCGGCGGCGCGTTCCTGCCGCAGCAGGACGAGATTTTCCCCGACGAGAAGCACTTCGGACGCATCTTCTACAATCAGGCCAATATGTCCGCCCAGGGCATTCCGCAAATTGCCATCGTCATGGGGTCCTGTACGGCGGGCGGCGCTTACGTGCCGGCCATGTCCGACGAGAGCATCATCGTCCGCAATCAAGGCACGATCTTCCTCGGCGGTCCGCCGCTGGTGAAGGCGGCGACCGGCGAAGTCGTGACCGCGGAAGAACTCGGCGGCGCCGACGTTCACAGCCGCCAGTCCGGCGTGACCGATCACTACGCTCAGAACGACAGCCATGCCATCGGCATCGCCCGGCGCATCGTCGGCAATCTCAATCCGGCGAAGTCGTCGGCCACGGGATTGCGCGAGCCGCGCGAACCGCTGTTCGACCGCGAGGACATCTATGGCGTTGTGCCCGCCGACGCGCGCAAGCCGTTCGATGTGCGCGAGATCATCGCGCGGATCGTCGACGGCTCGGAGTTTGAGGAATTCAAGAAGCTTTATGGAACGACTCTGATCTGCGGCTTCGCGCACATCTGGGGCTATCCGGTCGGCATCATTGCCAACAACGGCATCCTGTTCAGCGAGAGTTCGCTGAAGGGCGCACATTTCATCGAACTGTGCTGCCAGCGCGGCATCCCGTTGCTGTTCCTGCAGAACATCACCGGCTTCATGGTCGGCAAAAAGTACGAGGCCGGCGGCATTGCGCGCGACGGCGCGAAGCTCGTCACGGCCGTTGCGACAGCATCGGTGCCGAAATTCACCGTGGTGATTGGTGGCTCTTATGGCGCCGGCAACTACGGCATGTGTGGCCGCGCCTACAGCCCGCGCTTCCTCTGGATGTGGCCGAACGCGCGCATCTCGGTGATGGGCGGCGAGCAGGCATCGATGGTGCTGAGCCAGCTTCGCCGCGACAATATCGAGGCGAAGGGCGGCACCTGGTCGGCCAAGGAGGAGGATGCGTTCCGCACACCGATCCGCGAGCAATATGAAACGCAGGGGCATCCATATTACGCGACCGCGCGCTTGTGGGACGACGGCGTGATCGATCCGGCCGATACGCGCCTTATGCTCGGGCTCGGACTGTCCGCCGCCGCTAACGCTCCGATCGATCCGCCGAAGTTCGGCGTGTTCAGAATGTGATGCGGGACACAACGATGACCGATCTTGTCCGCATCGAACGCGATCAGGACGTGGCGCGCGTCACGCTAAACCGCCCGGAACTGAACAACGCGCTTAACAGGGCGCTGATCGAAGCATTGCGCTCTGCCTTCGAGAGCATTGCCGCCGATCGCTCCATTGCAACGATGGTGCTCGCGGGTGAGGGCAAGAGCCTCTGTGCCGGAGCCGACATCAGCGCGATGCGTGAAGCAGGCACCTATTCGCGCGAGGAGAATATCAAGGACGCGTTGCCGCTGGTGCGGATGCTGTCCGCGCTGGACAGGATGCCCCAGACGACGATCGGCCGGGTGCAGGGACCGATCTACGGCGGCGGCGTCGGTGTCGTCTCTGCCTGCGACATTGCCATCGGCGCAGCTAGCGCAACATTCTGCTTGTCCGAAGTCCGTCTCGGTATCGTGCCGGGAATGATCAGCCCCTACGTGTTGCGTGCAATCGGCGAGCGCACCGCGCGGCGTTATTTCCAGACGGCAGAAGTGTTTGACGCGAACGAGGCGATGCGCATTGGTCTGCTGCATGAGGTCGTAGAGCTGGAGGCGTTGGACGAACGCGTCGGCAAGCTGCTCAAGCAGTTGAAGTCAGCGGCGCCCGGTGCACGCTCCATCGCCAAGAAACTCGCCGGCGATATTGCCGGGCGTCCCATCGACGAAGCCCTGATGATCGAGACCGCGCAATTGATCGCCGATGTGCGCGCCAAACCTGAGGCCCGCGAAGGCCTTTCCGCATTTCTTGAAAAGCGCAAACCGTCGTGGACCTGATCCAATGAATGCCAAAGCCGCCACCAAGTCCGCAGCGCTGTATCGCCGGTTCAACACATTGCTGATCGCCAATCGTGGCGAGATTGCCTGCCGTGTTATCCGGACGGCGCGGGCGATGGGCCTGCGCACCGTGGCAGTCTATTCGGAAGCGGATGCCGATGCACTTCACGTCGCCATGGCCGACGATGCGGTGCTGCTGGGACCCGCGCGGGCGCGCGACAGCTATCTCAACATCGACCGCATTATCGAGGCTGCCAAAAAGACCGGCGCGGAAGCGATCCATCCGGGTTACGGCTTCCTGTCCGAGAACGCCGAGTTCGCACGGCGCTGCGCCGCAGAAGGCATCGTGTTTGTCGGCCCGACCGCCGAGATGATGGAGGCCATGGGCTCGAAGTCCGGTTCCAAGGCGCTGATGGAAAAGGCGGGCGTGCCGCTGGTGCCGGGCTATCACGGCGAGGCCCAGGACGAGAAGACGCTCGCCGAGGCCGCCAACAAGATTGGCTTTCCCGTGCTCGCCAAGGCGTCCGCGGGTGGCGGCGGGCGCGGCATGCGCATTGTTCGCAGCGCGGATGAACTGGCGGCGGCGATCGTTAGCGCCAAGCGCGAAGCGCTGGCGGCGTTCGGCGATGACCGGATGCTGATCGAGAAGTTCGTTTTAAATCCCCGCCACATCGAGGTTCAGATCATCGGGGACAGCCACGGCAACCTTATCTCGCTGTTTGAGCGCGAATGTACACTTCAACGCCGCCACCAGAAGGTCATTGAGGAAGCGCCGTCGCCGACGCTCAACCCTGCGCAGCGCGAAGCGGTGTGCGAGGCGGCGCGCAAGGCAGCAGGTGCAGTGAATTACGTCGGCGCGGGCACCATCGAATTCGTCTCCGATGGCCGCGAGGTGTTTTTCATCGAAATGAACACGCGCCTTCAGGTCGAGCATCCGGTCACCGAACTGATCACCGGCATCGATCTCGTCGAACTGCAGTTGCGCGTCGCATTCGGCGAGAAGCTCCCGCTGGCGCAGGATCAGATCAAGCTCAACGGCCACGCCATCGAAGCCCGCGTCTACGCCGAAAATCCGAACAAGAACTTCATGCCTTCGGTGGGCCGGATTCGCACCTGGCACACGCCGGAGGAAGTCGACGGCCTGCGCATCGATGCGGGTTATGCCGAAGGCAAGACTGTGTCGCCGAATTACGACGCGATGCTGGCCAAGGTCATCGCCTGGGCGCCGACGCGCGATCTCGCGATTTCGCGGCTCAATCGCGGCCTGCAGGAAACCGACGTTCGCGGCATTGTCACCAACATCCCGTTCCTGTCGGCGCTGATCACGCATCCGGATGTCCGAGCCAATACGATCGACACCAGCTTTATCGAACGCGAACTCGTAAAGCTGACCCCGGCCGAGGCGGAACTGACGAACCTTGAGCTTGGAACTGCTGTTGCCGCGATCCTGCAAAGAGAATCGGCCGCAGCAGGGAGCGACGTGAATTCGCCATGGCGCGCATCCGCCGGCTGGGCAGCGGTCGCTGCGCGTCGTCGCCGGTTCCTGTTCCGGCAGGCGGACGGCACCGAGCGCAAGGTATCGATGCGCTATGGTCAGGGTCCGTCGACGCTGGCCATCGATGGACGGATCATCGCTTTCGCAAGCTCTGCGTCGCCGCGCGGCGGCATTGATCTGGTGCTCGATGGCGTGAAGCATCATGTGACGGGTCTGCTCGACGGCCACGAGGTCTATGTCCGCACTCGCAATGGTCGGTTCGAGGTTCACTGGGTCGATGAATTCGGCACCGAAGACGAGGAGCAGGCGGGCGCGGACCGCGTCGTCGCGCCGTTGCCGGGCACCGTGGTTGCGATTCTCGTCGAGGAGGGTGCGGAGGTCGAGAAGGGCGCTGCGATTCTCACGCTGGAAGTGATGAAGATGGAGCAGACGCTGCGCGCGCCGTTTGCAGGCACCGTCAAGCAGATCAAGTGCAAGGTCGGCGACATCGTTCAAGAGGGCGTCGAACTCGCCGAGATCGAGCCGAAGGCGTAATTTATGAGCGATCAGGTCCGCATTGTTGAAGTCGGCCCGCGCGACGGGCTGCAAAATGAAAAGACGCCGGTCTCGGCCGAGGCGCGGATCGCGTTCATCGAAAATCTCGTGAAAGCGGGCCTGCACACCATCGAGGTCGGCAGCTTCGTGTCGCCGAAGGCCATCCCGCAGATGGTCAGTTCCGATCAGGTGCTGCGTGCTGTCGACCACCATCCCGGCTACGAATTCCATGTTCTCGTTCCCAATGAGAAGGGTTACGAGGCCGCGAAGGCTGCGGGCGCGAAAGTGATCGCCGTATTCGCATCGGCCTCGGAAGGATTCTCGAAAGCCAACATCAATTGCACCGTCGCGGAATCGATCCAGCGCTTTGTGCCGGTGATCGAGCGCGCCAAGGCTGACGGCATCAAGGTCCGCGGCTACGTCTCCTGCGTGCTCGGCTGTCCCTATGACGGCGAGGTCAAACCGTCCGCAGTTGTGGCCGTGACAAAGAAGCTATGGGATCTCGGCTGCTACGAGGTCTCGCTCGGCGACACCATCGGTGTCGGCACGCCGTCGAAGGCGCGGCAGTTGCTGCGCGCGGTCGCGGCGGAAGTGCCGATGCAGAACCTCGGCATGCACTTCCACGACACGTACGGACAGGCGCTCGCCAATCTCTACGCGGGTCTGGAAGAGGGCGCGCGCGTGATCGATTCCGCGGCCGGCGGTCTCGGCGGCTGTCCCTATGCGCCCGGCGCGACCGGCAATGTCGCGACCGAGGATGTTGTCTATATGCTGGAAGGCATGGGGGTTCAGACCGGCGTGGACATGAAGCAGCTTGTGGCCGCCACCAACGACATTGCCAAGTTCCTCGGCAAGTCGCCGGTGAGCCGCGTTGCGTCCGCGCTCAACGCCAAGGCGCGCGGTTAGAGCCGGGGCGGCGGCAATGCCGCCCCAGTATGCTTCGTCTTACTGATGAACGGTCAGGATCGGGTTCATCACCAGACCGAAGCTGCGCAGTTGGCCGAGCAATTCGCGATGCCCGAACGCCTGGCAGCCCGACGCGAAGCCAACTTTCTTTGGCGGCATCTGTAGCAACGAGAACGCCGCATAGGCTTGCAACATGCCTGTTTGCTTGTAGTTGCAATTTCCATGGATCACACAATGCGCGCGGCCTAGCGGACCGGACGCATAGACGGAATCTATCGAGGTGTTGATGCGTGGGTTTTCGCGCGGCGGCATGCTGGCTTGCAAGCTCCCTGCGATTTCGGCCAGCGCCTTCTCTTGTTCCGCCGGCGGAAGAGGTTTGATTTTCTCTTTCACCATCTGCGTGGTTTGCACCACGCCTTCCATCACCGGGCGAGCAAGAACGCCGCCGAGTACGCGGCAGTTTGAGACGCGCGGATCGTTCTTGAACCAGACCGGATGCGCGGTGCCGCCCCAAGGTACCGCAATCGCCGTTTCATGCTGGCCGGGAACCACCACGTCGGCGCGGGCGGTTACATCCCATTCGACGTATTTGTTCTGTTCGAGATAATACCACTGCGCCTTGAGTATGGTGAAAATGGTTTGCGTCGAGGCGTAAGTCGGAAAGCCCTTCCAGAACACCTGAATGTCGAGGGTGTCGAGGCCGGGAGTTTCGAGGCAGATGTTCGCGGCAATCTCGCCGGTCGTGTACATCTGCGCGATATTCGGCGCGAGCAGCAGTCCTTTCTCGGCGAACTTCGCGCCCCAGCGGTCCTGCGCCAGCATGACCCAATCCTGCTCGCCGGTCGTATCGCTATAATGGCAACCGGCGGCCAGGCAGGCTTCGACAACTTCAGGAGCGTATTCGATAAAGGGGCCGACGATGTTGCTGACGAACTTGGCGCCTCTAAACAGGCTGGTCAGCGCTTCCACATTGTGCGCGACTTCGACGACTTCATAGTCTGCGGTCTCGATCCCGGGAATCTTTTCGACGACCGCCTGAACTCTCGCCTTGTCGCGGCCGGCCGCGATAAAGGGAATATTGTACTCACGCAAATACTCGCACACCAACCGCCCGGTGTATCCAGAGACGCCGTATACGACGACAGGTCTTTTCGTTGTCATGATGTGTTCCTTTGATCTGTTGCGCAATCCAGGTTCAAGCGGGTACCGTCGTCACATGCCCATTCCGCCATCGACCGGCAGTCCTGCGCCGGTGATGAAGCGAGCGGCGTCGGAACACAGGAAAACTGTTGCGTCCGCCATATCGGGGATTTCGCCGAGACGGCCGAGCGGTGTCTGGCCGACGACATCGCCAATGGCGGCTTCTCCGCTCGGATAAAGTCCTGCCGCGACCACGTCACCCGCGAGTTGCATGCCCATGTCGGTCGGCACCAGACCCGGATAAATGCAGTTCACGCGCACGCCGTAGCCGAGCTTGCCGGCCTCCATCGCGCCGACGCGGGTCATGCGGTCAACTCCCGATTTCGTGGCGGAGTAACCGGCGATGCCGGGGAACGCGATGGTGGCGGCGACCGACGCGATGTTGACGATTGCACCGCCTTTGCCTGCCGCGCCGCCCGGACGCATGGCGCGGAATGCGTGCTTCATGCCGAGCGCGGTCCCGACAATGTTGACGTTGCACATGCGCTGCAAATCATCGGCCTTGGCGTCTACCAGCAGCGACGTGATTTCGATGCCTGCGTTGTTCACGAGGATATCGAAGCCGCCGAGCTTGGAGATCGTCGCCGCGACGGCGGCGGCCCAGCTTGCATCGTCGGTGACATCGAGCGCGACGAAGTCTGCCTTGGCGCCGGCAGCGGAGAGCGCCTTTGCGGTCTGCTGGCCGAGGTCGGTCAGCACGTCACCGATCACGACCGAGGCACCGGCTTTGGTCAGGGCCTCGGCCATGCCGGCGCCGAGACCGCGTGCGCCGCCGGTCACCAACGCCTTGCGTCCGGTCAGATTGAATACGCTCATGTAATTTCCTCCGGGTTGTTTGTTGAGCAGGCAAGCCGCTGCCATTCGTCAGCGGGGATCGCTGCCGTTCAGTTGTTTTGCAGTGAGAAGAGGGCTGTCGTGACGGCAGGCTGCTGCCGCCGTTCCGTTCGATCGTTAATCGTCCGGCGTCGCCGCGGTGATACCCGGCAATGTTTTCGGGAGCAGGAGAACGCCGAAGGTCAGGCTGGCGACAGGACCGATGGATCGTTTGCAGGTGCCTGCAAACCGCATTTTATCCTCCCTGATGTTTTCCTCGTATCCCTCTTGGCGGGGAACATCACGATCAGAGGCTCGTCTTTGACAGTTGTCAAGAAAATTTATACAATCGTCAAGAAAATACTGGTCAGATGTCCAGTCCATCTTTTCTTGTGCTGTGCGGTTCTCGGGAACTGCCTCGCGGAGATTTCGGACTGATGCACAAGATATCTTGATCTCATGCGATCCGGTGTTATCCCTGAGACGGGGATTTGAAAGGCTGAGAAACAATGGCTTCGGCCACGATTGAAAAAGTCGACCGCATCAACGGGCCGCGCGTCGACAAGTTCGCTGAGCGACGCGCTGAACTGGCACAGGCTGCACTCCAGACGCTGTCTGAACTCGGATATGCGAAGACCAGTCTGCGCGAGATCGCGCAGAACTCGATCTTCTCGCACGGCGTGCTGCATTACTATTTCAAGGACAAAGTCGACCTGATGACGTGCTGCGTCCGCCATTACAAGGCGGTGTGCGTCACGCGTTATGACGAGGTTGTCGCGGGCGCGAAAACCTATGACGAACTACTTGAGGGGTTTATCGCCGCACTGAGCGAGACTGTCCGCAACGACGCGCAGATGCACCGGCTCTGGTACGACCTGCGCTCGCAGTCGTTGTTCGAGGAAGAGTTCCGGGCAGACGTTCTGGAAATCGACAAGAGCCTTGAGAACATGATCTGGCGGATCATGAGCCGTTTCTCGGAACTGACCGGCGAACCCCAGCAGATGACGCCGGCGGTGCTTTACGCCGTTTTCGACGGACTGTTTCAGCAATGCCTGCTCAAACATCTGGCCGGCGACGCAGATGCCATCGCGCAGATGCAGGCCGACGTTCGCGCAGTCCTGGCGCGGTTCGCAAGAAAGCCGGCCGCTCCGGTCGAGGTTGTTAAAATCCGGGCCGTCAAGGCGGGGGCGACTGCTGCCAAGCAGAAAACTTCCCGGCCTTCAAAGCGCGCGACGGCGGGCAGCCGCGCGCGCGCTTAACGGACCGACTCCGGCCCCATCACCAGATCGGGCAACCATGTTGAGATGCCGGGGAAGAAGCACAGCAACAGCACGGCGAAGAACATCAGCAGCACGAATGGCAGCGTACCCCAGATGACTTCGCTGAGCGGAATGTCGGGCGCGACGTTGCGGATGACAAAGATGTTCAACCCCACCGGGGGATGAATCAGCCCCATCTCCATGACGATGGTCATGACCACGCCGAACCAGATGATGTCGAAACCCGCAGCGCGCAGCGGCGGCAGAATGATGGGGGCGGTCATCAGGATGATCGACACCGGCGGCAAGAAGAAGCCGAGCACGATCACCATGCCGAGAATGGCCGCGAGCAGTTCCCATTTCGGCAGTTGCATCGCCACGATGGCGTTCGCAGCCGATTGCGAGATCGTCAGATAGCTCATGACGTACGAGTAGAGCAGCGACATGCCGATGATCATCATCAGCATGGTGGACTCGCGGATCGTCGAGGTCAGGATCGGCGAGAGGTCCGCCGGTTTCCAGACGCTGTAAATCAAGGCGATCAGCAACAGCGCCAGCAGACCACCGAGCCCGGCGGTCTCCGATGGCGTGGCGTAGCCGCCATAGAGCGCGATCATCACGCCGGTCAGCAGGATGATGAACGGCAGCACGCGCGGCAGCGCATTGAAGCGCTCCGCCATGGTGAAATCGTCGTGCGCCAGGATCGGTGAGTTCGCGCCGGTCGCTTCATAGGCCACCTTGGCGGCGGCGTACTCCTTGCGGAACCGATACACGGCGTAGAAGCCGAACAGCGAGACCAGCAGCAATCCTGGGCCGATGCCGGCAAGGAACAACCGCCCCAGCGATTTTTCCGCCGCCACGGCGAACAGGATCATGGTGATCGACGGCGGCAGCAGAATGCCGAGCGTGCCGCCGGCCGCGATGATCCCGGCTGCGAATCCGCCGGAGTAACCGCGCTTGCGCATCTCGGGAATGCCGGCCGAACCGATGGCCGAGCACGTCGCGGGCGACGATCCCGCCATGGCCGCGAACAGCGCGCAGGCGAAGACATTGGCGACGCCGAGACCGCCGGGCACCTTGTGCAGCCAGGCGTGCAGGGCCGAGTAGAGGTCCTGCCCCGCGCGGGACTTGCCGATCGCCGCGCCCTTGAGGATGAACAGTGGGATGGAGAGCAGGGTGATCGACGCCATCTCCTCATAGACGTTCTGCGTCACCGTATCGAGCGATGCCGACGGCATGTAGATCGCCATGAACACGACCGCGACGGCGCCCAGCGCAAATGCGATCGGCATGCCGGAAAACATCGCGGCGAGGGTGGCGATCCCGTAGCTGATGCCAATTCCAAGAACGGTCATGAACGCGGAGCCTTGCCGAAAGAAGTGATGATCTGGAGCAGGATCTGGACGCACAGCAGCGTTATGCCCGCAGCCATCAGGACGTAAGGGATCGCAAGCGGCGGGCTCCACATCGAGTTGGAAACCTGACCGTCCACCCACGCTTCATGGGCCAGCGTCCAGGACTTCCACGCAAAGAAGGCGCAGAACGCGAGACTCGCGATATCGACCAGGATGAGGCGTATCCAGTTTGCGGTTGGCGACAGAATGCCGACGAAGGCTTCGATGCCGATATGGCCGCGCTGACTTTGCACGAAAGCCGCGGTCATGAAGGTCGCGCCGACCAAGAGGAAGACGGCGGCTTCGTCCTGCCAGTAGGTCGCGCTGTGGAAGATGCTGCGCGTCAAGACGCTGTAGCTCAGGATCAGGCACGCCAGAATAAGCGCGATTGATGCCAGCACGACGATGACGCGATTGCAAAGCGCTAACGCACGCTCAAACCCGGCCAGGAGCGGATTGCTCGAGGCCGGGGTGACCAGCTCGCGCTGGTCCTCAACCGAACCGTGCATCATGCGTCGGCCGCGAGCTTCATCAGATTGGCGGACGTCGCGGTCTTGCCCGAATAGTCCTTCCATGCGGTGTCGCGGGCGATGTCGCGCCATTTGCCGACAATCGTGGCATCCAGCGCGCTGACCTTGGCGCCGGCCTTCTCATAGACCTTCGCCACTTCGACGTCGTCGTCCTGGGCGCCCTTGCGGCCGAAGGCCTCCATTTCGGCGCCGACGGTCAGGATGATGTCCTGCTGGTTCTTCGGCAGCTTGTCGAAGATCGCCTTCGACATCATCAGCGGTTCGAGCATGAACCAGTACGACTGACCAGCGCCCGACGTCAGATGCTTGGCCACTTCCTCGAGCCGGAACGAGATCAGGCTGGTCGATGACGTGATGCCTGCGTCGCATGCGCCGGTCTGCATTGCCGCGTAGATTTCGTTCGACGGCACCGACAGCACGGCCGCGCCCGCGGTCTGAAGCACCATGTCCATCTCGCGCGATCCGCCGCGCACCTTCAGGCCCTTGGCATCCTCCGGCGCAACCAGCGGCCGCGTCCGGCTGGCGACGCCGCCGGCCTGCCACACCCAGGTGATGAGCATGATGCCCTTGTCGGCAAGGAAGTCGGTGAGCGCCTTGCCCACCGGCTTGTTCTTCCACCGCAGGCCCTGATCGTAGCTCGACACCAGACCGGGCATCAGGCCGATGTTGGTTTCAGGCAATTCGCCGCCGGCATAGGGAAGGGGATAGAGGCTCATGTCGAGCGCGCCTTTGCGCATCGCCGAGAACTGCGCGTTGGTCTTGATAAGCGACGATCCCGGATAGACCTCGGCTACGATCTCGCCACCGCTGCGCTTGCCAACTTCCGCCGCGAACACGCGCGTCAGCCGATCGCGAAAGTCGCCCTTGTCAATGGTGCCGCCGGGAAACTGATGCGAGATCTTGAGGGTGGTTGCGGCCTGTGCGGGGCCGAAGCGGAGAATGGCGGGGGCGGCAAGCGTGGTCGCGAGAAGGTGGCGGCGCGTAAGCATGGAGTCTCTCCCTGGCGTCTTTTTGCTTTTCAGTCAGCGCTTTGCGCTGGTTAGCGGGCGTGCGTCATTCTGACCCAGTTGTCCGCGCAATGCTACCGTTGCTGCACCGCACTACGTCGCGAACGAGTCTATACTTTCGGCGCGTGCCGCCGTGAAGGTTGGAAAGATCCGGGAAAATTGCAGTCCGAAAATTATCTTCCGCGCGCGGGTAACGAAGCTGGCTTCTCATCGAAGACATTGAGGCGACCTTTGTCGCACCAGAAAACGAAATCGAGAGGACGGACTTACATGGCACGCACCACACGTTTCGCGCTCGGCGCCACCGCTGCAATTCTTTCGCTTGGCCTGGCGTTCGCTCCGGCGGCCTTCGCTCAGGATAAGATGTCCAAGGATGGCATGAAGAAGGAAGATGCGATGTCAAAGGACGGCATGAAGAAAGATACCATGTCGAAGGATGGCATGAAGAAAGACAGCATGGCCAAGGACGGCATGAAAAAAGACGAGATGAAGAAGTAAATCTTCATCCCGTCTTTTGCTCTTCCGCAGGCTCGCTCTGAACGGGCGAGCCTGTCGTGTTTCCAGTTTTCGTCGCGGGGGCCGCGTTACTTCTTTTTCTTGCGCGCAGCGTAGCGCGCGTCGCGCGCGGCCTTTTGTTCGGCTTTCAGAGCCGCTTCCGCAGCTTCCTTTTCCGCCTGAAGACGGCGGGCTTCTGCCGCGGCCTGCGCCGCGAGTTCGGCTTCGCGCGCCAGCTTTTCAATCCGGGCAGCCTCGCGCAGCTTCTGCGCCTCCGCGCGCGCAGCGGCTTGCGCCTGCCGCTCGGCAGCCTTCTTCAGGACCGCAGGATCATCAGGGCCCGGCTTGGCCTTGAACTTCTCGAGAATGCTCTTTCTGGCGTTCTGCGCGGCGGCTTGCCGATCCGCAAAACTTGGCTCCTTAAAACCCATCGGGTCGATATCTTTCTGTTCGGGATGTGTTGGCGGCTTGTATCAGATTTTTGCGGATGTCTGGAATTTGAGGTGCCGGCTCTATAGGACAGCAAGGCTGTCCCAAGAGGTATCCAGGTGACGAAAGATCGTTGCTGTGGCTTCGCGGTCACAGACTTTCGCGGCCAGCCGTGATGGTATTTGGCACGGCGCGGTTCGCCAGCATTTTGAGCCACACGATTTTTCCGGAGACCAGCATGCGCAATTTCCTGATCGCAACCGCAGCCATCACGGCACTTTCGGCAGGCACCGCCTCTGCCGCAGACATGGCGCCCCGGCCTTATGTCAAGGCACCCCCGATCGTGGACGTCTACAACTGGACCGGCTTCTACATCGGCGGCAACGTCGGTGGGCAGTGGCTGGATTCGGGCTATGACGCGAGTTACCCGACCTTGGCCCTGATCGGATCGCGCGGACTGCGCGACACCAGCGTCATCGGCGGCGGCCAGATTGGCTATAACTGGCAATTCGCGCCGAACTGGCTGCTCGGTATTGAAGGCGACATCAGTTACGCCGATCACAATACGGGTGCCTTGATACTTCAGACCGCAACTCCAACCGACCACATCGATGGCAACGCGCGTTTGCGGACGCAGGGTGCGATCCGTGGCCGCCTCGGCTGGACCTCGAATGCATGGTTGCTGTACGCGGTCGGCGGTGTGGCATTTGGCCAGACGGACACGACGTTGAGCATTGTACGTGATGGTGTCGGTGCAGACACGCGCACCACGTCCGATACCCGGGTCGGCTGGACCGCTGGTGCCGGCGTTGAATACATGATGGCCCCGAACTGGATTGTTGGCGTTGAGTATCGCTACACCGATCTCGGCCGCGCTGATGTCACGGTCCCTGCGGGAGCATTCCCGGTCGCTCACGGAGCCGCATTCGGTAGTGCCGACTACCGCACCAACGATGTTCGAGCTCGCATCAGCTACAAGTTTGGCGGCCCGGTCGTCGCCAAATACTGATCCTATGAAGCACTGAAGACTACGGACGACACTTAATCTCTTAGCTTTCTCCAGTTTTCAGACTTAAGCCCGGCCTCGTGCCGGGCTTTTTTGCTTTCAGCGACTGGTCCCTACGTTCGAGCAGCCTTGACCCTCCCGCCGGAGTAATGACAACCGGCATTCAACGCTGGTGGAACCGGCGACGGTTCTTAGGGGGGCAGGTCGTCAGTCGTCAAGACGAAGCCATGGTCAGAATGTTTTTCGCGTTGCATCTTCGCGATAGCGAGATATTCGATCTCGGCTCGGTGCTTCACAAAAATTGCAATGAGTTGCCCGTGGTTGAGGTGTTCGTTCACACGCTCGCGATTCAAGAGGGCAGCCTCGGTTATTCGACACCTTTCGGTATTTCCGCCGTACCGCACAACGAAGTCGACGTAATCGCCGCTAACGACAGCCATGAGGGTGACCCTCCGCTACCTCCAATCTTAACTAGCAGCCGACTGTTAGGTTCCGGTTAGGCGAGGGCGCTTGGGCGTTTCACCGGTTCAGGTCCTCGGTGGTCAGGATAATACCGAGCAGAGAAACATGGCCGCTCTCCAGCTTCACAACCGCAATACGCTCAATTTCAGCTCGGTGCTTTTCAAATATTGCGAGAAGCTGGTCGTGGGTCGTGTCTTTCTTTCGAACGCCCTCCTTGTTCGTGAGGGCGATATCAGACACGCGGCATTTTTGCATTTTGCCGCCGAATTCCACAAGGAAATGAACGCAATCGCCGATGACGACAGCCATTGGCTTGATCCTCGGGCATCTGCGATCTTTACAAATGGCGGCTGGCCGGGCTCGCACAAGCGAGTGCGGCATAATGGCTGAAGCCTTCCTCAATGGGCCGACGCGGTAGGTTGCCGATCAGTCCCTCAAAGCGAACTGCTTCCCGAGATGGTCGCCTATTTGGACGATGCGCGCGACGCACTCGCCGTAACCAACGGAGGACTGGGTGGCGCCGTCAGCGGTTGTCCGAAACTCCCAGGAATCACCAGCCGGGATCACAAAGACGCTGATGCCCTCGGGACAATCGGCGTAGTGGTTCATTTCTTCCTTGAGGAGGGCAAGGAGATCTGCCGAGGTCTTTGCGGGTTTGCTCATGGGTCACTCACCTCCTGGCGGTGATGGATCGAGACTAACACGAGATGTGAGGCCATAGGAGGCATAGCTTGAGCCTCACATATGCAATCGCTACGCGGCCGGATCGACGCGAGTCCGCGGTGTTGTTCGCGACCTGGCCCGCTCAGGTGCGAGCCGATCCTTTCAGAACGACCGGGACATCTTCAAGCCGAACGTCCCGCCCTGATAGGGCACATCGCCGCGGGCAATAGTCTGTCTGAGCAAAGACGGGTTTGTCAGGCTAGATGCCGCCGCGTTGTTGCTGGCGAGCGCGACACATGAAGGTTTCCGCGAAGGTGGCCGGCTGCCGTTGGGCTGGCAATCCCGCCAAGGCCCTAACTTGCAACCCGCGGAGCAGGAAATCTGGGGATTCCATGCGAATTCAGTGCATTGCCGGCGCGGTATCGCACTAATTCCAGCTTTGCTGACCGCAAACGACGTAAAGTCTGTTCGCACGAATCACTGGGAGCCAACATGGCAACGCAACTGACTAAATCGCAGCTGATCGAGAAGATCGCTTCGGAAAACGAAATCGCAAAGAAGGACGTCAAGGGCGTCCTCGAGACCCTCGCTTCCGTTGGCTACAAGGAACTGAAGAAAACCGGCGTGTTCCTGCTGCCGGGTTTCGCGAAATTCGTTGTGATCAAAAAGCCGGCCACCAAGGCTCGCAAGGGCACCAACCCCTTCACCGGCGAGCCGATGACCTTCAAGGCCAAGCCGGCGCGCAAGATCGTCCGGGCGCGGCCCGTTAAGGCTGCAAAAGACGCGGTCTGAACGATGATCGGCTGAACGCCTAAAGGCCCGCCGGTTCACGCCGGCGGGTTTTTAGCAATGAACGCTCCGCGGAGTCTCCAGACCATCCTCGCGCGAAACGGGCGTGGGTTTGGGCCGGGGCTCAGGTCTGGCATTGGGCGGCGGGACTTTCTCGACATCTGCCATCGGGCAAATTCCTTATGATGCGTTGCAGCATACATAAGGCGTTTCGTTCTGAATCCCCTTAGTCCTTTAGTCGTTTATACTTTTGATAGTGCGCTGTTGCGGGTTCCACGACGGACTGCGCGCGCCCAGCGGCTATCCTCATTATGACCCCGCGGATGATCTCTTTGGTTTGGCTGCCGGCCGCTGGGGCGGCTGATGAATGGGTTGCAGCGTAACGGCAACGGGATTCGGTTTGTGATCGTAGGCTGCTTTGTTGCCGGCATCGATGGCCGCGCCGATCAATCCTCCAGCGACCGCGTTCCCGGCGAAGCCGAGGCCACCGTTCGGGACAATCTCTGACGTCAGGGTGATGGTCTGCGGCTGGAAGCCCGGCTTCTCGAAGGCAACCGAGACGTTGTCGTTACGGCGGACCTTGATCGAGCAAGGCGTGACGCAGGGCGGCTGCGGCTCCACCGGGCCTGTCGTCGTTGCGACGGCGCCAGGTGGATCAGACGTGATGTTGATCTGTTCGTCGTACCCGCGCGTTATTGAAGCACAACCGCCCAACGTCGCGCAAAGCGCGATCGCTCCCAAGACTCGCATTTGTTGATTTCCCCGGACCCGAGAGGAGTATTTCTCAACCAGAGCGGGTGTGCAAGCGAGGTCGACGCAATCAGCCCGGCAGGCCGAGAGCATCGGGGGCATCAAAACCGACCGGGCCTAGCCGCCGATACGCAACCTGACGGCTTAAACCAAGGCTTCGCCCCAACACCTGTTCCATCACTCGAACGCATTACGATGCCTCTTGATAGCGGCGGCAACATATCTGGCCGATCGCTGTGCGATGACAACGCGCTCGAGGCGTGGCTCGGATGGAAGACGGCAAGCGAAGCCGAGAGGTACGCGGCGCCGATCGAAAGCGCAACGTCGCGGCGGCCGACGCGCTCGTATCAGGAACAGGAATTGGCAAACCGGAAAACCAGTTTGCAAAAAACCTCGTCGGACGCTGAAAAGAAACGGGCGCCAAAGTGAATGGCGATCCCAGCAGGATTCGAACCTGCAACCCACGGAGTAGAAATCCGTTACTCTATCCAGTTGAGCTATGGGACCGTTGGGGCCTTCATACCACCGCGATCGTGAAAAAACCGCCACCCGGCAGTGAAATTTCTGAACCTTCCCAGGGGCTCGGCCGACAAACCGGCGGGGGCATACCCGAGGGCCCGGATTGCCTTCGGGGTCTCCCGACCTAAAGTCATGTTTTCGCCGGGTCAATGGCTTGGTGCGCTGTCTCGCGCCGTATGTGCGCGACCGTCGCGCGGAATCTTTTGACCCGATATCGGTACGACCATGAGTCCGTCACGATTCGCGCATTGTCTATATTCAAGGCAGCCCACGCTCGCCGGCGTGTGGTTATTCGCACGTCCGCATCATTCTCGCGGCATACTCTGTATGCGGACTTGCGAATAAAAACCACACGCGAGTTATATTTTTCTAGTGTCCTTTCGAACCCGAAGTTCGGTGCGGGGGATGCTGCAAACAAAGCCGAACTTCGGGTTCGGGACACTAGGAGTTTTCATCATGATTGGTCTGGTTCGCGCCATCTCGGTTTGCGCCGCGCTGGCGCTTGGCCTCGGCTCAGTGCAGGCGGCCGACAAGGCGTTCAAGCGGGACGATCTGGCTGACTCGGCGATCCGGCTCGAGGCCCAGATCAAGACCGAGGCCGGGATCATCAACAAGACCGCGGCGACGCTGAAGTCCGACACCGATGCGGCCTTCAAGCGCAGCGACCTTCGCGGAGCGCTGGTCCTGCTGGGACAGACGGCGGCCGTAGCCCCCGAGGACAGCGGCAACTGGCTGCGGCTGGCCAGGACCGTGTTCCAGATCCGCCCCTCCGACAACCGCGAACGGACTTTCTTCCATGAGCGCGCGTCCACGGCGGCCTACATCGCCTACCAGCGTGCCGCGAACGCAGGCGAGGAAGCCGATGCACTGGCCGTGCTGGGCAGCGCACTGGCCGAGCGCAAGCTCTGGCGTCCGGCGCTTGATGCGCTGCGCCTGTCACTCGATCAGAAGGAGGTCGCGGATGTCCGCGGCCAGTATGAAAAGCTGCGCGATGAAAAGGGCTTCCGGCTGCTGGACTACAGCGTGGATTCGGACTCGGCCTCGCCGCGCGCCTGCTTCCAGTTCTCGGAAGACCTCGCCAAGCGGGTGGACTTCAACCCCTTCGTGGCGCTGGCCGGCACCGACAGCCCCGCGCTGACCTCCGAAGAAAAGCAGCTTTGCGTCGAAGGCCTCAAGCACGGCGAGCGCTACACGATCAACCTGCGCGCCGGCCTGCCGTCGACCGTGAAGGAGACGCTGCCGAAGTCTGCCGAGTTCAACATCTATGTGCGCGACCGCAAGCCGTTCGTGCGCTTCACCGGCCGCGCCTATGTGCTGCCGCGCACCGGCCAGAAAGGCATCCCACTGGTCAGCGTCAACACGCCGTCGGTGTCGGTGAACATTTTCCGTATCGGCGATCGCAACCTGATCAACTCGGTGCTGGGCAGCGACTTCCAGCGCAGCCTGTCGAGCTATGAACTGTCCGACCTCGGCAACGAGAAGGGCGTCAAGGTCTGGACCGGCGAGGTCGCGACCGCGCAGACGCTGAACGCCGACGTCGTCACCGCATTCCCGATCGATCAGGCTGTCGGTGAGATGCAGCCCGGCGTCTATGTGATGACGGCCGCGGCCAAGGGGCCGGGGTCGTCCTCCGGGGATGACGATTCCGGTCAGCTTGCGACGCAATGGTTCATCGTCTCGGACATGGGCCTGACCGCCTATTCGGGCAATGACGGCGTCCATGTGTTCGTCAATTCGCTCGCCTCAACCGAGCCAATGGCGAACGCCGAAGTGCGGCTGGTGTCCCGCAGCAACGAAGTCCTTGCCACCCGAAAGACCGACAGCGCGGGTCATGTGCTGTTCGAGGCCGGACTTGCGCGCGGCGAGGGCGGGCTTTCTCCGGCATTGTTGTCGGTCTCCGGCGACAAGGGCGACTACGCCTTCCTGAGCCTCAAATCCAATGCGTTCGATCTGTCCGATCGCGGTGTCTCCGGACGCACAGTGCCGGCAGGGCCGGACGCCTTCGTCTATGCCGAGCGCGGCGTCTATCGCTCCGGCGAGACGGTGTATCTCACAGCGCTCCTGCGTGACGGCAAGGGCAATGGCGTGACGGGCACGCCGCTGACGCTGGTGGTCGAGCGCCCGGATGGCGTCGAATTCCGCCGCAGCGTGGTGCCTGATCAGGGTGCGGGCGGCCGCAGCCTGACGTTGCCGCTGAATTCGGCGGTGCCGACCGGGACCTGGCGGGTTCGCGCTTTCACCGACCCGAAGGCCCCATCGGTCGGCGAAACCACCTTCATGGTCGAGGATTATGTCGCCGACCGCATCGAATTCTCGTTAAGTTCCAAAGCAAAGCAGATTACGGCTGAAGTTCCTGCAGAACTTGAAGTCGATGGCCGCTTCCTTTACGGCGCGCCCGCCTCCGGCCTCGCCCTCGAAGGCGACATGCTGGTCGCCACCGCAACCGACCGTCCGGGCTTCGCAGGCTACAAGTTCGGCGTCGCCGACGAGGAAACTTCCAGCAACGAACGCACGCCGCTGGAAAACCTTCCCGAGGCCGACGCTAACGGCAAGGCGACCTTCAAGGTCAGTCTGCCAAAGCCGCCGTCTTCGACGCGCCCGCAGGAAGCGCAGATCTTCGTCCGCATGGTGGAAACCGGCGGCCGCGCGGTCGAACGCAAGCTGACGATTCCGGTCGCGCCGAACGATGCGATGATTGGTGTGAAGCCGCTGTTCGCCGACAAGAATGTCGCCGAAGGCGATCCCGCCAACTTCGACGTTGTGTTCGCTGCGCCTGACGGCAAGTCGCTCGCGCGTAGCGATCTGCGTTACGAACTGCTCAAGCTCGAGTCCCGTTATCAGTGGTATCGGCAGGGCTCGTCGTGGGACTACGAGCCGGTGAAATCCACCAAGCGCGTGGCCGATGGGGCCATTGCTCTGACAGCCGACAAGCCAGCGCGTATTCAGGTTGCTCCCCAGCCAGGGCGTTATCGCCTTGATGTGAAAACCGGCGACAACGATGGACCGATCACCTCGGTGCAGTTCGATGTCGGCTGGTATTCCGACGGCAGCGCCGATACGCCCGACCTGCTGGAAACCTCCATCGACAAGCCGGAATACAAGTCCGGCGACACCATGGTCGTGTCCGTCAACGCGCGGACCGCAGGCAAGCTCACCATCAACATGCTCGGCGATCGCCTGCTAACCACACAGTCCACCGACATCAAGGAAGGTCAGAACAAGATCAACATTGCCGTCGGCAAGGATTGGGGCACCGGAGCTTATGTGGTGGCGACGCTGCGCCGTCCGCTCGATGCCGCCGCGCAGCGGATGCCGGGCCGCGCCATCGGCCTGAAATGGTTCGGGATCGACAAGGCAGACCGCACGCTCAAGGTCAGCCTGACGCCGCCGGCGCTCGTGCGTCCGGGAACGGCGCTCAAGCTGCCGGTGAAGATCGAGGGTCTCAGCCGAGGCGAGGACGCCAAGATTGTGGTCGCTGCGGTCGACGTCGGCATTCTCAACCTGACCAACTACAAGCCGCCCGCGCCGGATGATTACTATCTCGGCCAGCGCCGCATGACGTCCGAAATCCGCGACCTCTATGGGCAACTGATCGACGGCATGCAGGGCACGCGCGGGCAAATTCGCACCGGCGGCGACGGCGCCGCTGCCGAGTTGCAGGGCAGCCCTCCGACCCAGAAGCCGCTCGCGCTCTATTCGGGCATCGTCACGGTCGGTGCGAACGGCACCGCGGAAATCTCCTTCGACATTCCGGAGTTCGCCGGTACTGCGCGCATCATGGCCGTGGCCTGGACTGCCACCAAGGTCGGCCGCGCCAACACCGACGTCACCGTGCGCGATCCCGTGGTGCTCACCGCAACGCTGCCGCGTTTCCTGCTGAGCGGCGATCGCGGCACCATGAACCTCGATCTCGACAACGTTGAAGGCGCGGCTGGCGATTACGTCATCAGCGTCAAGACATCGGGGTCGGTGAAACTCACCGGCAATCCGGCGACCACCATGCGGCTGGCTGCGAAGCAGCGCAGCACTGTCGCGCTTGCCATCGATGCCATGGGCGCCACGGGGCAGGCAGCTCTCGACGTCGACATCAAGGGACCGAACGGTCTGACGCTCGCGCGCCACTACGACCTCAACGTCAAACCGGCGACGCAGATCCTTGCACGACGCTCGGTACGGACGCTGGCGAAAGGTGAAAGTCTCACCCTCACGTCAGACATGTTCTCAGATCTCGTGCAGGGGACCGGCGGCGTGCAACTGTCGGTCGGCCTCTCCACCGCGCTCGATGCGGCGACGATCCTCAAAGCGCTGGACCGGTATCCGTTCGGATGTTCCGAACAGATCACCAGCCGCGCCATGCCGCTGCTGTATGTCAACGATCTCGCGGCGGAGAACCATCTGGCGCTCGACATTGGCGTCGATCAGCGCATCAAGGATGCCATCGATCGTCTGCTTGCGCGGCAGGGCTCGAATGGCTCGTTCGGCCTGTGGTCGGCCGGTGGCGATGATGCCTGGCTCGATGCCTATGTGACGGACTTCCTGACGCGCGCGCGCGAAAAGGGCTTCGTCGTGCCGGACATCCTGTTCCGGACGGCGCTGGATCGCATCCGCAACTCGGTCGTCAATGCCGAGGAGCCGGAGAAGGACGGCGGACGTGATCTCGCCTACGGTCTCTATGTGCTGGCGAAGAACGGCACGGCACCGATTGGTGACCTGCGTTATCTCGCCGACACCAAGCTAAACAACATCGCCACGCCTATCGCCAAGGCACAGCTTGCCGCGGCGCTGGCGCTGGTCGGTGACCGCGCCCGCGCCGAGCATGTGTATGCGGCAGCGGTCAACAGCCTCAATCCGAAGCCCGTTCTTGAGTTCGGCCGCAGCGACTACGGCTCGTCGCTGCGCGATGCGGCGGCGATGGTATCGCTCGCCAGCGAGGGCAGCGCGCCGAAGGCGACACTGAGCCTTGCGGTCGAGCGCGTGGAGGCTGCGCGCGGTCTGACGCCTTACACCTCGACGCAGGAGAATGCGTGGCTGGTGCTGGCCTCGCGGGCGCTGGCGAAGGAGGCCACCAGCCTCGCGGTGACCGTCAACGGTGAGACCGCGAAGAACGCGGTCTACCGCAGCTATCGCAGCGCGGACGTCGCCGCGAAGCCGGTCACCATCACCAACACCGGTGATGCGCCGGTGCAGGCGGTGGTCTCGGTCACCGGCGCACCGATCACGCCGGAGCCCGCGGCGTCGAACGGCTTCAAAATCGAGCGTAACTTCTTCACGCTCGACGGCAAGCCCGCCGATGTCTCGAAGGCGAAGCAGAACGACCGCTTCGCCGTCGTGCTGAAGGTCACCGAAGCCAAGCCGGAGTTCGGCCGCATCATGGTGGTCGACTATCTCCCGGCGGGTCTCGAGATCGACAATCCGAAACTGGTGTCGTCCGGCGATAGCGGAACGCTCGACTGGATCGAGGACGGCGAGGAGCCGGAGAACACCGAGTTCCGTGACGACCGCTTCAGCGCGGCCATCGAACGTGAAGCGAAGGACGAAGCCGTGTTCACGGTCGCCTACATCGTGCGCGCGGTGTCTCCCGGCAAATACGTTCTGCCGCAGGCCTATGTCGAGGACATGTACAATCCCTCGCGCTACGGCCGCACCGGCACCGGAACAGTCGAGGTGCGTTCGGCGAAATGAGCGAGGAAGCGTCCAGCACGCCCTCATCGTCACGCGCGGCCTCTCCGCCGTCATCCCCGGGCTTGTCCCGGGGATCCACGTCTTCCTTTTGTGAGGAGAAACAAGGCATGGATGGCCGGGACAAGCCCGGCCATGACGGAGAGAAAGGCAAACGCCGTATGTTCCGAGGGGGTGCGGTTGCAACAGTAGCAACAATCGCATCATGCGTGATCGCGGGCGCGGCGTGGGTTGCGTCATTGCCGCCGTTGCCTTTCGCCGACGCGCGTAAGATCTCGACGACGATCGTCGACCGTAACGGAAAACTGCTGCGCGCGTTCGCAATGGCTGACGGACGCTGGCGATTGCCGGCACATGCCAAGGACGTCGATCCGGGCTATCTCAATCTGTTGCTGAATTACGAGGACAAGCGTTTCCGGTCGCACATCGGTATCGATCCGCTGGCGATAGGACGCGCTGCGCTCCAACTCGTCACGCGTGGTCACATCGTGTCCGGCGGTTCGACCATCACCATGCAGGTGGCGCGGTTGATGGAGCCGCGGCAGGAACGTTCGGTGACGGCCAAGCTGCGCCAGATGGTGCGCGCTGTTCGGCTCGAGCGAAAGCTCAGCAAGGACGAGATACTCGATCTCTATCTCACGCTCGCACCGTTCGGCGGCAACCTCGAAGGCGCGCGCGCTGCATCGTTCGCTTATTTCGGCAAGGAGCCGAAGCGGCTGTCGCTTGCGGAATCCGCGCTGCTGGTGGCGCTGCCGCAGTCCCCGGAAACCCGCAGGCTCGATCGTCACCCCGAGGTGGCGCACGCCGCGCGCGACCGCGTGCTGTTGCGCATGGTGGAAGACGGTCGCGTCTCTGCCGAGGATGCAACTCATGCGAAGCTTGAAGTTGTTCCGCGGCTGCGCAAGCCGATGCCATTGCTCGCGCCGCATTCGACGGATCAGTCGCTTGCGGTCATGAAGGATACGCCGCTGATTCAGCTCACGCTGGATTCCGGAATCCAGAAGGCGCTGGAGACGTTGGCGAAGGATCGCGCCATCGCGCTCGGACCTGACGTGTCGGTCGGCATTCTCGCGGTCGACAACGAGAGCGGCGATGTGCTGGCCCATGTCGGCTCGTCCGATTACTTCGACACGCGGCGCGCAGGGCAGGTGGACATGACCCGCGCCGTGCGCTCGCCGGGATCGACCCTGAAGCCGTTCATCTATGGCCTCGCGTTCGAGGATGGCTTCGTACATCCCGAAAGCCTGATCGAGGACCGGCCGATCCGCTACGGCTCTTACGCGCCGGAAAACTTCGACATGACGTTCCAAGGCACCGTCACTGTGCGGAAGGCCTTGCAGATGTCGCTGAACGTTCCGGCCATCGCGCTGCTCGACCGGATCGGTTCGAACCGGTTGACGGCGCGGATCAAACAGGCGGGTGCAAATCTGATCCTGCCCAGGGACGAAACGCCCGGTCTCGCCATGGGTCTTGGCGGCGTCGGCGTCACGCTGAATGACCTCGTCCGTCTCTATTCGGGATTCCCCCGGCTCGGCGAGACGACAGCGCTGCGGGAGATCGTGCGGCCTGACGACGCAGCCGAGCCCGAGACGCGGCGGCTGCTGGATCCATCCGCTGCATGGTTGGTCGGCAATGTGCTGATGGGCACGCCGCCGCCGGACAACGCACCGCATAACCGGCTCGCGTTTAAAACGGGCACCAGCTACGGCTACCGCGACGCCTGGTCGGTCGGCTTCGATGGCCGGATGACCATCGGGGTCTGGGTCGGCCGGCCCGATGGTGCGCCGGTTCCGGGCCTGATGGGGCGGACCGCGGCGGCTCCGATCCTGTTCGATGCCTTTGCCCGCACCGGCAAGCTGCCGATGGCGCTGCCGAAGGCCCCGAAAGGGACCTTGATGGCGAGCAATGCCAAGCTGCCGCTGCCGCTGCGGCGTTTTCGTCCGTCAGGCGACTTCGTCCGGACCGGCAGCGAACAGGCGCTGCGCATCCAGTTCCCGCTGAATGGCTCGCGGATCGACGCCTATGGCGGCGGCGAGGCGGGTCAGTCGGCGATGCCGGTCAAGGTCGCGGGCGGGGTGCTGCCCATGACCATGATGGTTAACGGCGTCGCGGTCGGAAATATCGACAGCAGAAGGCAAAAACTGGTCGATCCGCCGGGGCCGGGCTTCGTCCGGCTGACGGTTATGGACGCGACTGGCGCGGCGGACACAGTCGTCGTGAGAATTCAGTAGGGCGGGCTCAACCTGTTGTCCGGCTATCGGTTTCAGCGTATGCGGAACCGATGGCTGAGAGCTACCCAAGACCCAGATTTGGCGCACCGCGCGAGCCCGTGGAACAGAAAAATCCCGGCAGTGGACTCGCGCGCGTTGTCGACTTTGCGGTCGGGAGCCATGCCCGCGCCGTCAGCTTGCTTGTGCTGGTTGGACTGCTGTTTTTCCTGCCCGGTTTCTTCAACATTCCCCCGGTCGACCGTGACGAAGCCCGCTTCGCGCAGGCGACGAAGCAGATGGTCGAGAGCGGCGATTTCGTCGACATCCGTTTCCAGGACGAGGTGCGCTACAAGAAGCCGGTCGGCATCTACTGGCTGCAAGCCGCCGTCGTGGAGACCGCATCCAAGCTCGGTCTGCCGCGTGCGCAGGTACGCATCTGGCTTTATCGTATTCCCTCGCTGATCGGCGCCATCGGCGCCGTGTTGCTGACATACTGGACGGCGCTTGCCTTCGTGACCCGGCGCGGTGCGCTGATCGCCGGCCTGATCATGTGCAGTTCGATCCTGCTGGGGGTCGAGGCGCGTCTGGCCAAGACCGACGCGATGCTGCTGCTGACCACGACGGCAGTGATGGGCGCGATGGCGCGCGCGTATCTCTCGTGGCAGCGGGGCGACGACAACCCTCATCCGCCATGGACGCTCGCGTTCGTGTTCTGGACGGCCATTGCAGGCGGCATTCTGCTGAAAGGCCCGCTGATCCTGATGTTCGTTGCGACGACCGTCGTGACCCTGGCGGTCCTCGATCGTTCGTCGGCGTGGCTGTGGCGTCTGCGTCCGGTCTGGGGTTTGATGTGGACGCTGGTGCTGGTGCTGCCTTGGTTCATCGCGATCTTCCTGAAGGCCGGCGATACCTTCTTCGCCAACTCGCTCGGCGCCGACATGCTGAGCAAGGTTGCCAGTCCGCAGGAGTCGCACGGCGCGCCTCCGGGACTTTATTTCATCCTGTTCTGGGTGACGTTCTGGCCTGGCGCGGCGATGGCCGGCATGGCAACGCCGGCGATCTGGCGGGCGCGCCGCGAACCCGGTGCGCAGTTTCTGCTGGCATGGCTGTTGCCGGCGTGGATCATCTTCGAACTCGTCATCACCAAGCTGCCGCACTATGTGCTGCCGCTCTATCCGGCCATCGCCATTCTGATCGTCGGCGCGCTGGAGCGCAAAGTGCTGTCGCGCTCGGCATGGATCGTGCGCGGATCGGCGTGGTGGTTCGTGTTGCCGCTGATCATTACCGTCGCATCCATCATCGGCGCGATTGCGCTGCTCAGGCAGCCGGAGTTTCTGGCATGGCCGTTCGCGGCCGGTGCACTGATTTTCGGGCTCTTCGCCTGGTGGATGTATGACGACACTCATGCCGAGCGCTCTCTGCTGAACGCGGTCGGTGCATCGTGGTTCATGGCGGTGTGCATTTACGGCGTTGTCGTGCCGTCGCTCGCGCCGCTGTTTCCGAGCGTCCAGATCGCGCGCGCGCTGCGCAGCGTCGAATGCGTCGGACCGGCCGCTGCGGCCGCGGGTTTCCAGGAGCCGAGTCTCGTCTTCATGGTTGGCACATCGACGCTGTTGACCAATGGATCTGGCGCCGCGGACTTCCTGTTGCAGGGGAGCTGCCGCTTTGCGCTTGTCGAATGGCGCGAGGAACGCGCCTTCGCGCAGCGCGCCGAAGCGATCGGGCTGCGTTACAACGCCGGCACGCGCATCGACGGCTATAATTTCTCGCAGGGCCGCGCAATTTCGGTGGCCATCTTCCGCTCCGAAGGTACGGAGTAAGATGGCGATCGGTACCGGGTCGGCCAATTACGTGACGCAGGTTGGTCAGGTTGCATGGCAGTCGGTGACGCGACTGGTGCGTGCGCCGTCGCACTCGCGCCGAGCCGAGGCGCGCCGGGCCCTCGCACAGCGATGGATTGGCGTTGCCGCGCTGACGGCGCTCGCCATCGGCATTCTGATGTTCGCCGTCGATGTCGCGACCATCAAGCAGATGCCGGCACGAGGCACCGCCAGCCTGTGGTGGCTCCGGATTTTCACCGATTTCGGAAAATCGACCTACGTTCTGTGGACGCTGGCGGGACTGCTCATCGCAATTCTGCTGGTCCTGCCGCTGTTGAGCGACGTCTCGCGGTCAATCCTGATCGCGTTCGGCGTGCGCATTCAGTATCTGTTTTTCGCGGTGCTGTTCGCGGTTCTGTGCGGAGAGCTTCTGAAATACATCATCGGCAGGAGCCGGCCATTTGTCGGTGGCGATGCCAATGCGTTCTACTATCAGCATTTCGCCGGCAACCCGGCGTTCGAGAGCCTGCCGTCCGGCCATGCAACCACGGCGTTCGCGCTGGCCTTCGCGGTTTCCGCGGTGTGGCGGCAGATGACGCTGTTCATGTTCGTCTTCGCGGTACTGATCTGCATCAGCAGGGTGGTGCTGCTGGCCCATCACCCGAGCGACGTGGTCGCGGGGGCGCTGACCGGCATCATCGGCGCAATGATCGTCCAGTACTGGTTCGCAGCTCGCCGCCTGGGCTTCAAAATCGTGAGCGGCGGGGCCATTGAAACCCTCACAGGACCGTCTTGGCCCGCCCTGAAAAGGGTTGCCCGCGGAGCCTTGGCACCATAATAAGCGGTCGCCCGGTGCGTGTATTTACACGCATTTGCGGGCATTCGGACCCCAATCGGCACATGAGCGATCAACCAGCGAACTCCGGCCTGCCGGCCCCCGACGTATCGATTGTGGTTCCAGTCCGCAACGAGCAGGACAATGTCGCGCCGCTGATCGCCGAGATCGCGGCGGCGCTCGATGGCCGCTGGGCTTATGAGATCATCTACGTCAACGACGGATCGACCGACGCAACCGGCGAACGGCTTGCCGCGGAAATGAAGGCGCGAAACAACGTGCGCCAGATCCGGCACGCCGCCTCAAGCGGCCAATCGGCCGCGGTGCGGACCGGCGTTCGCGCGGCGCGCGGAAAGATCGTCGCGACGCTCGACGGCGACGGGCAGAACAATCCAGCGTTTCTTCCGGCCTTGATCGAGGCGATCGAGAAGGGCGGCGACAAGGTCGGCCTCGCTGCCGGTCAGCGCGTCGGGCGCAAAGACACCGGTTTCAAGCGGTTTCAGTCGCGCGCGGCCAACGGCGTGCGCAACGCGATTCTGCATGACGGCACGCGTGACACCGGCTGCGGATTGAAGGCGCTGCGCCGTGACGTGTTCCTTGCTTTGCCATATTTCGATGGTCTGCATCGCTTTCTTCCGGCGCTGGTGCGGCGGGAGGGGTACGACATTGTCTATGTCGATGTGATCGACCGTCCTCGGCATTCCGGTGTGTCGAACTACGGATTCTTCGACCGGTTATGGATCGGGATCATGGATCTTGCGGGCGTGTGGTGGCTGATCCGCCGCAAGAAGTCGACGCCGGTCGCAACGGAGGTGACCTGATGCTGATTCAGTTCGGTCAGGATCTTGGCAATTATCTTTACGATGTGTTCGTGGCGAAGTTCGACTTCTGGCTCGCGTTCGGCCTGATCGCGCAGTTGCTGTTCACTGCGCGTTTTCTGGTGCAGTGGATTTCGAGCGAGCGTGCGGGCCAGAGCGTTGTGCCGATGGCGTTCTGGTTCTTCTCGATGGGCGGCGGGCTGATGACGCTGGTCTACGGCGTCGCCAAGCGCGAGCCGGTGATCATCCTCGGGCAGGGGCTGGCGACGATCATCTACATCCGCAACATCATGCTGATCGTGAAAAGCCGCGGTTCAGGCTCGAAGGTTGAAAAGACCTAAGCCGTTAAGCCGCTGCGTTGAACGCGTCGAAGCCGCGCGCCAGATCGGCTTTCAAATCATCAAGATTCTCGAGACCGATGTGGAAACGCAGTGTCGGACCGCCGGGATTCCATGTCGTCGCTGTGCGGTATGACGAGCAGTCGAACGGAATCACGAGACTCTCGAAGCCGCCCCAGGAATAGCCCATACCGAACAGCGTGACGGTGTCGAGGAACGCATCGACCGCCTGCTTCGATGCCGGCTTCAGCACGATGCTGAACAGACCCGTGGCGCCGGTGAAATCCCGTTTCCAGATCGCATGTCCCGGATCGGTCTCTAACGCCGGGTGAATCACCCGCTGGACTTCGGGACGCGCGGCGAACCAGCGCGCCATCTCGAGACCCGCTTGCTGGTGATGTGCGAGCCGAACGGCCAGAGTCCGGAGCCCGCGCAGCGCGAGAAACACGTCGTCAGGTCCGGCGCAGACGCCGAGCAGCCGAATCGCCTCGGCAATCAGCGGCCAGGTTTTCTCGTTGGCCGAGATCGTCCCGAACATGATGTCCGAGTGACCACCGATATATTTCGTTCCGGCCTGAATGCTGATGTCGACGCCCTGATCGAGCGATCGATGATACAGCGGCGTCGCCCAGGTGTTGTCGTCGACAACGAGCGCGCCCTTGGCATGGGCGACAGCGGCGATCGCCGGAACATCCGGCATCTCGAACGACTGCGATCCCGGCGCTTCAACGAGGACGGCCTTGGTGTTCGGCCTGAACAGCTTCTCGACGCCCGCGCCGATCAGCGGATCGAAATAGGTGGTCTCAACGCCGTAGCGCTTGAGCAGGCTATCGCAAAAGTTTCGCGTGGGGCGGTACACGCTGTCGATGACGAGCAAGTGATCGCCGGCCTTGAGAATCGCCAGCAATGCCGTGGAAACCGCAGCCACCCCGGATGGCGCGAGTCCCACGCCGGCACAGTTCGGCCCCTCGAGGGCCATCAGGGCCTGCTGGAGCGCCTTTGTGGTCGGCGTGCCGTGCCGTCCGTACTGAAACTCTCCACGGTGCGCGTGGAGGTCTTCGGCCGTCGGATAAAGCACCGTCGAACCGCGTACGACCGGCGGGTTGATGAAGCCCTTTTGCGCAACGGTGTCGCGTCCGGACGTGACCAGTTCGGTCTGCGGATCAAGCGGCTTGGAGGGGCGGTTGTCTTTTGGGGAAATCATATGACGGTCACTTGTACAAGACATCTTGCCGCAGCCGCGGTGGGGACTGCTCGACAAAAGGCAATGTGCTGCCTTATGGGTCAGTAAGCTGACCGCAATGGCGGACGTCAACCCCTTGACCCGTCGCGTCCGGCGTTCTGTTATGCAGACCAGATATTTAGCTAGGTTTCGTGCGCTTCAGCAGGATCGTTTCGCGTTCCGCGACGTTGTTCGTCGCCAGCGCGGAATTATCGGGAAAGGTCGTTCTATGAAACGGGTATCGCTCGCTCTTATTCTCGCAGCATTCGCCACTCAGGCAGCCCACGCGCAGGACAAACCGAAGGACCGGGGGACGCTTCAGAGTATCAAGGATCGCGGCAGCTTGTCCTGCGGCGTCAGCCAGGGCCTGCCGGGCTTCTCGTCGCCTGACGACAAGGGCAACTGGACCGGCCTCGACGTCGACGTCTGCCGTGCTCTCTCCGCGGCGATCTTCAACGATCCGAGCAAGGTGAAGTTCGTGCCGCTGTCGGCGAAGGACCGGTTCACGGCGTTGCAGTCGGGCGAGATCGATGTGCTGTCTCGCAACTCGACCTGGACGCTGTCGCGCGACACGTCGCTGGGCCTGAACTACACCGGCATTTCCTATTATGATGGCCAGGGCTTCATGATCCGCAAGTCGCTCAAGGTCAATTCCGCGCTGGAACTGAACAGCGCGTCGATCTGCGTTCAGACCGGCACCACGAACGAGCAGAACGTCTCGGACTACTTCAAGGGTAACAACATGAAGTACGAGCTGATCGCGTTCGGCACTGCGGATGAAACGCTCAAGGCCTACGAATCGGGACGCTGCGATGTCTTTACGTCGGACGTTTCGCAGCTTTACGCCGAACGCCTTAAGCTCGCCGCGCCGAACGATCATGCCGTTCTGCCGGAAGTCATCTCGAAAGAGCCGCTCGGCCCTGTGGTTCGTCACGGCGATGACCAGTGGTTCGACATCGTGAGGTGGACGTTGTTCGCGATGATCAACGCCGAGGAATATGCGGTGACGCAAAAGAACGTCGACGAGATGGCGAAGTCCAGCAAGCCCGAACTCAAGCGGATTTTCGGCACCGACGGCAATCTCGGCGAACAGCTCGGCCTCACCAAGGACTGGGTCACGCGCATCATCAAGGCCACCGGCAACTACGGCGAGTCGTTTGACCGCAATGTTGGCGCGGGATCGAAGCTCGGCATCGCCCGCGGACTGAACAAGCTCTGGAATCAGGGCGGTCTTCAATACGCGCCGCCCATCCGCTGACGGCATTGCCGGATACGGCAATGGCAACCGAACCCCGCAAGCCTCCGCTCCAACTGGTTGCACGGCTTCGCCGTGCACTCGGCGGGCAGGCGGGGTGGGGCGGCGTGATTGTTCAGATCCTGTTCGTCGCTCTGGTCGTCTGGATCGGGTATGAGATCGTCGAGAACGCGCGGGCCAACCTTCAGGCCCAGCGGATCGCGTCCGGCTTCGGCTTCCTGTCGAACACCGCGGGCTTCGCGGTCAGTCAGGCGCTGATCCCGTTCAGCGAGAGCAACACCTACGCCCGCGTCTTCGTTGTCGGCCTGCTGAATACGCTGCTGGTTTCCATTGTCGGCATCGTCATCGCGACCATCATCGGCGTGCTCGTGGCGCTGGGGCGGTTGTCGCCGAACTGGCTGCTGGCGCGGATTTCCGGCGGCTACGTCGAGGTGATCCGCAATCTGCCGCTGCTGTTCCAGATTCTGTTCTGGTATCTCGCCGTACTGGCGACGCTGCCGAGCCCGCGCCAGAGCATCTCTCTGTTCGGAATGTTCTTTCTGAGCAACCGCGGATTGATCGTTCCCGATCCTGTGCCGCAGCAAGGGTTTGGCGTGTTCGCCGTGGCCATCGTGATTGGCATCGTGGCCTCGCTGCTGATGCGCGCCTATGCCCGCCGGCAGTTGTTCGCCGCTGGTGAGAAGCTGACGATCTGGCCGTTCGTGTTGGCGATGCTGGTTGGTCTGCCCGCGCTGGCCACCCTGGTCTTCGGCGCGCCGTTTGCATTCGATATGCCGCAGTTGAAAGGCTTCAACTTCGCCGGGGGCGCCAAGGTGCTGCCGGAGTTCGCCGCGCTCACCATCGCACTCTCGACTTACACCGCGGCGTTCATCGCCGAGATTGTGCGCGCGGGCATCCAGTCCGTGCCCAAAGGCCAGATGGAAGCGGGCGCGTCGCTGGGGCTGTCGCGCGGCGAGACATTGCGGTTGGTGGTGATTCCGCAGGCGATGCGCGTGATCCTGCCGCCGCTGACCAATCAGTATCTCAACCTCACCAAGAACTCGTCGCTGGCGGTTGCGATCGGCTACCCCGATCTGTTCTCGGTCTTCGCCGGAACGGCACTGAGCCAGACCGGGCAGGCGGTCGAGATCATCGCGCTGACCATGGGCGTGTATCTGCTGATCTCGCTGGTCACGAGCGCGATCATGAATTTCTACGGCTGGCGTCTGAACCGGAGCCTTGCCGCATGACGGAACAGGCCGCGTCATTTGTCCGGCAGGACATTGTCGGACCGCGTCGCGCTCCGGTCAGGACCACCGGCGTCATCGGCTTTGCGCGCGAGCGGCTGTTCAATTCGCCGCTCAACATCATGATCACGCTCATCGGAGCCGCGTTGCTGTGGCTGACCCTCGTGCCGGTCGTCAAGTTCTTGCTGATCGATGCGGTGTGGCAGGGCAGCGATCGAAATGCCTGCCTTGAAGCGAATGTGGGGCGCGTGGTTGGCGCGTGCTGGCCATACATTCAGGCGAAGTTCGATCAGTTCATCTACGGCTTCTATCCGGCGGAAGAACGCTGGCGGGTCAATCTGACGTTTGTGCTCGGCGCGCTTCTGCTGCTGCCGCTGCTAGTTCCCCGCGCGCCGGCGAAGGCGCTGAACTCGGGGCTGTACTTCGCGGCTTATCCCGTGATCGGGTTCTTCCTGCTGCGCGGCGGCGGCCTGAAAGGCTTTGCCATTCACTGGCTGGCCGACCTTGGCTCCGGATTGGCGTCCAGCTTCCAGGACGCAGGCGCCCGATTGGCCGCTACGACAATCATGGGGGCTTTGGGACAGGGACTTTCGTTTATCGGCCGACTGGTTGGATGGATCGGTGATGGACTGGCGATCCTGATGTGGCCGGTTGAATGGCTGCGTGACTACACCGAGCGTTTCCACTCGCCGCTTTGGGCGGATGTTGCCGCGACCGCGATCATCGTTTCCCTGCTGATGTTTTTCCTGACCGGCGGCTTTCGCAACGGCTGGCGCGCGCTGTTCAAGAGCATCGCGATCTTTGCCGGCATCGCCGTCGTCATCGTGGTGATGGGCCTTGATCGAGGAGGATTGCCCATTGTCGATACCCGCTCATGGGGCGGCCTTCTTGTGACGCTCGTGGTCTCGGTCTCCGGCATCGTCGCATCGATGCCGGTCGGCATGGTGCTTGCGCTGGGCCGTCGTTCAACCATTCCGCTGATCCGCGTGTTCTCGATTGCCTTCATCGAATTCTGGCGCGGCGTGCCGCTGATCACCGTGCTGTTCTTCGCGACCTACATGCTGCCGCTGTTTCTGCCGGGCAACTTTACAGTCGATGGACTGGTGCGCGTGCTGATCGGCATCGCGCTGTTCGCCGGCGCTTACAACGCCGAGGTCATCCGCGGCGGCTTGCAGGCGGTTCCGCGCGGGCAGGCGGAAGCCGCCAGCGCGCTCGGGCTGTCCTACTGGAAAACCACTGGCCTGATCGTGATGCCGCAGGCGCTGCGCAATGTCATCCCGGCTCTCGTCAACAGTTTCATTGCACTGTTCAAGGACACCACGCTGGTGCTGATCGTGGCGATCTTCGATCTGCTCGGGCAATTGCGCGCGTCATTCGCCGATCCGAACTGGGCGACGCCGTCAACGCTGTTCACCGGCTTTGCCTTCACCGGCATTATCTACTTCGTGTTCTGCTTTGGAATGTCGCGCTACTCGCTATTCGTGGAACGCCGGCTGAATGTTCACAAGAATGTCTGAGATGAAACCATGACCGCAGACGCAATCGTCAACATCTCGGGCCTCAACAAGTGGTTCGGCGATTTCCATGTGCTGCGTGACATCGACACGGAAGTCGGCCGTGGCCAGCGCATTGTGATCTGCGGGCCGTCCGGCTCCGGCAAGTCGACGCTGATCCGCTGCATCAATGCGCTGGAGGAGTTTCAGGAAGGCCGCATTGTCGTGGACGGCATCGAGCTCGGACCGAACCTGCGCCGCGTCGATGACGTGCGCCGCGAGGTCGGGATGGTGTTCCAGAGCTTCAACCTCTTTCCGCATCTGACCGTGCTGGAGAACTGCACGCTTGCGCCGATCTGGGTGCGCAACATTCCGAAGAAGGAAGCGGAAGCCGCGGCGATGAAATATCTCGAGCGCGTGCGGATTCCCGACAAGGCCAACAAATATCCCGGCCAGATTTCAGGCGGACAGCAGCAGCGCGTGGCGATCGCGCGTGCGCTGACGATGAACCCGAAGGTGATGCTGTTCGACGAACCGACCTCGGCGCTTGATCCAGAGATGGTCAAGGAGGTGCTCGACACCATGGTCGATCTCGCCAAGGAAGGCATGACCATGCTGGTGGTCACGCACGAGATGGGCTTCGCCCGGGAGGTCGCGGACCGCGTCGTGTTCATGGACGCCGGGCAGATCGTCGAAGCAAACACGCCTGAGAAGTTCTTCTCGAACCCGCAGCACGCGCGGACCAAGCTGTTTCTCAGTCAGATTTTAAGGTGATGTCATTCCGGACAGACCGCGCAGCGGGCTGATCCGGAATCCAGAAGAGTTCATCGGAAGCAACCGCGAGATTCCGGGCTCGCTCGCAAGCGCTCGCGCCCCGGAATGACGTCGCTTTAGAGCCTCACACTTTCTCAAACGGCGGCTTGATCGTGCTCTTGCGCTCCAGCCATGCCGGGACCGGCAGGTTCTTCGAGCGCAGGAAGTCCGGATTGAACAGCTTCGACTGATAGCGGGTGCCGTAGTCGGCAAGGACGGTCACGATGGTGTGGCCGGGACCGAGATCCTTCGCCAGACGGATGGCGCCCGCGATGTTGATGCCGGAGGAGCCGCCGACGCAGATGCCTTCGTTTTCAAGAAGGTCGAACACGATCGGAACGGCTTCCGAGTCTTCGATGAGATAGGCCTTGTCGACCTTGACGTCCTCGATGATCGCGGTGACGCGGCCGAGACCGATGCCCTCGGTGATCGATCCGCCCTCGGTCGATTTGACCTCGCCGTGATCGAAATAGTTGTACATCGCGGCGCCGCGCGGATCGGCCACGCCGATCTTGATGTCCTTCTTCTTTTCACGCAGGAAAGTCGCTGTACCCGCGAGCGTGCCGCCGCTGCCGATCGAGCAGATGAAGCCGTCAATCTTGCCGTCGGTCTGGTCCCAGATTTCGGGGCCGGTCGAGACGTAATGCGCCTTGCGGTTGTCGAGGTTGTTCCACTGGTCGGCGAAGATGACGCCGTTCTTTTCGGTCTTGCGCAGTTCGTCCGCGAGACGGCGGCCGACATGCTGGTAATTGTTGGGATTGCTGAAGGGCAGCGCCGGGACTTCCACGAGTTCCGCGCCGAGCAGCCGCAGCACGTCCTTCTTTTCCTGGCTTTGCGTTTCCGGGATCACGATGATGGTGCGGTAGCCGCGCGCGGCTGCGACGAGGGCGAGGCCGATTCCGGTGTTGCCGGCGGTGCTTTCCACGACCAGACCACCGGGCCTGAGTTCTCCGCGCTTCTCCGCTTCCAAAATCATCTGCTTGCCGGCGCGGTCCTTCACCGACTGCCCGGGATTCATGAATTCGGCCTTGCCGAGGATCGTGCATCCGGTTTCTTCGGACGCGCGTTTCAGCTTGATGAGCGGGGTGTTGCCGATGGCGTCGATGACGTCTTTGCGAATGTGCATGATATTGAAGGACCTGGGACCGGCTGTGTCAGGAGACAAACAGGAGAGAGGGTTTCAGCCGTCAACCTAGAGGCCGCCCGCCGTTCCGACAAGGGCAGCACTTGCAGGCGTGATCTGCTTGCTTTCTGAGGGAGTTGTACTGGCCGGTTAACCCGATTTGGCGAACACGACCTGACGCACGTCGATGTTGCCGGAGAGGAATCCGGCCTCGCAGTAGGCGAGGTAGTATTCCCACAGCCGCCGGAAGCGCTCGTCGAATCCGAGAGGCATCAGGTTCGGCCATGCGGCGCGGAAGTTGTCCCTCCATGTCGCGAGCGTCTTGGCATAATCTTCTCCAAAAATGCGCTCGCGGATAACGGGGACACCGAACTTCTCGCCGAGCGATTTCAGCACCTGCGGCGACGGCAGCATTCCGCCCGGAAAAACGTAGCGCTGGATGAAATCGACCTCGCGCCGGTAGGCGTTGAAGAACTTGTCCTGAATGGTGATCGCCTGAATGCCCGCGAGGCCGCCGGGGGCGAGCCGGTCACGAAGCTGGCTGAAATATTGCGGCCAGAATTCTTCGCCGACGGCCTCTATCATTTCGATCGAGGCAATCCGGTTATATTGCCCGCGCTCGTCGCGGTAATCCTGAAACCTGATCTCGACCTTGTCGCTGAGGCCCGCGGCCTGCATCCGCTTCTGCGCGAAATCGCGCTGCTCGGTGCTGATGGTCAGCCCGACAACCTTGGCGTTGTAGTTTTTGGCGACGTATTCCGCAAAGCCACCCCAGCCGCAGCCGATCTCAAGCACCCGCTGCCCGGGCTGAAGGTTGATCGCCTCGGCGAGACGCCGGTACTTGTTGTGCTGCGCGGCGGTGAGATCGTTGGTGCCGTCCTCGAACAGCGCCGACGAATAGGTCATGCTCGGATCGAGCCAAGCCGAGTAGAACGAATTTCCGATGTCGTAGTGCGCGTAGATGTTGCGGCGCGCCTGCCGCTTGGTGTTGCGGTTGAACCAGTGGCGCAGCGACTGCACGAACCGCGCGACCGGTTTGCCGCCGAGCATGGTCTGGATCAGATCGTGGTTGAGGCAGAAGATGTAGAGGAACTGCGTCAGGTTCGGTGTGTCCCATTCGCGGCGCAGATAGGCCTCGGCGATCCCGATGTCGCCACCCCGCGCGAGCCGCCATGCAAAGCCGTAGCTGTAGATCGTCATCTGCGCGGTGGGGCCGGGCTCTAGACCGCCGCAGCGCACCGTCCGGCCGTCCGGCAGGGTGATGTCGAGCGTGCCGCGCCGCAGTTTTGATACGAAGTGGAATGCAAACCGGACCAGTCGGGGCACATCCGGCAAGACCGCCTCGACATTGTCAGGGGTCAGGATGATCAGGTCAGACATCGCGCAATTCCATCAGTGTGATGTGGCTCTACCGTCCAATCTTCTGCTCGCGTGTGCCGGCCGTTTTGCCGCCGAACTGTCCTTCGCTGTTGGTCTTGCCACAATTCTTGCGCCCTTTAGCCAAAGACGCAAGTAGCGGTGAAGCGGGATTGCGCTGTCGGCGTTGTGCCGTTGCGGGTAGCTGTGGCCGGAGTGTGTGCCGCTGAAGTCCACATGAAATCTTGGTAAGGCTTGCAGCCGTTCAGGTCGATGAACGCAGGAAATCCTTTATTTATAGGGATAAGTCGGATTCCGGGCCTGACACCCGGGAAGCACAGGCCCTGCTTGTCTTGAGGACGGCGATGGAACATGCCTGTCCGCGGCCAGAACGGCCCGCTAGAATGAGATTCTGGCCCTTCGGAGAGTATTTACGCCGGTGTTTGAGCTGCCCTTCAAGATGCGACGTGGAGCATTTCCGCGGCCTTCGTTCGCGCTGTGCGCGGCGCTGGCCATGGCGGCCATGTCGGGCGGCTGCATCCTCACGGCTGACCTGCCGGACCCTGCGCTGGACGTGCCTGCGGCATACAAATCGGCGACAGGTGACGCGGAGAGCAAGCCGCCGACGCTGGACTGGTGGCGCGGCTTCCGCTCAAAGGAGCTGACCGTGCTCATGGAAGAGGCCCAGACCGTCAATCTGGACATTGCCGCTGCGGTCGCCCGAATCCGGCAGGCGGACGCGCAGGCCCAGACCGCAGGCGCTGCACTGCTGCCGAGCCTCACCGGAACCTTCTCCGGCTCGCGGTCGCGGTCGTCGAGCACAACAGGCACGATCACGAGTGCGACCCCGCTCACCGGCCGCGGCGAGGTCACGAATCATACGGCGTCGCTCAGCGCGAGCTATGAGATCGATTTCTGGGGCAAGAATCGCGACGCCCTGCTGGCCGCCGAAGAAACCGCCAACGCCAACCGCTTCGATCGCGATGTGGTCGCGCTGACGACACTGGCGAGCGTCGCCAACGCCTACTTCCAGGTGGTGGCCGCGCAGGAGCGGATCAACATCGCGACGCGCAACATCGCCAGCGCGCAGCGCATCTACGACGCCATCAAGGCGCGCGTGGATTCAGGGACGGGATCCGATCTTGATCTTGCTCAGCAGGAAAGCTTGCTTGCGAACCAGAAAGCGGCGGTGCCGCCGCTGCGGCAGGCGCTGGATCAGAACGCCAATATTCTGGCGACGCTGGTCGCACGGCCGCCAGAGCGAGTGCGGCTGACCGGCGGATCGCTCGGGGCCCTTGCGATTCCGCGTGTGACGCCGGGGATTCCATCCGATCTGCTGACGCAGCGGCCTGACATCCGGCGTCAGGAAAACCAGTTGGCGTCTGCGACGGCGAATGTCGGCAGCGCACGGGCGCAGTTCTTCCCGAGCATTCAACTCACCGGGCAGGGCGGCTACCAAAGCGCCCAACTGGCGATGTTGTTTACCCCGCAGTCGGCGTTCTTCAACGTTGCGGCCGGACTGACGCAGCCGATCTTCGACGCCGGACGGATTCAGGCCAACTTCGACCTGCAGCAGGCACGGCAGGACGAGTTGTTGCAAACCTATCGCAAGACCGTGGTGTCGGCCTTTGCCGACGTGGATACGGCACTCTCGACCCTCAAGCAGGCCAACGAGCGGCTGCGGCTCCAGCGCATCGTGGTGTCCGCCTCCCGAAGGGCGTTCGAACTGTCCGAACGGCAGCTTCGCGCTGGCACAGCCGACATCGTTACTGTGCTAAACACGCAATTGACGCTATTTCAGGCTGAAGATTCGCTGGCGCAGTTCCAACTCGCCCGGCTGCTGGCGGTCGTAACTCTCTATCAGGCATTGGGCGGTGGTTGGTCGCCAAGGACGGAAGGGCCGGCGAAT
>JAFVHU010000005.1 GCA_017474385.1 Afipia sp. | reverse complement strand
TTTCAACACCGAGTCCGTGCTGAACACCGTGAAGACCGCTTTCGCGCCCGTCACCGACGCGCTGAAGAATTTCCCGAACGTGGAAGTTCCTGAAGCTGCTCGTGAGTTCGTGAAGAAGGCCGCCGGCACCGCCAAGGACCGCGCTGCCGAAATCCACACCGGTTCGGAAAAGGTGACCTCGGCGATCGAAACCGCTGTTGCTGGTTCGGTCAGCGAGACCGCGAAGATCTCCCGCAGCATCCAGCAGGCCGTTTACGAAGACGCGCAGGCGCTGTTCGCTGGTATCGACAAGCTGGCGTCGGCGAAGTCGCTGAACGAAGCCGTGACGATCCAGGGCGATCTGCTCCGCGCTCAGGGCGAAGTCGTGATGTCGCGCGCCAAGGCGACCACCGAATACTTCGGCAAGCTGATCGCCGACGGTGCGAAGACCGCGCAGGACAACTTCGCGAAGGTTGCGTCCTACACCAAGTCGGCCTGATAGTCCGGCCTCGAACACCTTACAATTCGACGACCAAAGGCCCGCCTCGTGCGGGCCTTTGTTTGCCGCGCGCTCCTTTGACGGGAGCGGGTTCGCGATGCAATGTCGGTTGACCGGGATCGCGCGAGCATTTTCAGGCAAAGTGGGCACCGGTTTGCCGTTCGAAAATGCTCTCCTTAATAAGGATGCGCGTATCCTGATCACAAAACCGGTTCCCACTTTTGTGGAATACGCGCATGGCTGACAACGGAAAATTCGTGCTGGTCGCGGATACGGGAGACATCGCGCGCGCTGCGGAGCTGCGCCGGGTCAAGGCGCTTGCTACGCTCGTGCTCGTGGGCTGCGTCGTCGTGCTCGTCATCGCCAAGGTGATGGAGCGCGCGCATCCGGGATTCGGATTTCTCGCAGCCTTCGCGGAGGCGGCGACGATCGGCGGGCTGGCGGATTGGTACGCGGTGGTCGCGCTGTTCCGGCGTCCGCTGGGATTGCCGATACCCCACACCGCCATCATTCAGCAGAATCAGCACCGAATTGCCGAGAAGCTCGGCGAATTCATCGAGGTGCATTTCCTCAGCCCGGCGCCGGTCGACGCGAAACTGCGCGAGGTCGATTTCGCGTCGTTCATTTCAGACTGGCTGACTGATCCGAAGAAGAGCTCCGATCTGGCGCGCTTCGTCCTGCGTCTGCTGCCGGAGGCATTGGCCGCCGCGGAAACATCAGGGCTGAAGTCATACTTCACGCGCCGCATCGTGACGCAATTGCAAACCGTCGATCTCGCGCCGCTGGCCGCAGGAACGCTGCGCGGCTTCATCGCCGAGGGACGCCATAAGGGCATGCTCGACGATCTGTTGCAGGCTATTCACGATTCCATCAACAAGCCTGAAACGCTCGAACTGATCCGGGAGAAAATCCGCAACGAACTTCCGACGCTGCTGAAACTCTATCGCGCCGACAAGTTTCTGCTGAAGAGGGTTGCGGCATCGGCCACGTCGTTCTTCGAAGAGGTGCGCGGTGATCCCCGGCATCCGTTTCGCGACGAGGTTGATCGCATCCTGCTGACTCTCCCCGACAAGCTGTCGAATGACAAAGCCTACGCGGATCGTATCGACGGATTGAAGCGCGATCTCCTTGCGCGCCCCGAGCTTGCTGCGCTGACGCGCGACATCTGGGCCAACGTCAAGTCGTTCATCGACAGGAGCGCGAGCGGCGAGAGCAATGTGCTGCAACATCACCTGACCAATGTGTTCCTGGAAGCCGGCAGGCAGCTCGCAACCGACAGTGAGATGCGCGCGGAGATCAACGGGGGAATCGTCGCGGTGCTGCGCAGCTTCATCGCCGATCAGAAGAGCGGTGTGTCGCGATTCATCGCTGATCAGGTCAAGTCGTGGGACATGAAACAGTTGATCAACCTGATCGAAATCAACATCGGGAAAGACCTGCAATACATCCGCTTCAATGGCGCGCTGATCGGCGGACTTGCGGGTCTTGCGCTGCACACCGCGGAAGTGGCGATCAAAACGCTCTGAATATCCACGCGAAAATTCAACCTGTCAGCAATTTGCAACACTTGTTTCAAACGCGACAAGGGCGGCTTGAAATGCCGGAATTTGACCCATAGCTTGAATCAATGTGCGTTGATTGGTGTGCTGCCCTGATTCGTTTCACATCTCGGAATTGATTTTGTCGCGCCGGCCGAAAGCCGGAAACGTACTGACGAAAAGGAAATCGGAATGTCCGTTGCTGCCCAGACGCTTCGCCCGCCGTCCAGATTGCTGATGCTGCTGGAGGCGCGCGCCATCAATGAATTCGGCGCTTTTCTCGGCGCGCTTCCACTGCTCAGTTTCGCGCCCAAGGGGGATGGTCATCCTGTGCTCGTTCTGCCGGGGCTGATCACCAGCGATACCGCGACGCGCCCGTTGCGTTCGTTCCTCAAGAGCCGCGGCTATGCCGTGAGCGGATGGGGCCTTGGCCGCAACTTCGGTCCGCGCGCCGGTGTTCAGGATGCCATGCTCAACCTCGTGCAGGATCTCAACGAGACCCACGGCCGCAAGGTGAGTCTGGTGGGATGGAGCCTCGGCGGAATCTACGCGCGTCAGCTTGCGAAGATGATGCCGGATCGCGTGCGCTCGGTGATCACGCTCGGAAGCCCGTTCGCCGGCAATCCGAGGGCGACCAATGCGTGGCGCACCTATGAAACCGTCAGCGGCCAGCGCGCGGATCATCATAACCTGGCCTTTGGCGGGGAGATGTCGAAGACGCCGCCGGTGCCGACCACTGCAATCTTCAGCCGCACCGACGGTATCTGCGCGTGGCAGAGCTGCGTCGAGCAGCCGGGCACTCATGCCGAGAGCATCGAGGTGCAGGGCGCCAGCCATTGCGGCATGGGTCACCATCCCGCGATCGTTTACGCCGTTGCTGATCGCCTTGCGCAGGCGGAAGGCGAATGGAAGCCGTTCGATCGCAGCGGCTGGCGAAGCCTGGTCTATCCGGACCCGAGCCGATAAGCATTTGCTCTACAAGTTCTTCGTCATGCCCGGGCTTGTCCCGGGCATCCACGTTTTATGGTTACGTCATCAGCAAGGCGTGGATGGCCGGAATAAATCCGACCATGACGAACGAGAGATTTGCGTTGCGATTACACGCGCAGCTTTTCTCCCGGAGGAGTGTTGTTCCGCAAAACTTCATCTCTGCACGTCGAGATTGGTAGATTTATCAGTTCATCGAGAATGGCCTCGCAAGACAGCAATCCAACACAAGCTTGCGCGCCGGTTCGCGTCTCTCGCCCGCTAAGCAACGCGCGTATCATGGCCGCGGCCGCGGCTGCCGGAACGTTTGGCCCAGCATTTTTCTCAGCAAGCAAGGACCAGCGCGAAATCGTGGGGCGATCCTGTCCGTCGCGACCGGATGCTTGCACCAACATGCCTCCGCGATCAGAGCCAAACGGTGCGAGAAGTCCCGCGATGACGCGGAGCGGTCGGGCGAATGGCCGCAGCGATCTCATCAGTTTCCATCTCACCAAAAGACTTAGCGCGGAGAGGCCGAGGTGCATCGGCGCGAGTTCAAGCCCCGCCAGAAACAACGCGCTGCGATGGATGGGGAAATTTTTCGGCAACAGATCGAGATCGGGAGTGTCGCAAAGGGAAACCCATCGCGCGCCAAGTCCCGGCATGACGAGCCTGCGCACTCCTGACCAACCGAAATCTTGCTGCCATTGGCCATTATCGAATACGCGGGTCGGCTGCCCGGCATAGGACAAAATGGCCTGAACCACGGATAATCCGCGAGGCGCTTTTGCGCCTGGAGAAATCGCTACGACGACATCGTCAATCTGCCGCCAGCCAGCGACCAGCTGCGTCAACGCGGCATGGGATAGTGCTGGTGTAGAACTTGCGCCAGTCACCGCCAGAACATTGTTGGCGCGCGCTTGAGCATCGAGAGCTGCAGCAAACCCCGTGGCGTAGGCTCTTGCATCGGAGAGATCGACGTAGTGCGCGCCACAATTTATAGCTGCGAGCGGGATGGTGTAGTCACTTCCCTGGAACGGTCCGGCAGCGTCTATAACGGCCCATGGTGAGATACTTGAGATATCGTCCGGGTGCGTCTTGTCAAAAACGATTGTTGTCATGCGCGCGATCGCGCCGCGCGAATTCAACTCGTTCTTGACCCGGTCTAAGAGTTCAATCTTCCTAGCGGCGAGAATAAGTTCGATTCCGTCAAGCTTTGCCAACATCGCGGCAAGCCGACTTCCGAAGGCACCTGTTGCGCCGATCAGCAGAACGCGACGCATGATCAAACCTTCGCAGACGTATCAAGGTTGGGATGGCGACGCGCAGCATCTGACGGCTGGCTCATAATCCTTACCTTTGGTTACCCCGGCTGTCTGAAAGACTAGCTTTTCCCGCGCAGCTTGCCGACAACGCCGGTCGGGAAGAAATACACGCTCGCGATGAACAGCAAGCCGAGCCACAGCAGCCAGCGGTCGGGATGCAGCAGGTTGGGCAGCACTGGAATGCCGGCCGTTGCCTTCGAGGCCATGCCCATCAGGCTCTGAAGGTAATTTTCGGCGAGAATGAAAATCGCCGCGCCGATGATCGCCCCGTACATCGTGCCCATGCCGCCGATCACCACCATCAGCAGAATGTCGATCATGATGGTGAAGGAGAGTGTCTCCGGCCCGGCATAGCGCAGCCACAGGGCATTGAGGACGCCAGCGCAGGCGGCGACGAGGGCGGCAATCACGTTGGCCCATGTCAGGTGAAACACCGTGCGATAGCCGAGCGCCTCGGCGCGGAAGCGATTTTCGCGCACCGCCTGCAGCACGCGGCCGAACGGCGAGTTCACAATCCGGAGGAGCGTGAGGATCAGCGCAGCCGCGACCACGAAGACGATGTAGTAGGTCAGCGTCCGTCCATTGAACTCGAAGCCGAACACCTCTTTCGGAATGATCACGGTGCCGGGACGCAGCAGTTCCGGCAGGCGGAAGCTGCGGCCATCGTCGCCGCCGGTGAGCCACGACAATTGTGAGGCAAGCACCTGAAAGGCCGACGCAACCGCCAGCGTAATCATCGCAAAGAAGATCGCCTGCACGCGCAGCGAGAACAGCCCGATGCAAAGTGCGAGCAGCGCGGCCAGCGGTAGGCCGATGACGATGCCGGTGGCGACGCCTGCCCATGTCGGTCCCATCGCATAGAGCGCGATTGCAATGCCGTAGCTGCCGATGCCGTAGAACATGGTATGTGCGAACGACACCGTGCCGGTGTAGCCGAGCAACAGATCGTAAGACGCCACCAGCAGCGCGAAGATGCAGATTTTCGTGGCGACGTTCATCGCCTTGGCGCCGGGAAACAGAAACGGCGCCAGCGCGAGCAGCGTTACGATGACAATGAGCAGAAGGCTGAGAATTCGGCTGCGCGGCGGATCGCCGGAAAGGATCATCATCGATTTGTCACCGGATAAAGTCCGCGCGGCCGCCACATCAAAATCGCAACCATCAGCAGGATGTTCGAAATCAGCGCCAGCTTTGGCACCAGGAAGCCGCCGTAGTTGGCGATCATGGCGACGAGGATCGCGCCGATGAAGCAGCCGCCGATCGAGCCGAGGCCGCCGATAATGATGACGATGAACACCAGCACCATCAGATCGCCGCCCATCGCAGCGTGGATTTCCTCGCGGTACAATCCCCACATGATGCCGCCGAGACCCGCGAGCGCCGATCCGACCATGAACACGCCGAGGAACAGACGCTTGATGCGATAGCCCAGCGCCTCGACCATCTCGCGGTTCTCGACACCGGCGCGGATCAGCAAACCAATTTTCGTGCGGTTCAACACCAGCAGCACAAGGCCGAACACGACGAGGCCGACGACCATCGCCAGCACGCGGTATTTGGCGATAGCGATGTCGCCGAGAATGAAGGAGCCGCGCAGCGAAGCTGGCAGCGGCAGCGGGATGCGCTCCGGTCCCCACAGCGCATAGAGCAACTGCTCGGCCACGATCAGCCCGCCCATGGTGATCAGGATCTGCTTGAGGTGGTTGCCGTAGACGGGAAGGATCAGCACGCGTTCGAACACAAGGCCGAGCGCTCCGGACACCGCCATCGCGAGCAGCGCTGCGGGGGCGAGCGCGAGCAGGTTGAGCCACAGCGAGTCGGCCTGGACGTATCCGGCCATCGGCGCCAGGACCAGCGTCGCCACATAGGCGCCGACCGCGATGAATGCGCCGTGACCGAAATTCAGGACGTCCATCAGGCCAAACACCAGCGTGAGACCCGAGGCCATGATGAAGATCATCATGCCCATGGCGAGGCTTGCGATTGTCAGCGTCACCCAGGTGCTGCCCGAGCCGATAAAGGGGATCATGACGAGCGCGAGAACGATCGGCAGCAGCAGCGGGATGAAATCGCGATTGGTTTGCGGCAGCGGTTCGGCAGCGGCCAGGGCTGTTGTGGAGTCGGTCATTGATGCGCCTCGAGGCTGAGACCCAGCAGCTTTTCCTGCAACGATGTATCCCTGGCGAGTTCAGCCATGGCGCCGTGATGGACGATCTTGCCGTTGTCCATCACCAGCACGCTGTCGCCGACTTCCTGCGCCACGCGGAAATTCTGCTCGACGAGAAGGATAGTCGAGCCGCGCTTTTTGAGTTCAGCGAAGCACTCGATCAGGTTCACCACGATGGCGGGTGCAAGACCCTTGGTCGGTTCATCGATCAAGAGCAGCTTGCGCGGCTCGACGATGGCGCGGGCGATGGACAGCATCTGCTTCTGTCCGCCGGATAGCGATCCCGCACGCGACAGCCAAAAGCGTTTCAGTGCAGGAAAGAATCCGAAGATCCATTGCAGCCGCGTGTCGTCGAGCGGCCCTTCACGCGCGGCGAGAATCAGGTTTTCCTTCACGGTCAGATCCGAGAACACGGACATGGTTTCCGGGACGTAGCCGACACCGAGGCTTGCGATGTCCGGCGTGGATTTCTTTTCGATGTTCTGCCCCGCCAGAACGATCTGGCCAGCGGAGGGGGGCGACAGGCCCATGATGGTGCGGAGCGTTGTTGTCTTGCCCGCGCCGTTGCGGCCGAGCAGCATGGTGGTCTGGCCTTCCGGCACAGTGAAATCGACGCCGTGAAGGATGTGATACTGAGCGATGTGGGTGTGAACGCCGGTGAGGCTGAGTGCGGTGTTCTGGCTCATGCGGCAGTCTTTCCGGGCGCGATGCCGAGATAGGCTTCCTGCACGATCGGCGAGGCGATCACCTCGGCAGGCTTGCCGTCAGCCACCAGTTGTCCGTTGTGCAGGACGATGATGCGGTCGGCCAGCGAGCGCACCACATCCATCTTGTGTTCGACCAGCAGGATGATCTTGCTGGTGTCGTTCTTGAGACGTGCGATCAGGTCGAGCACCACCGGCACCTCGTCGACACTCATGCCTGCGGTCGGCTCGTCGAACATGAAGACCTTCGGCTCCAGTGCCATCATCAGCGCGACTTCGAGCTTGCGCTGGTCGCCATGCGAGAGGGCAGCCGCAGCAACCGCGCGGCGATTGCCAAGCGCAATGCTATCGAGAATGGCGTCGGCACGCTCGATCAGGTCGCGGCGCTTCATCCATGGGCGCAGCATTTCATAGTGCACGCCTGAGGCGGCCTGAACGGCGAGGCGGACGTTTTCCTCGACGCTCAGGTTCGGGAAAAGATTGGTGAGCTGGAAGGCGCGGCCGAGGCCCTTGCGCGTGCGCAGTGGCGCCGTGAGGCGCGTGATGTCTTCACCATCGAGAAGGACACCGCCGCCGGTTGGCTGCAATTGTCCGGAGATCAGATTGAAGTAGGTGGTCTTGCCCGCACCGTTTGGGCCGACAATGGCGGTGAGTTCGCCGGGGCAAAACGTGCAACTCACTTTGTTGACGGCGACGTGGCCGCCAAAACGGATGGTCAGGTCGCGGGTCTCAAGGGTGAGGGTCATGGAGTCGCCAGTTGGGTAAAGCTGGTCAAAGAACTCTCGATTGTCATGCCCGCGCTTGTCGCGGGCATCCACGTTTTTCTTCTGCGCCATGAAACAAGACGTGGATGGCCGGGACAAGCCCGGCCATGACGTGTTTTTGTTTCAGCGGCCAATCAGGGTCGCTCTCAACTTACCGCTTGTTCTTGATCGGGATGGTCATGTCCTCGATCTTCAATTCGCGGACCAGTTCGTTGTCAGCCCAGGCGAGGTTCGGATCGACCTTGACGCGGAAGTGATACATGCTTTGCAGCGCCTGATGGTCTTCCTTGCGGAACACCATCTTGCCCTTCGGCGTATCGAACTCCATGCCCTCCATCGCCGCGATCAGCTTTTCAGTGTCGGTCGACTTGGCTTTCTGAACAGCGGTCACGGCTGCCATCGCCGCAGCGAAGCCGCCTGCGGTGAAGAAGTCCGGCGGCGCGTTGAAGCGCTTCTGGTGCTCGGCGACGAGCCAGTCATTGATCGGGTTCTTTGGGATGGCGTAGTAATAATAAGTCGCGCCTTCCAGGCCGGGCAGCCGCTTGTAGGCAGCCAGCGCGGGAAGGATGTTGCCGCCGCTCGACAACTCGATGTTGTAGCGCTTCGGGTCCATGTCCTGAATCTTGGTCAGCGGATCGCCGCCGCCGGCCCAGATCACCCAGATGATCTTGCGGCCCGGCTTGTCCTTCAGCGCATCGAACAGACGCTGTGCTGCTGCGGTGAAGTCGGTGGTTGCAGCAGGGACATATTCTTCCGCGGCCAATGTTGCGCCGGTCTTGGCGAGAGCTTCCTTGAACGCCGCCACGCCGTCCTTGCCGAAGGCGTTGTCCTGACCGAGTGTCGCGATGGTCACGCCCTGCTTGCCGATGGCGACCGCGTTCGAGATCGCGTCCTGCGACGAGTTACGGCCGGTGCGGAAGATGTAGCGATTCCACTTCTCGCCGGTGATGGCGTCGGCCACGGCCGGCTCGACGATCAGCACCTTCTTGTTTTCTTCGGCGACCGGCAGCATCGCAAGCGCCGCGCCCGAGGCGGTGGTGCCGATGGCGAGGTCGACCTTGTCGTCCTGATAGGCTTCGGCGAGCGCCGCCTTTGCAAGGTCCGGCTTGCCCTGATCGTCTTTGGTGATGAGGACAATCTTGCGGCCATCGACCGTCATGGTGTTCTTGGTGGCGTATTCCAGACCCATGCGCAGGCCGTTTTCGGTCTGCTTGGCATAGGCTTCCAGCGGCCCGGTCTTGCCGTGGATCAGCGCGATCTTCAGATCCTGCGCGGACGCCGGTGCTGCGGCCAGTGCGGCCGCGACGCCTGCGAGAATTGCAATTTTACGCATTGTTATTGTCCTCCCCGATTTTTCCTCAGGCGGGACCATACATATCTGTGACGGAATTACCAATTTTTTTGCCCGCAGCCTCCACGCCTGCACATTAATTGCGCGGGCCGGTAGGCGGCTGGGGTTGGGCTGGATCAGTAATGGGGAGGGGGCTGGTCCCGCGGCGAACCTGTCTCTGATTTCATCTCGGCGTCATCAAGCCGCTCGCGCAGAGCCAGCATCTCCCGGCTCAGGGCGTCAATCTGCTTCCATTGCGCGGTAATGGTGTTGTTCAGGGTCTCGATGGTCTCATCCAGATACGCGATGCGGATTTCCAGCGCGTCGATGCGCGAGGCGGGCGAGGGGACTTCAGTCATCGGCTTGCTCGCTCATGTCGATCTCAGTGGCATCGGTATGATCCGCTCCATCTCCGCGTAACACCTGACGCTCGCTCAGCCCGTGACCGAGCGCGACGCGCTGGTCGAACACGAAGCACTCGCCGCGCCACAGACTTTGCGCTTCCGGAATCTCCTCGAGATATTTCAGGATGCCGCCCTTGAGGTGGTAGACCTCCTCGAAACCCTGCGACAGCAGATAGGAACTGGCCTTTTCGCAGCGGATACCGCCGGTGCAGAACATTGCTATTTTCTTGTGCTTGTTGGGGTCGAGCGTGCGGCCGGCAAAATCCGGAAATTCGCCAAAGCGGGTAATCTTCGGATCGACCGCGCCTTCGAACGTGCCCATTTCGACTTCGAAACCGTTGCGGGTGTCGAGCAGCAGCACGTCTGCTTGCTTGATGAGCGCGTTCCAGTCGGCGGCGTCGACATAGATGCCGACCTTGGTGTTGGGATCGGTCTCCGGATCGCCGAGCCGGACGATCTCCTTTTTCAGCCGGACCTTCATCCGGTTGAACGGCATCTCGCTCGCGCCCGAGAATTTCAGTTCCAGATTGTCGAGACGGCCATCGAACAGCGCGCCGTTCTGTAACTGGTTCATCAGGGCGTCGATAGCGGCCTCGCGGCCTGCCACGGTCCCGTTGATGCCTTCGGCGGCCAGCAGGATGATGCCCTTCACATCCAGAGCGACGCACATATTGCGTAACGGCTCCCTCAGATTCTCAAAATCGGGGAGCGCGATGAACTGATAAAAGGCAGCGACCTTGTACGACATGGCGGGGGTTATATCAGGACCGGGAGGGGCGCAAAAACTGCTAATCCGATAGTCGGAATATCTGGCGTCAGCCCGTCACCAAGTTGGTGCGTTCATGCCACATTCCGGTGACTTTGCTGCATTTTGGGGCAGCCGCGCGACCATCTGGCGAAAGGGCATGGTTCTACAATATTTGGGGCAAACAACCCACAATATGGTGGTTTAGGCTGCTTGCGGCAGCTTGTTCCAGTGTGCCCGGCGCATTGCTTAATCCTGCTTTATTTGGGAGGCATCCCTCGCGTTCCCTGTAAATCTGCTAGATAAAACGTCGGCTTACCTTCGAATCGGAACTGTCCCGTTGCACCAGATTTCAAAAGAGCCCGTTCACAGCGATTCCGGAAAAAAAACCTTCAGCATCGCGTTCGGTCTGGAACGGATCGGTTTGATAGCGCTGCGCGCGCCGCGCACGGCGGCGATCGTCCTGCTCGCGTTGTGCGTGGTCGCCGTGTTCGGCATCCAGCGCATCAAGATCGACGATTCGCTGAGCCAGTTGTTCCGATCCGATACGCCGGAATACAAGCAATACGAAGAGGTGACCAAGCGCTTCCCCTCCAGCGAATACGATGTGCTGGTGGTGGTGGAAGGCAAATCGCTGCTGGAGCGCTCATCGCTCGAAAAATTGCGCGATCTGGTCACCGACCTGCAACTCGTGGACGGCACGCGCGGAATCATCTCGCTGTTCTCGGCCCGGCAGCCGCCTGAGGGTGGCCGTCTGCCTGCGGCGCTGTTTCCTGAAACGCTGCCCGAAGGCGACGCTTACAAGGCTCTTATCGAGAAGGTGAAAAGTAACGAGGTCATCAAGGGCAAGCTGCTGTCGGAAGACGGCACGCTGGCACTGATCGTGCTGGCTCTCGACCCTGCGATCGTCGGCAACAAGGGCCTCAACACCACCATCGGCGAAGTCCGCAAGATCATGAATGAGGATCTTGAGGGCACCGGCCTCAACAGCCAGTTGTCCGGCGTGCCGGTGATGCAGCTCGAAATCCGCAACGCGGTCGAGCGGGATGGCCTGACTTACAATATCGCCGGCATTCTGGCCGGTTGTATCATCGCGATCATCTTCTTCCGCCGCATCTCGTTCATGATCGTCGCGGCGTTTCCGCCGCTGCTGGCGATCCTGCTGTCGATCGGCACGCTGGGCTGGCTCGGTTTCAGTCTCAACATGTTCCTGAACGTGATGACGCCGCTCATCATGGTCATCAGTTTTGCCGACTCGATGCAGCTTACGTTCGCTGCCCGAGATCGCCTGATTGCGGGTGAGGACAAATACACGGCGTTTCGTAACGCCGTACTGGTGGTTGGGCCGGCCTGCGTGCTGACCCATGGCACAGCGGCGCTGTCGTTCCTTGCCTTGCAGTTTTCCGATTCCGACCTGATCCGCACCTTCGGCGAAGCCGGATTGATGGCGACCGTCATCGCGCTGCTCGCGGTGTTGTCACTGGTGCCGGTGTTCGGCGTTCTGCTGGTCCGGAAAGAGAATTTGCTCGCGACCAAGATCAAGGGTGCCGATTGGGGCGTCGAGGCGCTGCGCGCGTTCTGCGCGTTTATCGCCAAGCGCATGGTCGGCCGTCCCGGTCTTTTCAGTTTGATTGCGCTGCTCGTGGTTGTCGGTCTCGGCATCATTTACGCGAGTCTTGAGCCGCGTTACCGGCTCGCCGATCAGGTGCCGGACAAGCAGCAGGCCGTCGAAGCCTCAAGCCGTCTCGATGCCAAGCTGACCGGTGCCAATCCGATCGACGTGCTGATCGAATTTCCGAAGGGCAAGTCGCTCTACGACAAGGACACGCTTGATACTATCGCAGCCGTCCACTCGATCATCGAGAAGCAGGCGGGTGTCGGCAATGTCTGGTCGATCGAGACGCTGCGGCGCTGGCTGGCGGAGAAGGCCGGCCGCTCGGACGTGGCGATCCTGAAAGAATATGTCGATCTGCTCCCAGCCTATCTGGTCAGGCGCTTCATTTCCGAGCAGCAGGACGCGGTCGTGGTGTCGGGACGCGTGCCTGATCTCGACTCAAGCCAGATCCTGCCGACGGTCGAGAAGCTCGATGCCGCGATGGGAACGATCCGCAGCGCTCATCCCGGTTACAATATCGCTGTGACCGGCCTGTCCGCCATCGCCGCGCGCAACAGCGCCAGCATGATTGGCAAACTCAACCACGGTCTGACCATCGAATTCATCCTGGTTGCGGCCTTTATCGGTCTGGCGTTCCGTTCGGTGGTGGTGATGTTCGCAAGCATCCTGCCCGGCATCTTCCCGGTTGTGCTATCGGGCACCGTGTTGTGGTTCCTGGGTGAGGGGCTGCAATTCGCCAGTGTGGTCGCGTTGACGGTGTCTTTCGGGTTGGGATTGAGCGCGACGATTCACTTCCTCAACCGCTTGCGGCTGGAAGAAAAGCCGGGTGTCGATGAGGCGCAGGCGGTCGAGCGCGCCACAGTTCTGGTCGGCCCGGCGTTGATCCTGACCACGGTGGTGCTGGCTTGCGGCCTGGTGGTGACGGTGTTTTCCGATCTGCCGTCGCTGCGTCTGTTTGGATGGCTCAGCGCCTTCGCCATGATCGCGGCATTGATCGCCGATCTCTTCATTTTGCGCCCGACGGCGATGTGGCTGATTAGCACGTCTCACCGCATCAAGGCGGTGTGGGGCAGGAAATAGGATCGAGGCGTCTCTCAGTTCCAGACAGCAAAAGGCCCGCCGATTCATTATCGGCGGGCCTTTTGAATTTTTGACCTTAGTTGCTTCTCGCCAGGCTGATGGTCACGTCGCGCAGCTCACCCTTCGAACTGATGGCCACCGACTGCTTGTTGCCGCGGGTCACGACGTTGAAGGTTGCGGCATAGCCGTTGGTCTGGACCAGTGCGGTGACCTGGCCGTTCTCAACGCTGCCCTCGACAGTGCCGTTGACGCCGCGGCTGGCTTCGCTCCAGGAGCCGGTGATATTGCCGCCCTTGGCCAGGATATTGCTGGTTAGTTCGAACTTGTAGCTGTCGCTGGCGCAGCGCAGGACCTGATGCAGGTTGTTGCCGCCGCCATCGACGGAGTAGGTGCCGCGGCAGCGGATGCGCTCCGTGCCACCCTCGGCGATGGTGATCGTGCCGTTGCCGGACCAGTTGCCTGCATAGTTGGCAAATGGCGCGGTTTCGGCATGCGCGAGCGCGGGGGCCATCAGGAGGGCTGTGGCCACGGCAGCGCCGCGAAAACTACGAAAATCAAAACGCGAAACGGGGAAAGGCATCTCTAAACACCATCGTTAGCGGGCGATAGGTATTTGTCGCTCATACCACGCTTTGGTTCACTGGAAAATGTGGCGCGGTGCACCAAAACGAGAAAATCGCGGTGACGGGATCCGTGTAAGTCTTGTGACATCGGCTCATTTGGTCGCATCGGGGCCCTTTCGGCCGTTTCGCGCGCTGCAGCGCAATGATCGGATGTTTGACGAGAATTGTCCTCGAAGCGGTAGACAATCCCGTTTTTCGGACTTCTAATCCTCTCCAAGGTCGGCGGAAAAAATGCACGGCCATTTGGGAGGACGACGATGAAATTGACGAGACGTGAGTTTTCCGTGGGCGCTGGTGCTGTCCTTGCGGCGCCAGCCTTGATAAAAAGCGCCGGTGCTCAGGGCGCCACCATCAAGATCGGCATGGTTCTTCCGGTCACCGGATCGGCGGCCGAACAGGGCAAGTTCGCGCTGAACGGCGCAAAGCTGGCGCTGGAGGCCGTCAACAAGGCGGGCGGTGTTCTCGGCAAGCAGGTCGAACTGATTACCGAAGACGACCAGACTACCAACCCCGGCGTGGTTCTGGCCTTCTCGAAGCTGGCCGCGCAATCGGACATCGTCGCATTTCTCGGATCGATCCGCTCGACGCAGGTGCACGCCATGGCGCCGGACGTTCTGAAACTCGGCAAGCCGATGGCGATCGGAGGAACCGATCCCAACCTCACCCATATGGGCAACAAGTGGCTGTTTCGCTTCCGTCCGAACGACAGCTATTCGGGCCGCGTGATCGCCGACTACGGTTCCAACACGCTTGGCAAGAAGAAGTGGGCGGTGCTGCATTCCACCGATGCGTTCGGCACGGCGGGCGGCAAGGCGCTGACCGAGGGATTGAGCAAGCTCGGCATTACGCCGGTTCTCGATCAGGGCTATGCCAACCAGAGCCAGGATTTCACACCGGTGGTGCTGGCAATCAAGCAATCAGGCGCGGACGTTCTCGGATCATACTTCACATTCGAGAACGACCTCGGCATCTTCGCGCGCCAGTTGCACCAGCTCGGCGTCAATATTCCGTGGGTAGGATCACCATCCATCGTCGGCGTGTCGTCCACCCGGCTTGCGGGTGCGTCGTTGTACGGAACCTACGGCGTTGCGGATTATGCGGAAGATTCAAGTCCCGCAGCCAAGGCTTATGGCAAGGCCTATCGCGATGCCTACAAGCTCGCGCCGGACAACCAGAGCGCATGGACCTATGACGCGCTCACCGTGCTCGCAAAGGCGATGAACACGGCAAAATCCACCGAGCCGGAAAAGGTTCGCACCGCGATCCTGGCGATCAAGGGATTCGAAGGCGCGGAAGGCCAATACAACTTCGATGAAAACGGCGATGGCCTTCACGGCTACAACATCGTGAAGAACGACAAGGGCAACATCATCTTCGAGAAGCATATCGAAGCTGCCAGGTGATCATTGCGGCGGCTTCCTTCAGTGGAGGCCGCCGTGCGTCCTTGAGCAGGCGTCGGCGCAAGCCGCTCATCTTTTCCGATCGCGACGAATCCCGAAAGTTGATTTGATGGATCAGATTCTTCAGTTGCTCTTTACGGGCATCGGCATCGGCTCCGTGTATGCGCTTGTGGCGCTCGGCTTCGTGCTGATCTTCCGCGCGACCAACGTCGTGAACTTCGCGCAGGGCGAGTTCTCGATGGTGGCGGCATTCCTGATGGTTGTGTTCGCGGTCGACCTGCAATGGCCGTACTGGCTGTCGTTCCTGATTTCGCTCGCAGGCATGGCGTTGTTCGGCGTGATCTTCAATCTTGGCGTGTATTATCCGTTGCGTCACCGCACCTTTCTGCCGGTCATCATCGCCACCATCGGTGCATCGATCTTCCTGGCGAATTCGGTGTTGGCGATCTACGGACCTGCGCCGCAAGTGCTGGAAGGCTGGTTCGAGACGCCGGGCATCCAGTTGGGGCCGGTCTATCTCGACAGCCAGTATCTGCTGATCATTGCGGTGACCATCGCGCTGGTGATCCTGAATTACTGGTTCTTCGAGCACACGATGCTCGGCAAGAAGCTTCAGGCAACCTCGCAGGACAAGGAGATGGCGTCGCTGCTCGGCATCTCGGTGTCGACCATGATCATGATCACCTTCATTTATTCCGCGGTCCTTGGCGGGCTGGCCGGGATCCTCGTCGCGCCAATTCTGTTCGTCTCGATCCAGATGGGGGCGACGATTGCGCTGAAGGCTTTCGCCGCCACCATTATCGGCGGCTTCGGCGATGTCACCGGTGCGATCATCGGCGGGATCGCGCTCGGTATCATTGAAACCTTCGGCGCTGCTTACGTGTCGGTTCCGTACAAGGACGCATTCGCGTTTCTCGTGCTGATCCTGTTTCTGGTCTTCCGCCCGCAAGGCATTTTCGGCGAACGCGTGGCGGAAAAAGCATGAGCATGCCGAGCCAGAACATACCTGTCACCGCGACCTTGCGCTCGACGCCGCTGGTGCTGCGACACCTGCCATATTTTATCGTCGCCGCGATCGCTGTGTTCGCCGCAGCGACCATGAGCTTCGACGGTTACGTCCTCAATATCCTGATGCAAGCGGCCACGTTCGCCATCGCGGTGTTCGGCCTGACGGTCGTGCTCGGGCTGTGCGGGCAGATCAACCTGGCGCAGGCGGCGTTCTTCGGGTTGGGTGCCTATGCCGTCGGCCTCGGGACTGCCGATTACCAGATCAATTTCTGGATCTGCCTTGTTGCGGGCTCGTTGCTCGCATTGGCGGCCGGCGCGCTCCTCGGCATGAGCACGCTCAAGCTCGGCGGCCATTACCTCGCCATGGTGACGATCTCGTTCCAGCAGATCGTGACGCTGGTGATGATCAACGCAATCTGGCTGACGCGCGGTCCCGACGGTATCTCGAAAATCGGCCGCCCGGCGCTGTTCCAGTCGCAGCAGTCGTTTCTGGCGTTCTGCGTCGCCGCGCTTGCGGTGATCGGCTATCTCGTCTGGCACCTACCGGACACGCGGATCGGCCGCGCCATGCGCGCGGTGCGTGACAACGAACTCGCCGCGGGCGTCGCGGGTATCGACATCTTCCGCACGAAAGTAGCGGCGTTTGCGCTTTCCGCCTTGCTCGGCGGGATCGGTGGCGGACTGTTCGCCGGTGGCTTCTCCTATGTCAGCCCGGATCAGTTCTCATTCGCGGAGTCGATCGTCTTTCTCACAATGGCGTTGCTCGGTGGTGTCGGATCGCCGATCGGTGCTGTGATCGGCACCGGGTTGCTGATTCTGATCCCGGAATGGCTGCGCTTCCTCAAAAACATCCCGGGGCTTTATCTCGCGATCTATGGACTGTTCGTCATTCTGATCGTGCGCTTCATGCCGGACGGCATCTGGGGGTTCGTACAGGACGTCATCACCAAGTGGCGCGCGAAAGCTCCACCTCACGTCGCGAGCCCCGCGCTGCAACTTGTGCCGGCAAAGACCGGCGGCGACATGGTGATCGAGGTCACGGGCCTGTCGAAACACTTCGGCGGCCTGAAAGCCGTCGACAAAGTGGACATTTCCGTGCGCCGGGGCAGCGTGCATGCGCTGATCGGGCCCAACGGGTCCGGCAAGACCACGACGCTGAACATGCTGTCGGGCCTCTACAAGACAACCGCGGGCAAAATCGTGCTCGACGGGACCGACGTGACCGACATGCCTGCGCATCAGCGCACAGCGGCGGGACTGGGTCGTACCTTCCAGAACATCCGGCTGTTTCGTTCGATGACGGCGCTGGAAAACGTGGTGATCGGTGCGGAGCGTCCGGGCAATACGCTGATCGGCGAGGGCAGTCAGGATGCGCTGACGCAGCGCGCGATGTCAGCTCTGACATTTGTTGGGCTCGGCGGACGCGCCAATGAACTTGTCTCCAGTTTCTCCTACGGTCATCAGCGCCTGATCGAGATCGCACGTGCGCTGGCGGGAAATCCGACGCTATTGTTGCTGGATGAGCCGGCGGCGGGATTGAATTCCAGTGAGAAGGTCGAACTGCATGACCTGCTCAAACGCATCGCGGCTCAGGGGCTCACCATTCTGATCATCGATCACGACATGACGCTGGTTCGCGAGGCGGCGCAGCACATCACGGTGTTGAACTTCGGAAAGCGGATTGCAGACGGAGAATCGCTGGCGGTGCTCCAGCATCCTGACGTTATTTCCGCTTATCTCGGGACGGAGTGATCATGGCCCTGCTCGAGATCAATGACCTCATCGTGCTTTACGGCGAAATCGAAGCGCTGCGCGGCATCTCGCTCAAGGTGGATGAAGGGCAGGTGGTGACGCTGCTCGGCTCCAACGGCGCAGGCAAGTCCACCACGCTGCGCGCGATTTCCGGCCTGGCGAAGCCTGCCGCCGGAGAGATCCTGTTCGATGGCCACTCCATCGTCGGCTTGGGGCCGGAGGCTATCGTGCGCCTCGGCATTTCGCACGTCCCGGAGGGGCGGCGGGTGTTCCCCGGTCTTACCGTGAAAGAAAACATTATGCTCGGCGCGTCGAACCGCCGGGTCGCGAAAGCGCAGCTGTCGCGCGAAGCGGATGCGATGTTTGATCTGTTTCCCGACATCCGTGCATTCTCCGACAAGCTCGGCTGGACGCTCTCAGGCGGACAGTTGCAGATGGTCGCGGTGGCGCGCGGGCTGATGGCAAAGCCGCGGCTGCTGCTGCTCGATGAGCCGTCGCTCGGCCTTGCGCCGGTGATCGTGCAGGCGGTGTTCCGGATCATTGCCGAAATTCGCCGCGACACGACAGTTTTACTTGTCGAGCAGAATGCGCGAATGGGACTGTCCGTTGCCGATCACGGCTACGTGCTGGAAACGGGTCGCCTTGCTCTGGGCGGTAAACCTGACGAACTGTGGAGCAACGAAGCAATCAGAGCCGCTTACCTAGGCGGCCATACCAAGGCAGCTAGCTAGTGATCCGGCTCTGACATTCGTATGATATCTCTTGCAGGCACCTTTACGAACAGAGCCAAAGGATCACTAGAATAATAAAGTTGCTAGCGCCCTTTTGTATCCGACGTTTGCTCGGAGGGTGCTGCGAAGTGAAGCAAACGTCGGATACAGGGCGCTAGGTCTCATGGTTACAATCAACTCCCAGAAGCTCATCAGCTTCGTCGCCGATATCTTTTCGCACGCAGGCTCCTCGAAGACTGAAGCCGAGCGCATCGCTAGCTATCTCACCACGGCGAACCTCACCGGTCATGACAGCCACGGCGTCATCCGCGTGCCGCAGTATGTGAAATGGGCGAAAGAAGGAGCGATCATTCCCGACCAGACCATCAAGCTGGTGGTCGACACACCGTCGATCGCGGTGGTCGATGGCGGCTTCGGCTACGGACAGACGGTGACACCGCAGGCTGTGAAAGTCGGGATCGACAAGTGCAAGGCCATTGGTCTTTCGGCGATGACGCTGAAGAATTCCGGCCATCTCGGGCGCGTCGGCGACTGGGCGGAAATGGCGGCGTCGGAGGGGCTGGTCTCAATCTTTTTCGTCAACGCGGCGGGCTCGGTGCTGGTTGCGCCATACGGCGGCGTCGCGCGCAAGCTCTCCACGGCGCCGTATTGCGTCGGCATTCCACGTCCGGGTCAGGGGCCGGTGGTGCTGGATTTCGCGACCTCCATCGTGGCCGAGGGCAAGGTGATGGTGGCGAGCCGCGGCGGCAAGAAACTGCCAAAGGGCGCGCTGGTCGATCAGGATGGCAGCCTCAGCGAAGATCCGCACGTTCTCTATGGGCCGTATGATACGGACGGGCCGCGTGTTCATGCGCAAGGCAAGGGTGCGATCCGCGCGTTCGGCGAACACAAGGGTTCGGGCCTTGCATTGATGTGCGAACTGCTCGGCGGCGCGCTGACCGGCAACGGTGCGACCAAGACCGACCGGCGTTTCTCCAACGGCATGCTGGCAATCTTCATCGATCCGAAGGTCGTCGATCCCGCGCATTTCTTCGACGGCGAGGTCGCGCGCTATATCGCCTATTTCAAGGACAGCAAGCTGGCGCAGGGCCACGATGCGGTTCTGATTCCGGGCGAGCCGGAAGCGGCAACGCGTGCGGAGCGGACCAAGAACGGTGTGCCGCTCACCGAAGAGACCTGGAATTCCATCACGGCAACCGCGCGGTCCGTCGGTATCGATGACGCCGCCGTTGCCAAGGCGACCGGATAGGTTGAGGATCAGGTTTAGCCGGAGGGCAGCTCATGCATGACCCGCGCCCAAACCAAGCAACAACAATCAAAATAGAAACGGGAAACCTACGAATGGCAAACAAGGTCAAGGAAGTCTGGGCTGCGGGCAAGGTGGTCGTCAACGGCTGGCTTGCCATCCCCTCCGGATTTTCCGCCGAGGTAATGGCGCAATGCGGCTTCGACAGCGTCACCGTCGATATGCAGCACGGCGTGCAGGATTATCAGTCGATGATCCAGTGCTTCCAGGCGATGCAGGCGCATCCGGTGACGCCGATGGTGCGCGTGCCGTGGAACGAGCCCGGCATCATCGGCAAGGTGCTCGACGGCGGCGCCTATGGCGTGATCTGCCCGATGATCAACACCAAGGAAGAGGCCGAACGCTTCGTTCAGTATGCGAAATATCCGCCGCGCGGGACCCGCAGCAACGGACCGATCCGCGCCATGATGTATGGCTCAGCGGGGACATATCAGCAGACCGCCAATGAAGAAACGCTCTGCATCCCGATGATCGAAACCAAGACAGCGGTCGAGAATCTCGAAGCGATCCTCGATGTGAATGGAATCGCCGGTGTCTATATCGGCCCGTCCGATCTCGGTTTCTCCTATGGCCTGCATCCGACGCTGGATCGGACTGAGCCGGAGATCATCAAGATCTATGAGCGGATCGTGAAGGAATGCGACAAGCGCGGCATTTTCCCCGGCATCCATTGCAGCGGTGCGGCGGGCGCGGCGCTTGCCATTGAGCGCGGCTTCAAGCTGGTGACGATCTTGAACGACAGCGGTCTCCTCGCGATGTCCGCCAAGAGCCACATCGCGGAGACGCGAAAGAACTCCGGCGGGAAGGCGTGAGCTGAGCGGGGCGTACAAGCTACCCCCACCCCGGCGCTTCGCGCCGACCCTCCCCACAAGGGGGAGGGATGAGAAAGCAAAGACGCTTTCCAGAGGCACCAATCCCTCCCCTCGATGGGGAGGGTGGATAGCCGAAGGCCAGCCGGGTGGGGTGATGTGATTGTATAAAGTAAGACGTGGATGGCTGGGACAAGCCCGGCCATGACGGCCGAACAAGCCAGAGCCAACAAGGACGATAGCCATGGCCCCGACACCCGTGATCCGCTTGCATTCCGATGACAGCGTGGTGATTGCGCGGACGGCGCTGCTGCCGGGCGCCGAGGTGGCGCAGGGCATCGCCGCGACCGAACGCATTCCTGCCGGTCACAAAGTTGCAGTGAAGCCGATCGCAGTCGGTGAGCCCGTCAAGCGCTACGGTCAGATTATTGGCTTCGCCACTGTTCCGATCGCGCCGGGTCAGCATGTCCATGTGCAGAACATCGGCATGGGGGAATTTTCCAAGGATTACGCGTACGGCGTCGACGTCAAGCCGACACCGAACTTCGATCTGCCCGCGACGTTTCAGGGCATTCGCCGTCCGGACGGGCGCGTCGCGACACGCAATTACATCGGCATTCTCACCTCGGTGAATTGCAGCGCACATGTCGCAGGCCTCGTCGCCGATGTGTTCAAGAAGAATCCGTTCACCGGCCACGATCCGCTGGCAGCGTTTCCGAACGTCGATGGTGTCGTCGCGCTGACCCACAAGACCGGCTGCGGCATGACCCAACTTGAGCCGCTGACGGTTCTGCGCCGGACGCTCGGTGGCTATGCGCGGCATGTGAATTTCTCGCATGTGATCATTCTCGGGCTCGGCTGCGAGATGAATCAGATCGGCGGCTTTCTCGAAGAGCAGAGACTTGCGGGACGCCTCCGGTCGCTGGACATTCAGGATGTCGGCGGATCGCGCAAGACCGTGGAGAAGGCGGTCGCGTTCGTGCGCGAAGTGCTGGCCGAATCCAACAACATCAAACGAGAACCGTGCCCGGCGAGCGAATTGATGGTCGCGCTTCAGTGCGGCGGTTCGGACGGTTACTCTGGCGTGTCGGCCAACCCCGCGCTCGGCGCGGCCAGCGATCTGCTGGTACGGCACGGCGGCTCGGTGATCCTGTCCGAAACACCAGAGACCTACGGCGCGGAGCACCTTCTCACACGCCGCGCGGTCAGTCCCGAGGTCGGGGAGAAACTCGTCGCGCTGATGCGGTGGTGGGAAGACTACACCCAGCGCAATGGCGCGGAGATGGATTCCAACCCGAGCCCCGGCAACAAGGCGGGCGGTCTCACCACCATTCTGGAAAAATCCCTTGGTGCGATGGCCAAGGCGGGCAGCACCAACCTCGTCGACGTGGTGGGATATGCCGAGCCGGTTACCAAGAAGGGTTTCACCTTCATGGACACGCCGGGCTTCGATCCGGTAGCCGCGACCGGACAGGTGGCGGGCGGCGCGAATCTCGTCTGTTTTACGACGGGACGCGGCAGCGTGTTCGGCTGCAAGCCGTCACCCTCGATCAAGCTCGCGACCAACACGCCGATGTTCCGCCGCATGGAAGACGACATGGACGTCAATTGCGGAACCATTCTGGACGGCGACGAAACCGTGCAGCAATGCGGCCAGCGTATTTTCGACCTGATCCTGCAGGTCGCTTCCGGGGAAGAGACCAAGAGCGAAGCGTTTGATTTCGGCGCTGCGGAATTTGCGCCGTGGGTATTAGGCGCTACGATGTAGAAGTATCACAATATTTTTGATTTTGGACTTATCGATGAATTTTATCCGAATCGTAGGTGGTGACTTCCGAACGGGAATAGTCTTCGTTGAAGAGCGCGCACTAAAGTTGAAAAACATTGATGGTAAGAAGGAGAACCTTCCGTTTGAGGATATTGTATCAATTCACTATGTTGAGAAGGAAAAGCGCGCGACCGCGAGTGACACAGCCAAAGGCGTTGCCGCTGGTGGAGTTTTAGGTGGCGTTGCAGCAGGTGCATTGGCAGGTGGTTTGACCGGGCCGGCAGGCGCTATCTTGGGTGCTGCTGCTGGAGCTGTACTTGCCACTCGACGGACGTTTTTGAAATCCCGAGTTGAGATTCGCGATGGTCGTTGGTTTATCGCGGAAGGTCGGCAGGGTTCTTGGTCTCGATTGAACCAGTTGGTGAATGAGGCGAAGCGGTCTTGAGACGTGACGGAAGGATAATAAGCAAATGCCGGCCGTTGAACGTGTTGACCCCAAGACGATCTTCTCTGCCGAGGAATGGGCGCGGCTGACCAGGCGCGACTCCTGGCGCGGCATGTGGCTGGTTGTGCATTGCTGGGGCACGATCTTCGCCGCGGTCGCGCTCGTGACGATCTGGCCGAATCCGTTTACCTGGCTCGCCGCCGTGATGATCGTCGGCACGCGGCAGCTTGGGCTGGCGATCCTGATGCACGAGGCTGCCCATGGCGGGCTGCACACCAACCAGAAGATCAATGAGTTTGTCGGCAACTGGATCTGCGCAGTGCCGGTCGGTGCGACGCTGGCGGGCTATCGTGCCTACCATCTCAAGCATCACCGTTTCACGCAGCAGCCGGAAGACCCGGATCTCGGACTCTCTGCGCCGTTTCCGATTTCAAAGGATAGCTTTTATCGCAAGGCGTTTCGCGATCTCACGGGGCAGACCTTCATCAAGCAGCGCACGCCGTCGTTCAAAGCGCTGTTTGCCCGGCGCGAACCCGTGCTGACAGACGCGATGCGCGATGAGGAGACGGAGAACTTCCTGACCAGCGGACGGATCGCCATGCAACGGTTTCTCGCCGTCAACGCGCTACTGCTCGGTCTGTTCTGGCTCGCGGGTGCGGGCATCTGGTTCTTCGGCGTCTGGGTTGTCGCGATGGCGACATGGTTCCCGCTGGTGACTCGCGTGCGCAACATCGCCGAGCATGCCTGTACCTCGACCGGTCCAGACCCATTCAGTCATGCGCGCACGACCCATGCGAATGTTGTCGAGCGTGCGCTGATCGCGCCGTACTGGGTGAACTATCACGCCGAGCATCACCTGTTCATGTATCTGCCGTGCTATCGGCTCGAGGAGGCGCACCGCCTGCTCACCGAGAAGGGCCTGATCCAGCGGGTTGATGTCGCCCCCGGCTATCTCGATGTTCTGCGCCTTGCAACATCGCGTGCGCGGCCCGCTTCAGCCACATGACCGCGGCAAGGGTTGCAGCGGCTCTCATTGCATCGCTGTTCGCCGCGACGCTCGCGAAGGCGCAGGAATGGCCGGCGCGGCCGATCACGCTGGTCGTGCCGTTTGCCGCGGGCGGGACAGCAGATCTGGTCGCGCGCCCCATCGCTCAGGGATTGACGGAGAAACTCGGTCAGTCCGTCGTGGTGGAAAACAAGGCCGGTGCGGGAGGGACGCTCGCGGCCGGCATTGTCTCGAAATCGCCGCCCGACGGCTACACGGTGTTCTTCTCGACCATCGCGCATACGATCGCGCCGAGCCTTTACAAATCCCTGCCGTATGACTTCGAGAAGGATCTCGAGCCGGTTACAATTGCTGCGAAGGTGCCAAACATCCTGATCGTCAATCCATCGGTGCCCGCGAAAACCGTCGGCGACCTGATTTCCTGGATCAAGGCAAATCCCGGAAAGGTGAATTTCGGTTCGGCGGGACTCGGCAGCACCGAGCATATGTCCGGCGAGATGTTTCGCGCGAGCCTCGGCGTCGACATCGTGCATGTTCCCTATAAGGGCGGCGCGCCGATGATGACCGATCTGATCGCCGGTCAAATCCAGATGGCAATCGAGACCAGCGGATCGGCACGGCCACATATCCAGAGCGGCACGGTCCGGGCACTGGCGGTGAGCACGCTTAAGCGCTCACTTTATTTCCCGGAGCTTCCCACGCTGGATGAAGCGGGTCTAAAGGGTTATGAGATCACGACCTGGTACGGCATCCTGTTGCCGAAGGGTACGCCGCTCGCCATTCGCGACAAGCTCTACGCGGCAGTCGTCGATGTTCTCAAGCAGCCGCTGATCGTCGACCGCCTCAAGGATTTGGCGGCGGAGCCGGGCGGGCAGACGCCCGCGGAATTTGCTAAATTCATCGCTTCCGAGACCGCGAAATGGCGCAAGGTTGCCAGGGACGCAGATCTCAAGGTCGAATGACCTGCCTTTGCATCCGTCCCGAAATGTTCTTAAGTGCCGCCGAATAAGGACGGGAAGGCAGAATGACAAAAGGTCTCAAGAAGGGGCTGACCAGTTACGGCGATCCGGGATTTTCGCTGTTCCTGCGCAAGGCCTTCATCAAGGCGATGGGTTATTCCGACGCCGCGCTGGAGCGCCCCATTGTCGGCATCACCAACACCTACAGCGATTACAATCCCTGCCACGGCAATGTCCCGCAGATTATCGAGGCTGTGAAGCGCGGCGTCATGCTGGCCGGCGCGATGCCGATGGTGTTCCCGACCATCTCGATCGCCGAGAGTTTTTCTTATCCGACCTCGATGTATCTGCGCAACCTGATGGCGATGGATACCGAGGAGATGATCCGCGCGCAGCCGATGGATGCCATCGTGGTGATCGGCGGTTGCGACAAGACGCTGCCGGCGCAGATCATGGCGGCAGTGAGCGCCGATCTGCCGACTGTGGTTATTCCGGTGGGGCCGATGGTCGTGGGCCATCACAAGGGCGAGGTGCTGGGCGCATGCACCGATTGCCGCCGCATGTGGGGAAAATTCCGCGCGGGCGAAATCGACCAGGCCGAGGTTGAGGCCGTCAACGGACGGCTCGCGCCATCGGTGGGAACATGCATGGTCATGGGCACCGCCAGCACCATGGCCTGCATTACCGAGACGCTTGGGCTGTCGTTGCCGATGAGCGCGACGATCCCCGCGCCGCATTCTGAGCGCATACGGTCGGCTGAATTGAGTGGCAAGCGCGCCGCTGAAATGGCGGTGACCGGCGGACCGCGCCCAAGCGAATTGCTGACGCCTGCGGCGTTCAGAAATGCGCAGGTGGTGTTGCAGGCCATCGGCGGCTCGACGAACGGTCTGATTCATCTCACAGCCATCGCAAATCGCTCGCCGCACCGCATCGATCTCGCTGCATTCGATCAGCTCGGGCGCGAGGTGCCGGTGCTGATCGACCTCAAGCCGTCCGGCGCGCACTACATGGAGCATTTCCATCACGCGGGTGGCGTGCCAAAGCTGATGAAGCAGCTCGGCGATCTGATCGATCTCGATGCGAAGACCATCGCAGGCGGAACGCTGCGTGATGTCGTCGCCAATGCCGAGGAAGTGCCGGGACAGGACGCTATCCGCCCGCGCGACAATCCGATCAACCGTGAAGGCGCGATGGCGGTGCTGCACGGCAATCTGGCGCCGCGCGGCGCAGTCATCAAGCAGTCGGCGGCGACGCCCAAGCTGCTTCAGCATACCGGGCGGGCGGTGGTGTTCGAGTCGGTCGAGGACATGACGCTGCGTGTCGACGATCCGAACCTGGATGTGAAAGCCGATGACGTTCTGGTGCTGCGCAATGCGGGGCCGAAGGGCGCGCCGGGCATGCCGGAGGCCGGCTATCTGCCGATCCCGCAGAAAATCCTGCGCACCGGCGTCAAGGACATGGTGCGGATTTCGGATGCCCGCATGAGCGGCACGGCATTCGGCACCATCGTGCTGCACATCACGCCGGAGTCGGCTGTCGGCGGCCCGCTGGCGCTGGTGCAGACCGGCGACATGATCCGGCTCGATGTCGCAAAGCGGCGCATCGATCTTCTGGTTGACGAGGTCGAACTGACCCTACGCCAGAAGGCTTTGCCGAAGCCGTCAACGCCGGACTGGGCTGCGCGAGGCTACGCGCACCTGTTTCATGAAACGATCACGCAGGCCGACGAAGGATGCGATTTTGATTTCATGCGGCGCGAAGGTCCCGGCAAGGTTTGAACCATAGACAAGTGCGCCGTTTCGTTTGAATCAGTCATCGAAGGGGAGACAGCGATGAGCACCATGACCATGACGGCGGAAGAACACGCGGATCGCCGCCGCCGGATATGGGCCATCGTCGGAAGTTCCTCCGGCAATCTCGTCGAGTGGTACGATTTTTACCCCTATGCGTTCACCGCGCTTTATTTCGCCCACGCGTTCTTTCCTGCGGGCAACCAGATCACTCAACTGCTGCAAACGGCTGCGGTGTTCGCCATCGGCTTTTTGATGCGGCCGATCGGCGGATATATTTTCGGCACCATCGCCGATAGGTACGGCCGCAAGACATCGATGGTCACATCCATTCTGATGATGTGCGGCGGCTCGCTCGCCACCCGTCCGCGATGTCGGAGAGCCGCATAAGGCCGGTGATTGCCTTGCTTGTTGCAGCGATTGTGCCTCTCCTGGCTCTCGCAGGTGGAACTCTCTGGCGTGCGCTATCCAACCCACGGCTTCCGCGTTGCTCTCTCCCGTTAGGAGGCGTCATGGAGATCATCAGGATCATCGCGCTGTCAGCGACGATGTCGCTGCTGCCGTTGTCAGCTCACGCTCAGGGGACGCCGGCAGGCAAGGATGCGTATCTCTACTTTGTCTGGCCGCAGGATGGTGCGGTGATCAAAGGCGCGTTCTGGTGCCGATTCGGCTTGCGTAATATGGGCGTCACCCACGCCGGCGACAACTTCGCCAATGCCGGGCATCATCACCTGCTGATCGATGTGAATGACCCGCTCGATCCCAAGGAGCCGATCCCGCAAGACAAGTCCCATCTTCATTTCGGCGCGGGGCAGACCGAGGCGCGCATCGAATTGCCGCCCGGAAAGCACACGCTTCAACTCGTGCTGGGCGATGCCAAGCACTATCCCTTCGATCCGCCGGTTGTATCGAAGAAGATCACGGTGACGATCAAGTAGGTGGCGACTTTGTGCTCGCCAACGTTGTCATGGCCGGGCTTGTCCCGGCCATCCCGATGAGGAAAGCACAGTACCCAATCAATCGGGATCACCGGGACAAGCCCGGTGATGACATTCGGATGCAGGGTTGGGCCGAATCTTATTCAGATCAATATGTCGCGCGGCCGCCGGAAATATCAAACACGGCGCCGGTAGTGTAGAGACATTCCTCGGACGCCATCCACGCCACCAGCGACGCCAGTTCTTCCACTTTCAGGAATCGTCCGCGCGGAATTTTCGATAGCATGAAGTCGATATGCTGCTGCGTCATCTGGTCGAAGATCGCAGTCTTGGCCGCGGCAGGGGTCACGGCATTCACCGCGATGTCGGTGCCAGCCAATTCCTTGCCGAGTGATTTGGTCAGCGCGATCACGCCGGCCTTCGAGGCCGAATAATGCGACGCGTTCGGATTGCCTTCCTTGCCAGCGATGGAGGCGATGTTCACGATGCGCCCGTAGTTCTGCTTCATCATCACAGGCACGATGGCGTGGCAGCAGATGAAGGGACCGTCGAGGTTGATCTTCATCACCTGCCGCCATTCGTCGTAGGACAGATCGGCGACGGTCTTGTTGACGCCGGCGATGCCCGCGTTGTTGACCAGAATGTCGATACGGCCGAACGCCTTCAGCGTGGCGTCGCGCGCCGCTTCAACGGCGGCGGGATCGGTGACGTCGACCTTGAACACCGTCACTGCAGCGCCGATGTCCTTGGCGGTCTTCTCCGCCAGCGCCTGGTCGAAGTCCCAGATCGCAACCTTGGCGCCCGAGGCGGCGAAGCGTTCGGTAATGGCGCGGCCGAAACCTTGCGCGCCGCCGGTGACGACGGCGAACCGTCCGCTCAGATCGATCTTGTTCAAGGCATTTCTCCCGATTGTTGTTTCGTCATCCTTCGAGCTCGCGCCAGTGCGCTCGCACCTCAGGATGACGGGTATCCATCTTTTTCTCCGTCACCCTGAGGTGCCGACGCGGAGCGGCGGCCTCGAAGGGCGACGGCAAACAGTTACAGCGTCCAGCCGCCGTCGATGATGTGTGCGACGCCCGTGGTGAAGGCGCTTTCATCGCTGGCGAGGTAAACCGCAAGCGAAGCTATTTCGTCAGCAGTGCCGAGTCGTCCCATCGGCTGGCGGCTGACGAACATGTCCCGTCCGCCTGCGCCGAGAGCCGCTGCGCGGCCCAGCATCGAGGGAGTCTCGATGGTCCCTGGGCAGATGCTGTTGCAGCGGATGCCCTTGGTGATGAAGTCGACCGCCACGGCGCGGGTGAGGGCCGCCACGGCGGCCTTGGTGGCGCTGTAGACATAGCGGTTCGGCGCAGCCTTGAACACGCCGGCGGCCGAGGCGACGTTCACGATTGAGCCGCCGCCGCCTTCAAGCATCAGAGGCAGGAAGGCGCGGATCGTCCGGTGCATCGACTTGACGTTGAGGTCGAACGAAAAGTCCCAGTCGGCGTCCGGGCAATCCAGCACGGTGCCGTTGTGGACGAAGCCGGCGGCATTGAGCAGGATATCGACCTTGCCGACCTTCCTCGCCATCGCCTCGACCGCCGCCGTGTCGCGCACATCGAGTTTGTGCGTTTCCGCCACGCCGTCCTTGGCAAGCGCGGCCAGTTCCTTATCGTCGATATCGGTCGCGATCACGGTCGCACCCTCGCGTGTGAAGGCGAGGGCGCAGGCGCGGCCGATGCCTGCTGCGCCCGCCGTCACGAACGCGCGCTTGCCTTTCAGTCGATCAGACATGTCAAAACCCTGACGTTAGTGATTGTCGCGCGCCACGCCGATGGTGCCGGCGATGTTGCGATAGCGGGTTGCGAGTTCGAGACAGGCGCCGGTGGCCTGCTGGCCGACGGTGTCGCGATAAAGCTCCTGCCACGGCGTCTGGTTCTTCGGATATTTAAAGCCACCCGTTGCCATAAGGTCGGCGTGGCGTTTCTTCACCTCGGCATCCGAGATCAGGATATTCGCTTCGCCCTTGTTAAGGTCGATGCGGACGCGATCGCCGGTCTTGAGGATCGCAAGCCCTCCATTGGCGGCAGCTTCCGGCGAGGCATTCAGGATCGACGGCGAGCCGGATGTGCCGGATTGCCGTCCGTCGCCGATGCAGGGCAGGGACGTGATGCCCTTCCTGATCAGTGCTGCGGGCGGCTGCATGTTCACGACCTCCGCGCCGCCGGGATAACCGATCGGACCGACGCCGCGCACGAACAGCATGCAGTGTTCGTCGATGTCGAGCGACGGATCGTCAATGCGGTGGTGATAATCCTCCGGTCCTTCGAAGACGATGGCGCGGCCCTCGAAAGCCTCGGGGTCCTTTGGGTTGGATAGATAGCGGTCACGGAATTCTTTCGAGATCACGCTGGTCTTCATGATCGCCGAATCGAACAGGTTGCCGCGCAGGACGATGAAGCCGGCATCCTTCACCAGCGGCTTGTCGTAAGTGCGGATCACGTCGCTGTCCGGCGCGGGGGCGGTCTTGCAGTTCTCGCCCATCGTCTTGCCGTTGACAGTGAGTGCGTCCTCGTGGATGCGCTTGTGTTTCATCAGCTCGCGCACCACCGACGGGACACCACCGGCGCGATGATATTCCTCGCCGAGGTAGTAGCCGGCAGGCTGCATGTTGACGAGCAGCGGCACGTCGTGGCCGATCGTCTGCCAATCCTCGATGGACAGATCGACGCCGATGTGGCGAGCCAGCGCGTTGATATGGATCGGGGCGTTGGTCGAGCCGCCGATCGCTAAATTGACCACGATGCAGTTCTCGAATGCTTTCCGGGTTAGGAAATCGGAAGGCTTGAGATCCTCCCACACCATCTCGACGGCGCGCTTGCCGGTCTCGTAAGCGATCTGGCCGCGTTCACGGTAAGGCGCCGGGATCGCTGCGCAGCCGGGCAGAGAGAACCCGAGCGCTTCCGCCAGCGAATTCATGGTTGAGGCGGTGCCCATGGTGTTGCAATGGCCGACCGACGGCGCGGACGATGCCACGATGTCCATGAACTCGTCATAATCGATCTTGCCGGCTGCCATTTCCTCGCGTGATTTCCAGACCACTGTGCCGGAGCCGGTCCGTTCGCCATTGAACCAGCCGTTCAGCATCGGCCCGCCCGAGAGCACGATGGCGGGAATGTTGACGGTCGCCGCCGCCATCATGCAGGCCGGTGTGGTCTTGTCGCAGCCCGTGGTCAGCACGACGCCGTCCAGCGGATAACCGAACAGGATTTCGACAAGGCCGAGATAGGCGAGATTGCGGTCGAGTGCCGCGGTCGGCCGCTTGCCGGTCTCCTGAATGGGATGGGTCGGAAACTCCATCGCAATGCCGCCAGCCTCACGGATGCCCTCGCGCACGCGCTGCGCGAGCTCAATATGATGGCGGTTGCAGGGCGACAGGTCGTTGCCGGTCTGGGCGATGCCGATGATCGGCTTGCCGGATTGCAGTTCGTGCCGCGTCAGCCCGTAATTCAGATACCGCTCAAGATAGAGGGCCGTCATTCCCGGGTTATCGGGATTATCGAACCAGAGCTGGGACCGGAGTTTGCGCTTTCCGCCGTTTTTTGTTGCGGCGTTATCGTCATTTTTTTTCACAAGATTTCTCCCGCACTGCACACAACGGATGTGTCGGCGTCGGTAATGTTTGCATGTTGAAGCAGCATCTGCAACGCTCGCGGCTCAAACATCCGATCTTTGGGACAAAGCCGAAAATCTCTGCTAAGACCTCTGTCTAATAGCAAGAACGGGCAAACCGCAGAGAATACATTCGGCAAACTTCCGAGCATCGAAATTCAGAAAAACAGAGCAGCGACGGCTTCCGCCGGACGACGCCGGGACGACAGGGAGGAGAGTTTATGGCGTCTGTGCATATTCACGACGTGCGAAAATCGTTTGGCGGATTTGAAGTTCTGCATGGCGTGTCGGTTCCGATCGAGGACGGACAGTTTGTTGTTCTGGTTGGCCCCTCCGGCTGCGGCAAGTCGACCTTGCTGCGGATGCTGGCGGGTCTGGAAAATATCACCTCGGGAACGATCTCGATCGGCGATCGCGTGGTCAACGACGTGCAGCCCAAGGAACGGGACATCGCCATGGTGTTCCAGAACTATGCGCTCTATCCGCATATGACAGTCGCCAAGAACATGGGCTTTTCGCTCAAGCTGCGTGATGCGCCGCAGAATGAGATCGACAAGCTCGTGCACCGTGCTGCCGACATTCTCGCGTTGACACCGCTGCTCGACCGCTACCCGAGGCAGTTGTCCGGCGGTCAGCGCCAGCGCGTCGCCATGGGCCGGGCCATTGTGCGTGATCCCCAGGTATTTTTGTTCGACGAGCCGTTGTCCAACCTGGACGCCAAGCTGCGCGTCGCAATGCGCACCGAGATCAAGGAGCTGCATCAGCGGCTCAAGACAACCACGGTCTATGTCACGCACGATCAGATCGAGGCAATGACCATGGCGGACAAGATCGTTGTCATGCACGACGGCATCGTCGAGCAGATGGGATCGCCGCTCGAGCTCTACGATCATCCGGACAACAGGTTTGTCGCGGGATTCATCGGCTCGCCAGCGATGAATTTCCTGGAAGGCAAGCTGGTCGGCAACAATCCGCCCTACGTCGAGACCGCGAACGGCAGCAGATTGCCGCTGGCGGCGTCACGTACCGGCCTCGACGGCAAGCCGGTGATCTACGGGATACGCCCGGAGCATCTGGAATTCGCGGACGATGGCATCGAAGCCGACGTCATTGTGGTCGAGCCGACCGGATCCGAAACCCAGATCGTGGCTCGCATCGGCCAGCAGGATCTGATCGCCGTCATTCGCGATCGCCGCCCGGTGAAGCCGGGTGACAAGGTCAGGCTGCGGCCGATTCCATCCGCTGCGCATGTGTTCGACAAGGAGACCGGAAAACGTCTCATCAACTAGGCATGATCCCGAAAGGCGGGAACCGGTTTTCGGAAAAGATCGTGCCCAAAATAGAAGCTGAATCTACGAGCTAAATCATAGCCAACGACCGGCTGAGACAATCAAGAGCCGGCAACATAGGGAGAGTCGGATTATGAGTGATTTCACACCAAATCGGCGCGCGCTTTTGAAGGGCGGCGCCTCCGTCCTCGCCGGTGCTGCGACAGTATCGGTCGATCAGTTGATGGGCTTTGCCCAAGCATGGGCACAGACCTCGCAATGGAAGCCGGAAGCCGGCGCCAAGATCAACCTGCTCCGCTGGAAGCGGTTTGTGGAGGCCGAAGACGTCGCCTTCATGAACATCATCGCAGCCTTCACCAAGGCCACCGGTGTTGAAGTCAATGTTTCCAATGAATCCTACGACGATCTTCAGCCCAAGGCTTCGGTCGCGGCCAACACCGGGCAGGGCCTCGACATGGTCTGGGGGCTTTATTCGTTGCCGCATCTTTTGCCGACCAAGTGCGTCGACGTCACGGACGTCGCGGATTATCTCGGCAAGAAGTATGGCGGCTGGGCCGAGTCTGCGAACGCCTATGGCAAAGACAAGACCGGCAAGTGGATCGGCATCCCGGTCGCCTGCACCGGCGCGCTGATGAACTATCGCATCAGTTCGATGGAAAAGGCCGGATTCAAGGAGTTCCCGAAGGACACGGCGGGCTTCCTCGAACTGTGCAAGGCGCTCAACAAGAACGGCACGCCGGCAGGCATGGCGCTCGGCCACGCCTCGGGCGACGCCAACACCTGGCTGCATTGGGCGCTGTGGACCCACGGCGGCTATCTCGTCGACAAGAACGACAAGGTCATCATCAACTCGCCTGAGACCATGAAGGCGCTGGAATACGTCAAGGCGCTGTACGAAAACTTCATTCCAGGCACGGCGTCGTGGAACGATTCGTCGAACAACAAGGCGTTCCTCGCCGGCCAGCTCCACGTCACCGTCAACGGCATTTCGATCTACGTGACCGCCAAGCGCGAGGCGAAGAACATCGCTGAGGACATGAACCATGCCTATATGCCGATCGGACCGGCCGCCAAGCCGACCGAGCTGCATCTGCCGTTCACCATGCTGACCTTCAACTTCACGAAGTTCCCGCAGGCGTGCAAGGCGCTGACCGCGTTTATGATGGAAGCTGACCAGTTCAATCCGTGGCTCACTTCAGCTTCGGGTTATCTGTCGCCATTCCTCAACAGCTACGACAACAACTCGATCTGGACGTCCGATACGAAGAACACGGTGTATCGTGACGTCGCCAAGCGCACGCTCACGCCGGGTGGTCTCGGCACGCTCGGAGAGAACGCCGCGGCGGCGATCGCGGATTTCCTTGTGGTCGATATGTTCGCGAACTACTGCACCGGCCGCGAAGACGCGAAGGGCTCGATCGCCTTCGCCGAACGTCAGGCCAAGCGGCTTTACCGCTGATAATTGACATCGCCGGCGCGGAATTTTTCGCGCCGGCGCTTTATCAATCAACAATCTGCGCGTATTCTCTCCGCAAAATTGGTTTCCACTTTTGCGAAATGCGCGACAAGGGTTCGGAACCATGACCACGATTCCAGCAACCGTCTCCACCAAGCCGTATGTCAGTTCGCTGTCGGCCTGGCAGCGCCTCATGACGAATCGCAACTGGATTGCACTCTGGTTCATGCTGCCCGCGGCAGGCTTTCTGATCCTGTTTCTGGCGTACCCACTTGGCCTCGGCGTCTGGATGAGCTTCACCGACGTCCGCATCGGCCGCGCCGGACAGTTCATCGGTATCGAGAATTATGAGTGGCTGTGGGAAGACGGCGTCTTCTGGCTGTCGGTGTTCAACACGCTCGTCTACACGACAGTCGCAAGCGCCATCAAATTCGCGCTCGGGCTTTATCTCGCGCTGTTGCTCAATCGCAGCATGCCGTTCAAGGCGCTGATCCGCGCCGCCGTGCTGATTCCGTTCATCGTGCCCACCGTTTTGTCGGCGATCGCATTCTGGTGGATCTATGACTCGCAATTCTCGATCATTTCCTGGTCACTCACCAAGATGGGATTGATCAACCAGAACATCAATTTTCTGGGCGACTCCACCTGGGCGCGTGTGAGCGTCATCATCGCCAACATCTGGCGCGGCGTGCCGTTCGTCGCCATTACGTTGCTCGCGGGCCTGCAGACGGTGTCACCGTCGCTCTATGAAGCCGCGACCCTCGACGGCGCGACCAACTGGCAGCGCTTCCGCTACATCACCTATCCGCTGCTGACGCCGATCATCGCGGTGGTCATGACATTCTCGGTGCTGTTCACGTTCACCGATTTCCAGTTGATCTGGGCGCTGACACGCGGCGGCCCGGTCAATGCCACGCATCTGATGGCGACGCTGAGCTATCAGCGCGGCATTCTCAGTGGCCGGTTGGGCGAGGGAGCGGCGATCGCAACCGCCATGATTCCGTTCCTGCTCGCGGCCATTACCATTTCGTGGTTCGGCATGCAGCGACGTAAATGGCAGCAGGGGTCTGACAATGACTGATCACGCAGCACATCCGCCAACCGCCACAGCGCAGTCGTCGACCGACAACAGCGAGGGCATGAGCTATCTCGAGACGCTGCCTAGCAAGATCGTGACGCTCTATATTCCGCTGTTCATCATGGTCGTCATCCTGCTGTTTCCGTTTTACTGGATGGCACTGACGTCGATCAAACCCGATGAACAATTGATCGACATGGAGACTTTCAACCCGTTCTGGGTTGTGAAGCCGACCTTAAAACATATCCAGAAGCTGCTGTTCGAAACGCAGTATCCGCGCTGGCTGTGGAACACGATGTACGTCGCCGCCGCGGCGACGTTCATCTCGATCGTCGCCAGCGTTCTGGCGGCCTACGCCATCGTTCGCCTCCGGTTCAAGGGCGCCAATGTCGTCAGCGCCTCGATCTTTCTGGCGTATCTGATCCCGCCATCGATCCTGTTCATTCCGCTGGCCTCGGTGATCCACTCCTACGGTCTGTTCGACTCGCCGCTGTCGCTGATCCTGGTCTATCCAACGCTGCTGATTCCGTTCTCGACCTGGCTGCTCATGGGCTACTTCAAGACCATCCCGTATGAACTGGAAGAATGCGCACTGATCGACGGCGCCAGCCGCTGGCAGATATTGACCAAGATCGTGCTGCCGCTCGCCGTGCCGGGGCTGATCTCGGCGTTCATCTTCTCGTTCACGCTGTGCTGGAACGAATTCATCTACGCGCTGACATTCCTGTCCTCGACGCAGAACAAGACGGTCCCCGTGGCTATCGTCAACGAATTCGTCGACGGCGATATCTACAAATGGGGATCGCTGATGGCGGGTGCGCTGGTCGGTTCGCTGCCGCTGGTCATTCTCTACGCGTTCTTCGTCGAACACTACGTGTCCGCCATGACCGGCGCGGTCAAGGAATAGACCTCGACATCAAGAAGAAACTCCAAAAGAAACTTCAAGGAAGGGGCGAAGGCTTTGCATATTCTGGTTCTTGGCGCGGCCGGCATGGTCGGGCGCAAGCTGGTCGAGCGGCTGACGCGCGATGGCAGGCTTGGAAAATCCGACGTCACCCGCATGACGTTGCAGGACGTCGTCGCTCCGGCAAAGCCGAACACCTCGATTCCCGTCGAAACCGTGACCTGCGACGTTGCGGATCAGGCCGCGGTGGTGAAACTTGTCGCGGCAAAGCCAGATGTGATTTTCCATCTCGCAGCCATTGTTTCGGGTGAAGCCGAGGCGGATTTCGACAAGGGCTATCGCATCAATCTCGATGGTACGCGCTATCTGATCGATGCCATCCGCGCCATCGGCAGCGGCTACAAGCCGCGCGTGGTGTTCACGTCGTCGATTGCGGTGTTCGGCGCGCCGTTCCCCGATAAAATCGGCGACGAGTTTTTCAACACGCCGCTGACCAGCTACGGCACCCAGAAGACAATCGGCGAGCTTCTGATTTCTGACTACACCCGCAAAGGCCTGCTCGACGGCGTCAGCATCCGTCTGCCGACCATCTGTGTGCGGCCAGGTCTGCCGAACAAGGCGGCGTCGGGCTTCTTCTCCAACATCATCCGCGAGCCGCTGGCCGGCAAGGAAGCGGTTCTACCGGTGTCCGAAGATGTGCGCCATTGGCATGCGTCGCCGCGTTCGGCGGTCGGCTTCCTGCTGCACGCTGCGACCATGGACACCAACACCATCGGTCCGCGCCGGGCGCTCAGCATGCCGGGGCTCTCGGTGACAGTGGGCGAGCAGATCGCCGCGCTGACGCGCGTGGCAGGGCCAAGCGTGACGGCGCGTATCAAGCGCGAGCCAGATCCGACCATTGTCGGCATCGTGGCCGGCTGGCCGCGCGATTTCGTGACTGACCGCGCGCTCAAGCTTGGCTTCACCACCGCCGAGAAGACCTTCGATGACATCATCCGCATTCACATCGAAGACGAACTCGACGGTTCATTTGTGCCCTGACAACACGCCGGTGCAGCGATGACGACAGTCGCCAGCATTGGCGAATGCATGATCGAACTTTCACAGGGCGTGGGTAACCAACTGACGCGCGGTTACGGTGGCGATACCCTGAACACGGCGGTGTATCTCGCGCGTCTCGGCATGGGTGTGGACTATATCACCGCGCTCGGGAGCGACCCATTCAGCGACGAGATGGTCGATGCCTGGAAGGACGAGGGCATTGGCATCGCGCATGTCGCGCGGGTCGATGGCAAGCTGCCGGGCCTCTATGTGATCCGGACCAGCGAGACCGGCGAGCGATCGTTCTATTACTGGCGCGAGAACGCCGCGGCGCGGATGCTGCTTGATCTGCCGCAGACCGATGCGATGCTGGCGGCGCTGGCCAGCTACGACCTGATCTATCTCTCAGGCGTCACGCTGTCGCTCTATAGCCCCGATGGCCGTCAGCAGCTGGTCGATGCGCTCAGGAAAGCTCGCGAAGGCTCGACGCGCGTCGCATTCGACACCAATTTCCGTGTGCAAGGCTGGCCGGTTCTGGATACCGCGCGTCAGGTCTATCGCGACGTTCTTGCCGTCGCGGACGTCGTTCTGGCGTCTGTCGATGACCTCACTCCATTGTTCGGAGCACGCATGCACGGCGAACTGATCGATCGCATGGCCGCGCGCGAGGTCGTGCTGAAACTTGCAACGCCGGGGAGCGTTGTCAGACATGATGGCGTGGAGCACAACGTGAAGGCGGAGCCGGTCGGCAGGGTGGTGGACACCACGGCGGCGGGCGACAGCTTCGCGGCGGCGTATCTTGCCGCGCGTCTGAATGGAGCAACGCCGGTTGAGGCGGCGCGGGCCGGGCATCGCCTCGCGGGCGTAGTCATCGGCCATCGTGGCGCGATCATTCCCCGCGCCGCGATGCCGTCTGGCGGGACGGCCAGCGCGGCCGGGATGGAGCGATCGTCATGAGCGGTATGTCAGGCTCTGAGAGACAGGCCGCCCTGGAAAAGATACTGATCCCGGCGCGCATCCTTCCGGTGTTGACCATCAGCCGTGTGGAGGATGGCGTGCCGCTGGCCCGCGCGCTGGTGGCGGGCGGCGTGAAGACTCTCGAAATCACGTTCCGCACTGAGGTGGCGGCCGATGCCGCCAAGGCGATCATTGCCGAGGTCCCGGAGGCCGTTGTCGGAATCGGCACGGTGCTGAATGCGGACGACCTGCGCCGCGCGCAGGCCCTCGGTGCGCGGTTCGCGGTCAGCCCCGGCGCGACGCCGGAACTGCTCGACGCCGCTGCGGCGAGCGATCTTCCGCTGCTGCCGGGTGTCGCGACCGCATCTGAAGTCATGAAAGCGCAGGCGAAGGGATTCAATCTGCTGAAGTTTTTCCCGGCCGAACAGGCCGGTGGCATTCCGATGCTGCGTGCTCTGGCCGGACCGTTTCCCAATACGCGCTTCTGTCCGACCGGCGGCGTGAGCGCCGCCAACGCGGCCACATGGCTGGCCGAGCCGAATGTGGTCGCGGTCGGCGGATCGTGGCTTTGCCCGGCATCGGACGTTAAGGCAGGGAACTGGGAAGTTATCACGGGCCGCTGCGTCGACGTGATGAAGTCGCTGCGGCGAAGATAGAATATTGCCGTAACTCGCTCAGCCGTCATGGCCGGGCTCGTCCCGGCCATCTACGCCTTTCTGCATCTTTTGCCTGAAGACGTCGATGCCTGGAACAAGTCCGGGCATGACAAAAATTGAATCCGGCGAACGGGTTACGACTCGAAACGATGACTGAGCCTGAATCTCAACGTCACGTTGTGCGTGAAGATGAGAGATCGCGCCTAAGGACTCGTTTTGACTCTCAAAATCCCATCGCCGCGCCGTCGCTGCGCGGATCGGTGGCGCCTTCGAACATTCCGTCCGGGTGACGCACGACAGCGCCCGCGTGGCCCATGGTCGAGGTGAAAGCCGGAAGGATTTCGATGTCATGGCCGGCGTCGCGCATGGCCTGAACCACCGCCGGATCGAAGCGGTCTTCCAGCTTGAGCGTCACCGTGGCGTCGCCCCATGTCTTGCCGAGCAGCCAGCGCGGCGCGGTGATCGCGGCCTGCAAGCCCTGACCGTACATGGCGTAGCGGCTGAACACCGCGGACTGGCTCTGTGGCTGGCCTTCGCCGCCCATGTTGCCGTAGACCATGCGGCGGCCGTCGTTGAACAGTGCCATCGCCGGGTTGAGGGTGTGGAACGGCTTGCGGCCGGGACGCAGTGCGCGGGGACCATCGCCATCGAGCAGGAAACTCGAGCCGCGGTTCTGCCAGACGATGCCGGAGTTCTCGAGCACGCAGCCGGAGCCGAACTCGAAATAGATGCTCTGGATGAAGCTGACGGCGATGCCGTCCTTGTCGATAGCGCCCAGCCAGACGGTATCGCCCGGATTGACCGGCACCGGCCACGGCAATGCGCGGTGATGAGCGACACGCGAGGCGAGTTCGTCAAGAATCTCAGGTGTCAGGTAGTGTTCGGCTTGCTCCGTCATGTAGGCCGGATCGCCGACAACACGGTCGCGCACGAGGAACGCCTGCTTGGTGGCTTCCACGATACCGTGAAGGTATTCAAAGGTCTCTGCCTCCTTCACCCCGAGCCGCTCGAAGACCGCAAGGATCATCAGCGAGGCGAGGCCCTGCGTCGGCGGCGGGAAATTGTAGAGCGTCGCGCCCTTGATCGCGACCGACAGCGCTTCGCGGCGCTGCGCCTTCTGCGCGGCGAGATCGACCAGTGTCACCGGCGAGCCGCACCGCGCCAGATCCGCGGCGATCTCCTTCGCCAATGCGCCTGTGTAGAAATCCATCGGACCGTGCTGGCCGAGCCGCTTCAGCGTCGCGCCGAGCGTCGGCAGCTTCATCAGCTCGCCTTCCTTCGGCAGCTTGCCGCCCAGCAGGAATGTCTCGATGAAGCCCGGCGAGTCTTTCAGTTCGGCGAATTTTGTCTCGGTCAATTCCTGCTGTGTCGCTGTTACTGCGAAACCGTTTTCCGCCGACCACGCCGCGTCTTCCACCAGACGCGACAGCGGAAGTTTTCCGCCCATCTCCTTGTTGATCGCGATCACTTCGGCCCAGCCGGACAACGTGCCGGCAACGGTGTTGGCGGCGAGAGGACCACGCGACGGAATCGCGGAGAGACCTTTGCTTTTGTAGAATTCGACCGTCGCAGTCTGTGCTGCCGCGCCGCAGCCGTCCACCGCAATCGGCGGCTTGCCGCCGGCGGAAATCAGCCAGAAGCCGTCGCCGCCGATGGAATTCATGTGCGGATAGACCACCGGCAGGCTTGCCGCCATCGCCAGGGTGGCCTCGATGGCGTTTCCGCCTTCGCGCAGCACGCGCAATCCGGCCTCGCTGGCGAGATGATGGGGCGAGGTCACCATGCCGCGGCGGGAGCGGGGCGTATTCAGCATCGGTCGTATCCATGTTCCAGCGTTGACGCGCCGACAATGGACGCGATGCCCTATGTAAGTGAATACTTCATTTTTGGCAAATCGCAAAATACCCGGCTTTCACCGGGTATTTTGACGTGGATTCGCCGAGAAACCTATTCGGCCGGGGCGGCCAGAGGTGTGCCGGGTGCTGTGTACCCAAACCACGCCATTCGCCATGGTTTCAGCACGAACAGGGCGAGCAGGCCGGTCAGCACATCCATGACGATGATCAGGCCGAACACCGGCATCCAGCTTCCCGTCGATTCACGGATCATCGCCGCAATGGGACCGCCGAGCACCGAGCCGATGCCTTGCGCCATGTAGAGGAAGCCGTAATTCGTGGTCGCGTTCTTGGTGCCGAAGGTATCGGTCAGGGTGGAGGGAAACAGCGAGAAGATCTCACCCCATCCGAAGAACACCACGCCTGACAACAGCACAAACGCCAGTGCGTTGTCGCGAAAGGCGACCATCAGCGCAATGGCGATGCCCTCAAAGATAAACGCGAGGCCCATCGTATTCTCGCGCCCGATCCGATCCGACACCCAGCCAAAGAACGGCCGTGTCAGACCGTTGGTGATGCGGTCGATAGTGAGCGCCAGCGGCAATGCTGCCAGACCCCAGACCATCACATTGGCGACGCCGAAATCCTTGGTGAAATTCGCGAACTGCGAAATCACCATCAGCCCGCCGGTGGACATCATGGTCATCATGATGAACATCAGCCAGAAGATCGGTGTCTTCAGCATCTGTTTCGGCTCATAGTCGACGGCCGAGGTCGCGACCTTGATCGAGGTTGCCGCTGCTGCGGTCTCGCCGGGCTTGGGATTGCGCAACCCGAGCGCGGCCAAAAGGCCAACGGCGCCGAGAATGATGCCGAAGGTGATCAGCGTCGACTGATAGGTCGAATTCTTCAGCATAGCGTCGATAGGGAACGTGGTGAGGATCGCGCCGAAGCCATATCCGGCAGCAACCATTCCAGTGGCGAAACCGCGCCGATCGGGGAACCAGCGCACCATCAGCCCGACGATACCGACATAAACGATGCCGGTGCCGATGCCGCAAAACAAGCCATAGGTTGCATAAAGCGCGGTCAGTGATGTTGCGTAGGCCGAGAGCACCCAGCCCAGTCCGCTCAGAACGGTGCCTGCGGCGATCAGAAGCTTTGGCCCGAAACGATCGATCAGCCAGCCCTGCGCCGGCGATAGCCACGTTTGCAGGACGATCAGAAGCGAGAAGGTGATCTGGATCGCGGGAAGCGTTGCGCCCGTTGTGGTCTGGAAGGATTTGACGAACAGCGTCCAGACGTATTGCGGGCTGGAGATCGCCATCATTGCGATCACACCCAGCAACAGTTGAATCCAGCGCGCGTTGCTTGTCTTTAAAAAATCGGTCGTGAGGCTCATGCCTGTTTTCTCCATGTGTTGGAGAAAACACAGCAATGTACGTGCCATTCACCTCATTTGCGCTATGCGTTTATGAGGTGGTGGCACATACATTTTGAAGGGAATGAAACTGCGGTCGAAGTGTTTGCTACACCTTGACCATTCGCTTGCCGCGGTTCGCCGTAGCTCGGCGTGCTGCGACATAACCCAGCCGCACCACAAAAAAGACAGGTGGCATTGCGACGACGTTAGCTAGAAAGAACATCCACAGCGCCTCGCGGCTTAGCAGCAGCAAATAACTGTGAAGGTCGGAAATGAAAAGGATTGGTGCAACGAGGTAGTGCTTTAGAAGAATCAAAAGCACTACAAGGCACTCGGCACAAAAGACCGACACCCAGAGGCCGCCCCCAAACCTAAACACGAGCCAACCGATTGCGAAACCGGGTATCAAGGCCGCTGCAATCACGAATCCCCACCAAGTGACGACCGCAACTACGGTGAGCAGAAGGACATGTGCAGCGTAAAACATACCAGCCCACTCGCTCTGTCCGAGGCAATCACACCTTCACCATCCGCTTGCCGCGGTTTTCGCCGGCGAGAAGCCCGATCAGCGCCTTCGGTGTGTTTTCCAGGCCGTTGATGATGTCTTCCTGCACCTTGATCTTGCCGGCCTTCACCCATGACTGGAGATCGGCCATCGCTGCCTCACGCTGATCATTGAAGTCGGTGAAGATGAAGCCCTGCACGGTCAGGCGCTTGACGACGATCAGTCCCGGGACGCCGCGGGGGCCATGGGCCGGCGGCGTGCCGTCATATGCCGACACGGCTCCGCAGCAGGAGATGCGGCCGTGCTGGTTCATCTGCGGCAGGCAGGCTTCGAAAATATCGCCGCCGACGTTGTCGAAGTAGACATCAATGCCGTTCGGCGCAGCAGCCTTCAGCGCCTTGAACACGGGTTCGGATTTGTAATCGACCGCCGCGTCGAAGCCGAGTTCTGAGACCAGCCAGTTGCACTTCTCTTTGCCGCCGGCGATGCCGACGACGCGGCAGCCTTTGATCTTGGCGATCTGGCCGACGAAAGAGCCGACCGATCCCGCGGCAGCGGATACCACGACGGTTTCGCCTGCCTTCGGCTTGCCGACGTTGAGCAACCCGAAATAGGCTGTGAGACCGGCCACGCCGTACACGCTCAACAGATTGGTGATCGGGTCGATGCGCGGCACCTTGACCAGGTGCCTTGCGCGCACCACGGCGTAGTCCTGCCAGCCGGTATCGCCGAACACCAGATCGCCGGGAGCGAAGCCTGGCGCGTTGGATTTTACCACCTCGGCGATCGCGCCGCCTGCCATCACGGTATTGGCCTCGACGGCCGCGCGGTAGGTCGCGCCCTGCATCCAGGCGCGGTTGGCGGCATCGAGCGAGATGTAAAGCACCCGCAACAGGACCTCGCCGTCTTGGGGTTCGGGAATGGCGGCTTCCGCCATCTTGAAATTCTGGGGCAGCAGCTTGCCGGTCGGCTTTTCGACCAGCAGTATCTGGCGATTGGTTTGTGTCATGGGCATTCCTCCGCAGGGCGTGGTCTCTTTTTGTGCAAGGACGATAGCAGCCTGATCCAGGATTGGAACCTGGGGAACTAAGCCATTGAACGGCGGTTGCTCTTGGAATGGTCCGCAGCTTGCTTATTTGACTGAAGGCTGCGCTGAGAGCGGGTGTGCCTCCTCGGAAGCGCCCTAATCTCACCGGAATTGTGGCCCGTTCTTAGCGCAACTGCACATCTCGAGAGCAGGGGGCCTGATGAGAGACGTGGTAAGTCCTTCCCTTCGCCGTATCCTTTGTGTTTTTCCTCGATATTCCCCCTCATTTGGCACCTTCGAATACGCATACCCCCTGACCGACGGCGTTCAGGCTTTCATGCCCCCGCAGGGCCTGCTGCTGATCGCGGCCTCGCTTCCGGCTGGCTGGGAGGTCCGTTTTATCGACGAAAACATCAAGGCGGCGACCGACGAGGATTTCACCTGGGCCGATGCGGTGTTCGTGAGCGGCATGCATATCCAGCGGCCGCAGATCAACGACATCTGCCGCCGGGCGCATGAGCATGACCTGGCCGTTGCGCTCGGTGGTCCCTCGGTCAGCGCGTGTCCGGAATACTATCCGGACTTCGACTACCTGCACGTGGGTGAACTCGGCGACGCGACCTATGAGCTATTCCGGCGTCTGGGCCGGGATTCCGCGCGGCCTGATCGCCAGGTGATCCTGACGACGCAAGAGCGCCGCGAGATGTCGGAGTTTCCGCTTCCCGCCTACGAGCTTTTGCCGCTCAACAAGTACTTCATCGGCAGCATCCAGTTTTCGTCGGGCTGCCCCTATCAGTGTGAGTTCTGTGACATCCCGGCGCTGTACGGCCGCAATCCGCGCCTCAAATCGCCGGAGCAGGTGATCGCCGAACTCGACAAGATGCTGGAGTGCGGCCTCGCCGGTGCTGTGTATTTCGTCGACGACAATTTCATCGGCAACCGGAAGGCGGCACTGGACCTCCTGCCGCACCTGATCGAGTGGCAGAAGCGCAACGGATACGCGATCCAGTTCGCCTGCGAAGCGACGCTGAATATCGCCAAGCGTCCGGAAATCCTGTCGCTGATGCGCGATGCTTACTTCACGACATTGTTTGCTGGCATCGAGACGCCGGATCCCGACGCGCTGAAGGCGATGTCGAAGCAGCACAACATGATGGTGCCGATCCTGGAGGGCGTGCAAACGCTGAACAGTTACGGGCTCGAAGTCGTATCCGGCATTATTCTCGGTCTCGATACCGACAAGCTCGATGCCGGTGAGGGGATTCTCGAATTCATCGATCAGTCCCAGATTCCGCTGCTGACCATCAATCTGTTGCAGGCCCTGCCGCGTACGCCGCTGTACGACCGGTTGAAGCGCGAAGGCCGTCTGATCGAGGACAGCGACCGCGATTCCAATGTCGATTTCTTCCTGCCTTACGATCACGTCGTGTCCACGTGGCGTGAATGCATGGGCCGGGCCTACACGCCGGAGAAGCTGTTCGCGCGGTTCGCGCATCAGGTGCGCGAGACCTATCCGAACCGGTTGCAGCCGCCGAACAGCAAGCAGCGCCTGTCGTGGCGCAATATCAAGCGCGGCCTGACGATGCTCTCGAACATCATCTGGCATGTTGGCTTGAAAAGCGACTATCGCCGCGAGTTCTGGAAGTTCGCATGGCCGCGCCTTAAAACAGGCGATATCGAGCGCGTCATCAGCGTTGGTTTGGTCGCGCACCATCTGATAGTGTTCGCCCGGGACGCATCAAGCGGGCAGCAGAATGCTTCGTATTATTCGACCAGATTGCGGGACATGCCTGTCGCCGCTGAGTGATGCGCGCATGATGGCTGCGCTGGCTGCCTCGTCGTTTGACCATTCATGAAACAGCCGCTGGTTTACGACGTCATCGTCCTCGGCGGAGGTGCGGCGGGCCTGATGTGCGCGAGCACTGCCGGCGGCCGTGGCCGCCGCGTAGCCGTGATCGAGCAGGCCAAGCGGCCTGCCGAGAAGATCCGTATTTCCGGCGGCGGGCGCTGCAATTTCACCAACCTGCACACGACGCCCGCGAATTTTCTGTCCCGCAATCCGCACTTCTGCAAGTCGGCGCTCAGCGGCTATACGCAGCACGATTTCATCGCGCTGGTCGAGAAACACCGCATCGCTTATCATGAGAAGACCCGCGGGCAATTGTTCTGCGACGACTCCTCACAGCAGATCATCGATATGCTGCTCGATGAGTGCGGAGCCGCGGGCGTGACGCTGCATCCGGGCACGAAAATCTCATCGGTTGCGAAGGGCGAGGGTGGGTTCATCGTCGTCACCGATCGAGGCGAGATTCGCGGGCAATCGCTGGTAATCGCCACAGGTGGCCCTTCGATTCCAAAAATGGGATCGAGCGGCTTCGGCTACAAAATCGCCGAGCAATTCGCTCTCAAGGTCGTCCCGCCGCGTGCAGGGCTGGTGCCGCTGACGTTCGATGAAGCGCTGCTCGCTCGGTCAAAAGACCTCGCGGGCGTCGCTGTGGATACGGTGGTGAGTTGCGATGGGGTGCAGTTCGACGAGGCGATGCTGTTCACCCATCGCGGACTGAGCGGCCCGGCGATCCTGCAAATTTCATCCTACTGGCGCGACGGCGACGATATTCAGATCGATATGGCGCCCAGTGTCGATGTCTTCGCGGCGCTGAAGGAGACGCGCCGCGATCATCCGCGCCAGGAGTTGGCGACCGGACTTGCGCGGCTGCTGCCGTCGCGGCTTGCGCAGAGGATCGCGGAGGCGGGCGGCGGAGCCGTGCGTATGGCGGACTTATCCGACCGTCAATTGCTGGCGGTGGCTGCGCTCGTGAACAAGTGGCAGGTGACCCCACGCGGGACCGAGGGCTACCGGACAGCCGAAGTCACGCTCGGCGGAGTAAACACGGCGGAATTGTCGTCAAAGACCTTTGAATCCAAGTCGGTCGCGGGATTGTTTTTCATCGGCGAGGTGATCGACGTCACCGGCCATCTCGGCGGTTTCAATTTCCAATGGGCCTGGTCATCGGGTTTTGCCGCCGGCCAGAATGTCTGACGGTTCCCCGGAAGCCATCCAGATGGGTTTTGTGGTCCAGACACTCCCATAAATAGCTGAAATTACACGAATATTTCATCCCAATGGAGGATTGTGTTTAGGGCCGCGAACCTGCTAATCGACTGCGGCGGAGGCCTGCTGCCGCCGCCAACCTGCTCGCGAGTCTGAATTGTCCGTTGAAATACCATTGGTCATTGCTGCCTTAGCCTTGGCGATCTGGGTCTATCTGATTGTGGCCCGGGGCGACTTCTGGCGAACGCAGAAGTTTGACGATCTTGCGCCTGCACCCGGCTTCATGAACTGGCCGTCGATCGCTGTCGTTGTACCGGCGCGTGACGAAGCCGCAGGCGTCGCCGCCTCCGTGACCTCGATCCTGAGTCAGCCTTACCCCGGCACGTTGTCGATGATCCTGGTTGACGATCAAAGCCAGGATGGCACCTCGCAGATCGCAAGCGATGCTGCGGCAATGATCGGCGCATCGGAGCGTCTCACGGTCTTGTCCGGCCGACCGCTGCCGTCGGGCTGGACCGGAAAACTCTGGGCGGTGAAGCAGGGGCTTACGCAAGTCGAGAGCCGTGGGGCGCCACCCGAATATGTTCTGCTGACCGACGCGGATATCGTCTATTCCGGTGATGTGCTGATGCGGCTGGTCGCTCGCGCGCAAAACGAGCAGCTCGCGATGACGTCGGTCATGGCGAAACTCCGCTGCGAGAGCTTTGCTGAAAAATATCTGATCCCCGCCTTCATCTTCTTCTTCGGGATGCTTTATCCGTTCGGGTGGGTGCGCAGCCGCAAGCGTGCGTTAGGCGCTGCCGCTGGCGGTTGCATCCTCGCGCAATGGGACGCGCTGAAGAACGCCGGTGGCATCGACGCCATTCGCGGTTCGCTGATCGACGACTGCGCGCTCGGCGCGCGGCTGAAGACGCAGGGACCGGTGTGGCTCGGTTTCTCGCAAGACGTCAAAAGCGTTCGGGCATCGGATACGGTCGCTGACGTTGGACAGATGATTTCGCGTTCGGCCTATGCACAGTTGCATTATTCGCTGGCGCTTCTGATCGGAACCATCGTTGCGATGAGCATCGTGTTTTTGGCGCCGGTGTTGATTGCGCTGTTTGGCCACGGCCTTGCGGCGGTATTCGCGGCCGCCGCGTGGCTGCTGATGGCGCTCGCGTTCCAGCCGACCCTGCGATACTATGGGCAGCCGGCTCTTTGGGGACCGGCGCTTCCCGTAATCGCATTGGCTTACATGGTGTTCACGGTGAATTCCGCGCTTCAGCATTTCCAGGGGCGCGGCGGAATGTGGAAAGGCCGCGCTCAGGCGCAGGTGTCTAACTTGCAATGACAACAGCAGGCGAATTGCGTTCAGGCAAAAGCCACAAGGACGAGAATTTCCCGGTTGCGTCGTGGATCATCCATCCGCGTCACCGTGCGCTGATCCTTGCGTTCTATAATTTCGTGCGCACCGGCGACGACGTCGCCGATCATGCGACGCTGCCCGCGCAGGAGAAGCTCGACAAGCTCGACCTGCTGGAAGCCGAACTGCTGGGGAAGGGCGACACGCAACCGGAAGCGGTGACGTTGCGCAAGGCGTTTGCTGAACGCGGAATGTCGCCGAAGCACGCGCAGGATCTGCTGAACGCGTTTCGTCTCGATGTCACCAAGCTGCGCTACGAGAACTGGGACGAAGTCATCGATTACTGTTCGCTCTCGGCAATGCCGGTCGGCCGCTTCATGCTCGACGTTCATGGCGAAGACCGCTCGACCTGGGCGGCATCCGATGCGATCTGCGCCGCCTTGCAGATCAACAATCATTTGCAAGATTGCGGCAAGGATTACCGCGATCTCAACCGTGTTTACATTCCGCGCGATGCGCTGGCAGCCTCGGGCGCCACCGTTGAGATGCTGGGAGAGGCGCGTTCCACGCCCGCATTGTTCAAATGCTTGCAGGCGCTGGCGCGGCGCACCGAGACGCTTCTGCATGAGGGCCGTTCGCTTCCAGGCGAGATCAGAGACACCCGGTTCGCGCTGGAGGTTTGTGTGATCGATGCCTTCGCCGACAAGATCGTGAACTTGCTGAAAGTGCGCGATCCGCTCAGCGAGAACGTCCATCTGTCAAAGGCGCAGATGGCCGGCGTTGCGCTATCCGCCATGGCGGGTGGCTTGTTCCGGCGCGTGACGGGGCAGATGCCACGTCCGGCCAGCACCGGGCGCGTGATCTGACATGACCTCAACAAGCAGCACAGCGCCGCACGCCGCCGCGCCGGAAGCGAATGTACAGGGCGTTGCCTCGGGCAGTTCGTTCTACGCGGCGATGCGTATTCTGCCGCGCGAGCAGCGCGAAGCGATGTTTTATATTTACAGCTTCTGCCGTCAGGTGGACGACATCGCCGACTCGGATGGTCCGCGTCCCGAGCGCCTCAAGGCGCTGGATCAATGGCGGCGCGATATCGACGCCCTCTATGCCGGGAAGCCGCCGCAACACCTGCGCGACTATGTGCCGTCCGTGAAGCAGTTCGGTCTGCGGCGCGAAGACTTCATCGCCATCATCGACGGCATGGAGATGGACGTGCCCGCCGACATCCGCGCGCCGGATGCACGGACGCTCGATCTCTACTGCGACCGCGTCGCGAGCGCTGTGGGTCGGCTGTCTGTGCGGGTGTTCGGCTTCGGTGAGGAGGACGGCATTCTGCTGGCGCATCATCTCGGCCGCGCGCTTCAACTCACCAATATCCTGCGCGATATCGACGAGGACGCCGGGATTGGTCGGCTTTATCTGCCGCGCGAAGCGCTCAACGCGGCCGGCATCATGTCCAACGGTCCATTGGTGGTCGCATCCGATCCGCGGCTGCCGCGTGCATGCGAAGGCATTCTGAAGCAGGCGCGAGATCATTTCGCCAAGTCGAACGACATCATGGCGCGCAATTCACGCCGTGTCGTCCGTGCGCCGAAGATCATGTCGGAGTATTATCACGCGATCCTCGAAAAGCTCGTGGAGCGCGGCTTCGCGCTGCCGCGCAAGCCGGTCAAGCTCAGCAAGGCCGCCAAGATCTTCATTCTCATTCGGTATGCATTCATCTGATGGCAAAAGCTCATATCATCGGCGCCGGGGTCTCCGGCCTGTCCGCGGGTGTTCGGCTCGCGAATGAAGGATTCGAGGTCCATGTTCACGAGGCGACGCAGCAGGCCGGCGGCCGCTGCCGCTCGTACTATGATGGTGCGACGGACATGGTCATCGACAACGGCAATCATTTGCTGTTGTCGGGAAATCTTCACGCGCGCTCCTATGCGCTGTCGATCGGGAGCGAGCACGGTCTTGTCGGACCGGAGCGTGCGCAGTTCGACTTTGTCGATCTGAAAGCCGGCAAGCGCTGGATGCTCGATCTCGGCAACGGACGCATTCCGACATGGCTGTTCGACAAAACGCGCCGTGTGCCTGATACGAGTGTTGGTGACTACGTTGCGCTTGCGCCGTTAAGTTGGGCAGGCACCGACGCGCTGGTCGGCAAGACGATCAAATGCGAAGGCATGTTGTACGACCGGCTGGTCCAGCCGTTGTTGCTTGCTGCGCTGAATGTCGACCCGCCGGACGGCTCCGCAGGCCTCGCTGGAGCGATCGTGCGCGAGACTCTGCTGGCCGGTGGCAAGTCGTGCCGCCCGCTGATTGCGCGCGAAGGGTTGAGCACGGTGCTGGTCGATCCGGCGTTGAAGCTGATCCGCGAGAAGGGCGGCACCGTCAATCTTGGCCATGAACTGCGCCAGGTGCTGATGGCTGGCGAGTCCATTTCGATGCTGGAATTCGGTGACGACACGATTGTCGTCGCGCCTACCGATGTTGTCGTGTTGGCGGTTCCGCCGCGCTCCGCATCGTCGATCCTGCCAGGCCTCAAGACGCCGACCAAGTTCCGCGCCATCGTTAACGCGCATTTTCGCTACGATCCGCCGGACAATATGCCGCCGATGATGGGCGTGATCGGCGGGCTGATCGAATGGCTGTTCGCATTCCCGCAGCGGCTATCCATCACCATCAGCGATGCTGACCGGCTGGTGAATGTACCCCGTGAGCAGCTTGCCCGCGACATCTGGCGCGACATCTGCAAGGCTGCCGGCATTAGTGATGAGGTCGCGGAAGGCCCGTTGCCGCCGTGGCAGATCGTGCGCGAGCGCCGCGCCACATTTGAGGCAACCCCGGAACAAAATGCCATGCGTCCAGGGCCGGTCACCGAGTGGAAAAACCTATTCCTCGCGGGTGACTGGACTGATACGGGACTGCCAGCGACCATCGAAGGCTCGATCCGCTCCGGCGACCGCGCCGCCGATCTGGCGCTGCAAATGCGATAACGGACAGACATGCAGGGCATGACTCTCGAGGATCACAAGGCCGGAGCCGCCGCACCGTCTGCGGCGGCTGTCGATGCCAGCATTGCGGCCGCGAGCAGCGCCGTGCTGGACTATCGCAAGCCCGACGGCCACTGGGTGTTCGAGCTCGAGGCCGACGCCACGATTCCGGCCGAGTACGTCCTGCTGCGGCACTATCTGGCCGAGCCGATCGACACCGCGCTGGAAGGCAAGATCGCGAACTATCTGCGCCGTATCCAGAACGCGAACGGCGGCTGGTCGCTGTTCTACGGCCACGAGTTCGATATGAGCGCCAGCGTGAAGGCTTACTTCGCGCTCAAGATGATCGGTGACTCGCCTGACGCGCCGCATATGAAGAAAGCGCGCGAGGAGATGCTTCGCCGCGGCGGCGCGATCAAGAGCAACGTGTTCACCCGCATTATGCTGGCGCTGTTCGGCGTCGTGACATGGCGTGCCGCGCCAATGATGCCTGTGGAGATCATGCTGCTGCCGCGCTGGTTTCCGATTCACCTGACCAGGATTTCGTATTGGGCGCGCACCGTGATCGTGCCGTTGCTGGTGCTGATGAACAAGAAGCCGCGCGCGCGCAATCCGCTCGGCGTCGGCATCGATGAACTGTTTCTGGAAGACCCGAAGTCCATCGGCATGACGGCGAAAGCGCCGCATCAGAGCCAGCTCTGGTTCACGGGCTTCAATCTTCTCGACAAGGTTCTGCGCGTTGTCGATCCGCTGTTTCCGAAAGCCCCGCGCCAGCGCGCCATCGACAAGGCGGTGGCGTTCGTCACCGAGCGCTTGAACGGCGTCGATGGTCTTGGGGCGATCTTCCCGGCGATGGCCAACACCGTGATGATGTACGATCTGCTCGGTTATCCGAAGGATCACCCGCATTATGTGCTGGCGCGGCAGTCGATCGAGAACCTGCTCGTCATCAAGGACGACGAGGCTTACTGCCAGCCATGCGTGTCGCCAATCTGGGATACCGCGCTGACCGCACATGCGATGATCGAAGTCGGCGGCGAGAAGGAAGTGGCGTCGGCAAAGGCCGCGCTGGACTGGCTGAAGCCCAAGCAGGTTCTCGATGTCGAGGGCGACTGGATCGAGAAGCGGCCGGGCGTGCGTCCGGGAGGCTGGGCGTTCCAGTACAACAACGCGCACTATCCCGATCTCGACGATACAGCCGTTGTCGTCATGGCGATGGACCGCGCACGCGGGACGCTCAACGCCGGCACCAAGTACGATGAGTCGATTGCGCGGGGCCGCGAGTGGATCGACGGCCTGCAAAGCAAGGACGGCGGCTGGGCGGCGTTCGATGCCGACAATCTCGAATACTATCTCAACAATATTCCGTTCTCGGACCATGGCGCGCTGCTCGATCCGCCGACCGAGGACGTCACCGCGCGCTGCGTCTCGATGCTGGCGCAGCTCGGCGAGACCGTGAAGACCAGTGAGGCTCTGGCGCGAGGCGTCGAGTATTTGCGCCGAACGCAATTGCCCGATGGTTCATGGTTCGGGCGCTGGGGCGTTAATTACGTCTATGGCACATGGTCGGTGCTATGTGCACTGAACGCGGCTGGTGTCGATCACAAGGACCCTGTGATGGCCAAGGCCGCGGACTGGCTGATCGCGATCCAGAACAGCGACGGCGGCTGGGGCGAGGATGGCAACAGCTACCGGCTCGACTACAGGGGCTATCAGAAGGCTGATTCGACCGCCTCGCAGACGGCCTGGGCGACGCTGGCCCTGATGGCGGCAGGGCAGGTCGATCATCCGGCGACTCAGCGCGGCATCGCCTATTTGATACAATTTCAGGCCAAGGACGGGCTTTGGACTGAGCCGCAGTACACCGGGGGCGGGTTCCCACGTGTGTTCTATTTGCGATACCACGGGTATTCTAAGTTCTTCCCCCTGTGGGCGCTGGCGCGATATCGGAATCTACGTAATACTAACAGTCGCTTCGTGGGGATCGGAATGTGATTATAGGCGCGGGCGGGGACGCCGCACACGACGGGCTGCCAGTCCTGATTGTTACTGGCTTGAAACAGGAGGCCCGCATCGCTGCCGGCCCCGGTCTCACCGTCA
>JAFVHU010000065.1 GCA_017474385.1 Afipia sp. | reverse complement strand
GCCCATCGCAATCGCCAGCGCGTCGACCTGGGTTTCCTTGACGAACTTCACGGCCTCGTCCGGATTGGTCAGCAACTGGTCGTGGGACAGCTTGCCCTCGAAACCGTGACCGTCTTCCTTCTCGCCTTCACCGCTTTCCAGCGAGCCGAGCACGCCGAGTTCGCCCTCGACCGAGATGCCGCCGAGATGCGCCATGTCGGTGACGGTCTTGGTCACGCCGACATTGTAATCCCAGTCGCCCGGCGTCTTGCCGTCGGCCTTGAGAGAACCGTCCATCATCACCGAGGTGAAACCGGCCTGAATCGCGGTCATGCAGGTGGCGGGTTCGTTGCCGTGATCGAGATGCACGCAGACCGGAATCGAGGGATGGATTTCCGTCACCGCGTCCATCATGTGCTTGAGCATGACGTCGTTGGCGTAGGACCGCGCGCCGCGCGAAGCCTGAATGATCACCGGCGCATCGAGAGAACTGGCGGCGTCCATGATGGCCAGCGCCTGCTCCATGTTGTTGATGTTGAATGCCGGCACGCCGTAGTCGTTCTCAGCAGCATGATCCAGCAATTGACGCAACGTGATGCGAGCCATGTGTGCTTGTTCTCCGTGGTCTTAGGTCAGCGCCAAGAGCGCCAGATCCGTTGAAATTTTAGCGTATCTTAAGAACCTCGACGCCGGGCAAAGGTTTCCCTTCCATCCACTCCAGAAAGGCGCCGCCGGCGGTCGAAACGTAGGTGAAATCCTTGCCCACGCCTGCGTGGTTCAACGCCGCAACGGTGTCGCCGCCACCGGCGACCGACACCAGCTTGCCGGCCTTGGTGCGTGCTGCCGCATATTTGGCGGCTTGGACCGTACCGCGGTCGAATGGCGACATTTCGAATGCGCCGAGCGGCCCGTTCCACACCAGCGTCGCGGCGTCGTCGATTGCGGCATCAATGCGTTTGATTGACTGCGGGCCGACGTCGAGGATCATGCCGTTGGCCGGAATGGCGTCGAGGCCATAGGCATGCGACGGCGCGTTGGCTTCGAATTTCTCGGCAACCACCGCATCGACCGGCAGGATGATCGCGCAGTTGGTGGAATTCGCCTTCACGAGAATGCGCAGCGCCGTTGTGGCGAGATCCTTTTCGCAGAGCGAGTTGCCGACATCGACACCCTGCGCATGCAGGAAGGTGTTGGCCATGCCACCGCCGATCACCAGCGCATCGACCTTGCCGACGAGGTTTTCCAGAAGGTCGATCTTGGTCGAGACCTTGGAGCCGCCGACAATGGCGATCACCGGATGGACCGGCTCTTCCAGCGCTTTGCCGAGCGCATCGAGCTCGGCTTCCATGGTGCGGCCGGCATAGCCCGGCAGCACGCGGCCGAGGCCCTCGGTTGAGGCGTGGGCGCGATGCGCGCAAGAGAAAGCGTCGTTGACCCAGATGTCGCCGAGCTTCGCAAGCTGAGCGACGAATGCCGGATCGTTCTTTTCCTCGCCGGAATGAAAGCGGGTGTTCTCGAGACAGAGAATCTCGCCGTCCTTCATTGCGGCGACGGCCATCTCTGCAATGGGGCCGACGCAGTCGGGCGCAAACTCGACGTGACGCAGCAGGACATAGCCGAGCGCATTGGCAACCGGCTTCAGCGACTCTTTCGGGTCAGGTCCCTTGGGCCGGCCGAAATGCGCAAGGATCACAACCCTGCCGCCGGCTTCCGACAGCTCGATGATGGTCTTGGCGATGCGCTGCAGACGCGTGGTGTCGGACACGCGTCCGTTGTCCATCGGCACGTTAAGGTCGACGCGCAGCAGCACGCGCTTTCCCTTCACGTCGACATCATCGAGGGTGCGAAATCCGGACATCAGGACTCGTTGCGACTAACGGGTTGCGGCGAGAGCCGGTGAGATCAGATCAGCTTGCTCATCGCAGCGGCGGTGTCCGCCATGCGGTTCGAGAAGCCCCACTCGTTGTCGTACCACGACAGCACGCGAACCAGCGTTCCGCCCTGAACCTTGGTCTGGTCCATGGCGAAGGTCGACGAGCTCGGATCGTGGTTGAAATCGATCGAGACGTTCGGATCGTTGGTGAAGGAGAGGATGCCCTTCAGTTCCTGCTGGGATGCGCGCTTGATCGCGTCGTTGATCTCTTCCTTGGTGGTCGCCTTCTTGGCGACGATCTTGAGATCAATCACCGAGACATTCGGCGTCGGCACGCGGATCGCGACGCCGTCAAGCTTGCCTTGGAGTTCCGGCAGCACAAGGCCGATGGCCTTCGCAGCGCCGGTGGAAGTCGGGATCATCGACAGCGCAGCCGCGCGGCCGCGATAGAGATCGCTGTGCATGGTGTCCAGCGTCGGCTGGTCGCCGGTATAGGCATGGATCGTGGTCATGAAACCGGTCTCGATGCCGACGGTGTCGTTCAGCACCTTGGCGACCGGCGCGAGGCAGTTCGTGGTGCACGAGCCGTTCGAGACGACGAGATGATCCTTGGTGAGCTTGTCGTGGTTGACGCCGTAGACGATGGTCGCGTCAGCGCCATCCGATGGGGCGGAGACCAGCACGCGCTTGGCGCCTGCGGTCAGATGCGCCGAAGCCTTGGCCTTGGCGCTGAAAATGCCGGTGCATTCCATCGCGATGTCGATGCCGAGGTCCTTCCAGGGCAGGGTCGCCGGATCGCGCACCGCGGTGACCTTGATCTTGCCGTTGCCGAGGCTGATCGAGTCGCCCTCGACGGTCACGGTGCCCGGGAACCGTCCATGCACGGAATCGTAGCGCAGCAGATGGGCGTTGGTTTCGACCGGCCCGAGGTCGTTGATGGCGACGACCTCGATGTCCGTGCGCTTGGATTCATAAATGGCCCGCAGAATGTTGCGGCCGATACGGCCAAATCCATTGATCGCGACACGGACTGCCATTCAAGTTCTCCTCAACGGTTCGGAAATGACGATTTTCGAGGCGGTTTTTGCCCCGAATGACGCTTTGATGCAATCACCTGAATCCCGAATGTTCTAGTGTCCTGAATCCGAAGTTCGCCTCGTTTTGCAGCGCGCTCTATAGCGAACTTCGGATTCAAAAGGACACTAGAATCCATGATTCTAGTGTGGTTTTGGTTCGCCAGTCCGCAAATGGGCGTGCTGGAAATACGTTGCGGACTGGCGAACCACCACACTAGCAAGGGTTATCAGGCCTTCTGGGCAGCCTGCGCCGCCTCCGCCACCGCCTCCGGGGTGATCCCGAAATGCCGGTACAGGTCCTTGTAGGGCGCGCTGGCGCCGAAGCCATCCATGCCCACGAAAATGCCGTCGGAACCGATCACCGCATCCCAGCCCTGACGAATCGCGGCTTCAACGGCGATTTTCACCGGGGCATTGCCGATGATGGCGGCTCTTTGGGCCTTCGGCAGTTCCAGCAGCAGGTCCATGCAGGGCACGGAGACCACCCGCGTCGGAATGCCGCGCGCCGCGAGCAGCTTCTGCGCGTCGACGGCCAGCGAGACCTCCGATCCGGACGCGAAGATCGAGACTTTCGCCTCGCCGTCGGCCCTGGAGATTTCATAGGCACCGGCGGCGCACTTGTTGCCGGCGTCGTTCGCCAGCCGCAATTGCGGCAAATTCTGGCGGGTCAGCGCCAGCACGCTCGGACGCTCCTTGGCTTCGAGGGCCAACTGCCAGCACTCCAGCGTCTCGACGGTGTCGCAGGGCCGGAACACGTTGCAGTTCGGGATCGCGCGCAACGCCGCCAGATGCTCGACCGGCTGATGGGTCGGGCCGTCTTCGCCCAGACCAATCGAATCGTGGGTGAGAACGTGGATCACACGTTCGCCCATCAAGGCTGCGAGGCGGAGCGCCGGACGCAGGTAGTCCGAGAACACCAGGAACGTGCCCGAATACGGGATCAGGCCGCCGTGCAGCGCCATGCCGTTCATGGCAGCTGCCATGCCGTGCTCGCGGATGCCGTAGTTGACATAGCGGCCGCCGTAATTGTTGGCGGAGATCGCGACCATGCCCTTGACGCGGGTGTTGTTGGAGCCAGTGAGGTCCGCGGAACCGCCGATCATTTCCGGCACGGCTGCGCAGAGAATTTCCAGCGCATGTTCGGAGGCGGTGCGGGTGGCGATGTCCTTCGGGCTTGCGGCGAGCGAGGCTTTCATCGCCGCCACGGCGTCGGAAAGTGCCTTGGCAGGAAGCTGGCCCTTCATGCGGCGATCGAACTCGGAGCGAACGCCCGCGTCCTTGGTGCCGATGGTCTTGATCCATGCCGCGTGCGCGTCCTTGCCGCGCGATCCCGCTGCACGCCAGGCGTCCAGAATGTCCTGCGGAACCTCGAACGGGGGCGAATCCCACTTCAGGTTCTTGCGCGCGCCGGCAATTTCATCGGCGCCGAGCGGCGAGCCATGGGATTTCTCCGAGCCCGCCTTGTTGGGCGCGCCGAAGCCGATTGTCGTCTTGCACGCGATCATGGTGGGGCGGTCGGACTTTTGCGCGCGGGTCAACGCATCCGCGATGGCTTTCTGATCGTGGCCGTCGACGCGCTCGGCGGCCCAGCCGGCCGACTCGAAGCGCTTTACCTGATCGACCGAATCCGACAGCGAGATCGCGCCGTCGATGGAAATGCCGTTGTCGTCGAACAGCACGATCAGCTTGTTGAGCTTGAGGTGCCCTGCAAAGGCGATGGCTTCCTGGCTGACGCCTTCCATCAGGTCGCCGTCGGAAGCGAGCACGTAGGTGTGGTGATCGACGATGTCGCCGCCGAATTCAGCCGCCATGCGGCGTTCCGCCAGCGCCATGCCGACGGCGGTGGCGATGCCCTGGCCGAGCGGGCCTGTGGTGGTCTCGATGCCCGGCGTGATGAAATTTTCCGGATGGCCCGGGGTCAACGATCCGAGCTGGCGGAAATTCTTGATCTGCTCGATGGTCATCGACGAATTGCCGGTCAGATACAGCAGCGCGTACAGCAGCATCGAGCCGTGACCGGCGGACAGCACGAAGCGGTCGCGATCAGGCCAGGCCGGGTCGCTGGCGTCGAATTTCAGGAACTGCGTGAACAGCACGGTGGCCATGTCCGCGGCGCCCATGGGCAGGCCCGGATGGCCCGATTTCGCCTTTTCGACGGCGTCCATGGCGAGCGCGCGAATCGCATTGGCCATACGGGAAGGGTCGACACGCACAGTCATGAGATGTCCGCCTGAAATTCGGTGTGGGAAGTGGCCGCATGTCTCAAAAATGCCACGGCCGGGGAAACGTTCCAGGGGGTGGATAGCATCGCGAAACCCTTGAGTCCAAGGGCATTGCAGCCTTTCTGCTCTGAGTTTTCGCTTTGTGTGCATAGCTTGCGGCCAGCGTTGCGCGCGGCTCTTCCGGGTCGTAAATTTATCCGCCTAAATGCTTGCCGGTCCGCCGCTTTTCATGCCGGGCCAGAGTTCGAAGGGCGTCCGTTCCGTGATGACTGATCGCAGTACCAACGGTCTTGCCAATCCTGAACCTGCCCCATCCGGGGTGAGTGACATTGAACACGCGACGCGCCGGCTGGCGGCCGCGCTCGATGCGCTCGAAAGCGCCGTTGAGCGGCGCCGGGAGTTCGACCGCGCGGACGACGAACTGGGTGCGCGGATTCAGGCGCTCGGCGCCGATCGCTCGCGGCTTGCCAACGAACTCGACGGGACGCTGGTGCGGTCGCGCGCGCTGGAGCGAACCAACCGCGAGATCGCGGAACGCCTCGATGTCGCCATCGACACCATCCGCTCGGTGATCGATTCCGGAGAATAGTGTGGTGGTTCGCAAGTCCGCATCATGGTCACGGCGCACTCGGTTGCGGACTTGCGAACCAAAACCACACTAGAATTTATAACTACCAGCGTCCTTTTGAATCCGAAGTTCGCTTAAGGACATGCTGCAGAATGGGGCGAACTTCGGATTCAGGACGCTGGCCATGAGCCACATCAACGTCACCATCAACGGCCGGCAATATCGCATGGCGTGCGAAGCCGGGCAGGAAAGCCGGCTGCTGCGGCTGGCGGAAAGCCTCGAGGCCCGCATCGCCAGCCTGCGCGGTAAGTTCGGCGAAATCGGCGATGGACGCCTGACCGTGATGGCTGCACTCACCGTCGCTGACGAACTCGTGGATGCCGGGCAGCGGATTCGCGCGCTCGAGGAAGAACTCAACGCGCTGCGCGACGTCCGTGTCGTGGCGGCGGACCGTGCCCGGGCAACGCAATCGGCGGTCGCCAATGCGCTGAATTCGGCGTCCGAGCGGATCGAAAAGATGGCGCAGGCGCTGAATCGCCCGGCCCGCAACGGAATCGCGATCGGTTAATCCCCACGTTAATTGCCCGTACGCCGCTGGCGGTGAGCCCTGATCGTGGTTACATTGCCCGTGCGAGGCTGCGTCGCGCGTCAGAAGCCATAATATCCCCGGGGCCTTATCGATCCTTCAGGGAACTGTCCCTGACCGGGTCCGTGGATCCGGTCACATGGTGCCCACCTACTTTCGTAGGTGCTCCGGGATCGAGTGCTTCAACGGCCATCGTGGCTTCGCACTTTCTTTTCGCCTCCGCGCTCTTCCCCGCAGGAGAGGTGACAAGGACTCTCCGCGGTGGATGGAAATCGGTTTCTCGACAATCTGAAAGATGATTTCAGGCGCGGCGCGCTGGCGCAGCGTGACGCGCTGAGCGTCGAAGCGCGCACCGATGCCGCAAGGGTCATCGCGGCGACGTCCCTGCCGGTTGAACTGCCGCGCGGTGTCATCGTCGCAGGCTACTCGCCGATTAACAGCGAGCTCGATCCGTTTCCATTGATGCGCGCGCTTGCGGACAGGGGCGCCGTGCTGGCGCTGCCGGTGATTATCGCGCGCGATCACGCCCTGATCTTCCGTGAATGGCAGCCGGAGGAAGGACTCGTGCGCGGACCTTACGGCATTTTTCAGCCGTCTTCTGACGCGCCCGATGTCGATCCCGACATCGTGCTGGTGCCGATGGCGGCATTCGACCGCGCCGGTCACCGCATTGGGTACGGCCGGGGCTATTACGACCGCACGCTGGAAAATCTCCGCGCCGTCAAGAAAATTACCGTTATCGGTGTTGCTTTTGCAGTGCAGGAAATCGAGACCGTGCCGCGACTTCCGCACGACGAGCAACTCGATTGTGTGCTAACGGAACGCGAGCTGATTGATCTGCGAGGCCACTAGTGTGGTGGTTCGCAAGTCCGCCTTGTTGTGCAGCTGGGCCGGTGCGGACTTGCGAACCAAAACCACACTAGAGTGATAATGATGCTAGTGTCCTTTCAAATCCGAAGTTCGCTCGGAAGGACGCTGCCAGGACAGGCGAACTTCGGATTTAGGACACTAGTAAGTGCGAATTCTGTTTGTCGGCGATGTGGTGGGGCGCAGCGGCCGCGTGGCCGTCAACGAGACGCTTCCGGGACTGATCCGCGACTGGAAACTCGATCTCGTTGTGGTGAACGGTGAGAACGCAGCGGGTGGCTTCGGCATCACCGAAGCGATCTATCACGAACTGCTGGAGGCCGGCGCGGACGCGATCACGCTCGGCAATCATTCGTGGGATCAGCGTGAGGCGCTGGTGTTCATCGACCGCGCGCCGCGTCTGATCCGTCCGGCGAATTTTCCGCCCGGCACACCGGGCCGCGGCGCAGCGCTGATCGATACAAGAAGCGGCAAGCGCGCCCTGGTCGTCAACGCCATCGGCCGTGTCTTCATGCCGCCGTTCGACGATCCGTTCGCCATCCTGGATCGCGAACTGAGCGCCTGCCCGCTGCGCGAGGCTGCCGATGCCGTGCTCGTCGATTTTCATGGCGAGGCGACCAGCGAGAAACAGTCGATCGGTTATTTCTGCGACGGCCGGGCCAGCATCGTGGTCGGCACGCACACCCATGTGCCGACATCCGACCACCGCATTCTTCCCGGCGGGACCGCCTACATGACCGACGCCGGCATGACCGGCGACTACGAATCGGTGATCGGCATGCAGAAGGAGGAGCCGCTGGGACGCTTCCTGCGCGGTTATCCGGCAGGACGTTTTGAGGCGGCGGACGGCGTCGGAACGCTGAGCGGCCTTGCGGTCGAGACCGACGATGCGACAGGTCTTGCCACACGCGTTGCCGCGGTGCGGATCGGCCCGTTGCTGGAACGGGCCGTGCCGGCGTTCTGGTGATTTAGATTTTGTAGGCCGTTCTGAACCCACCCCAATGACGGCCCCTGACGCGGATCGGCACGTCGATCTCGCGCATCATGATGGTTTTGCCGTTGCCCATGTCGCGGGCGTAGCTCTGGATCAGATAGGAGCGGGTGTTGCGGCCCGCGGCCAATCCTGCCGGATCGTTGAAGATGCGGCGGTTGCGTGAGTTCGCGGTGTTCCATGCGACGTCGCCCGCGCGCTGCGGATGCGAGTACATCTTGTTGTGAACCGGCAGATAGCCGTTGCGGTCGATCGTGGCGCAGAAGGCTGCCCGCGCATCGTGTGCGAGCGTTGCTTCCTGGATTTCCGGCAGGGCGCGATCGGCCCAGTCGAGGAAACGCGTGCGGTACTGCACCGGATCGGAGCCTTCGATCTTCACATAGTCCTCGTCGAACAGATCCTCGAGGGTGATATCGCCCTTCGCGACGGCGTTCTCGAAAATCTTGGTGATCGCATCGCCGGTTTCCATGGCGCGCGTCACGAATTCGGTGTTCTCGTCGTGAATGCTCCAGACCTTGTCTTCGATCCTGTCCTTGAGTGCGGCATCAGGGGAGACGAACTCGGCCTGCGCGCCGCCGGCGGTATGCCCGCTGATACGGATGCTGCATGCGCCGATCTCTTCCAGCGTCGCTCTCAGTATTTCGTGCGACGGGATCGCAGCGGCACCCGCACCGCTGATCAGGATGCCGTCCACCGACAATTCGAACACTTCGGCTTTGATCGGAGTCGGCCGGGTCGCGATCTCGATCTGAAGACGGCAAGGCATGCGCTCGGCCTTGCGCTCTTCGTTCTCGTTCTGGCGCAACAGCACCGCGCAGCGTGTTTTCAGCTTTTCGGCGAACATCGTCACGGCCTTGCCGGCCTGCGCCACGCTCTCGCCGTGGGTTTCGGCTTCCTTGGCGGCGTTGTCGATTTCCGCGCTGCTCGTTCCCACCGAGGCGATGAACTGCGACGCCGACGCTGCGTTCTGCGTGATTTCGCCGGTGGTTTCGTTCTGCTCGGCCACCGCGCCGTTGACATGCGCGAACACCGGTTTGATCGCATTGATGGCGGCGGTGATGCGATGGACCGCGTCGAACGACGTCGCGGCGTCCTGTTGCAGGGCGTCGATCTTCTGCTTGATCTCTTCGGTGGCGCTCTGGGTCTGGACCGCCAGCGCCTTCACTTCGGACGCGACGACCGCAAACCCCCTGCCGGCGGAGCCGGCTCGGGCGGCCTCGATGGTCGAATTCAGCGCGAGCAGCGTGGTCTGCTTGGCGATGGTCGCGATCAGGTTGACCACATTGCCGATGGCGGCGGAGGATTCCCGCAGCCGCTCGACATTGAGGCTGGCTTCGCGCGCGGCTTCGCTGGCCTCGTCGGCGAGCTTGCTGGCGTCGCGGACCTGCGCGCCGATGCCGTGGGCCGACTGGGTGAACTTTTCCGCGGCCTGGGAGAAGGTCTCGGCGGTGGCCTGCGCGTCGCTGGTGCGGTCGGTCAGGGCGTCGGCGCGATGGCGGATGGCGGACAGGGTGGTGGCGGTGGATTGCGCGCCGCTGGCCACCGAATTGGCCGCGCGCTCGAGCTGGCGGATCATTGCGACCAGTTCGAGCTCAAGCAGTTCGAGGATTTCGCGGGCCGAGTCGTGATCGGACGCGGCAGCGGGTTCGGGCGTCGCGACCGGCGCGTCAGGGGCAATGTCCGGCTTCGCCTGTTCTGGCAGCCGCTTCCGAAAAAGTCCGAACGCCATAAGGAGAGCTCTAGAATATGAGTAATAGGAGGCAGTATCGCACCTCGGCATGAACTCATGGTTAACTCTTGCCCGCCGTGTGAGTCGGCATCCCACACCGCCGTACCGAAAATCGGCCGATCTGCCTTTAAATTTCACCGTTCCGGGCCTATAACGCCGCGCCGCCTGGCACTTGCGTTAATGATGCCTGCGATTCCCGATACTCGAGAGACCCCTATGGCCGGACATTCACAATTCAAGAACATCATGCACCGCAAGGGCAAACAGGACGCCATGCGGTCCAAGATGTTCGGCAAGCTCGCCCGCGAAATCACGGTGGCGGCCAAGCTGGGAACCCCGGACCCGGCGATGAACCCGCGCCTGCGGCTGGCGATCACCGCGGCGCGCGCGGAAAACGTGCCGAAGGACAACATCGAGCGCGCGATCAAGAAGGCCATCGGCAACGAGGGCGAGAACTACGACGAGATCCGCTACGAGGGCTATGGCCCCGGCGGCGTCGCCGTGATCGTCGAGGCGCTCACCGACAACCGCAACCGCGCGGCGTCCGACATCCGCTCGTACTTCACTAAGTCCGGCGGCAACCTCGGCGAAACCGGCTCGGTGTCGTTCATGTTCGACCGCGTCGGTGTGATCGAATACGACGCCAAGGTCGCGTCCGACGACGCCATGCTGGAAGCGGCGATCGAGGCTGGCGCCGACGACGTGGCGTCCGGCGAAGACGGCCATGAAGTCTTCGCGTCGCCGGAGACGTTCCGCGAAGTGGCCAAGGCGCTGGAGGCAAAATTCGGCGAAGCCCGCAAGGCGGCGCTGGTGTGGAAGCCGCAGAACACCATCGCGGTCGACGACGAGACCGGCGAAAAGCTGTTCAAGCTGCTCGACCTCCTGAACGAGCATGATGACGTCCAGAACGTCTATGCGAATTTCGAGGTCTCGGACGCGCTCGCCGCCAAGATGAGCGCATAAGGCCGGACCGTCCCCCGAAGATTTTTTCTTGACGACGCGCTGCTGAAGGATCATGTCAGCCGCGGGGGGTGCGTTCGCTCGCGTTCGACGCCCATCATTGGAAACCAATCAACTATGCCAAGCGACAGTCCACGTATTTCGCCGACAACGGTCCCAGTGGTCTAGAGCGCTCCAGCTCACCGACCCTGCCGTTGCCGGCAGAACCTGAAGGTGAGCTATGACTGATACCCACGCAGCGCGGGAAGGCGCTTTCAATGCGGCTGTTCTGGCCGCGACCCTGATCGGCGAGCACGCCGCCGACACCGTCGAAATTCTCAACAAGCTCCCCCCGTCGGACGCCGCGGACGTTGTGCGGCTGCTGCCGCGTGATTTCGCGATTGAAATTCTCGACAAGCCCGAACTGGACTTCGGCACCGAGATCATCGAGGCGCTTCCCCGTCATGTCGCCGCGCCCTTGCTTGCGGGCATGTCCGCCGACATGGCGGCGGACATCGTGCAGCAGCTCGAGGAGCCTGCAAAGACGGAGTTGCTGGCCGGACTCGATGACGTGTCCCGCGGCGCGATTGTCGGCCTGCTGGCCTATCCGGAGAACACTGCCGGCGCGATGATGACGACGGAGTTCGTCAGCGTTCCCGGCAACTGGACCGTCGAACAGACGCTTCAGCATATTCGCAAGGTCGAGCGCTCCCGCGAAACCGTCTATGCGATTTATGTGCTCGATCCCGTCACGCGGCGTCTTGTCGGCGCGGTGACCCTGCGCCGGCTGATCTCAGGCGAGCCGTCCGCCCACATCCTGACGCTGGCTCCAACCCGCCAGCCCGTCACCACATTCCCGCTGATTGATCGCGAAGACGTTGCCCGGCTGATCACACGGCACGATCTGCTCGCGGTGCCGGTCATCGACAAGACCGGGCATCTGCTCGGCATCGTGACTGTAGACGACATCATCGACGCCATCATCGAGGAGAGTACCGAGGACGTGCAGAAGTTCGGCGGCATGTCGGCAACCGAAGAGCCTTATATGCAGATCGGGCTCCTCGACATGATCCGCAAACGCGGCGGCTGGCTGGCGGTCCTGTTTGTCAGCGAGTTGCTGACCGCCAGTGTCATGCAGCATTTCGAGGGCGAGCTTGGGAAAGCGCTGGTCCTGACGCTGTTCATTCCGCTGATCATGAGTTCGGGCGGTAACTCGGGCTCGCAGGCAACGTCGCTGCTGATCCGCTCGCTGGCGTTGCACGATGTGAAACTGGCGGACTGGTGGCGGGTGATGCTGCGCGAACTGCCGACAGGTCTCATTCTTGGCGCGCTGCTGGGGGCCATCGGCCTCGTGCGGGTCGTGGCGTGGCAGAAGCTCGGTATCTATGATTACGGCGAGCACTGGGTGCTGGTCGGATTGACGGTGGCCGTCGCGCTGGTCGGCGTCGTGACCTTCGGCTCGGTGGCCGGTTCGATGCTGCCCTTTGCATTGCAGAGGATGGGATTCGATCCGGCCAGCGCATCCGCGCCGTTTGTCGCGACCCTCGTCGATGTCACCGGGCTGATGATTTATTTCAGCGCGGCGTTGCTGATCCTGCGCGGGACCCTGTTGTGACCCCCGGACGCCGGGGGCGGATTCGCGTATGATCGGCGGATGGCAGCCAACGCGATTCGCATTCTTGGAATTGACCCCGGCCTGCGCCGGACCGGCTGGGGCGTGATCGACATCGACGGCAACCGGCTGATCTATGTCGGTTGCGGCTCGGTGGAATCCCGCGAAACGTCGCCGCTGGCGGAACGTCTGCTGGCGATTCATGAAGGTCTCGCCCGCGTGCTCGGTGATTTCAGGCCGCTGGAGGCCGCGGTGGAGCAGACCTTCGTCAACAAGGATGGGGCGTCGACCCTGAAACTCGGCCAGGCGCGCGGCGTCGCCATGCTGGCGCCCGCGATGTTCGGAATTGCGGTCGCGGAATATGCGCCCAACCAGGTGAAGAAGACCGTGGTCGGGGCCGGGCACGCCGACAAGAACCAGATCCGCGTCATGCTCGGTGTTCTGCTGCCAAAGGCAAACCCGAAAACGCCGGACGCCGCTGATGCGCTGGCGATCGCCATCACCCATGCCCATCATCGCCAGAGCGCGATGCTGAAGCTGAGAGTCGCCGGCGCATGAACCTTTCGATTATCAAGCGTGACGGTGAGCGCGATCTGCTCCCTCCCCCCCTGCGGGGGCGGGTTAGGGTGGGGGGTAACTCCGAGTTGTTGTCTATGCGACCCCCACCCCCGACCCCTCCCCGCAAGGGGGAGGGGAGGTTTGTCGCCGTGCTCGTGTATCCAGTCGAGGCTTTCCGATGATCGGAAAACTCAAAGGCCTGATCGATTCCTATGGCGAGGACTACGTGATCCTCGATGTGCAAGGCGTCGGCTATCAGGTGCATTGCTCGGCGCGCACATTGCAGGCGCTGCCGCAACCGGGTGACGCCGCGGTGCTCGCCATCGAAACTTATGTCCGCGAGGATCAGATCAAGTTGTTCGGCTTCCGCACCGATGTGGAGCGCGAATGGTTCCGGCTGCTGCAAACCGTGCAGGGCGTCGGCGCTAAAGTGGCGCTCGCTGTGCTCTCCACCTTGCCGCCGTCCGATCTCGCCAATGCGATTGCGCTGCGCGACAAGGCCGCGGTGGCGCGCACGCCGGGCGTCGGGCCGAAAGTCGCCGAGCGCATTGTCACTGAATTGAAGGACAAGACTCCGGCCTTCGGCACGGTTGATCCAGCGATAGTGCATCTCTCGGGCGCACTCGATGAGAACCGCGCCCCGCGTCCGGTCACCGACGCGATTTCCGCGCTGGTCAATCTCGGCTACGGTCAGCCGCAGGCGGCGGCTGCCATCGCGGCGGCCTCGCGCAACGCCGGCGACAAGGCCGAGACCGCGCAGCTCATCCGGCTTGGGCTGAAGGAATTGTCGAAGTGAGTGCCGCATGACTTCGCCCCGCATCGTCACCCCCGAACGCCGCGCCGATGACATCGGCGACACCTCGCTGCGTCCGCAGAACCTGTCGGAGTTCGTCGGCCAGCAGCAGGCGCGCGCCAACCTTCAGGTGTTCATCGACGCCGCGCGCAAACGCGGTGAGGCGCTCGATCACGTGCTGTTCGTCGGCCCGCCGGGCCTTGGCAAGACCACACTGGCGCAGATCGTGGCGCGCGAACTCGGCGTCGGCTTCCGCGCGACCTCAGGTCCGGTGATCGCCAAAGCCGGCGATCTCGCGGCACTGCTCACCAATCTCGAAGAGCGCGACGTGCTGTTCATCGATGAGATCCACCGGCTCAGTCCGCAGGTGGAAGAAGTGCTCTATCCGGCGATGGAGGATTTCCAGCTCGACCTCATCATCGGCGAAGGTCCGGCCGCGCGCTCGGTGAAGATCGATCTGGCAAAATTCACACTGGTCGGCGCGACCACGCGCGCGGGGCTTCTCACCAATCCGCTGCGCGACCGCTTCGGCATTCCGATCCGGCTGAACTTTTACACCGAAGAAGAACTTGAAAAGATCGTCGTCCGTGGAGCGCGGGTGCTGGGCATCGGCATGACCGCCGACGGCGCCAACGAGATCGCCCGCCGCGCACGCGGCACGCCGCGCATCGCGGGACGATTGCTGCGGCGGGTGCGTGATTTCGCCTCGGCTGCGGATGCGAGCGCGATCGATCGCAAGATCGCCGACAATGCGCTCGGCGCGCTCGAGGTGGACAAGGCCGGCCTCGATGCGATGGATCGCCGTTACCTGACGACCATCGCGATGCATTACGGCGGCGGGCCGGTGGGCGTCGAGACGTTGGCGGCAGCGCTGTCCGAGCCGCGCGACGCCATCGAGGACATCATCGAGCCGTTCCTGATCCAGTGCGGCTATCTGCAACGCACGCCGCGCGGGCGGCTGTTGACATCGCATGCCTTCCGGCACCTCGGCCTGGCTGAGCCGTCGCGCGATCCGTCGCAGTTCGGGCTATTCAATGGAGAGAGCGACGGGGAACCGTAATTTCGCTCCAATTGATGAGCATGGATGGGGTGCATCGCGATTTAACCGTTCATGATCTCTCGCCGACATTTCCTCCGTTTCATCGCCGGGCTTGGCGCTTTCAGCGCTTCGACCACAGCCTATGGATTCGGTGTCGAGCCGGCCCGGCTTCGGGTCACGCGCTACAGCGTCGCGCCGCCGCAATGGCCTGCCGATTTTCATCTCAAGATCGCCGTCATCGCCGACCTTCATGCCTGCGATCCGTGGATGTCGCTGGAGCGCATCCAGGGCATCGTCGATCGCACCAATCGCCTGAACGCGGATGTCATCGTGATGCTTGGCGATTACGTCGCCGGGCATCGCCAGGTGACGCGCTATATTCCTGCCAGCGAATGGGCGCCTGTACTGGCAGGGTTGAAGGCGCCGCTCGGCGTGCATGCGATCCTCGGCAATCACGACTGGTGGGAAGACAAGGCGATCCAGCGCGGAGGCGATGGCCACACCATTGCGCGGCGTGCGCTCGAGGCTGCCGGCATCCCGGTTTACGAGAACGATGCACAGCGCCTGACCAAGAACGGCCGCGCGTTCTGGCTGGCAGGTCTCGGCGATCAACTGGCGTATCTGCCCGCGCGGCGCTTCCGGCCCGTCAGCCGCATCGGCGTCGACGATCTTTCCGCGACGCTGGCGAAAGTCAAAGACGATGCGCCGGTGATCCTTCTGGCTCACGAGCCCGACGTTGCGGTGCGGGTGCCCGCGCGCGTGGCTCTGCAACTAAGCGGTCACACCCATGGCGGTCAGGTCAGGCTGTTCGGCTGGTCGCCCGTGGTGCCCACGCGTTATGGCGGCAAGTTCGCGTATGGCCACAGCCGCGAGAAATGCGATGTGATCGTCTCCGGTGGCCTTGGTTGCAGCATCATGCCGTTCCGTCTCGGCGTTCCGCCTGAAATCGTGCTGGTGACACTGGGCGGCGCGGCAGCCGCCATCTCGTAGCGCGGTACGGTGCTTGCGCCGGCGGGTGTTTTGCGCAAAAGCTGGAACATGACCATTCATCTCGACGGATCGATCCGCGACGGCAAACACGTCATGCAGGTGCGTGTCTATTACGAAGACACCGATTTCACCGGCATCGTCTATCACGCCAATTACCTGCGCTTCATGGAGCGCGGCCGCACCAACTATCTGCGGCTGCTCGGCGCCGACCAGCATGCGCTGTTCGCGGAAGCCCAAAACGAAGCGCCGGGCTTCGCCTTCGTGGTGCGTTCGATGCAGATCGAATACCTCAAGCCCGCGCGGATGGACGACGTGCTCGAGGTCGTGACGGTGCCCGCCGACATCAGGGGCGCGTCGATCACGCTCGCGCAGGAAGTCCGGCGCGGCGACGAGGTGCTGGTCGAGGCACGGGTCAAGGTCGCGTTCGTTTCCGGCGGCCGCGCCCGGCCGATTCCGAAGGCGCTGCGCATCGCCATGAAGGCCGACCAGGACGCGGCCTGAGATTTTGCTGGCGTTCGGCGCTTGACGGATTGTACTGATGGTACAAGTTGTACCTATCGGTACAATCAGGGAGTTTCGTCATGTCGCGTCCGCCATTGCCGCCGTTCACCAGAGAAACCGCCGCGCAGAAGGCGCGGATGGCGGAGGATGCCTGGAATTCGCGCGATCCGGTGAAGGTCTCGCTCGCCTACACCGAAGACAGCATCTGGCGTAACCGTTCGGAATTCTTTCAGGGCCGCGCCGCGATCGTCGAATTCCTCACCCGCAAGTGGGCGAAGGAGCACGAATACCGCCTGATCAAGGATCTGTGGGCGTTCGACCAAAATTTTATCTCGGTGCGTTTCCAGTACGAATGGCATGACGATGCCGGAAACTGGTTCCGGTCCTATGGCAATGAAAACTGGGAATTCGACGAACACGGCCTGATGAAGCGGCGCGAAGCCAGCATCAACGATGTCGCGATCAAGGAAGCGGAGCGGCGGTTTCACTGGCCCGCGCCGGGCGCGCGGCCTGCGGATGTTCCTGGCCTGGCGCCGGTTCCGAAGTGAGCAGACCGGCGAGGACTGCAATGGCGAAGACCGATGCTGCACGCGGAGACATTCTGGCCTCACTGGCCGAAGTGTTCCGCGCGCATGGTTATGAGGGCGCCACGCTGGCGCGGATCTCGGACGCCACCGGCCTCGGCAAGGGCAGCCTCTATAATTTCTTTCCCGGCGGCAAAGAGCAGATGGCGGACGAGGTCCTTGCCGCCATCGATCGCTGGTTCGCCGACAATATCTATGCGCCGCTCCGCACCTCGCCTGATCCCGTGAAGGGCATCGCGGACATGTATGCCGCGACCGATGACTATTTCCGTTCAGGCCAGCGCGTCTGTCTCGTCGGTGTGGTCGCGCTCGGCGCGTCGCGCGATCTGTTCAGTGAAAAAGTGAAGGTCTACTTCGCTGGCTGGGTCGATGCGCTGGCGGCCGCCCTGCGGCGTCATGGCAACGACAAGAGCGCCGCCCGCCGCAAGGCCGAACATGCCGTGCTGGAAATCCAGGGCGCGCTAGTGCTGGCGCGCGCCTTCGACGACGCGAAGGTGTTTTCGAGGTCGCTCAAGGAATCGGAGCGCAGGCTGCTCGAAAAATAGCGGCGATGCGAGGGGATGCATCGCCGCGTCAAGTTGCCGTCAGAGAGTTATGCCGCCGCCTTGTGGCGCGCGATCTCGGCCTTGTAGAGTTCGAACTCCTCGGCAAGCGCTTTCCTCACACTCGGCCGCGTCTTGAACCGCGTGAGGTAATCGTTGATCGCGGGCCACTTCTTGAGGTCGATCGGCGGCGTCGCCATGGTCCAGTTCAGCACCGTGCCGAGATAGGCATCGGCGACGCTGAAGTGATCGAGCAGGAATTCGCGGCCTTCGAGGTAGCTGTTGAGATGGTCGAGCCGCGAAAGGCCCTTCTTGAGCGTATAGGCGTGGACGTCAGCCGGAGCCTTCCTGTCGAGCAGCGGCAGGAACAGCCCCTTGTGCAGTTCGGTGCCGATGAAACACAGCCACTGATGCAACCGGCTGCGTTCGATGCCGGTGCCCGATCCGATGCCGGCATCCGGAAAGCGATCGGCGACATACTGAAGGATCGCGGCGTTCTCGGTGAGAACGAGGCCGTCGTCGGTGCTGATGGTCGGCACCAGGCCGAGCGGGTTCACCGCGAAGAAATCCGAATTATCCTGAAGGACCTTCTTGGATTTCGGATCGACTTCCAGATAGCGGGCGTCGGCGCCGGCTTCGTAGAGCGCAATGCGGGTTGCCATCGAACAGGCGAGGGGGGAGAAATAGAACTTCATGGTGCGTCTCCTTGGTTGAAACCGGTCCGTTCTTGATTTTTATACCGTTCCGCATAAATTAAATGCGGTCAAGAGAATTATTTGCGATATGGTACAAAAAAAGAAACAGCCGGCTAAAACACCTTCGGAAGCGCCGAAAAAGCGGGGCCGTCCGCGCGCCTTCGAGCCGGATGTGGCGCTCGGCAAGGCCATGGACACGTTCAGGGATGGCGGGTTCGCCGCGACTTCGCTGGACGATCTCAGCGAGGCGATGGGGATCAACCGGCCGAGCCTGTACGGGACATTCGGCGACAAGCGGGAGCTGTTTCTCAAGGCTTATGAGCGCTATCGCGCTGAGATGGCGGCAAAGTTCGCCCCGGCTTTCGCGCCCGGGCTGACGCTGCGGCAGATGTTGGAAACGATTTATGCCACGGCGCTCGACGTCTATCTCGCCGGTGAAAACGGTCCGCGTGGCTGCTTCACCGTGATGACGGCGACCTCCGAAGCGATGGCCGATCCGGAGATTTGCCCTCTTGTGCAGAGGGCGCTCGGCTCGACCCAGCGCACGCTCGCCAAACGCTTCCAGGTCGCGGTTGAAACCGGCGAACTGCCGCCGACAGCGAATGTGCAGATCCTGTCCCAGATCGCGGCATCGACAGTCGAGGCGCTGGCGATCCGTTCCCGTGCCCGCGTGCCGCGCGCAGAGCTGGAAGCCATCGCCAAAGGAACCGTCGATTTGATCTGCGGGCCTTCGCCAACGGGGACAAAGGTTTAGTGACGCCGCCGCCTGACTCATGTAAAAGGAGTTTACATGAGTAGATACGCAAAATGAGCTGGAAGAACCGCGGCCGCCGCGAGGGCGGCTACCATCACGGCAATCTGAAGGAGGCGCTGGTGCAAGCCGCGCTCGATCTGATTGCGAACAAGGGCCCGGCGGGTTTCACCTTCGCCGAGGCCGCGCGCTCGGCCGGTGTCAGCCCGGCAGCGCCGTATCGCCATTTCCGCGATCGCGACGAGTTGCTCGCCAGTGTAGCGCAGCAAGGCTTCGAACAATTCGAATCTCAGCTCACTGCGGCCTGGGACGATGGCCGCCCCGATACGCCGACAGCGTTCCAGCGGGTCGGCAAGGCCTATCTCGCGTTCGCGCGCGAAAACCCCGCATATTACTCGGCAATGTTCGAATCCGGGGTGCCGCTCGAGAGCAATCCGGCGCTGCTTGTGGCTTCCGAACGCGCGTTCGCGATCATTCGCGCGGCGTCCGAACGGCTCGTCGCGATGGCGCCTCCGGGCGTGCCGCGCCCGCCCGCGATGATGATGGCGCTTCACATCTGGTCGATGTCGCATGGCATTGCGTCGCTGTTCGGACGCGGCGACGCGGCGCGCCGCAAGTTGCCGATGTCGGCGGAGGACCTGCTGGAAGCGGGCGTGCTGATTTACCTCAGGGGTCTCGGGTTCCCGACCGACCACCACCACCGTCCGCCCAAATAATTTTTCGGGAGCCCTGGGGCCCCCGCTTGACAAAATCCCGGGATGTTTTATCTATGTAAATGTTATTTACATTCACGGGCACGTGAAAACTGGGAGGACGCCTATGGCGAACACCGCAAACGCCAACACTGCACGTCTCGACCGATGGGGCCGCCCGGACTGGGCCGAACCGCATCATGACAGCTACGACTCGCGGCACGACTGGCAGCCGCGTTTTCACCCCGGGCGGATCATCCTGATCGTTGCCGGTTTCATCATCTGGTGGCCGCTGGGTTTGGCCGCCCTCGCTTACACACTCTGGAGCAGAAACATGGGTTGCTGGTCTCACGATCGTCACGGCCGCTGGGCCGACAAGATGGAGCGCATGCAGTACAAGATGGAGCGGATGCGCAGCCGGATGGAAGGCCGCGGCTTCTACGCGCCTTCGAGCGGCAACCGCGCCTTCGATGACTACCGCATGGAGACGCTGCGCCGTCTCGAGGAAGAGCAGACCGAGTTCAAGGACTTCCTCGACCGCCTGCGTCACGCCAAGGACAAGGAAGAGTTCGACGCCTTTATGGCGCAGCACAAGCAGCGCCCGACGCCGCCGAACGATCAGCCGCAGGGATAAGACAAGCCCCGTCTCCCTGACTGGCTAACGAAGCCGCCCACCTGTCGATCAGGTGGGCGGTTTTGTTTTGCGCGTCTACTTACGAAGCACTGGTTGAAGATTCGGATGTTGTCTCGTCGTTAGATCAACAATCCAAGCGATCGGCGTGGAGCAGTCGCACACGAAATGAGATACGTTTTTTAGTCTGCTGAAGAACGCTCATGATGCCACTTTCACCGACTGAGGCTCTTGTCGGGTTGCCCCCATCTGAAACCTGATTTCAATCGCGATCTTAAGCAGCACAAGCACGATCAGCGGTCCTGCTGTGCCGATCGCCTGCGCGACGAACGCGCCGCCCATGATCGCCACATGCATGATCACGATACGGGTATAGAAACCGCCCATGATTTCGCCGGTGTCGGCATTGGCCGGCGGCGTTTTCGCAAACACGAAACGGTTGACCATGTCGTTGACGAAGATCGCGCCTTGACCCACGAACAGCGCCAGCAGCGGGATCCATAAATCCTTGCCGATCACGATCAGGCGGATGAAATCCCGCGCGTCATGAATGCGCCCGGTCCACGGCCCGGCGAACAGCGTGTAGATGAACAGCATGTGCACGGACATGAACAGCCCGGCATGCACGGTGAAGAATCCGGCAAGGGCAAGCGTGCCGGCGATGCTGCGGCCTGCCGCCGATCCCGGATCGCGGGACATCGTCGCGGCGCGCAGAATGGTCCAGAACCCGATCACCGCGGTTTCCAGCCAGTACAGGCAGAGCAGGACGAAGGTGTCCCAACCCCAGAACAGAATTCCCGCCAGCGGCACGAGGTTCGACAGGATCAGGATCGATGAGGTGAGCGCGCCGCGCCGGGATGCGCTTGAGCGGGTCGTTGTGGGGACGGTGGATGTCATCCGCCGATTAAATCCGATCCTGCGCCACAAACAAAGCAGCCACGCGTGGCCGGGCCAATTGCTATCGCAGCCCGGATGGGTTTGAATACAGCATGATCAGGAACGTGATCTCATCGCGCCGCCGCTGGTGGCGAGCCGTG
>JAFVHU010000064.1 GCA_017474385.1 Afipia sp. | reverse complement strand
TCAACGCATACAATTACGGCAGGCGTCTCAAGACCCTGAAGGGCCTTACACCCTACGAATTCATCGCCAAAACGTGGACAAAAGAGCCAGAACGATTCAGACTAAATCCGGTCCATCAAATGCCGGGACTAAACACCTAGGTAGATCAGTCGGTCGCGATGCGAGTACGTGCCGCCTCCGGAGCATTGAGCCGTACGGCGCCAGCTCTCTGGCGCCGTACGGTGAAACTCCTCGACGGTTCAGGCATCGACCCAGGGCTGCAGCACAACTTTGCCCGTGGTCTTTCGGCCTTCCAGAAGCCGCTGCGCTTCTGCCGCCTGCGAAAGCGGCAGAACCGTACCCACCTGAAGCGACAGCTTTCCGCTCATGATGAAGCCGAAAATCTCGCCGAGCGTAGACTGGATGAGGTCCGGGAAAGCAAGATATGCGCCGATGTAGAAGCTGGTCATGGTGTAGTTCGGAACCGTGTACTGCCACGGGTCGATCAGGGCCGTTTTGCCGCTCGCCTGGCCGATAAAAATCATTCGGCCAAACGGCGCCATCGCATCGAGCGCCTGAGCAACAGTTTCACCGCCGGCCATCCCCAGCACCACGTCCACGCCCCGACCGTTCGTTAGCTCCCGTACCTTCTTGGCCCAGCCTGGCGCCGTGTAATCAACCGACGCATCCGCTCCAAGTCGTTCGGCGATTGCTCGCTTCTCGGGTGTACTGGCGGCGGCAATAACCTTGCCAGCCCCATACAGCTTGGCCAGTTGGACGGCGAAGGACCCCACCCCACCGGCCGCAGCTTCGACCAGCACGCTTTCGCCCGGTGCAAGCCGCGCGGCTTTACGAAGCGCGAGAGCGGCGGTCAGCCCGTGCCCCACGATCGCCGCCGCCTGTACGGCTTCAAGGCCAGGCGGGCGCGGTATGGCCCTTTCTGCGGGCACGCAGATGTATTGCGCGTATCCACCGGCGCCGGGCGTCGCAAGCACCGGGGTTCCGACTGCAACCGACGTGACCCCTTTTCCAATCGCGGCGATCGTGCCCGCAACTTCTGCTCCCAGGATGAACGGAGGGGGCGACGGCTCCGGATATTTGTCGCCGCGCCGACGCATCACGTCAGCGAAATTGAGCCCGACGGCTTCGACTTTGATCAGGACTTCTCCGTCCTTGGGCGTCGGGTCAGGCACATCCTCATAGACAAGGACTTCAGGGCCGCCGGTCTTGTGAAATCGTACTGCTTTCATGTTTTCTCTCTTCAGGTTTGAGGATGCAGCGGCAACCTGCCCTGCCCTACTTGAAATCGCTGCGGTGCGCGGCGAAGCCGACCACGCCTGGCGCCAATTCGGAGCGCAAGGTCAGTGCCGGAATCTCGTAGTCGCCAGCGTTCTGGCGTCGGAACGGAATGGGTTCGGTAGTGAAGAGCTCATCCATGCGCTTCTCGAGTGCGGAAGCGACGGCTTGATATTGAACGTCGTCGACCCGACCGCGGCCAATTCCATAGCTGACGAACGCTGGCAACACCGTGAACCCGGGATAGTGCAAAATTCCGTGGTGGATCGGAAACAGCAGGTCGTCGATGGGGCCGTTGATACCCCGCGGGCTGTAATGCGAAGTCCAGCCCCCAGCGGTGACGACCAACATCGCCCGCTTGCCGGTCATGAGGCCTTCGCCATAGCGGTCGCCCCAACGCAGTTTCGAATGCTCGCCCACTCCGTAGGCAAACCCGTATGCGTAGACGCGCTCGACCCACCCCTTGAGAATTGCGGGCATCGAGAACCACCACAGCGGAAACTGCAGAATAACCGCGTCAGCCGTCAGGAGCTTTTCCTGTTCAGCAGCGATGTCCGGACTCTGCTTGCCTTCCGCGTAGGCCTGTTTCGAATCCAGCATCGGATCCAGCCTGGCTCCAGGCTCGCGATTCAGAAAGTCATCTCCGTCCAGCACCGCCTTCCACCCCATTGCATAGAGGTCGGAGACCTGAACCGAATGCCCGCCGGCCTCGAGTCTCTTGACCATGACGTTGAGCAGCGAGCCGTTCAGCGACTCGCGAACCGGGTGTGCGTAGATGATTGCGATTTTCATCAATGCTCCGTCGCCAACTTGAGAATGCAGTCTATGAGGAAGCGAAACTGTAGAATTGCTGTTGCCGCGAACAAGTATACCGAATATACCTAGCGTCAATTAGGTACCTTGAATCGCCCAGGTATCCTCGAGGAAACCGCCATGAAAAAGCAAAGCAACTCGCAAAATGCCACCTGCCCAAGCCGCTTGATCCTTGATCAGATTGCCGACAAGTGGTCGATCCTGATCCTCGCGGCATTGAGGTCGGGTCCGTTGCGATTCAACGCATTGAAGCGCGAAATGGACGGGGTCACGCAAAAGGCGCTCACCGAGGCACTGAGACGCATGGAGCGCAACGGCATTGTCGCGCGTCGCGTCATCCCCGTATCGCCTGTTGCCGTCGAATACAGCATCACGCCCTTGGGGCGCACGCTTAAGAAGCCGTTCCAAGCCCTCTATAATTGGACCGTGGAACATAGAGATGCCGTTGACAAAGCGCGTCGCGCGTTCGATGGGAAGAACCTGAGCGAGCCGACGATGGAAGCGGCGGAGTAACGGCTTCCCTACGCTCCACGTCCGCGCGCATCACTCGATCTCACATTACAGGGAGCATGCGTTTAGCTGGCGATCTTCAGGCGCGTGGTAGGGCTGTGAGACGCCTTGTCCGTCGTCAGATAATTTGAGACTGATCAGGCATTTCGAGAACGGAGGCTCTGGCTCATCAGGGGTTAGAGTTTAAGCGGCCTGCAGTCGGTGCTGCAAGCGGCGGTTTGCGATGGTGGCCCGCTTGATGCGATGTCGTTCGGCGAGGATTGT
>JAFVHU010000063.1 GCA_017474385.1 Afipia sp. | reverse complement strand
GTACACCATGACAGAACCCCACCGCCCGAGGGTGAAGTACGTCATCGGGCCCGATGGCAGTCCGCTGACGATCGCGGATCTTCCCGCGCCCGGTACCAAACGGTGGGTTATCCGCCGTAAGGCCGAGGTTGTGGCCGCGGTCCGCGGGGGTCTCCTCTCCCTTGAGGAAGCCTGCAGCCGTTATACCCTGACAGTTGACGAATTCCTGTCCTGGCAGTTCTCCATCGACCAGCACGGTCTGGCCGGATTGCGCACCACCCGCATCCAGCAGTACCGCCAGTAAGTCTTCCTTCCCGATTTCATCGCAATTTTCCGAAAACCGGCTCCCTCGCGGGAAGCTGGCTTTCGGCATTTCCGCTTTTTCTCCCCAGCCGTTAACCGGCGTTAACCATATGGAAACCATAGATAGGCAAATTCTGCCCAGTCGGTGCGCGGCGCCGAATCTGTGGGGCTCGTGATCCGGTTCTGACATTCGTATCCCTTCGCGGCCGGTACTTTTACGAATGTCAGAACCAAAGGATCACGAGAATCATAACTAGCTAGTGTCCTTTCGTATCCGACGTTCGCTCGGAAGGCGCTACGAGGTGGGGCGAACGTCGGATACGGGACACTAGGTCGTTGCAGGGTCTGTTTTCCTTCCTGAAAGGTCTGGGCGCGGCGCGGATGGCGGCTATGGCCGCCGTAACGCTGGCTCTCGTCGGTTTCTTTGGCTTCGTCATCATGCGCGTCACCACGCCGCCGATGGCCACGCTGTTCACCGACCTCACCTATGAAGACTCCTCGGCGATCATCAAGGATCTGGAACGCCAGGGCATTCCCTACGAGATGAAGAACGAAGGCGCCGTGATCCAGGTGCCTAAGGACAAGATCACCCGGCTGCGCATGAAACTCGCCGAAGGCGGCCTGCCCAAGGGCGGCGGCGTCGGTTACGAGATTTTCGACAAGTCCGACGCCCTCGGCTCGACCAGCTTCGTCCAGAACATCAACCATCTGCGCGCCCTCGAAGGCGAACTGGCCCGCACCATCAAGGCCATCGACCGCATTCAGGCCGCGCGCGTGCATCTGGTGCTGCCGGAACGGCCGCTGTTCTCCCGCGAAACCCCTGAGCCTTCCGCCTCGATCGTGCTGCGCGTCCGCGGCGCGCTCGAACCGCAGCAGGTCCGCGCCATCCGTCATATCGTCGCCTCCGCTGTCAACGGCATGAAGGCGCAGCGCGTCTCCATTGTCGACGAAAGCGGCCAGTTGCTGGCCAACGGCGCCGCCGGCGACGGCGCGGCCGATGGCGGCAGCGGCGACGAGCGCCGGGCATCGTTCGAGAAGCGCATGCGCGACCAGGTCGAGGCCATCGTCTCCTCAGTGGTCGGCTCCGGCCGCGCCCGCGTCCAGCTCACCGCCGACTTCGACTACAACAAGATCACCCAGACCTCGGACAAGTTCGATCCCGAAGGCCGTGTGCTGCGCTCCAGCCAGTCGCGCGAAGAATCCGCGGCCACCGCGAATGCCAATGACGGCCAGGTCACCGTCAACAACGAGTTGCCCGGCGCTCAGGGCCAGGGCGGCGGCGCCACCGCGAAAGACCAGAGCAAGAAGAGCGAGGAAATCAACAACTACGAGATTTCCCGCGTCACCAAGACCGAAGTGACCGAGGCCGGCCGCGTCAACCGCATCTCGGTCGCGGTGCTGGTCGACGGCAGCTACAGCAAGAACGACAAGGGCGAGGTCGTCTACGCGGCCCGCGCGAAGGAAGACCTCGACCGTATCGCCGCACTGGTCCGCTCCGCGATCGGCTTCGACCAGAAGCGCGGCGACCAGGTCGAGATCGTCAACCTGCGGTTCGCGGACGTGCCGTCGGTGATCCCGGCGGAGACGCCGAAGGGCCTGCTCGGCATGTTCCAGTTCACCAAGGACGACATCATGTACTTCGTCGAACTGGGCGTGATGTTCGTGCTGGGCATTATCGTGGTGTTCATGGTGGTGCGCCCGCTGCTCAAGCGCGTGCTCGCCGCCGATGCCGCCGCCCAACACGCTGCGCTCCCGGCCCTGCCGGAAACCCCGCCGGCACCGACCAACCCGCAGCCGCAGATCGCCAACAACGCGACCGCGCAGATGATCGACGTCGCCCAGGTCCAGGGCCAGGTCCACGCCCAGTCCGTGCACCGCGTCGGCGAGCTCGCCGACCGCAATCCGAACGAGACCGCCTCCATCATTCGTCAGTGGCTTTCAGAACCGGCTTAATCCGACATGGCAAACGCACCCGCGCTGACAAACAACAACGCCCAGAACACCAACGACATAGCCGGTGTCGTCGCCACGCTGGCCAGCCGTCAGAACGGCCGCGCCAAGACCAAGCCGATGTCGGGGCCGAAGCGCGCCGCCATCATGATGCTGGCGCTCGGCGAGCAGTACGGCGGCAAGATCTGGTCGATGCTGGACGACGATGAGGTGCGCGAGCTGTCGCTGGTAATGTCGTCGCTCGGCACCGTCGAAGCCGATGTCGTCGAAGACCTGATGCTGGAATTCGTCTCGCGGATGTCGGCATCCGGCGCGCTGATGGGCAACTTCGACGCCACCGAGCGGCTGTTGCAGCAGTATCTGCCCTCGGACCGGGTCCACGGCATCATGGACGAGATCCGCGGCCCGGCCGGCCGCAACATGTGGGAGAAGCTCTCCAATGTGCAGGAAGAGGTTCTCGCCAACTACCTCAAGAACGAATACCCGCAGACCATCGCCGTGGTGCTGTCGAAGCTGAAGCCCGAGCACGCCGCGCGGGTGCTGGCGATCCTGCCCGAGGACATGGCGCTCGACGTCGTCAACCGCATGCTGAAGATGGAAGCGGTGCAGAAGGAAGTCATCGAACGCGTCGAGCAGACCCTGCGCGTCGAATTCATGTCGAACCTGTCGCAGACCCGCCGCCGCGACGCTCATGAGGTGATGGCGGAAATCTTCAACAACTTCGACCGCCAGACCGAAACCCGCTTCATCACCTCGCTCGAAGAGGACAATCGCGAGGCCGCGGAACGCATCAAGGCGCTGATGTTCACCTTCGACGATCTCGTCAAGCTCGACGCCGGCTCGGCCCAGACGCTGATGCGCCATGTCGACAAGGACAAGCTGGGTATTGCGCTGAAGGGCGCCAACGAGACCGTCCGCGACTTCTTCATGGGCAACATGTCGAGCCGCGCCGCCAAGATGCTGCTGGACGACATGGCCGCGGCAGGCCCGGTGCGGCTGCGCGACGTCGACGAGGCGCAGGCGCTGCTGGTCAACCTTGCCAAGGATCTCGCGGCCAAGGGCGAAATCATGCTGCAGAAAAACCGTGCTGACGACGAGTTGGTGTACTGATGGGCGCACCCGCAAAATTCCTGTTCGATCTCGACTTCGCCGCTCCCGACGTCGCGAAAGAACGTGCCGCGACCGCAATCGAGGTCGCGCAGCAGATCGCGGACGCGGAAGCACGCGCCTATCGCGCCGGCTATGAGGCCGCGCGCCATGAAGCCAAGGCGGAAAGCGACCGGCGTGCGGCGCTGGCGCTCGAGGAAATCGGAATTTCGATCAGGGCCATCGCCGGCCGCTTCGCGACCATCGAGGAGCGGATGGAGACCGAAGCCGTCGATGTCGCGCTCTCGGTTGCCCGCAAGCTCTGCGCGGAGATGATCGCCGCCGAACCGCTCACCGAAGTCATGGCGCTGGTCAGCGACTGCTTCCGGCACCTCACCTCGACCCCGCACATCGTGGTGCGGATCAACGATGCGTTATACGACGCCGCGCGCGCGCAGATCGAGCAACTGGCGAAGCGCAACGGCTTCGAAGGAAAACTCGTGATCCTGGTCGAGCCGGACATCGCCACCGGCGACTGCAAGATCGAATGGGCCGACGGCGGCGTGACGCTGGATCGAGCCACCATCGAAGCGAAAATCAGCGAACTTGTCGGGCGCTATCTGGCGTCCCGCAATCAGGCCGGTATTCCCGGCCATGAGGACCGACCATGAGCGACACAGACAGCACCGTCCCGCTTCCCGATCTCAACGCCGCCGATACGCCGGTCGCCGAGGATCAGAACTATTACGACGACGACGATCATGTCGGACGGATTGCCGCCGATCTCGAGGCGGTGTTCGACGTTCCGGTTCAGGTCTCCGCCGTCCTCGGCCGCTCCAAGATGGATGTCGCCGATCTGCTGCGGCTCGGCCCCGGCACCGTGCTCGAACTGGACCGCCGCGTCGGCGAATCCATCGACATCTACGTCAACAACCGGCTGGTCGCACGCGGCGAGGTCGTTCTCGTCGAGGACAAGCTCGGCGTCACCATGACTGAAATCATCAAGGCGGAACGCGCCTGACCATTTGAGCAAACCGAGGCCGAAAATGGCCCGGACCCTCGCAAGGCTTAATAACAGGAGACCACCATGCGGCTTCTCATCGTTGGCACACTGAAGGGCCAGCTTACCACCGCCACCAAGATCGCCATGGACAATGGCGCGACGGTGACCCACGCCGAGGACAGTGAACAGGCGATGCGCGTGGTGCGCGGCGGCAAGGGCGCCGACCTGCTGCTGGTCGATGTCGCCCTCGACATCCGCGATCTCGTGATCCGGCTGGAGGCCGAACACATTCATGTTCCGATCGTCGCCTGCGGCATCACCACCGATGCGCGGGCCGCGGTCGCCGCCATCCATGCCGGCGCGAAAGAATACATCCCGCTGCCGCCCGATCCGGAATTGATCGCCGCGGTGCTCGCCGCCGTCGCCAACGACTCGCGCGATCTGATCTATCGCGACGATGCCATGGCCAAGGTAGTGAAGCTGGCGCAGCAGATCGCGGGCTCCGACGCCTCGGTGATGATCACCGGCGAATCCGGCACCGGCAAGGAGGTGCTGGCGCGCTATGTCCACACCCGCTCAAACCGCGCCCGGAAGCCGTTCATCTCGATCAACTGCGCCGCCATCCCGGAACACCTTTTGGAGTCCGAACTGTTCGGCCACGAGAAGGGCTCGTTCACCGGCGCGATCGCCCGGCGTATCGGCAAGTTCGAGGAAGCCACCGGCGGCACCCTGCTGCTCGACGAAGTCTCGGAAATGGATGTCAGACTTCAATCCAAGCTGCTCCGCGCGATCCAGGAGCGCGTGATCGACCGTGTCGGCGGCACCCGCCCCGTTCCGGTGGACATCCGCATCATCGCGACCTCGAACCGAAATCTTGCGGACGCCGTCAAGGAAGGCAAATTCCGCGAGGATCTTCTGTTCCGTCTGAATGTTGTGAACCTGAAGATCCCGGCGCTGCGCGACCGCCCCGCCGACATTCTCGAACTGGCGCAGCATTTCGCCAAGAAATACGCCGACGCCAACGGCGTCGCGTTGCGCCCGATTTCGGCGGAGGCGCGGCGCGTGCTGACCACCAACCGCTGGCAGGGCAACGTCCGCGAGTTGGAAAACACCATGCACCGCGCGGTGCTGATGGCGAGCGGCGACGAGATCGGTCCCGATGCTATTCTCTCACCGGACGGCGACCGTCTCGACACGGCGAAGACGCCGCCGGCGGTGGCGCATGCGACCTTCGCCGCCGAGCAGGTGACGCGGGCGCTGGTCGGCCGCACCGTGGCCGATGTCGAGCGCGACCTGATCCTCGAGACGCTGAAGCACTGCCTCGGCAACCGCACCCATGCCGCGAACATTCTCGGCATCTCGATCCGGACGCTGCGCAACAAGCTCAATGAATACGCCGACGACGGCCAGCCGATCCCGCCGCCGGGCTCCGGCGAACTGCGCGGCGTCGCGGCAGCGTAGTTCTGCCGATAGCCCGTAACACCACAGTTGTCGTCCCCGCGAAAGCGGGGACCGATACTCCCTAAGGTCTCAGCAAGGTCGCTGAACCATCACGTCGTACAACCAGACCCGGTGGTTATGGGTCCCCGCTTTCGCGGGGACGACGCGGAGAGAAAAGCCGTCATCCTGAGGTGCGAGCGCTTGCGAGCCTCGAAGGACGACGGCTTTTGAACGCGCATCCTTCGAGGCTCACCGCAAGAGCGGGTGAGCACCTCAGGATGACGCTATCTCTACCCCCTCACCTTGCGCTCCACATTCGCGCTGCGGCTGGGCACGCCGAATTCGCGGCGGCAGACCTCCGCCAGCGCCGCGACGCCGTCGCGAATTTCCTGCACCGACGGACTGGCGAAACACAGCCGCAAACGGCTTTTGCTGTGTCCTGCATTGACCGACCATTCCGTGCCGGGATTGATCGCGATGCCGGACGCCAGCGCCGCCTGATAGAGTTTCATCGTATCGACATTGTCCGGCAGCTTGACCCAGAGGAAAATTCCGCCCGGCGGATCGTCAAACTCGGCGGCGGTGCCGAACTGCTCGGCCAGCGCCTCCATCATCGCTTCCAGCTTGACGCGCAGCCCGCGCGCCAGCTTCGGCACATGGTCGTTGAAATGCGCGGCACAGAACTCCGCCAGCACCATCTGCTCCAGCGCGCCCGAGCCTGCATCGGTCTTGATCGGCAGGATGCGCGACAGCACCTCCCACGGCGCCACGATGTAGCCGACGCGCAAGGCCGGTGCGACCGACTTGGAAAACGAACCGATGTGGATGACACCGCCCGCCTTGCTCATGGCATAGAGCGCGGGCGGCCGCCGGCCGCTCCAGATCAGGTCCGCATAGCAATCGTCTTCGAAGATCGGCACGCCGTATTCTTCCGACAGCTTCAGCAATTCGGCGCGGCGCTGCTCGCTCATGATGGTGCCGGTCGGATTCTGCACCGTCGGAATGGTGTAGATGTATTTCGGGCGAATGCCCTTCGCCTTCAAATCCTTGAGCGCGGACGCCACTGCATCGATCCGCATGCCGCCGTCATCGAGCGGAATGCCGACGATATTGACGCCGCGGCGGACCAGCCGCGTGATCGATCCCTGATAGCACTCCTGCTCGATCAGCACGGTGTCGCCCGGCGACGTGAGCAGCGCGTTAACCAGATCGAGGCCTTGCAGCGAGCCTGATGTGATAAGGATTTCATCGGCGGTGCAGGTGATGCCCGCATCGCGCTTCAGCTTGCCGACCAGAAAATCACGCAGCGGACGATAGCCGAGCGGCCCGCTGTTCAGGCCGTAGGTCGCGAGCGTCGCGCCTTCCCGCGTCAGCACCGCCGTCGATGCCGCCAACAGCCGGTCCACCGGCACCTGATCGGCGTCGTTGTTGCCGCCGACGAAATTGTACTTTGGGAAACCGTTCCATTTCGCGGCCGCAGGCGGCAGTCCCTTGGCCAGCAGCGGCGTGAAATCGAACGATCCGGAAGTGGAAGTCATCGCTGCGTCTCCCCGTTATTGTTGTTTTGGGGACACCCCCATCGCCGGCTTAGCGCAGCGTGACGCTAACTTACAGACACGGGCTGTCGGGGCGCAACCAGCATCGCGCCGCAGTGGTTCAGGCGCGGGAGGGCCGGTTGGAGCGCTCATAGATCACCGGCGGCGCGGGGTCGTCGCCCGCCGTGAAGCGGAGATAGAAGTTGTAGGCGAAAAGGCCGAACACCACGGCGATGAACGCGACAACGAGTCCGATCACGATACGTTTAAGAACGATCATAGCGGACACCCTTCACCTCTCCCCGTTGTTACGGGGAGAGGTCGGAGGCTGAGCGCAGCGAAGTCTCCGGGTGAGGGGCGAACGCCGATGGAAGCAAGAAGGCCCCTCACCCGCTCGCCATAGCGCGTCGAAGACGCGCGTAAACGCGCTTTTGGCTCGCGACCTCTCCCCGCAAAAGCGAGGCGAGGTAAGAAAGGATGAGCGTTCCGTTTTCATATTCTTGAATTTGTCCACTGCGCCTGTCAGTGCGGATGCAGCGCGGCGCGCCTGGCGACATGCCGCTGCAGCAGCCACAGCAGCGGCGCGTAGATCAATGTCATGAATAGGCCGAAGAAATTCCCGATGCTGGGAATACCATTCAGCACCACGGAATAGAGTTCCGCGAATCCGCCCAGGACAACGATCAGCGTCAGGATGCCGAAACGCTCGCGGTAGCGTTCGACATGCGGGATCGAGCACAGAAGCACGATGCCCATGCCCGTCATCATGCCGGAAAGGAGACGGAAGTAGTTATCAACCGTGATGGTGCCAACACCGTGCAGGAACTGCACGCCAAGGATCACCCCGCACAGGCCGAGACCGAGCAGCACCAGCGCGCTGAAAGCCGTGGCAATCTGAAGAAAGAGCCGTTCCATGGCGCACCGATTGATTTGGGATCGTCAGGCCGAACCATATATGAGAAGCGTCGGCGCTGGCGACGGATGTTTCGTCACGGAGCGCCGCATTATTTGTCATCATGCTAGTGTCCTGAATCCGAAGTTCGCTTCATTTTGCAGCACCTTCCGTAGCGAACTTCGGATTCAAAGGGACACTAGAAAATATGATTCTAGTGTGGTTCTGGTTTGCAAGTCCGCAAATGAAGGTGCTGTGGACCTTGATGCGGACTTGCAAACCACCACACTAGCTGCGAGTCAGGTATGCACATGTGCCCCGCTTGCGGCACCTTATCCGCTTGCGGTCCACTTTATTTGAAGTATCCAGCACATCACGATGACCACCTTCACGCTGCATCAGGATCAGGCGCTCCGCGCCGTCGCCGACTGGCTCAAGGCCAAGCCGGGCAAGAACGGCACGCCGCCGGTGTTCCGGCTGTTCGGCTATGCCGGCACCGGCAAGACCACCCTGGCGCGGCATATCGCGGACGGCGTCAACGGCAACGTGAAATTCGCAGCGTTCACCGGCAAGGCCGCGCTGGTGATGCGCAACAAGGGCTGCGACAACGCTTCCACGATTCATTCACTGATTTACCGCACCCGCGAATCCGGCGAGGAGCAGCCGAGCTTTGAGTTGTGGGACGACGCGCCCGCTTCCAAGGCCAAGCTGATCGTGATCGACGAATGCTCGATGGTGGATGCGGAGCTCGGCCGCGACCTGATGTCGTTCGATTGCCCGCTGCTGGTGCTGGGCGATCCGGCGCAGTTGCCGCCGATTCAGGGCGGCGGCTTTTTCACCGATGCCGAGCCGGATGCGATGCTGACGGAGGTTCATCGTCAGGCACAGGACGATCCGATTGTGCGGATGTCGATGGCGGTGCGCGAAGGCCGCGCGCTCGATCTCGGCACCTTCGGCGAAAGCGAAGTCGTGCGGCGCGATGCGCTCGATCCGGACCGCGTGATGGCGGCGGATCAGGTTCTCGTCGGCCGCAACAACACGCGCCGCGCCTACAATATGCGCGTGCGGCAGAAGCAGAATATTGAGGATCCGTTGCCGGTGGCCGGCGACAAGCTGGTCTGCCTGCGCAACAACCGCAAGAAGGCGCTGTTCAATGGCGGCCTGTGGCGGGTGAAATCCCGCGCGGCGTCGAAGTCGAAGATCATCACCATGCGACTGTCCCCGGACGAAGAGGTCAGCAGCGCCAAGGTCACCAAGGTCTCGGTACGGGCGGACTGCTTCGGCGGCGGCATCGAGGACATTCCGTGGGAACAGCGCCGCCCCTACGACGAGTTCGACTACGGCTATGTGCTGACCGTGCACAAATCCCAGGGTTCCCAGTGGAACGACGTCGTGCTGTTCGACGAGAGCTTCGCCTTCCAGGACAGCCGCGCCCGCTGGCTCTACACCGGCATTACCCGCGCCGCGAAACGGTTAACGGTGGTCGTCTGATACTTTTTGCCGATGCCTGATTTCGCATCGCAAAATGCAATTTTCTTGAGCGATCCTATCATTAGCACCTATGGTCAACCCCGAGCCGGCCGCGGATGCCGGCTTCGCCTTGGGGGCATGGCGCGGGCGGGCTGAGGAACGCAGGGGGATGACCGATTCCGTAAGCGGCGGGCTGGATATTTCCGGCCGCAATCCCGCAGGTGCCGGGCTCGGCAACCTGCTGAAGCGGTGCGTCCGCTGGCTCAGCCAATGCAGCCCCTACGATCTCGCCTCCTGCGCCGCGCTGGCCGCGCTTGTTGCCCTCGCGATCTGGACTTTTCAGGACTATGCGATCTCCAACGACGAAGGCGTGCAGCACCGCTACGCCGAACTGATTGTCGCCTATTACAAGAGCGGCTTCACCGACCAGTCGCTGTTCAAGCTCGACAATCTCTATCTCTACGGCGGGCTGTTCGACATCCTCGCACTGGGGATGAGTTACATCGTCCCGGTCGATCCGTATGAACTGCGCCATCTGCTGTGCGCGCTGATCGGCATCGGCGGCATCGGCGCCGCGGCCGCCACCACGCGGCTGATCGCAACGCCGCGCGCCGCTTTCTTCACCATCGTGGCGCTGACGCTGTGCGGCTCGTGGTATGGCGCGATGTTCAATCACACCAAGGCCATTCCGCTCGCCGCCTTCATGGCCGGCGCGATGTATTTCCTGATCCGCGCCAGCCGCGATCTGCCGACGCCGCGGATGCGCGACGTGATCGGCTTCGGGATCATGACCGGCGCGGCACTGGGCACCAAATCGCTGAGCCTGCTTCTGGTCGGATATTTCGGCATCGTCATCCTGATGAACGTCCCCCGCCCGGTGATGGGCCACTGGCAGGAGCGCACGCGGTTCGTGATGCGATCCACGCTCTGGTTCATGCCCGCGCTGGTGATCGCCTATCTCATCATGGTCGCGGCATGGCCATGGGCGGCACTGTCCCCGCTCAATCCGATCCGCGGACTGATGTCGTTCGGCGACTTCCACTATCACATCCGCACGGTGCTGTTCGGCCAGACCTACGAGATGGCTGATGTGCCGCGCTACTATGTACCGACGTACATCGCGATCCGGCTGCCGCTGCTGACGCTCGGCGGAATGCTGCTCACGCTGGCGCTGCTTCTGCTGCCGGAGCGCATCGGCGGTTTCAGCAGCACGCGCCGCCGCGAAGTCGGCATCGTCGCCTTCACCGCAATCTTTCCGGTCGCATGTCAGGTCGCCGCGGAAGGACCCGCACTTGATGGCTGCCGCCATTTCCTGTTCATATTTCCCGCCATCGCGGTGCTCGCCGGCATCGGCCTCAGCGCATCGGTCGGCGCGCTGGCGCGGTTTCACCGCAGCACCATGGTGGTCTGGCTTGCCGTCGTCGCCACCTGCTACACCTGGACCGCGGGCAAGCTGTATCACCTGCATCCCCACGAGTACCTCTATTACAACCAGCTCGTTGGCGGACTCGAAGGCGCATCGCGCCGCTTCGTCACCGACTACTGGGTCAACAGCATGCCGGAGGCGGTTGAGGAACTGCACGACTTCCTCGACCGCACCGAGCCGGCGACCGCGCAGACCAAACCTTACCGCGTTGCCGTATGCGGCGAGCGTGTCGCGTATGAAGAGTATGCGCGGTCCAACCTGCAATGGATTCGGATGCCTGACTGGCGTTACGCCGACTTCTACATCGCGCCGACGCACATGAACTGCGACCGCAATCTCGACGGACAGGTCATCGCCAGGGTCGAGCGCATGGGCGTCACCATCGGCGTGGTGAAAGATCGCCGCGCAATCCGGGCCCAGGGCTACAAACCGCCTGCGGAATGACGGTCGCACGCGCGAAGCCCTGAGCGATCACGACAACCGCGAGACATCCGTCTCGCGGTTTTTTTGTTGCACAAACTGCTGCAATAGATGTGGTTTGCGATGACGTGCTCGGCTACGCTCCGCCCGCCGCAAGACGAACCAAGAAACGATATCCAGGGAAATGCCATGATCCACATGCACGCCGCACGATATGCTGTCGCCCTGCTCACGCTCTCGGGAGTGAACATGATTCCTTCCACAGGCCTGGATGCGCAAACCGCCCAGCCGCTACCGACGGCGGCGCAGACCGATCCAAAGACGCTCGGCATGATGCAGGGTTTTCCGCCGCCGCCGGACAAGACCATCCGCTTTATCGACGGCTCGTCGTCGCGCTTCCCGAACACGCGCTGGGCGTTCAGCCATTTCCGCGAACTGGTGCCGACCGCGACCGTCTCGCGCGGCGAAGGCCCCATCGTGCCGCTGCCGCGCGACGAACGCGATCTTGGCGGCGTCGCCATCACGACAATGGACGGCAAGGCGATCACCTTCAACGACGCGATGCAGTTGACCTATACCGACGGCATTGTCGTGCTGCACAAGGGCAAGATCGTCTTTGAAAAGTACTTCGGCGAAGGCAGCCCGCAACTGCCGCACATCGCGTTCTCGGTGACGAAATCCTTCGTCGGCACGCTGGCGGCGGTGCTCGCGGCCAACGGCAGGCTCGATCCCGCAGCGCCCGTGACCAAGTATGTGCCCGAATTGAAAGACACCGCCTACGGCGACGCCACCGTGCGTCAGGTGATGGACATGACCATCGGCGTGAAATTCTCGGAGAACTATTCCGATCCGAACGCCGAGGTGTTCGACTACGCCCGCGCCGGCGGCATGATGCCCATCGCCCCCGGCTATCAGGGGCCGCGCAGCTTCTATGACTTCCTCGTCAAGCTGAACAAGGAAGGTGAACACGGACAAGCCTTCGCCTACAAGACGGCAAACGCCGAAGTGCTGGCCTGGATCGTCAAGCGCGCCTCAGGCCAGTCGCTGGCCGCGCTGCTGTCATCGGAAATCTGGTCGAAGCTCGGCGCAGAGCATGACGGCTACTTCATGGTCGACAGCGTCGGCACCGAATCCGGCGGCGGCGGTTACAACACCGCGCTGCGCGACCTCGCGCGCGTCGGCGAAATGATGCGCAACAAGGGCAAGTTCAACGGCCAGCAGGTCATTCCGGAGGCCGCCGTCGCCGACATCACGCAGGGCGGCAAGAAAGAAGACTTTGCCAAGGCCGGTTATGCACTGCTGAAAGGCTGGTCCTATCGCGACATGTGGTGGATCACCCACAACGAGCATAATGCCTATACGGCGCGCGGTATTTACGGCCAGAGCATCTACGTCGATCCCACCGCCGAGATGGTAATCGCCCGCTACGCCTCGCACCCGATGGCGGCCAACGCCGCCAACGATCCGGTCTCGCTGCCGATGTACATGGCGCTGGCGAAAGAACTGATGAAGTAGGCAGTGTCATATGGAAGATCGCGCACGATGTTCAAACGTCCGCGATCGTCATCACCGGGCTTGACCCGGTGATCCACGTCTCGCTTGCGAGATGAAGGAACACGTGGATGGCCGGGTCAAGCCCGGCCATGACGGTTTATCAATTTCAAGCCACATCCCGTCGCGGCATCGCGGTCACGGCCTGCGCAGACACTGCATCCAGCACCTGCCGCAACTCCTCCTCGAGATATTCATTGGCGATGATCAGCGCCTTGAGTGCGCCGCGCAGATCGCCGCCGCAGGTCGCGATCGCGCTGTCGACGGCCCGGTCGTAACGGTCGATGTCTTGCTGGGTGGCCGGTGTGAACATGATGGCTCTCCGAAGCTGACAGAGATTCCGGCGCGCCGGACACATCGCCCGGCGAGTCGCGGTCTGATTTTCATGTTCTCTATTTGTTCTTTTGAAGATCGAGATGTCAAGAGCCGGTCCGGTTTACCCACTGCTCGACGCAATCGCCGCAACGCATGCGATGTGCAAGTGAGCGCTGCAATTTCCCCGCTCGTCATTCCGGGATGCGCCTTTCGGCGCAGGCCCGGAATCCATCCTTCAAGAAACTTCGAAACAGTTCTGGATTCCGGGCTCGCGCGAAGACGCGCGCCCCGGAATGACGGCGGATAGAAACATTTCGTGATGGGGACAGCAATCCCCGCGCTCTGAACCTCTCTTATGTTCGGCACGTCCTGTTCGTGAGGGGCGCTTCTCGAGGGCGCTCATGAAGCGGAGCAGGATGCGGCGCCTGCGCGCACGGTTCGCACCCGTCGCGTCCGGGAGGCTGGGGTCACCGTCCGGGCCAACTATGTGGCTCTGCCGTTCGCGGCTGGACGCGGCGCGGATGAAGGCGGCGAAAGCCGTCCGGATCAGGGGTCGAGTTTCTCCCCCGTCTGCACCCGGAAGTACGGTCCCCTCGCCCAAAATCGCCGCAATGGAGCGCCGCAAGGCGATGCGCTTTCGGAAGAACCATCGCTTCGCACGCGATGCCGGAAGCGAAACGATACAAGGTGCGCCTCGCGGCGCTCCATGCCCCTCATATTGAGGGCGCGAACGAGGCAGGCCTCGCGCGACGCGCGAGCGCAATCACGCGTGGCTGTTTGAAAGTGGCTGTTTGAAAATTGAATCCGTTACGCGACGCGCGACAGATGCCCTCGCGGCGTCGCCACCGACTGATTGCGGCCGCGCGACTTGGCCTCGTACAGGGCCTTGTCAGCCGCTTCGATCAGGTGCGCCGGCTGCAGAGATTCATTCGGCACGACGCTCGCCACACCGACACTGACGGTGGTGGCCCATTTGTCCGCGGACAGCATTTCCACGTTGGTGCGGATGCTTTCACCGATCGCAAACGCCGCATCCGCGGAAAGCCCCGGCAGCAGCACCGCGAATTCCTCGCCGCCGTAACGCGCAGCGCAATCTCCCGCGCGTTCGACAGCGCCGGCGATGCTGGTTGCGATCCGCACCAGCACCTGGTCGCCAGCCTGATGCCCGAACATATCGTTGTAGGTCTTGAAGTGATCGGCATCGATCATGAGAAGCGCGAGCGGCTCCTGACGGCGCTGCGCTCGCAGCCATTCCTGCTCGATGACCTGATCGAACTTGCGGCGGTTTCTGAGCCCGGTCAGCGCATCCGTGATCGCAAGCTCCGCGAGCTTGTCCTCGGCGCGCCCGCGCCGCTTGATTTCCCGCGCCAGCATCATTGTCGCACCGGCGACGAACGCGATCAGCGCCAGCATGATCCCGCCGACCCGCAGCGCCTGCCTGCGCCAGATGGCGAAGATGTCAGTCCAGGATTTGCCGACGATAACGACGAGCGGATGGCTGCTGTCGCGCCAAACGAAGAGACGCTCGATCTGATCGACCGCGCCAGATGCTTCTAATGATCCGCTCGATTCGGAGAGGATGCGCTTGACACCCGCCCTCTGGCTGAGGTCCCGGCCGATCACATCCAGATCGAATGGCGTCCTCATAATCACCACGCCATCCCGTCGAATGACGCTGATAATGTCGTCCGGCGCAAGGCTGAGGCGCTCGAACAGATCGTGGAAGTAGCTGAACCGCAGAGAGCCGGCGACGACACCGAGAAAGGCGCCGTCCTTGCCCGTGATCCTGCGGCTGAGAGCAATCGCATAGGCGCCGCGATGCAGGCCCGGACGGCCGATGAACAGGCCCGCGTTGGGATTGTCGCGATGCACTGTGAAATAGTCCTCGTCGGCGCGATTTTCCGGCTTCGGATCGTATGTCGCGGAATCGTGGATGAGATTGCCCGCTGCATCGAAGACCTGGATCGCGCCGTAGTGCTTCGCGGTGGCGGCATGATCGAACAGAATGAGGTTGAGCAATCGCTTGCTGACGCCGGCGAGTTCGGGCTCGATCATGTTGCTCGCGACGTTGCGTAGCGACAGATCGTAGAGCTCGACGTTGCGGCTAATATCGGAATCGATCGTCGTGGCGAGGTTTTCCATGGACCGGAGCGCCAGCGCCTGTTCACCACGGCGCATGTCGAACATCATGCTGCCGCAGACCGCGGAGAAGCCGGCGATCGTCGCGATCGAGCACCAGACCAGCAGCTTCGCCGATATTCGCCCTGGCCGATCCTTTGGCAGTCGCAACCGCATCGCACACTTTCCCTGAGTGTGCCTCAATGCGCTCAATTCGTTGCGGCGGCCTTTAGATGATTGGTTTCATATTGTTCGGAGTTAACGAAATATTTCCGGATCGCGTCGGAATGGAGCAACCGAACGACGAAATGTATCCATGGACGAGTGCAGCTAGCGCTGCACGCGGATACCGAGCATCACGACAGTCGCGGCGGAGCTCGCGCCGTTAACCGAACTGTTCAGCCAGTCGTGCCGCACTTGTCCCTTGATCTGGAACGTGCGCGAGAGCTTGTAGACCAGATCGCCTTCCACGAAATAACGCCGGTCGAAGCGTGTGCCGTCGTAGTCCGACGTTCCGGTGCCGACCTTTGCCGTTCCGATCAGCCAGCGGCGAAACGCATGATCGACCTGAAGCGAGTAATCGCGGGAGATCACGCCGGAGACGCCGGGCAGCGTGGTCTCGCCGATCGAGGATGTTGCGTCGAACCGCACCGTGGTCAGCCCGGTCGCAGTCCAGATCAGTGACGCACTCGTCAGCAGACCTTTCATGTCGGTGAGGCGCGGATCCTGATAGGTGCGCCGCGAATAGCCGATCGCGGCTTCGCCGGTCAGCAGCCGCGAAAATTCGAACGAGGTCCCGGCCTTCACATAGCCGCCGGTGGAATCGCGCTGATAACCGGCACGATCGAACTTCACGTCGTGAAGGCGGGTGTCGGCGGCGAATTCGCCGAACGGCTTGAGGCCCGGCATCAGGTCGTAGCCGACGCGCGCGAGGCCGCCGAACTGGTTGAAATTACGGTCGTCGTTGGTGGACGTCGAACCGTCGGTGAGCTTCGACTGCTGATAGGTCGTGCGATCGGCGAGGCCGGCAACCGAAACCGTCAGCCGGTTGAAATCGTGTTCGATACCTGCGGTGCCGCCGATATTTGTCGCCAACGGATATTGCGCCAGACCGGCCTGAATGTTCGGCGAGCCGGGATTGTCGGTAAAGACCCGCATGCGCAGTTCGGTATTGATGCGCGTGTCGCGCGCCGCGTCGACACGGCCTGTGATCTTGCCGTTGAACGTCGGCGCGTCGATGCTGGTCGGCACCGGCGACGGTCCAGTGGCAAGCGGTGGAAATGTCGCCTCATAGCCGGTGAACGAGCCGCGCAGATCGGCGACCAGCGAATGGCGCTCCCAGTCGGACGCGATCAGCAATTCAGGCGCGACCGTGTAGAATGCCGAACCCTTCGGCGTGGTGATGCGGCCGGGATTGGTGTTGTAGCCGCCCCAAAGCTCAACCGCGGCCTTGGTGAGGAACGTGCCGGTGTGGAAGCCGACATTGGCGAACGGATCGTCGTCGAGCTTCAGGCGGCGGCGCTGCGGCTGGCCGGGGAACGTACCGGCGACCGATTGTGAAACCGGTGCCGCGACCTTTGCCTTCGGTGCAGCGGCCGGCGGGTTGCCGGGACCGACGATCTTCGGCTTCGGTGCGCCGGGATAAAGCTTCGGCTTCTTGCGTGTGCGGTTGAGCGAGTCGAATCCAACCTCCGCCGCGCCGGACGCAGGTGGAATGCCGTAGGTCGGGATCGCTCCGATCCGCGACGGTGCCCTGGCATTGCGCCTCAGTGTGTCGTCGTCGGCAACATTGTCCGCCGTCTTGCGAAGCAGCGACTTGTCCGGCGGCGCGAAACCGCCCTGCGCCGGGTTCATCATGTCGGGCGTCAGCGCCTGCGCGAGTGCAGTTGCAGGGTTCCACAGCATCAGCACGCAGCACACCGGCAGCACGCGCCATCCAGACGCGCGCCAGCGACGATCCCACAACCGGACAGGTTGCTGCGAGCCCTGCACTTTTCACTCTTCTCCCGGCCCCGAAAGCCACTTGGGACCGCGCCGGAAAACGAAACAACTTCAAGCAATTATCGGCAAAAAACGCCGCCGTCCGGCGTTGCTGAACGCCGTTAACAGAGTTAAAACAATTATGGTTAACGGAGCGTTGAGGGTGGCCCTGGCGCGTCGCCTCAGCAGCTTGAATGTGCTAGGAAATGTCCCGGATTGGCGCGCGTCGCGCTGCCGTCCCTCTCAACCGGAATCACGCATGGCTACTTCAAAACCGCGGACGGCGACCCCTTCCGCGACCCGCGCAGCATCTCCCGCCATCGAGTCTGCGCTGCGCACCCTCGATGCCGAGGCAAGCGGCATCACCGCACTGGCCAACGCCCTGCAATCCGACCTCGGATCGGCCTTCGATGCCGCCATCACGCGGGTCCGCGACGCCAAGGGCCGCCTGATCGTGACGGGCCTCGGCAAATCCGGCCACATCGGCAAGAAGATGGCGGCGACCTTTGCCTCCACCGGCACACCCTCATTTTTCGTCCATGCGGCGGAAGCCAGCCATGGCGATCTCGGCATGATCACGCCCGACGACGTCATCATGGCGCTGTCGTGGTCCGGCGAAACCGCCGAACTCAAGAACCTCATCAACTATTCGCGCCGCTTCCGCATCGGATTGATCGCGGTCACATCGGAAGCGGACTCCACGCTGGGCGCTGCCGCCGACATCGTGCTGACACTGCCGAAAGCGCGCGAGGCCTGCCCGCACAACCTCGCGCCGACGACGTCGTCGCTGATGCAGCTTGCGCTCGGGGATGCGCTCGCCGTGGCGCTTCTGGAAAGCCGCGGCTTCACAGCGCTCGATTTCAGCGCGCTGCATCCCTCCGGCAAACTCGGCGCCATGCTGAAATTCGTGCGCGACCTGATGCACAAGGCCGATGCGGTGCCGGTGAAGCCGCTCGGCACCAAGATGTCCGAGGCGCTGGTGGAAATGACCTCCAAAGGCTTCGGCTGCGTCGGCATCGTCGACGCGCGCGGCGATATCGCCGGCATCGTCACCGACGGCGATTTGCGCCGACACATGCGGCCCGACCTGATGACGGCGAGCGTCGACGAGGTGATGACGAAGAATCCGAAGACCATCAGCCCGGATCTGCTCGCCAGCGAAGCCTTGGAAATCCTCAACGCCTCGAAGATCACCGCCCTGATCGTGACGGAGGGCAAGACGCCGGTCGGCATCGTGCACCTGCATGATATTCTGCGCGCAGGTGTCGCGTAACGCCTACTTCTGCGGAAATCGCGCCGTGTTGGGCTCAAGCGGTAATTCCAGCGCGTTGGCGAAATACGAAACCGTCCGGTAAAAGCCGCAGAGCTGGATGATTTCAAGGATTTTGTCGTCGCTGTAGTGCGCCTTGAGCGCTTCGAACGCATTGGCGCTCCATGTCGCATGGTGATGCAGGGCGTCGACTGCTGCGATCAGCGCCTGTTCATCCTCCGTCCAGCACGCAGCATCGGCGGGTCCGAGCACCGTGGCGCGGACCTGCTCATCGGTCAGGTGCGCCGGGCCTGCAAAAATCGTGACATGGACGCCCCATTCGTATTCGCAGCGTGTCAGCGCACAAGTGCGATCGATGACGATCTCCCGCTCCCGGAGCGTCAGCGGGCCCCGATCCAGCAGGCTGCCATTACGAAATTTCTTGTAAGCGCGCTCGCTGGTCGCGACGGTGCGAAACAGCACCAGCGGCGGGACACCCGGCGGCATGATCGCGTCGAACTGGCTCTGAATTTCCGGTGCGTAAGGCGGCTCCAGCGGCGCGATCCGTGACATCTCCAACTCCTGTGCTACAATAATGATAGCAATATGCTACATTTTTAATAGCGCAAGGCAAGAGGCCATTCGTGACCCGAAAACCGATACCGGCTGACCGGATCAAGCCAGCGCGCGGCTCAAAATCAGGCCGCCCGATCATGGCGTTGCTTGATCTTCTGGGGCGGCGGTGGACGCTGAGAATTGTCTGGGAGATGCGCGATCAGGCGCTGACCTCGCGCGAATTGCGCGCGGCGTGTGACGATGCGTCACCTACCGTGATTCAGGCGCGGCTGGCCGAACTGCGCGAAGCAAGTTTCGTCGAGAAGCTCGATGCGGGCGGTTATCGCCTGACAGGTCTGGGCAAAGAACTGCTGGGCACGTTTATGCCGCTGCACCATTTCGCCGACAAATGGAGCAGAGCCGGAAAGCCGAAATAACCCCCGGAGCAAAGACGTCTAGGCCGGCTCCACCCGCAGGCTCGCGCCATCCGCACTCACGATCTTCACGCGGCTGCCGGACGCAGCGTCCGGTCCTGAAACGCGCCAGACCGTGTCGTCGATCCTCACCGTGCCGATACCATCCACGATCGGTTTCTCGAGCGTGAAGACGCGGCCGATCAGACCCTCCGCACGCTTGTTGAGAAACGGCTTGTCGGTCGGCTTGGCGTTGCGCCCCGAATAATATCGCCACAGCGGCACCATCGCGATCGACAGCGCGGCGAAGATGATGATCTGCGTCTGCCACGACCACGCGACGCCGAACGACAGCAGCCCGACAATCAGGGCCGCGAGGCCGAGCCACAGCATGAACACGCCGGGCGCGAACGTCTCGATCGCCATCAGCACCACGCCGATGATCAGCCAATTCCAGGTTCCGAGTTTCGACAAAAGTTCGACCATGTCGATCACGCCTTCGGATTGGTGTTCGGCACGGTGGGCGGTCGGCGCGGTGCGGACGCCGATCCGCCGTCACCGAACGTCGCCTTGGCGATTTCGGCAATGCCTCCGAGCGACGAAAGCACGCCGGTTGCTTCGATCGGCAGCATGATGATTTTCTGGTTCGGCGAATCCGCGATCTGGCTGAACGCCTTGATGTACTTGTCGGCGATAAAGTAGTTCAGCGAGGCGACGTCGCCGCTGGCGATGGCGTTGCTGACCATTTCGGTGGCCTTGGCCTCCGCTTCGGCCGCGCGTTCGCGGGCTTCGGCATCACGGAACGCCGCCTCGCGGCGGCCTTCGGCCTGAAGGATCTGCGACTGCTTGGCGCCTTCTGCGCGCAGGATTTCCGATTGCCGTTGGCCCTCGGCCTGGAGGATGTCGGCGCGCTTGACGCGCTCGGCCTTCATCTGCCGGCCCATCGCTTCGACCAGATCGTGCGGTGGCACAATGTCCTTGATCTCGATGCGGTTGACCTTGACACCCCACGGCGAAACGGCGGCATCGACCACGCGCAGCAACCGCTCGTTGATTTCATCGCGGTGCGACAGCACCTGATCGAGATCCATCGAGCCCATGACCGAGCGGATGTTGGTCATGGTCAGTGTCACGATGGCCTGATTGAGATTCGAGACCTCGTAGCTTGCCTTGGCGGCATCGAACACCTGATAGAACGTGACGCCGTCCACAGTGACGGTGGCGTTGTCCTTGGTGATGACCTCCTGCTGCGGAATCTCGATCACCTGCTCCATCATGTTCACCTTGCGTCCGACGCGGTCGAAATAGGGAATGATGATGTTGAGGCCCGGGCCCAGCGTGCGGGTGTATTTGCCAAACCGTTCGATGGTCCAGTCGTAGCCCTGCGACACGGTTTTCACGCCGGCAAACAGCGTGAAGATCACCAGCAGAACGAACGCGATCGCAAAAATATCGAAACCCGACATCTAAAACTCCCTGCAAATAAACCCGAAGCGCAAGACCCAAGATGCGGCAGCCTAGCACGGGCACACGACAGCCGCTCTGTCGCTTGGTCGATTAAAGCAGGGATACGGTTCGAAAGAGAGCAAAACTGCGCCTTGAAACGGGCAGGCCGGGCGACTAAATCGCGGCCGCTTAAATCCAGCCTTTTAAATCCAGCCTTGCAGCTCGCGCAGCACGACCTGGCGGATCGCATCCATGCCCTCGTCGCTGTCATTGAGGCATGGAATGGCCGAAAATTCCTGACCGCCCGCTTTGTGGAAGATCTCGGCATTCTCCAGCGCGATCTCTTCAAGCGTTTCAATGCAGTCGGCTGCGAAGCCCGGCGTCACAACGGCAATTCGCCGCACACCGTCCTTCGCAAGCTGTTCGACAGTCTGGGCGGTATAGGGCTGCAGCCAGGCGGCATATCCGAACCGCGACTGGAAGGTGAGCATCAAACCCTTTTCGTCGAGGCCCATGCGCGCGCGCAGCGCGTTCACCGTCGCCACGCACTGCGCCTGATAGGGATCACCCTTGTCGATGTAGGACTGCGGCATGCCGTGGAACGACGCCACGATGGTCTCAGGCTTGTAGGACAGCGTCGCCAGATGACGGTCGATCGAGACTGCGAGCGCATCAATGTAACTCGGGTCGTCATAATAAGGCGGCGTGAACCGCACCGTCGGTTGCGCGCGCATGTCTTTCAATGCGGCGGCGACCTTGTCCACCACCGTCGCCGAAGTCGACGCCGAATACTGCGGATACAGCGGCATCACCAGAATGCGGTCGCAGCCTTGCGCCGTCAGCGCGTCGATCCGCGACTTGATCGATGGATTGCCGTAACGCATGCCCCAATCCACGACCACATGCTTCTGATCCGCGATCGACGCCGCGAGCTTGTCCGATTGTGCGCGCGTGATTGTCTTCAGCGGCGATTCATTCCGCTCGGTGTTCCAGATTTTCTGGTAGTCCTTCGCCTTGCGGGCCGGACGGATGCGCAGGACGATCCCGTTGAGGATCAGTTGCCAGAGCAATCCCTGATTTTCGATCACGCGCGGATCGGACAGGAATTCTCGCAAGTAAACCCGCACGCCATTGGCATCGGCTGTATCGGGCGTTCCGAGATTGACCAGCAACACACCGACGCGTGACGGTGCTGGCTGCGAAGCCGGCCGGTGAGCATCAAGGGGAATGACGGCTGTCATGGGTGTGGCATCGCGCTTCGAGCAATTATTGTCAAGGCAAGCGGGATCAGAAGCAGGTGACCCGTTCCGCGGCAATGTATCCCAGCAGCAGGCCAACGCCGAACAGCAGCACGAGAGCCGCCGCGCCGAACTCGATCCCGCGCAACAGGACTGCGCCGCTGCCATCGCGGCCCGCGGCTATCCGGGCTGCAAGCCCCTTGGCTGACACCGCGATGATCGCAATCGCCGAGACGGTGATCGCGGTGCCGAGCCCCATCAAGAGCGTCGCGGCCACGCCGGCCCAGAACAGGCCCTGCGCCAGCGCAAACACCAGCACCAGAATTGCGCCGGAGCACGGCCGGATGCCGACCGTCAGGACGGCGCTCAACCCGCGCGACCAGCCGCCCGGACCGGCAAGCGCGCTCGGCTCCGGGCCGTGCGAATGACCGCAGTGCTCATCGTGAACGTGGCCTGCATGATCGTGGGCATGTTGATCGTGTCCATGATGGTCGTGGTCGTGATGGACATCGCGCGCGTGAGCTGCGCCATGTGAGTGCGCATGATCGTGCTGACTGTGATCATGTGTGTGACCATGGACATGCACCATGGCCGGAACGAGCGGCGACGGCGCACCGCGACATGACCGCAGTGCGCGGACAAATCCGCCGCCTTTGCTCCAGACCAGACGCGCACCGAACGCCGCGATCAGACCGTAGCTGGCGATTTCGATGACACGCTCGGCCCCGCACATCTGACCGGCCGTCACATTCAAGACAACTGCGCCGATGCCGACGATCGCAATCGCCATCAGCGCCTGCATCAGGGCGGAGGCGAACGACAGCACGATGCCGCGCCTGGCGGTCTCCTCGTTGGCGACGAGGTAGGACGAGATCACGGCCTTGCCGTGGCCCGGCCCGGCCGCGTGAAAGACACCGTAGGCGAAGGAAATTCCAAGCAGCGCCCCCACCGCGCTGCCGTCTGTCTTGGCGGCGCGGATGGTCGCCGACATCTGGCGATAGAATTCAGACTGCTTGGCAAGCAGCCATCCGACGATGCCGCCGACCTGCGAATCCGGCACGGCACCCTTCGGCGCACCGAACGGATTCTGCGCCATCGCTGTATGAACGATCCCATCGAGACAGACCGCTGCGACAAGGATCAACGCGACAACGGCAATTTTATCCCAGGCATCATTCCGGGATGCGCCTCGCGGCGCAGACCCGGAATCCATTCTTCCCATTGTGACTCTGGATTCCGGGTTCGCTCGTGCTGCCCGCGCCCCGGAATGACGGCATACTGACATCATGGTGCGCAATCCACCGTGATCTTGTTCGCGAACATCGCGCCGTAGTTCGAATTGTCGCCGTTGAGGAACGTATCCTCGTTGAGCTTCTGCGCCTGCGCGCTGCCGTCGTTCGGGCGCTGGACCGCCAGCTTGCAGTTCGCCGGCGCGCCGACCAGCGTCACCGGGTCCTTCTCGTTCAACTGAAAGTCGATGAAGTAGGACGGATCGAACACCTCCAGCGCCAGCGCCGGGGTCTTCACCGGCGCTTTGAACGGCAGCGTGAAGTGCAGCGTCAGCGCCGCGTCCTTGTATTCGAGGTAGTAGTCGATCGGATCGTTGAATTTTTCTTTCTTCTGGCTGCCCGCAGCACCCACCTTGGCGAAGGTAAAGAAGGCATATTCTTTCAGCGACTCGACGTTGGTCTGCGCCAGCGGTTTCAGTTCGTCGCGGGTGTAGACGCCCTTGGTCTTGCTCTCGATGCCTTGCAAGGCATAGGTCGAGAACATGTCGTCGAAGGTCCAGGCGTGGCGGATGCCGGTGATCGTTCCGTCGGGCGCGTAGATCAGTTCGCTCTTGGCCACGATCCAGACATGCGGATGCGCCTGCGCCGCACCGGCGGTGACTGCCAGCATGGCCGCAACGCAGAGAGATTGAATGAGACGGCGCATCATCATCCCGTCCTAGGCGGCTTCGGGTTCGCTGAGCAAACCGCGACGACGCAAGAGAGCATCAGGTTCGGGCTTGCGTCCGCGGAAGGCAATGTAGGCGTCTTCCGGATCGCGCGAACCGCCCGACGAATAGATGTCGTCGTGCAGCCGCTTCGCGACCGCCGGATCGAAGATGTCGTGCGCTTCCTCGAACGCGCCGAACGCGTCCGCATCCATCACCTCGGACCACATGTAGCTGTAGTAGCCCGACGCATAGTGATCGCCGGAGAAGATGTGACCGAACTGCTGCGGCCGGTGGCGCAGCGCGATTTCGGCGGGCATGCCGATCTTGTCGAGTTCCTGCTTCTCGAAGGCGCGGACGTCGGTGATGGAGGCCGCCGGCTGGGTGTGGAATTCGAGATCGATCAGCGCGGACGAGACGAACTCCACCGTGGCGAAACCCTGATTGAACTTGCGCGCGGCGATGAAGCGCTTGAGCAAATCCTCCGGCAGCGGCTCACCGGTCTGATAATGCCGCGCGAACTTTTGCAGCACCTCCGGCCGCTCCTGCCAGTGCTCGTAAAGCTGCGACGGCAGTTCGACGAAGTCCGTGAACACGCTGGTGCCGGACAGCGACGGGTACATGACGTTGGACAGCATGCCGTGCAGGCCGTGGCCGAATTCGTGAAACAGCGTGCGGGCGTCGTCGGGCGACAACAGCGAGGGCTGACCGTTCGTCCCCTTCGAGAAGTTGCAGACGTTGATGACCAGCGGCGCGATATCGCCATCGAGCTTCTGCTGGTCGCGCAAGGATGTCATCCACGCACCGGAGCGCTTCGACGGGCGCGCGAAGTAGTCGCCGTAGAACAGCGCCTTGTGGTTGCCCTTGGCGTCGTTGACCTCCCACACCCGCACGTCCGGATGCCAGACCGGGATGTCCTTGCGCTCGCTGAAGGTCACCCCGAACAGCCGGGTCGCGACGTCGAAGGCGGCGTCGATCATATTGTCGAGCGCGAGATACGGCTTGATCGCAGCGTCATCAAAATTGGCGCGGCGCTGGCGCAGCTTCTCGGCGTAATAGCGCCAGTCCCAGGCGGCGAGCTCGAAGTTGCCGCCCTCCTCGGCAATCAGCGCCTGGAGCGCGTCGCGATCAGCCATGGCACGGGCGCGGGCCGGCTTCCACACCCGCTCCAGCAGGCCGCGCACGGCCTCCGGAGTCTTGGCCATGGAGTCTTCCAGACGGTAGGCGGCGAAGCTCGGATAGCCGAGAATCTTCGCCCGCTCCTCGCGCAGCCTCAAAACCTCGAGAATGGTCGCGCTGTTGTCGTTGTCGTTGCCGTTGTCGCCGCGGGCGGTGAAGGCCTTAAACACCTTCTCGCGCAGGTCGCGGCGGCTGGAGTCTTTCAGGAACGGCTCAACCGACGACCGCGACAGCGTCACCACCATCTTGCCGGGCATGCCGCGCTCGTCTGCGGCAGCTTTGGCTGCCGCGACGAAGCTGGCCGGCAGGCCTGCCAGATCGCCTTCGCCGAGCTCCATGGTCCAGTCCTGCTCGTCGCCGAGCAGATGGTGGCTGAAAGATGTCGCCAGATGCGCCAGCCGCTCGTTGATCTCCGCGGTCCGGGCCTTGGCGGCCTCGCTGAGGCCCGCGCCGGAGCGATGGAAGCTGGTCCAGGTCCGCTCCAGCAGCCGCGCCTGCTCGGGCGTCAGCTTGAGCGAGGCCGCCTTGTCCCGCAGCCTGGTGACCCGGGCGAACAGGGCGGCGTCCATGGAGATCGGATTCCAGTGCCGCGCCTGCTTCAGCGCCACTTCGGATTCGATCTTAAGAAGCTCCGGATTGGAGTGAGCGCCGACGAGGTCATAGAACACCGCCGACACCTTGGAGAGCAGCTTGCCAGCCCGCTCCAGCGCGGTGACGGTATTCTCGAACGTCGGCTCGGCCGGGTTCGCCTTGACCGCCTCGATCTCGGCGGAGTGATCAGCAAAAGCCTTGTCGAAGGCCGGCAGGAAGTGCTCGGGAAAGATGTCGGCGAAGGGCGGCGTCTCGAACGGTGTCTGCCAGACCGCCAGCAGCGGGTTGGTATGGGAGGCGGCGGTCGATTGAGACGCTTCTGACATGGGAATCCTTTGGGGAGCCTTATTTGCAGCGATTTTCAGGTGCTTCTCTATACCACTCGGTGGGGCTTTTTTGCGCCCTTAACGCTTGATTGAAGCGCCGATTTCGCAGAGATTGCGGCCCGAAACAGGATCACGAAGTCATGAACGCCAAGAAGCTCGAAGCCAACGCCCGCGAGATCGCGTGGCCCAGCGTCATCACCGTCATCAGCGCCGCCATCCTGATCGGTGCCGAGGTGTTCGGCGCGGCCTTTGCTGGCGGCTGGGCGCTCGCGATCCTGTTCGGCCTCAGCGACACCGCCGCTCACATCGTCCAGATCGTGCTCTTCCTGATCGGCGTCGCGATCATGATCGCCTTCGTGCGCGGCGCGCAGCGCGTCGAGCCGTTCACGCGCAAGATCTGAGAATCCGGCTGCGCCGCAGGCGTTTTTCACCCACCGAAAAATTAACGCGCATTCATCTTTCTCTCTGTTCGTTAACCCGCGCGCGACATTTCGATCACGCAGCGTGGAAAGTTGTCTCGTAGGCAAAAAAATACTTGCGCCACCGAGTCAAAGCTCATATTTCACCCTTGCCCAATTTCGCACGTGCCTGTGGTCGTGTGTCAGTCGGTAGGTATCCGGACAAGAGGCCGGACAGCCGCCAAGGGATGAAGAAGCCGAGGGTCACTTAGGTCGGTCTGGACTTAAGAGGCCAGCATCTCTCTCCAGGGATGCCGTTGAAGGCGACTTTGCTCCTTGCAACCGTGACTGGCAGCCGGAGGCGAACCGGCGCACCCCGCTCTCAACGGGGGACGCGACTTAAAGCAACGACGGATCGGGCTTTTT
>JAFVHU010000062.1 GCA_017474385.1 Afipia sp. | reverse complement strand
TGGTGAAGGGCTTCGTCGATCAGGTTGTCATCCTGTGCGGCGGCGCGGAGATCGCCCGGCATCAACGCTGCTATGGCTCGGGCACCTTCGTGTTCGACCCGCTGCACTATCTGGCGCTGATCGAGACCAAGCCGAACGCACTTGATCAGGCGGCACCGTTGAAGGATTGGAATCTGCCCGAGACGTTCCAGCATCTGCGCCATCTGCTGGAGGCGCGCATGGGCAATCGCGGCAAACGCGAGTTCATCCAGGTGCTGCGACTGATGGAGGCGATCCCGCAGGAGGTCGTGACCTATGCCGTCGCGCATGCGATCCAGCTTGGCGCGATCGGCTTCGATGCGGTCAAGCAGATCGCGCTGGCCCGCATCGAGCGCCGCCCGGCGCGGCTCGATCTCACCGCCTATCCGCATCTGCCGAAGACCAACGTGAAGACGACATCGGCGGCCGATTACGCCGTCCTCATTCCCGGCAGAGCGGCATGAGCGGCAAACCGAACCTCGATGCGATGCCGGCGGGAACGACCAGTGGCACACCGCAGGTGCTGCTCAGTCATCACCTCAAGCAATTGAAGCTGCCGACCGTCCTGCGCGAGTATGACAAGGTCGCCCGCGATTGTGCGCGCGATGGTGTCGATCATCCCCGCTATCTGCTCCGCCTGGTCGAACTCGAACTGATCGACCGCGAGCGTCGCGTGGTCGAGCGGAGGATCAAGCAAGCCAGGTTCCCGGCTGTGAAGAGCCTCGACACCTTCGACTTCACCGCCATCGCCTCGCTCAACAAGATGCTGGTGCTGGAGTTGGCGCGTTGCGAGTTCATCCTGCGCCGCGAGAACATCATCGCGCTCGGCAACTCCGGCACCGGCAAGACCCATGTCGCGTTGGCCCTTGGCCTTGCCGCCTGCCAGAAGGGATTCCCGGTCGCCTTCACCACCGCGGCCGCCCTGGTGCATCAGCTCATGGAGGCCCGCGACGAGAGACGGCTGCTGAAGCTGCAGCGCGAACTGCAGGCGGTGAAGCTGCTCATTGTCGATGAACTCGGCTACGTGCCGCTGTCGCCGACCGGAGCGGAATTGCTGTTCGAGGTGCTCTCCCAGCGTTACGAGCGCGGCTCCACCATCGTCACCTCGAACCTGCCGTTCGAGAACTGGACTTCCGTCCTTGGCTCCGAGCGGCTCACCGGTGCGCTGCTCGACCGGCTGACCCACCACGTTCATATCCTGACCATGAACGGTGACAGCTATCGGCTCAAGCAATCCACCGGCCGCCGTCAGGCAGCCACGATTGACGCGGCGAAGCAAAACCAGGCCACAGTCGAAACCGGCGATCAAGCCGACGCATCTCAAGTCGATCCGGCAACCGTCTGAGCCTTCACCCACCAAATCCTGACGGCCGCTCGCTCGCTACGGCGCTATTGAAAAGCGCGCTTCGCGAGCGGCCTCCGCCGCGACTGGACTGGCCTGCTTTTACTCCGCCCCAGTGGCCTGGGTTTGCTCCGCCGTTGACAGACCTGTGCTCTCAGATCATCCCGTCCGAACAACATGAGATCGAGCAGACGAGGGGAATTCTGCCGCGGCTTCAGGCACGGAGCTCCCTCCTCGGCAAAGTGGCCGCCCGTGTGCAGGGCGACGGAATATGCCCGCGCGTCTTCCATTCAAGACCCGGTCACGGCTGACGGACCCGGCCACTCGAAATGCGGTAGCCTCGCAAAGGCGGCGTAGCCGAGCGCTATGGCCACCACGGTGGCGCCCGCCAGCGGGAGCCAGAAGCGAACCGGCCCCGCAACGGCGGCGACGGTCAGGCGGCCAATGGCATTCGTGGCGAGCGCCAGAAGCATGGCGTGTCCGACCGCCTCCATGGTTGCGGGTTGTCCGAGCAACCGCAACGCGCTGAGCACCGCCACGTCGACGTCGAACATTCCCGAGATGGCGGAGGTCGCCACCATCCCGCTGCTGCTTCCGACCGAAAGGGCCGCGCTCACGGTGGAGACGACCGCGAAGAGCGCTGCAAACAGGATCAGCGGCCCCACCTCGAAGGGGTTGCGCGGCGGTTGCGCAGCTTCACCCGAAATAGTGTGGCGCGACAGCAAGAGGAGAATGCCGCAGGCCGCGAAACCGCCGATTGCGGCAAGAATGGCCAAGCCCGCGACTCCTAGCACCGACGGCGCGACGATGGCGACGATTGCGGTGACTCGCATCACGAATACGCCCGCAGCGAGGATCGCGGCACCTGCCAGCGGCCAAGGATTCGTTCCGGTCTTGGCAGTTCGCGCCAGCGCCAACGTGACGGCGGTGGACGAGATGACGGCCCCAGCGAGACCACTGACCAGAGCGCCACGGGTCGTGCCGAGCGCCCGGACTGCGATGTAGCCGAGAAAGGAGATCGCCGCCGTCAACACAGTGAAGAGCCACACTTGCTGAGGATTGAAGCCGCCCCAGGGATCGACGGCTCGAGCGGGCAGCAGCGGCAGGATGATCGCCGTCATCACGGCGAGCACCAGAGCCGAGCGAAGCTCGATCCAGGAAATCCGCCTGAGAAGCCCGTGCAGAAGATCGCGACTGGCGAGAACGGTAGCGAGCGCAGTCCCACCAGCGGCGGCAGCGCGTTGGTCTCCGACGACGGCAAGCGCACCCAAAGTGAACACGCCAAGCCCGGCAATGATGCCGGTCACGCTGTAATCCTCGTCGTGGAGGGATTCGCGCGCCTTGTACCATGCGAAGACCGCGGTGAAGGCCAGAAAGCCGGCGATCAGGATGGAGGGGGCATCAAGGCTGGCGCTAAGAGCCGCCACCACGCCGCCGAGCAGTCCGGAAATTCCGTATGTTCGGATGCCCGCCGCGCGCCCGCCATCCGGTGTTTCGCGTTCGCGCCATCCACGCTCCAGGCCGACGAGCAAGCCGATTGCAAGTGCCAGACCCAGCTGCAGGATCAAGGAATCCATGGCCTGGCCCGTAATGGATAAGTCACGTCATCAGCGTACCTGATCATGACGGCCGCCTGTTCATCTGAGCAGCACCTTGTCGCACCGATAGAAATGATCCCAAAGCGCTGCCGCGACGTGGGCGCGAACAATACGATTGAACCCGCCCCATGATCGCCTCATGGTTCGACCTTGACGATATCGTCGGCCCGGGAAGCATATTCGAGAGCATAGGCGAGTTCGCCGCGCGTCTCGGCATGGACATGAAGCATTGGCTGGCCCTTATCAATCTCGTGGCCCAGCCGCACGTTCATGCGAACGCCGGCAGCCTTGGCCTCGGGCGCTCCGGCGAGTTTGGCGAGCCGGGCGAGCTTTCGGTTGTCGATATGGACGATACGTCCTGCATGCGGCGCCACAACCGGATGGACGTTGGACGCAGTCGGGGGTGTACGCATCCCGCCCTGCGCCTCACAGATGGCCTCGAACTTCGCCCAGGCCCGCCCTTCGGCGAGCGTTTCGAGCGCCAGCCGAGTCCCTTCGCCCCTTCGGGCTTTCCCGCCGATTTCGAGCGCTGCGCCCGCAAGCGTCGCCGCGCGCCTCCTGAGGTCGTCCGGCGCACCACTGGCATTTTGAAGAACAGCCAGGACGTCGAAAGCCTCGAGGGCCGGCCCGATGCCCCGGCCGACCGGCTGCGAACCATCGGTCTGGAGACATGTCGCGGTCAGGCCGAAGCGCGCCGCGACCGCGCCGATGCGCTCGGCAAGGTGACCGGCGACCTCCTCGCTGCGGACTTTTGCGGTCGCGCCGACGGGAATGTCGATCACCACATGGGTCGAGCCAGCGGAAATTTTTTTCGACAGCACGGACGCGATGAGCTGGCCTTCCGTATCGACGTCGAGCTCGCGCTCGACGCGCAAGAAAATGTCGTCGGCGGGACTGAGATGCACCGCGCCACCCCAGGCGATGCAGCCACCTTCGGCCTCCACCACACGCCTGAGTGCCGCAATGTCGAGGTCGACCGGAGCAAGCGTCTCCATCGTGTCGGCCGTGCCTGCCGGCGATGTTATCGCGCGCGAAGAGGTCTTGGGCATGATAAGGCCATGCGACGCGACGATTGCGACAACGATCGGCGTGGTGCGATTGCCCGGCAGGCCGCCGATGCAGTGCTTGTCGACGACGATCGGGGCATCCCAGCGCATACGGTCGCCGACCTCGACCATCGCACCGGTCAGGTCGGCGGTCTCCTCTTCATCCAGAGGCAGCGCAGCGCTCGCCGTCAGGAAAGCGGCAAGATGCACGTCGGTGTATCGGCCGGCGACGACGTCATTGACGATCGCCGCAAAGGCGGATGCGTCGAGGCGGTTGCCGTAGATACGTCGGCGGACGCTTGCCAACGATTCGATCGCGGGGGCATGTGTGACTTTGACGGCCTCGCCGTCTGCAACGCCGAGGATGGTCCAGGCGGTCTCCGAAAGCGCGATCTCGTCGAGTCCGATCAATTCGCCGCCCTCTATTTGAAAGAGGGTTGCCTGCACCTCCCGATTGCCCGTCGAAACGAGGACCTGCGAGCGCGCGGCAAGACCCTCCGAACGACAGACATGGCAGTCTGTGCGCATGATGACCACTGCCTGATGCTGGGTGTGGAGGCCAAGACGCTTGGCGCGGAGCGTCGGTTGTGCGACTGCGTCGGTCGGCTCCTGGACTGGGATCATAGATCGAACGCCTGATCCTGACGGGGAACGGTCGCGTTCCATCCGAGATCCTTGTCGATGCGAACGCGCAGCGCCTCAGCCGCTTCGGGCTCGCCATGCACGATGAAGACACGCGAGGGTCCGTGACGGAAGCCCGAGAGCCAGCGTATCAGCTCGTTGGCGTCGGCATGAGCCGAGAGCATCGCCAGATCGTCAACCTCCGCCCGAACGGGAATCCATTCGCCGTGGATCCTGATCTCCCTAGCACCCTGTAACATCGCTCGCCCTCGCGTCCCGGCGGCTTGGAAACCGGAGAACAGGACCGTGTTTTTGTGATCAGGCGCGAATGTCTTCAGATGATGGAGCACGCGGCCACCGGTCGCCATGCCGCTCGCCGAGATCACCACCTTGGGATAGCGGCTGGTGGTGATCGCCTTGGAACTTTCGACGTCTCTCGTGTAAGTCGCGATTCCGCAGATCGCGCCGCAGACTTCCGGCGTGAGGCGGTGATCAGCACGGTGCGCATGAAGCAAGTCGGTCGCGTCGATCGCCATGGGGCTGTCAAGATAGATCGGAATGTTCAACAGCC
>JAFVHU010000061.1 GCA_017474385.1 Afipia sp. | reverse complement strand
GTCGGTCTGGGCGGTCATCCTTGGAGGAGCCGCGGGCATCCTCCTCATGCTCCTGATCAAGCGTCTGGGCAAAAAAGCCAAAGGCACCCTTGGCGTGGTGATCATGGTGGCGGTGGATATCTTCATCGATGGATTGGTCCTCGGCATCGGATTCGCGGCCGGCGCCAAACAGGGTTTCCTCCTTACGGTAGCGCTCACGATCGAAGTGCTTTTTCTGGGGCTGTCGCTCGCCGGCGAATTGTCGGAAACCGTCCGGCAACCGATGAAGGTTCTCGCGATCATTACTGGCCTCGCTGTGCTGTTGCCGATCGGGGCGGCCGTCGGCATCCCTGTCAGTCATCTGCCCAATTTCTGGATCGCGGCATTCTTTTCGTTTGGTTTGATAGCGCTACTATACCTCGTCACCGAAGAGCTTCTGGTGGAAGCTCATTCGGCTCCGGAGACACCGTGGGTAACCAGTCTTTTTTTCGTGGGTTTTCTGCTGATTCTCCTGTTGGACGAAGTCGCCGGTTGAGTGCCAAACTTCCTTCTTCTTGGGAGAGACAGTGCAGACAAACCCTTTTCAAGCGTGGCTGGCCAAGGTCGGATGGGAGATTGCGGTCGCGGTGGCTCTGGCGGCGGCGCTCGCTATCAGTACGGGAGCCACGAGCACGCTGTTCTTTCGCTACTTGGCCGGCGCCAGCGGGCTCGGCTCCCTTGTGCAGGCGGCAGTAGCTATCGCCCGCGGGCGACCGCTTACGGAGCGCCTATCCGAGTGGGATGAGGCGATCGTGCTCGCCACGATGTCCGCCGGCGCGCATCTGATCGCCGGTCACCTCGACTAGGCTACATGAGGTACGTGACCCCCATGGCGACCGCGGAAGCCGCCATGACCATCGTTGCTATCCATCCCAGCCCAGTCAGCCAACCGCCGATCGTGAAATCGCCCATGATTTTCGAGTTGCCAGCCATTAGCATCATCAGCGCCATTACTGGCACAGCCACGATCCCGTTGATGACCGCGCACCAATACAACGCCTTGATAGGATTGATCGGTGCAAAATTCAGGAGAATGCCGACCCCTGTCGCCATCACAATGGTCGCGTAGAACGCTTTCGCTTCCCTAGGCTGTCGCGCCAGGCCAATCGGCCACTTACGGGCTTCGCCAACGGCGTACGCTGCGGAGCCAGCAAGGACCGGAATGGCCAGAAGTCCCGTGCCGAGAACGCCCAACGCGAATATTGTCGCGGCGTAATTGCCTGCGATCGGACGCAATGCCTCGGCGGCCTGGGCGGAGGTCTCGATGTCCGTCACGCCCGATACGTTGAGCGTGGCCGCCGTGGTCAAGATGATTGCCAATGCAATGAAGTTGGAGACGCCCATACCGATCAGGGTATCGAGTTCGATCCGCTTGATGGCATCGGGGCCTTGTTCCGGCGCCCGTTTCAAGACTTGCCGTTCCGGAACGGCGCGAATGTCCTCAGCTTCCTGGGAGGCCTGCCAAAACAGCAGGTAGGGACTTATCGTCGTGCCGAAGACGGCGACGATCGTCTGGATATATTCCGTCTTCCAGGCGATGGACGGCAACACGAACTGGCGCAGCGCTTCGCCCCAATGCACGTCCACCATGAACAGAGTCGCCACGTAGGCGAGCAGCGCGAGCGTCAGCCATTTCAGATAGGATACGTAGCGGGTGTACTGGAGCAGGACTTGCAGGCCGATGCAGACGACGCCGAATAGGGCTACATACAACGTTTTCGAGCCGCCTAGCACCAAACTGGTGGAGTCGGCCATCGCACCGAGGTCGGCGCCGATGTTGATGATGTTGGCGGCTGCAAGCAGCGCCACGAAGACCTGCAGTAGCCAGTTCGGGTAATGTTGGCGCAGGTTGCCGGCGAGGCCACGGCCCGTCGTCCGTCCGATTCGTCCGCTGATCATCTGGACCGCCGCCATGAGCGGATAGGTCAGCAACATCGTCCAGCTCATCGTGTATCCGAACTGGGCGCCTGCCTGGCTGTAGGTGGCGATCCCACTAGGATCGTCGTCGGAGGCGCCGGTGATCAGCCCGGGGCCGAGGGCACCCAGCAAGCGCGGTTTGCTCGTCCCGACGACCGGACTGGGCGCTGCCGGCTTAATTTTTCGGGATGGACTCATCAAAAGTATGCCCTTAATCGAGAAAAAGCATTTAGAAACAAGGCGTGGCCGATTATTACGCGCTGGCCGCAATCGAGTTCCACGGTGACCGGTTCGGAGTTTTTGCTGGGGGAGCTTCGATTTTGTCGTTGGTAACCCATTAAATTCCGGGAACTCGCCCGCAGCGCGTGAGATTGTCATCGATGTCCCCGACCCAACGAGCCACCTTTTTCATTGGCGTTCTGGCGGCCACTGCCTTGGCCGCGACGGTGGCCGGTATTCTTCTGCACCGGGCGTTTCCGGACCATCCCTGGGTCACCATCATCGGGCCTCTTGGCGCAGCAGGGACGATAATTGGGTTGGCCGAGATTCTTCGACGCAGATGACAGGCGATTTGCTGGTCACCCCGTCACCGAGATGAGGCGAATTGGGTCCGGCATCATTTTCGCCTACCACTTGCGCTTCACTCTTGCCGCCCAATTTAACGAACTGGTTGAGTTGCATGTTGGTCTCGGCCGACCGCAAGCCCTTGCAGGGCCCGGACCCCAAACGCGTTGGCGAGCTTGAACGAAACTTCCGGATTAGGTTAGCGCGCCGGCTTGGATCCTGAGCCCGCCTGCGATGCCGACATCCCGCTCGGCCGCCGTCAGGCGCGGGTCGATTCCAATCCCGGTGTTCGACCAGAACACCGGCAACATCATCGCCGCCCAGGAGATGCTCGCCAAGACGGATCCAGAGCGGGCGACCAACAAGCTTGTGCTGATCAGCATCGTGGGCCGAGCCTACGACGCCCGACCGGGGCCTCAGCCGAGATGAAACTGCTGCGTTCGTCGGTCATCCAAAGGATCGAAAATCGAAGAATTCGACTACCTATGTTAGTCACGAAGGGCAGCGTCCGTTTGCCGCGGGAAACGTCAGGTCAGCCCGTTGCTTCTGGTGGCTTTCCAGTCTACCGACGCAAGTCGTCCAGCTTTAATTTTGCTGCCAGTGCTAGGTAGGCACCTTGCAACTCACCGTCAAACTGCCAAGACGGACCTAGGCGAAAAAGAAGGTCCATTTGGCCCTGCATGGCCGCTACTTTGGACGGCGCATATTATTAAAGACGGGTCGATCACATACCGTCGATCTCACTTTAGAACTAAAAGCTTTAATTCGGCGATGGCTGCGCCGTAAACGACTTCCTCCGGTCCACAAGCCGAGATCAGCTGCTGCAAGATTTCTCGGGCTTGATCTCGCTCACCGTTGTGAAGCGCGAATTCGCCTATGAAAAATCTGGCCTCACAATCCCGTTTAACCTTCTCGCCGGGACCACCTTGAAGAGCCGCCGCCGTTACGGATTCCGTTTTCTCCGTCCTAAGGTAGAGCCCAAGCACTGCAAAGGGCCACTCATTGCGCGTTACCTTTTTTGCGGCTTCGGCAAGCTCTTGTCGATCGTCTTCGCCCTTATGAACACGAGCTATATGTGCCCAGATGATCGGATATGGATTACTCGGGCGAAGTCGCGCTGCGGTCTTGAAGTCGGCTATGGCGCTATCCAATGCGCCCGCGAACAAATGCACCCGGCCTCGACCGAGGAAGCTCGCGGCATTCCCCGGATGAACTTGCAAAGCCAAATTGAAGTCGGTGAGCGCGTCCTCGTATTTTTCCATTGTCAGGTTGATCGTCGCGCGATTAGTCAGCGCCGTCACATCTTTCGGATTGAGTCGAATCGCGGTGTCGAGATCTGTCGATGCAGCTTTGAAGTTTCGAAGCATGAGGTGTAAAACAGCCCGGTTTACGTATGCGTCCGAGAACAGCGGTTGTAACGATATGGCCTGGTCATAGTCTGCAATTGCGCGTTCTCTTTCTTGCTTGACTGCGTATGCGTGGGCTCGGTTGTAATAAGCTTGCGCGTAATCTGCTCGAAGACTGATCGCGCGATCGAAATTGACGATCGCCTGATCGAGATCGCCCAAACGATCATAAACATTGCCGAGATTGTTGAAAACGATCGGGTCGGTCGGAGTTAACCTGGAGACGGTAAGGAAATCTTGCAAAGCTCTCTGATATTCACCTTTGTCGCCCCAGATAACCCCGCGATAAAGATAAAGGCTGGGGAATTCCGGGATAAGGACGATGGCTGCGTCGAAGTCGGCGAGAGCACGATCGCGCAGCCCCAGCGACTCGTACGAAGCGCCGCGGCTGTACAAGAGGAACCCGCGCTGCTTGTCTTCCAAGATCCCTTGCTTGAGAGCGTTGTCGAATAGCCGGATTGCAAGCTCGAATTCACCCCGGTCCTTTGCCAAAAATCCTGCCTGTGCGAGATCAAGCGCGCCGCGCTGCGCAAAGCTCGGTGACGCTAAACAGGCTGCCGTCACCGACACGGCGACGAGCAGCAAGCGCCGAAATTGCCTAGATGATCTCTTCATTGATCGATTGTTCCGCACGCTTGCCGAATTCACATCCTTTGAAAGCAGGTCAGAAGGTGCAGACATCATATCAAACGTGTCAATCCGGGAAATGGGGCGTTAAGGCTTGCGCATGAAACAGGGAGACCTTGACCTCCGTTTGCTTCGGCAACGTTTCCAATAAATTTGTGCATTCGACGACGTGTGACGCTCGAGCGCTTGCATCAGGAGTATCGCCATTGCGGCAGAGGCGAAGCGCCTACCGGGATTGGACGTCTAACACCGTTATCCGGCGTGCCGCATATCTCGGACTCAAAGAAATCATTCCTGCTTGTTCTCGAAATTGCGGCAAAGGCCAAATTTTTACAGTCCTCAAATATCTTCTTGCAATTAAGAATGAGTTGCAACTAAATTGTGCGGGCGATGCTGACTTTCGGCGTCCATCTCCTTGCGCTGCCGCAATGTCAGCGCCCTGATCGATGGGCTTCCAATGTTGGGTATGAAAACTGTTACAAGCGGCCGTTAAAACTGTGCCGGATGGATTGTTACGTGAAAAAAATCTCGACATTTGTCGGCGCGATATGCGGCGTTTTGACCGCTAGTTCTTCCGCATCAGCCGAAAGTGGACTCGTACCACTTCCCGTCCAAGCTTCAGTTTCCAAAATAAACGATTGGACCGGCTTTTACGTTGGAACTCATTTCGGTTATGCCGCGGGGGCCTCCAACTGGTCGGCAACGCAAGCGGGGGGATCTGCGTCGCGCTTGATGGGCAGGCTCGATTTTTACCCTCAGTACGACGCGTTCAAGGGGACGGGTAGCTTTTCGAGCGGTCTACAAGCTGGCTATAATTTCCAATCTGCATCACGTTTATTGCTTGGTGTTGAAGCCGATATCTCTTTCCCAAACAGCGTCTCAGCCACTCACACATTTTCGACGGCATCTGGCGATCAAGCGAGCTACGGAGAAACGGTGCTTCACTCCGGGAGCGTCCGTGGTCGTGTGGGCTATGCATTTGACGACTGGTTGGTTTACGGCACTGGCGGTTTTGGCTGGAGCTACGATCAGTTGACGCGCACTCAGCTGACGGGCAGCCCGATAGGTGGAAGCGCGGTGCCCGGAACGGTTGAAAAGCATTCACTATGGCGGCTTGGCTGGGTGGCGGGCGCCGGAGTCGAGCTTCCAGTCGCGCCAGGCTGGACGGCGAAATTGGAATATTTGCTGTCCGAATTTGGCGGTCATTCGATATCATTTCCCGCCGGAGCCCAAAAATTCGAAGGAGATTTTGCTTCTCACAGCATCCGTCTCGGTCTGAATTATCAACTTGGTGACACCGGCAAAAAAGACGTTACTTCGGCAAATGGAATTTCCGCGCTTGAGACGGAGAATTTCAGCTTTCACGGCCAGGCGACTTTTGTTGGTCAATACGCTGCTCCCTTTCGGGCGCCGTATCGCGGAGCGAACAGCCTCGCTCCGAATTCGGCACGCGAGACCCTGGATATTACGTTTTACGCAGGGATGCGGCTATGGGAGGGAGCAGAACTGTGGATCAACCCTGAGATCGATCAGGGGTTTGGGCTAAGCAACACGCTGGGAGTTGCCGGTTTTCCTAGTGGCGAAGCCTACAAAGTCGGCGCTGAATACCCGTACACGCGCCTCCAACGGATGTTTGTCAGGCAAACGATCGACCTCGGTGGCGAAAAGCAGAAAGTCGAATCGAACCTCAATCAATTTGCCGGCTCGCAGACGGCCGACCGGTTGGTCGTAACGATCGGGAAGTTTGGCGTCGGCGACGTCTTCGATACCAACAAATACGCGCACGATCCGCGGACTGACTTCTTGAACTGGTCGATCATCGACAGTGGGGCCTTCGATTATGCGGCGGATGCCTGGGGCTACACTTACGGTGCTGCCGTCGAGTGGTACCGCGGAGCCTGGACACTGCGTGCGGGATTATTCGATCTCTCGAAGGTGCCTAACAGCACAGAGCTGGATCCGCGATTTTCGCAGTTTCAGGCGCTCGCCGAAATCGAACATCGTCACGAACTCTGGGGGCAGCCCGGCAAGATCGCGGTCACCGGCTTTCTCAGCCGGGGACGCATGGGCAGCTTCGATGAAGCCGTGCGACTGGCCCAAGTCACGAATCAGCCCGCCGACGTTGCAGCTGTCCGGCGTTACAGGAGCCGAAGCGGCATCAGCATGAACCTTGAACAACAACTCATGCCGAACGTTGGTCTGTTTGCACGTGCCGGCATAGCAGACGGCAAAGTGGAGCCGTATGAGTTCGCCGATATCGACAAAACGGTTGCCGCTGGCTTGTCCGTATCTGGCGATCTTTGGGGACGAGCCGGTGACACTGTCGGAATCGCCGGTGTCTTGAACAGTATTTCAAAATCGCATCAAGGCTATTTCAATGCCGGAGGGCTTGGCATTCTCATCGGGGACGGTCAACTCCCCAATCCAGGTTTCGAAAAGATCATCGAAGCCTACTACAGCTTGGCCGTTACGCCGGCGTCACGCCTGACCTTCGATTATCAGCTCATTGCGAACCCCGCCTACAACCGTGATCGAGGCCCGGTCTCCGTGTTTGGTACACGCCTTCACGCACAGTTCTAGCGATCAATAAAGCTCCTGATCGCGATGTCACAGAAAGTCGGAATTGTTGCGGTGCACGCAGAATCGAGCGATTTCTTGCGTCCGGTAGTTCTTTGCGCGCGTATCAGGCTGGGTTTCCCTCATGGAAGGGAGCGTGTGGCCAATTTTCACAGGCGCTTTCCGGCGATCGCGGCGAGGATTGTCCTGCCTTTATTTGCAATCAACCGCCCGCCTTCACCCGCCTGTTTAACCCTCGTGTGGCCTAAATTGAATTCCCGAGTGGCCTGTTTTGTGGTAAGAAACTGTTGGTTTGCTTGCGGAGGCTCCAATGTGTCGCATCCGCTTCCTAATGTTGGTAATGGCGTTCACGGTCGCAACTTGGTCGACTTGCCAAGCCATCGGGTCCTTTCAGACCAAACCGGCGTTTCCGAAGGTGGTGATGGCCGGTGTTGCACCTCCACCGCCAGCCCTGAGATTGCCCGATGTGTCCGCACGCGATCTGGTTGGTGGCTGCGGTAGGGGTCGCATCCGCAATCATCGAGCACATGGTTGCCGTGGCCCGTCCGATATCAGGTAAGGCATCGGCCAGTACCAATGATCCTGCCGAATCCGGTTGCTGTCGAACCGGCGTGTAATAGTTTGGCATGCTGCGACTTGAAAGGGGTTCCCCCGCCGGCTGAAGCTGTCGCGGTCGTCTACGGCGGTTTACCGAATATTGACGCCCACCACGAAAAGCGGTTGCGACGGAGGCGCCCCTTCATTGAGGTATGGTCGTGAGTGGTCTTTCGGGGAAATTCGTCGGAACGGTCGCTTTTGGCCTCACCGTGGCGATGGTCTTGGCGATATGCCTCGTCTCGTCTCCCCTAGCTTCGCTCAGCGCGACCCTCTCGATTTCGAGCAACCCGGCTTCGTTGCTAAAAGCAAACCAGCTGGATTCGCGGTCTTTCCGCACAATCGCTGAATCCTAGGTGATCGATTACTTCAAAACTTACAACTGACTTATCGCCCTCGGGGCGCGCGAGCAATTTATCCGCGCCGCTCGCGAGCCGCGTTTACATGCAGACGCGGACCCGCCGGATTCGGTAACCGTAAGGGGTCCAAACGGTGCGTCGGCGAATGAAACAATCGGCGGCATACGCGTATGGATAATAGCTGCCATAGTAGGGGGCCGGATAAAATCCACCATAAAAACCGTAATGCCCGCCATGGTGTCCGCCGAACCCGCCGTGGTGACCTCCGCCGAAGTGACCTCCGAAATGGCCACCTCCAAAATGACCACCTCCATGATGGTCCCCGCCGTGATGCTGCGCCAATGCCGGTTGTGCAATAAGGAGAAGTCCCGCCAGAACGAACGCGGCCGTCAAATGCTTGATCATGTTCCTCTCCCTCAAGCCTGAAACGATCAGCGTCATCCACAATCATGGCATGATTTAGTTTGCGGTCGCCAAGCTCTTTTCCTTGCATGTTTTACCCGGATCGGGGACGCGCTTTCCAGATCCGGAAAGCTCAATAAACCCTTTCGAAGGGATGCGACGTCATGTCCCCTTCCGCGCCATGAAAGCGACGCATCTCCAGCGAACAGGTGACGCTGCACTGCACTCCTTTTCACAACGTCCAGCGTCGTAAGTTGGAGTGCAGACAGAAATTCATTCACAAACAAAACCGCGCGTGGCTCCGCGTCCTTGCCGCGTCAAAGACCGCGCTTGTTCCAGCTCAATACCGCATTTTGATGAAAGTCCCAGCTATGGATTGGCTCAACAAGCGTCACCACCTGAAGAAACTCAAACTGTTTTTCATGGTGGCAGGCTTGGTCATCGCGATTAGCTTGCTCAAGGTGTTCGTTCATTGGATGCAATTTGAATTCGTGACGCTCAGCACCCTACTGACGAGCGCGATCGGTGGCGCGATCTTCATCATCGGCTTTCTGTTGTCCGGCGTATTATCCGATTACAAGGAATCGGAGCGCTTGCCAGCTGATATTCGCGTCGCTCTGGAGGCGATCCACGACGACGCCATGTGCTTTGTCGATAAATGCAAGGAATTTCAACTCGGGCCCTTGCGGGCCATTCTATCGGGCATTCTTCTGACCTTGCAGAAGGGTTTGGGGCACGAAGGCGCCCATAGCAGACTACAACCGGTTATCGCTGAGATCGACAAACTCACGCCGGTCATCGCACAGATGGACGCGCTTGGGATGCCCGCCAATTTTATTGTTCGGCTACGCGGCCAGCAGGATCAACTCCGCAGATGCGTATTCCGCATCTATCACATTCAAAGCATGCAGTTCGTGCCGTCGGTCTACATCTTGGTAAAAACGTTGGTTGCAGCGATCGTCCTGCTGTTGCTGTTTCTGGAGACGGAAGGCTCGCCCGGCACCGCCCTGATTTTTGGGTTCATCTCCTATATGTTCATCTATGCGCTCTATCTTATAGAAACGCTTGAGCAGCCGTTTCGCAAGGATCACGAATCGCTCGACGACGTCAGTCTATTTTTGCTCCGCGAGTTTGCAGACAAGTTGGTTCAGTGCGATGCAGCCCATCCCGCTACAGAAGTGCGCGATCCAGGTCCATGAACAGAGAAAAGGAATAGAACGTAACGACGTTGGGGTACGTGGCTGCGCCAAGACCTCGCGACCTAGACCCGCAGAACTGGCTCTGCCGCGCGGATTTCTTCGTCCTCAATTTGCAAAGTCACGTGATCAATCTTGAACGTCTCCTCCAGAACGGCTTTTGCGCGCTTCAGCACCGTTGCGGCGTCCTGCATGTTCGTCACGACGAGATGCCCGGTCAGGGAATCCGTTCCGGACGTGATAGTCCAGACATGCAAATCGTGAACCGCCGTAACGCCCGGAATTTCCCGCAGCGCCTTCTCGAGGAGTGGGAGATCGATTTCGGCCGGCACCCCTTCCATCAGGATATGAACGGCCTGATTCAACAGCTTCCACGTGCGCGGTACGATGAAGAGGCCGATCCCGGCGCCTATGATCGGATCGGCAAGGGTCCAGCCGGTGAACATGATGATCAGGGCCGCGGCGATCACGCCCAGGGAACCCAGCATGTCGCTGAGAACCTCGAAATACGCCCCTTGGACGTTGAGGCTTTCGGAGGAGCCAGCCGACAATAGCTTCATGCTGACGAGATTGACGATCAGCCCGACGGCGGCGACCGCCAGCATCGGGGTGCCCAGGATCTCGGGCGGCGACAGGAACCGCTTATATGCCTCGTAAAGAATATAAACTGTCAACAGCAGGAGCACGACCGCATTGATCAGTGCGGCAAGGATTTCAGTTCGTAGATAGCCGTAGGTCTTTTGCGGCGTCGCGGCTTTTTGAGCGAAATGAATAGTCGTCTGTGAAGAACACTGGCTTCAAGCCGGAACGGTGTGAAGCGCGGCAGTGAGAGCCGAGAGGATTTGGCGCAGCAACAGGCTGAGCCAGCGGATGAGGCGGCGGAAGTTGTAGCCGGCGGCGGCGAGGACGGCATTGGCGGCGTCGCCCTGGCGGAACCAGAGATAATTGCGGCCCATGCGGTGCTCGGCCTTGAGATGGCCGATGACGGGCTCGACGGCGGCCCTGCGGCGCAGTTCGCGCTTGATCTTGGGCGTCACCCCTCGCTTCTGGCCGGAGAGGAAGACCCTGAACTTGTGGTCGGGCGGCGCATTGTGGCCGCGGTATCCCTTGTCGGCGAGGATGCGTGCGATGGTGTTGCCGACCAGCGCCTCCATGTCCGGGATCACGGTGGCCAGCGTGTGACCGTCATAGGGATTGCCGGGCAGCGCCTTCACATGGGTGACGAACTGACCACCCTGGGCGCGGCTGATCGTGGTGGCAACGGAGACTTTGACGCCGAACTCGTAAGGCCGGTGGGCCTTGCCCTTGCCGATGCATTCGACCTCCGGCGCGTGCAGAGAATAGACCTTCGGCCCGCGTTGACGTTGCTGCTGCTCGCGCACGCGCCGCGCCAGTGGCAGCAGCTTTGCGAACGCCGCTTCGAGCCCACTGTCACCGTCGATCTTGCGGCCGATGTCGCGGATGACGCGGCCGAGATAGGTCCGCAGCGTCTTGAGCGCCCGGTTGGCGCGCTTGAACTGCTTGGCGTGGGCATAGCGCTGATGCTGGATCAGGGCGAACTTGCCCACCCGTGCATAGGACTGGCGCAACGGCACCGCGTGAAGCTGCGCCAGCCGCACCAGCTTCACGCGCGCCCGGTTCAGAAGCTTCGCATCGGTGGGGAACGTCACGTTCTTGGGCTGAACCGTGGTGTCGACGATCACCCGAGACAACTCGGACGGCTTGATCGCCTTGGTCCTGGTGGCAACCGACAGGCTCTCCTGGATCAGCGCAGCCAGCCGCTCCTCGCCCATCCGGTTGCGCCAGCGCGTCAGCGACGAGCGATCGAACACCAGCCGGTGCTGGAAGAACTCCTCGCCGCAGAAGTGTTGGTAATAGGGGTTCTCGACCCACCGCTCGCACAGAACTTCGTCCGACAGGTCGTAGGTGTGCTTGAGGATCGCCAGCCCCGCCATCAACCGCGTCGGCAGCGGCGGCCGCCCGGGATCATCGGTGTAGACCTCGCCGAACCGCTCCTCCAGGAAACTCCAATCCACCGTGCGGCCCAGCGTCACCAGCGGATGCTTCATGTCGATGATCTGGTCGAGCCGTGAGCGGAAAAGGTCCTGTTCTCCCGTCTCGTTCCGCTCCCGTGGTCGCATCTCGTCACCTCGCCAAAGCAGTCAAAGGCGAGTGAATCACAAATCAAGTTTGCAAGGAATCCCGCTCCAAGAGCCCGCTTTCTGGCAAATCCAACCACGGCAAGATGCCGTTTCTAGATTCCAAATCAACGGCTTGGAAGTTCTTCACGGGAGACTGAATAGCAAATAGTGCCAGGCCCAACCCGCCGGCATCGGTCGCCATATGCGCGGCATCCGCGATCAGGGCGAGGCTGCCGGTCCAGATTCCGCCAATGATTTCGGCGGTCATGTACGTCAACGTCAGAGCCAGCGCCGCGTAAAGAGGCTTGCGATGCCGCCCGGCTGCCGACGGGATTGCACCTCCGTGCGAATGAGCTTCACCCATAACCAAAACCTTTCTATTGCGAACAGCCTCAAGCGCATTTTTCGGCAGTGTGACGGCCAGATGAACATCGTCCGACAGAACCAGCTATCCGATAATCTGGGGGTTCCGGACGGACGCTGGACAATGTAATAGTATTTCTTGGAAAGACTTGCTAATCGGAACATATGAACCATCGGCTGAACAAAAGGTTGCCGAGATCGCAAGCGTCGGGCGTTCGTCGTACGCTGCTGGCGTTGCTTGCCTTTGCTTATCTTTTCGTCGGAATGTCCCATGCCGTGTCCTGCGCCGACGAGGCCGTGGGAATCTCGCTCGCCTCCGATTTCAGTGCCGCTTCGGATGAAGGCGGTCCAGACGACGATGGAACCAAAAAGTTGCCGGTGGTCGCCAGCCATTGCTATGTCTGTGCACCGGTCCTGACGCCAGCCCTGGCCGCGCTAAGCGGTCCGTCTGCCAAGCCAGTCAGGCTGTCCTTTGTGGCTCAAAACCATCTTCACGCCAACCCTCTCTGGCTCGATACGCCGCCACCCAAGCATCTCACCTGAGCAACTAGCCGAGCGCGCGACTTAAGTCGCGTCGTCATCTGTTTCGCTATTCAGGTTGATCTTATGTGGTTGGGTCGAGTGGCTCTGCGCCTGGCGGGTGCAGTGCTTTTATTCACAATTCCCGTCAAGGCCGCCGAACGCGCGTCGCCCGCCATTTCACTGCCGCAAGCACTGCAACGGGCTTTGGCGGCCAACCCGCGGCTGACGGCGGCTGAGCGTGACATCGGCATTGCCGACGGGCTCCGCATCCAGGCCGGAGTACTGCCCAATCCGGACGTTTCGTTCGAGCTCGACAACGCGCTGGGATCGGGACCTTACAAGGGCCTACGATCAGCCGAGACCAATCTGCAACTCAGCCAGCTTGTCGAATTGGGTGGCAAACGGGAAGCGCGCATCGCCGCCGGTGAGGCCGGCATCGGCACGGCCGTGTGGCAGCGACGCGCCACGCGGCTGGAGGTTTTGTCGGAAGCCGCGATCGCGTTCATCACGATCATCAGTGCGCAGCGGCGGATCGAGATCTTCGACGAGCAGATCGAAAGCTTTGGCACCCTCATTCCCCTGTTGGAAAAGCGCGTTCAGGAAGGTGCTTCTTCACCGGCTGAAACACTGCGCGCGCGGGTCGCGGCCGATTTATTCCGGGTCGAGCGGGAACGCGCCAAGGCGCAACTCGCCTTAGCGCGTCGCGACCTCGCAATCCTGATGGGCGACAGCAGCCCTCATTTCGGCAAAGCGTTGGGGCGGCTAACCAACATTGGACAACCGCCGCCGTTCCGGGACGTGTTGCAGGCGATTGAAGCCAACCCGCAATTGTTGCGTTGGACGGCGGTTGCGGCCCAACGCAACGCAGAACTCCTGATCGCGCGTCTGAAAGCAATCCCCGATCCGCGCATTTCGGCGGGCTGGCGGCACTATCAAGACACCAATGACAATGCCGTACGGCTCGGCGTTTCGATTCCGATACCGATTTTCGATCAGAACACGGGCAACATCATCGCTGCTCAGGAGACGCTTGCAAAGACCGATGCCGAGCGCGCGATCAACAAGCTTGTCCTGACCAGTATCGTCGGCCGTGCCTACGATACCCTTACCGGCGCCTTGGCCGAACTCAAGCTGCTGCGGACGTCAATCATTCCGAATGCACGCAGCGCTTCCGAGACGATCCAGAGCGGCTATCTGCAAGGACGGTTTACGCTGCTAGAACTGCTCGATGTCAAAGGCTCGGTCTTGCAGGCGCTGCTTCGAGAACAGGAGGCTTTGCAGAACTTTCACATTGCCATCGCGACGATCGAAGGTCTTGTCGGCAACCCGTTTACGCTCACACGCGAGACCTCAAGATGAAACGACTTCTGAGATACTTGTTTTTCGTATTGGTCGCAGCGGGGCTGGTCTATGGCGGCTATCGAATGCTGAAACCGGCCGTACCCAAGACGGCTCCTACCGAAAAAACCGAGAAGGAAGAACATGCAGACAGCGTCACTTTAAGCGACGCCAAGATTGAGGCCGCTGGAATTGAGCTTGTAAAGGCCTCGACCGGTGTGTTGCGGGACAGCCTGTTGCTTAACGGTATCGTTCAGCCGAACCAGGAGTCGCTGGTTCAGGTCACACCGCGCTTTCCTGGCATCGTCCGGGACGTCCGCAAGCGGATCGGCGACGTCGTCCAGAAGGGCGATGTGCTGGCGGTCATCGAAAGCAACCAAAGCCTGACGCAATACGAGTTGAAGGCGTCGCTTGCGGGCACGGTCATCGATCGTCAGATCTCGCTGGGTGAGTTCGTCTCCGAACAGAAATCGGCATTCGTGGTAGCGGATTTGTCGAATGTTTGGGTGGACTTTTCTGTCTACCGCCGCGACCTGAAGCGGGTCAGCATGGGCGATCAGGTACTCATCGATCCGGCCGACGGTGGACCCCCGATCGAGGCCAAGATTTCCTATCTTTCCCCCGTTGGGAGCAGTGACACCCAAAGCGCCATTGCAAGGGCAATTGTCACAAATCCCAGCCAGCGGCTACGGCCGGGACTGTTCATCACGGGGCGCCTCACGTTGTCGGCCAAGACGGTTCCGGTCGCGGTCAAGTCGTCTGCGCTTCAGACGGTGGAAAATCGAACCGTCGTTTTCGTGCGCAAAGGCGAGAAGTTCGAGGCACGCGATGTCGAGGTGGGCGACCGCGATCCGCAGCTCGTCGAAATTCTCTTCGGCGTCTTCGACGGCGATCTCTACGCGGCGCAAAACAGCTTCATCGTGAAGGCTGAGATGACAAAGGGAGCGGGCGGCGATGAGCACTGAGGGCAGCAAGACGTTGATCACCGCGCTAATCCGGCCACACATGGAGGGTCATGTCGTTCGTGCGCTGCATGACCTTCCTGATTTCCCCGGTTTCACCTTCGACGAAGTGAGGGGACAAGGAAGAGGGCGCGGACAGGGCGGCAGTTACATCTCGACCGATACAGACCTCACCTACCATCTGTACCTCGAGTTGAGATTGGTCTGCCGGTCCGACCTCGCTGAGGACATTTGCAGGCGGATCGCCTCGGCGGCTTGGACCGGCAGGAAAGGTGACGGCGTCGTCTACACGACGCCGGTCCATTCGTTCTCGCGCGTCAGGGAAATTGGCAAGCGCCCGGAGCAACCTCATGATTGACGCGATTCTATCCTTCGCCATTCGCCAAAGATGGCTGGTGATGATCGGCATCGTTGTAATGGCCGCCTTCGGCGCTTGGAATTTCACGCGGCTGCCGATCGACGCCGTACCCGACATCACCAATGTTCAGATCCAGATCAACAGCCGCGCGCCCGGCTATTCGCCGCTGGAAGTCGAGCAGCGCATCACGTTTCCGATCGAGACCGCGATGGGGGGATTGCCTCATCTGGACAGCACCCGCTCCCAGTCCCGCTATGGCCTGAGCCAGGTCACCATCATTTTCAAGGACGGCACCGACATCTATTTTGCCCGGCAATTGGTCAACGAGCGGATTCAGCAGGTCAAGGATCAGCTTCCGCCCAGCATCGAAACCGCGATGGGGCCGATCTCGACGGGCCTTGGCGAAATCTACCTCTTTACCGTGGAAGCGAAACCGGAAGCGCGGAAGGCTGGCGGCGGCGAATACACGCCGAGCGATCTGCGCACGATCCAGGACTGGATCATCAAGCCACAGCTAAGGAATGTTCCCGGCGTCATCGAGGTCAATACCATTGGCGGCTTCGAGCGGCAATTTCACGTGCTGCCTGATCCAGCGCAACTGATGGCCTATAAGCTCAGTTTTCGCGAGGTTATGACGGCGCTGGCCGCGAACAATGCCAACGTTGGAGCGGGGTATATCGAACGCAACGGCGAGCAGTATCTCGTTCGCACACCCGGCCAGGTCGCAAATGTCGAGGAAATAAAGCAGATCGTGATCGGCTCCCGCAACGGCGTTCCGGTGCGCGTGATGGACGTTGCCGATGTCAAGGAAGGCAAGGACCTGCGAACAGGTGCGGCGACGGTGGACGGCAAGGAGGTGGTGTTAGGCACCGCCATGCTACTGATAGGCGACAATAGCCGGACGGTAGCTCAACGCGTGGCGGCAAAGCTGAAGGAGATCGGGCGGTCCCTGCCGGAAGGCGTGATCGCACGAGCCGTCTATGACCGGACCAAGCTGGTCGAGGCGACGGTTGCGACCGTGGAAAAGAATCTCGTCGAAGGTGCTCTCCTCGTCATCGTGATCCTGTTCCTGATCCTTGGAAACTTCAAGGCGGCGATCGCCACCGCCTTCGTCATCCCGCTGTCCATGCTGTTTACCATTACCGGCATGGTGGAAAACAAGGTCAGCGCAAACCTGATGAGCCTTGGCGCCATCGACTTCGGCATCATCATCGACGGCGCGGTGATCATCGTTGAGAATTGCCTGCGCTTATTGGCCGAGGAGCAAACCAGGCAGGGCCGTGTCCTTGATCGGCAGGAACGGTTCGAAACCATCTTGACGGCGTCAAAAGAAGTGATCGGTCCGAGCCTGTTCGGAACACTGATCATCGGCGTCGTGTATCTGCCCATCCTCACGCTTACCGGCGTCGAAGGAAAGATGTTCACGCCGATGGCGTTGACGGTGCTGATGGCGCTGACCGGCGCAAGCATCCTGTCGCTGACGTTCGTGCCGGCTGCCGTGGCCTTGCTGGTGACCGGCAAAGTCTCGGAGCATGAAAACTGGTTCATGCGCGGCGCGCGCTATGTTTACACACCGCTGCTCGCAGCTTCGATCCGCAACAGGTGGGGCGTTGCGGGAATCGCGCTCCTGCTGATGGTCGTGTGCGGCATCGCGGCTTCCCGCATGGGCGGGGAGTTCATTCCGAGCCTCGACGAAGGTGATGTTGCACTGCAGGCGATCCGTATTCCCGGCACCAGCCTGACGCAGTCGCTGGAGATGCAGGCCATGCTCGAAAGGCGATTATTGAAGATACCGGAGGTCCGGGAAGTGTTTGCCCGCACCGGAACCGCGGAAGTTGCAACCGACCTGATGCCGCCCTCGACGTCCGACGGATACGTGATGTTGAAACCGAGGAAGGAATGGCCCGATCCGGAGAAGCCAAAAGCTTCGGTTGTTTCCGAGATCCAGGAGGCCGCCGAAGAGATCCCGGGCAACGTCTATGAGATCTCGCAGCCGATCCAGCAACGCTTCAACGAGCTGATTTCCGGCGTCCGCAGCGACGTCGGCGTCAAGATCTTTGGCGACGACCTCGACGTGCTCGTCCAGTCCGCGGCCAAGGTGCAGGCAGTCCTGCAGGGTGTACAGGGCGCCGCCGACGTCAAAACCGAACAGGCGTCGGGGTTGCCTGTGCTTACGGTCAAGCTCAACCGTCAGGCGCTGTCTCGCTACGGCATCAGCGTCGGCGACGTGCAGAACCTGGTCGAGATCGCCGTCGGCGGTAAGAATTCCGGCATGGTGTTCGAAGGAGATCGCCGTTTTAACATCGTCGTCCGGCTTCCGGAACATTTGCGTTCCGACATCTCGGCGCTCAAGGCGCTTCCGGTGCCGCTTCCGCCGCTGGAGAGCCAGGCCAAGCCGGTGACAGCGCTCTGGAGCAACTCGCCTCTTTCTCAGATTCGCTATGTGCCGCTTTCGGAACTGGCCCAAATCGACGTCGCGCCCGGACCCAATCAGATCAGCCGCGAAAACGGCAAACGGCGAATTGTTGTGACCGCGAATGTCCGTGGACGAGACCTCGGCTCTTTCGTCGCGGACGCCCAAGAGCAGGTCGAAGCCAAGGTCAAACTTCCGGCCGGTTATTGGATCGGCTGGGGCGGCCAGTTCGAACAACTGGTGTCCGCGACGCAGAGGCTGACGATCGTCGTGCCGGTCGCGCTTCTGTTGATTTTCCTGCTTTTGTTCATGAGCCTCGGCTCGATGCCGGACGCGCTACTGGTATTCAGTGGCGTACCGCTGGCTTTGACTGGTGGAATTATCGCCCTGCTGCTTCGAGGCATTCCGCTGTCGATCAGCGCCGGGATCGGTTTTATCGCCCTGTCCGGCGTGGCGGTGCTCAACGGCCTCGTCATTATTACTTTCATCGAGCGGCTCCGGAGCGAGGGCAAGAACGTGATCGATGCGGTCCGGGAAGGATCGCTGACGCGGCTGCGGCCGGTGCTGATGACTGCGCTGGTCGCATCTCTCGGTTTCGTGCCCATGGCAATTGCGACCGGCGCCGGGGCAGAGGTGCAGCGGCCGTTGGCGACGGTCGTCATCGGCGGAATCATCTCGTCGACCATACTGACCTTGTTGGTACTACCGGCTCTCTACGTCTTGTTCAGGCGGGAAGATCTGGAAAATGGCGAATC
>JAFVHU010000060.1 GCA_017474385.1 Afipia sp. | reverse complement strand
GGATCGCGCTGATAGGTTAGCGGCGTCAGCGCACCCGGCAATTCGGAATCGAGCCTGTAGTACTGTAGCTGAGTTCGTATGCGAGAGTTGTTCGACAAATTCACATAGCCGTCGGCCAGCACATTGATGACGCTGTTGTTCGAATGCTGGCGATCAGTCGAGCCGCCGATAAAATTGGCTTGAAGCTGCAGCCCGGCCTGGTCGTTGATGGGGCCGCCGACGCTCATGTACGTATCGGTCAGCGGTTTCCCACTCCGCGTCGCAAACGAAAGCTTCTCGCTCAACGTTGCCGTCGTCCGGTTCGGCACCTGCTTGGTGATGATGTTGATCACGCCGCCGATATTGTTCGGGCCATAATGGACCGCTGCGCCGCCACGCACCACATCGATCCGGTCGATGGATTCGAGTGTGACCGGGAACAGGGACAGCCCCGTGCCAGTGTAGGGCCCGGGAGCAATCGGCACGCCGTCGACGAGGACCATCGTCCGCTCGCTGCGCAGGGGATTAAGCCCGCGCACGCCGATATTCGGCAGGATGCCGATGCCTGTTTCGTCGAAAATCTGGATGCCCGGCACGCGACGGAGAACATCCTCGACAGATTTTGCACCTGACTGCTTGATCTCTTCGGCCGTGACCAGGGTTCGGGCGCCAGGATAAGTGCGGACATCACCTTCGGTGGACAGACCGAGCCAGGTACCCCGCGCCGTGATTTCTGGCAATTCCGTTGCGCTTGTGGAATCGCTTCCAGTCGTGTCGGCCGCCTGCCCGAGACAAACTGTAGTCGTCGACATCAGCGCGACCGCAGTCACGCTCCAGAGCAACCCACCGATGGTTCCTTTGGTGCGGCGGATCGATTTCGTTTCATGCCGTGCACTGGTCATTATTACCCCCAATTTCGGAGCCGGTTGAGACCATGGTCAGGCGTTCGCCGTCAACAAAAATCCGAAAAAAATCAATGATTTAGAATTATTACAATTCAAAACTACCTCGCTGACCATCTGAACGCATCTCGCTCGTGGAGATCGACTGTTCGTGCGCGCCTCTCGACACCTTCGCCGTGTGCGAACGCAGCCTCTTCGGTCTTCGAATCCTTACTATGGCCGCCTTAGCAGCCGAGCTGTTCGCTCGCACTGTGTGGCGGCCGTCCAAGAAGAAGACCATCCGATCAAATCGAGCGTCTTTGGTGGCGCGATCATCCCTCGGTGTGGTTCGTCGCTCACCTGATAGCGAAGCGGACGGGTACGGTGACGGACATATCCGGAGGGAAGGCGGGCAGCGGCTGGGCGCGCTGGATCATCGCCAGGTCTCGGCATCCAGTGCAGCGTGACCCGACGACCACGCGAGGCGGCTCGACAGCACGCGGCCAGCACAGCTGACGGTGAAGGTCAACAGCGCGGTGCCTTGCTCACCAGCGGCCTTGGCGGTGCACGGATATTGCTTGAAGCGCTGCAGATGCGCCGCTGTCCGTCGTCAGATAATTTGAGACTGATCAGGCATTTCGAGAAGAGAGGCTCTGGTTCATCAGGTGTTAGAATTTAAGCAGCCTGCAACTGATGCTGCAAGCGGCGGTATGCGACGGCGGCACGCTTGTGCGTTGACGCTCGGCCAGGATCGTCTCGGCCCTTCCGCTTGCCGGCCTCCAGGAACTCCTTCGACCAACCGTAATACATCGAGGCGGCGATGCCCCCGCAACGACAAAGCTCCGAGATGCTCTCCTCGCCGCGCAGCCCTTCCAGCACGATGCGGATCTTCTCTTCGGCGGAGTATTGCCGGCGGGTCTGACGCCGAATGTCCTTCAGTACTTGTTCTGCCGGTGCTTCATCCGGCAAACAAAAGAAGGTCGTTTCTGTGGGAATTTTTGTGGGGAAGGCCAATTCTTGCGATCAGCTCTCGTTGTAAGCAATTGAAAAAATTGGTGGGCCCGGCAGGACTCGAACCTGCAACCAGACCGTTATGAGCGAGCCTACTAACCAAGCCGATCATGATGAATCAACGAGTTAGCGGATACTCGACCACGTTTATCTCTATCTATAGCGGTCGTTTCATTGGCGAAACGTTGGCCGAAGTGCATTAGTCCGAACTTCGCTTCCTCAGCTTCAAGAAACGTCAAGGCGCAGTGGAAATCGCATAGGGCTCGGTATCGAACCGTCGCACGGGAACTGGATATCGGGTTCGTGCCGCTCTGATGCTAACATCAAACCACACACACATGCATCCGTTTCAGCTTTGACATATAATTTCGGCCGCCGCGGTGATCACCATCTTCCCTGCTGGGCAATCAGGAAATGAAGCGGCTGGGTGTTGGGTTTGAAGTCAACGTCGATCACGGAGACAGTCATGGAAAAGCCGACGACTCCTAAATGGCCCGAAATTTCGGAACGCGGAATAATCGCGCGCCGCAAATTCCTGAGTTTTCTCGCAGCGAGCCCGCTTGTCGCGACACCGACGATCACCTCTGCCGTTGCAACCGTTTTCGCTTCTTTACCGAGCCAAGCACTGGCCCAGAGCTATGATGTCCTGCGTGGCTCTCGCCAGGCGCTAGGCCCGGACGGTATCATCAGCGCGCCTGGGGACGCGCTGAATGTGTTCGAGTTCGAGCCTGCGGCGAAGAAGGCCGTGTTAGGTCAGGACGCGCCAGCACACTGGGGTTATCTGGAAAGCGGAGTAGACGGCGACGTAACACGCGACGCCAATCATACAGCATACGCTCGTTACAACATCCGCACGAAACGTCTGATCGACGCGCGCAAAGCTAGCACCGGCGTGAAGATTTTCGGCGAAAGTTGGAGCAGCCCCATCTTCATCTGCCCGGTCAGCAGTCTTGGCGCCTACGACCCGGAGGCGGGGGTCACAGTGGCGCGCGCGGCCGGTAAGCGCGGGCACCAGATGATCCTCTCGACAGTCGATAACGCGGTTATCGCCGACGTAAACAAAGCGCACGGCTCGCCGGCCTGGTTTCAACTCTATCCAACAGACGATTGGGCCGTAACACAAGCGCTGGTCAGACGCGCCGAGGCCGCTGGCTGTCCTGCTATCGTCCTTACTGTCGATCGGCAAGGCGGCCGTAACACTGAGGATCTGTTCCGTATGCGGCGTCAGGACCAACGCGACTGTTCTGGCTGTCACACACCGGGCTTTGCCAACGAGGTCACCCGCAAAGGCAATTTCTCCGGCATCGACGTTTCGAAGGTCACGAACCTTTACGGTACCGGCATGACGTGGGAATTCGTTGACCGCCTGCGTGGGATCGTTAAGGGCAAGCTTTTGTTGAAGGGCATTGTGACCGGTGAAGACGCCAAGGAGGCGCTGCGCCACGGCGTGGACGGTATCCTGGTTTCCAATCACGGCGGACGCGCCGAAGAAAGCGGACAGGCGACGATTGGTGTTCTGATTGAGATAGTGGACGCGGTAAACGGCCGCATTCCAGTTCTTATCGACGGCGGCGTACGTCGCGGTACCGATGTCCTGAAAGCATTGGCCCTCGGTGCAGCGGCCGTCGGCGTTGGCCGGCCCTATGTGTGGGGTCTCGCCTCGTTTGGCGAACCCGGCGTGGACCGCGTGCTCCAGATTCTGGACGACGAGTTCATCACAATCATGCGTCAGGCTGGCGCACTTACCATTGATCAGATCACGCGGGACACCGTCACACGCGTCTAGCAACGCAAGAAATTGCTACACTCTTCCAAAAGGCGGGACGGCGCGGAACGACGACGATGGGAATTGTCCGGCGTCAGCACCAATGAGACAGAATTGGGCTAATTGAGAGGGGAGGATTTCTGGCTCATCGTAGTGTTTCACAGTAGCGAAGATGAGACAGAAAATGGAAGCGACAAAGCCGTCGGCGGAGAAGGCCATCAAGGACATCCGCCGCTGTGGTACGGCACGACGAAGCCGGAGACGGCCCGATGGACTGCGGAGAATTCGATCAACATCGCTTGTGTCGGAAAGAGCAACGCGATCCGGGCAATTACGGACGCGTACCGGGCACACTGGGCAACACGGCCAACACAAGTTATGCCACTGCTTGGCATGGTTCGCATTGTCGTAATCGCCGGGTCCGACTCTGATGCGCGTGCCTGGTCGCTCCAGCCTATGCGCGCTGGTTCGAGACATTCACCTTCCTGTCGCGCATTGGTAATTTGCCCCCTCCGCGAATCTGCCGAGATCATTCGAGCAAGCCCTGGACGATGGCTTCTGCCTGGTCGGATCACCTTCGACGGTGCGAGAAACGCTCAAGCACCAGGTCGCTGAGGCTGGTGTGACGTACGTCATGTGGTCAACTCGCTTTCGGAGACATGCTGCTGGCTGCATCGCTCCAAACGATCTCCGCCATGCGGTCGGCTATCATTCCCGACTTCACTGCATGGGTTGGCCGAATTCGATGAGGGACTCCGTCCAATCCAGGCGTGGGTAGACGGACTCAAGGTGACCGCCGATTTTGAATTTGCTTCCCGACGGCGTCGGTTTCAGCGACCGGAATCAGTCTCGTGGATATCTACAGCGGTCGTTGGCGAAAATCGCTGCAACGTCACGCTCACAAGAAAGCAAAGCGGTCTTCCTCGAAGCACACACAAGTCAAGCGTCCGGTCGCATATGCGCCGGTATCGATATTGATCCGGTTTAGGCGAACATCAGGTGTCTTAACCGGTGTATGACCATGCACAATCAGCTTCTCGAAGAGCTCATCATGCTCAAGAAATTCATCCCGAATCCACATCAAATCTGCGACGCTCTGAACTGCAAGGCCAAGCCCGGGACGAACGCCCGCGTGTGCAAAAAAAATGTCGCCGAACGAAAAACAAGGTGAGAGAGTTTTTAAGAACTGCACATGCTCGGCGGGCAGCTTCTCAATGAATGCGTCCACTATTTTTAGCGAACCCGCTATGTCGGGGTTCAATGGCGACGAAACACCATAAGAGATCAACGTTTCAAGGCCACCGAAGGTTTTCCATGTCGGCAAAATTGCCGGATTAAGCAGAACGTCCAACAAGAACGCTTCATGATTACCTCGGAGGAAGACGGTTTCGCTGCGTTTTCCGATGTCGATCAAAGCATCCAGGACGTCGCGGGATTTCGGACCTCTATCCACGTAGTCGCCTAGAAAAATACGAATACTTCGCGAGGAGGGATAATCGCGCAAATGCGCGTCGATCTTTCTTATCGTCTGCTCCAGCAGATCAACGCGGCCATGAATGTCACCCACTGCAAAGAGACGAACCCCTTTTGGTATACTGAAGCCGGACGGGATTCTTTCAACGAGCGGGGTCATTGTTGCAATTTGCAGGAGGTCAGCAATGTAGCGCTATATCGGATCCACAGAACTGCGATGTGATATAGCAGATGCCGGCGTGGTCAAGCGCAGCAACAATCAGCCAAAACGAGATACCTTGATAACAGCCGCTTTCGACTTGGCAATCCCGTTCGATTTAAAGTAGGCGCCGCATACACCCGCGAAATATCCGCATTGCATTCCGAATAGACTGAAAGAAGCCAAGCGCACCATGCTCGACCAATCCCACGCAGCCCCATACCCCAGCCACGCTACAACCGCCAGCACGCCGAACAGGGCCGGCAGCAGAACGACAGCCCTGAATTGGGCGAACCCAAAGACAAGTCCGGTAGCGGCGGCCAAGATCGGGAGAATGAGCATGATCGTTCCTCTGAACCGGGAGGATGTGCTACAATCATAAACGAAGGGTTAAGTTCCTATCTAGCGAACGGCTCAGTCAGTAGATAAGTGTCTGTAAATTAATGACTTTACCCCGTCGTAAGTAGCATAGCAGTCCCGCAAAGTTTAGGGCATTAACCTAATGCATCTGTAAGATGCGGAGACGCCTAAGCAAAAATCCCTACGAATTAAGCCTGTTGCCCAATTCTATTTAGTTTTTACGATCAAAGTGGTTACTGAAAATTTACTGAAATGTGTATTTAGGCATTTGCGTGATGTCGTTTTTCAAGGACGCTCCAAGCAGCTTGGCACTGAAGTCCGGCGCCATCGGGCCGGAGCCGAGAGCTGGGCGCGAGCATAATATTCAGGACAAATTTACCAGCCCGAAACTGGTGACGGCTTTCTGTGCCATCGCCTTGGTCGAATGTCTCGTTCTCGCTTTAGTGTCCCTGTTTTGCGCGGTCGCCTATCATTCCACCGTATACCCCAACAGCGCTTTCATTGGAGAATACACCTTCGTCGCGCTCCTCATCGGCGTAACAGAAGTTTCGATATCAGTTTTCCTCGGCCAATTCAGCCATGCGCAAAAACAGCGACGCGACCGCTTCCTCTGGAGCGGGTTGCTTTCCGTCGCACTCACCTTCCTTCTACTGATCGCCTTCCTCTTTCTGTTTAAGCTAACCGCACATTATTCGCGCGAAATTCTCATACTGCAGCTCGCAGGCTGCTGTCTCGCCAGCCTCGCAATTCGCTCCGCAATCTTTTCCGGATTTCAGATGGCTATTGCCAAGCGCAAGATCCCGGGTAGGCGCATGATCGTCTTTGGGGACGAAGCCCACTGCGATCAGTACACCGGACGATTAAGAATCCTGAACGACAACGTTCAAATCATTTGCCGCAACATACCGGACAACATCAGACGTGATCGCCAATCGCCACTCGCGATGGCCGGTTTCATCGAGCAGTGTCGTATGTTGCAGGCTGACGATATCGTTATCCTCACGGGAAACACCGATAAGGCTGACTTGAACTCGCTGGTAAACTCCTTCCTCGAGTTGCCCGCGATGATCTATGTGATTCCGCCATACGCCGACGTATACGCAAATTCGCGTCTGGTGGAATTGGGCAGCATCTCGGCATTCGCGGTTTCCACGCCACCACTTTCGATCCTTGACCGAGCCATTAAACGATTATTCGACATTTGCTTTGCTGCCATTGCGCTGGTCTTTCTTTCGCCGTTGATGTTGCTGGCCGCAATTGCCGTTATGCTGGATTCGAAAGGTCCGATCTTTTTCGAACAGATACGCCACGGCTATAACAACAGGCCGATCCGCGTCCTGAAATTCCGAACGATGCTTGCAAGCTCAGAGGCCAATTTCAAACAAGCAACGATCGGAGATCCAAGGATTACGCGTATTGGTCGCATTTTCCGTATTACCGGTATCGATGAACTACCTCAGTTAGTGAATATTCTCCGCGGAGACATGTCAGTTGTCGGACCGCGTCCACACGCCATACCGCACAATCGGATGTTCATTCCTCACATTCAGAGTTTTTCCCGTCGCCACAACGTCAAACCCGGATTGACCGGCTGGGCGCAGGTTAACGGCTTGCGGGGTGAAACTGACACGCTTGAGAAAATGAAACGGCGCGTCGAATACGATCTCTACTATATCGATAACTGGTCGCTCCTGTTCGATCTAAAAATAATCATGCTCACGATATTCTCGGGCAAAACTTATATTAACGCGCGCTGACGCTCGCGTTCTGCGGGGTAATTTTAATGCGAATAGCGATTGTCGATTATTCCGGACATGCCTTTCCTATACAGCTTTCTCGGGCACTGGCAGGAAAAGGCCATGACGTTTTGCATCTGCATTTCTCTGAATTTCAAAGCCCGCACGGCAGGCTTGAAAAGCACGCAGACGATTCGACAAACCTGACGGTACAGCCTGTCTCGCTGGGACGACCATTCCCAAAGTATTCACTCTTCAAGCGACGCTTTGAGGAAATCAAGATCGGCAAGGCCTTCGCAGCGACGATTAGCGCATTCGGGCCGGATATCGTTGTCGCGTGCAATTGCCCGCTCGATTGTGCACTACAGATAGGAAAAAGCGCCCTCAAATCAAACCAGCGATTTGTTTTCTGGCAGCAGGATATCTACTCTGTGGCTATTCGTAAGATTCTCGGCCGCAGATTTGGCGGAATCGGACAAGCCATCGGCGCGTATTACAATTACATGGAGAAGCGGATCATCTCTATGAGCCACGCGACGATCGTCATCAGCCCGGATTTTCTTGAGGCTATAGAGGAGCAATTCGCATTATCGACGGGCAATGTGCATGTTATTGAAAACTGGGCGCCGCTCGGCGAAATTCCGGTTTGCGCAAAGAGCAACCCGTGGTCGAGCCGTCACGGTCTCGCTGACAAGAAGGTTATTCTTTATAGCGGCACCATAGGTCTCAAGCACGACCCGCAACAAATTCTCGACCTCGCGCAAAGCCTGCGACATGAACCCGACACCAAGATTGTTGTGATTTCAGAAGGGCCGTTCGCAGACTGGCTTTCAGATCATGCCAAAGCAGCTGGGCTGGACAACATCATGGTGCTCCCATTTCAGCCCTTCGCCGATTTTCCCAATGTGCTGGGGACTGCAGACGTTGCGATCGCATTGCTGGAATCTGATGCTGGGACCTACTCCGTCCCTTCAAAAGTTTTGAGCTATCTTTGTGCCGGTCGGCCCATCGTGCTGTCCGCGCCATGCGAAAATCTCGCCGCTCGAATCGTGACACAAAGCAATGCCGGAGTGATCGTCGCAGCGGGAAGCAGAACCGACTTTGTCGCAGCAGTAAGTGCGCTTATCGGCGACGCCGCACAACGAGCGACGGCGGGATCGAACGCCAGGGCATATGCGGAGCGAATGTTCGACATCGAACAGACTGCCTGTCGTTTCGAAACGATCTTCAAAACGCTCCCGACTCCGAGTGCGCCGCTAACGCGCATACAACAGCCCGTTCCATCGAGGATCGAACCCAATCCGTCTTAGTAGTATCGGGTATACGCACTCATATAAGCCCGTCCGCCATATGGACCATAAGCGTCATATAATCCGCGACAGGAATAAGGATCCGGGCACCGGCAAATATTGAACGTGACACAGCGCGCTGGCCCGCAACGCTGAATGTGACAATTGTCAGCAACCCGATGCACGGAGGAATAAGAACGCGGTCCACGCAATTCCAATTCGGCCGCACTCGCATTTCCACCACACACGGCGATCAGGACCGCAGAAAAAAACAATCTAATCATTGACAATCTCCGTCAGTAAGATTGCAGGCGTGGATCAAAATTTCTCAACGTACTCGTATCGAAAGTCCTTGATAGATGGTACCGTTCCAAGGATGGCGTCCTTTCGCTCCCGTCCTGAGACAATCATATTGATGCAGTCTCTGGTCCCATAATAACAGACCTGAAATCTGATGCTATTGCCACACGAATTTTCGGCAGTAATCCAGTGATTGAACAAGTTAGGATTTGTACTGAAGGGTTGAGCGAAGCCCATAACCCTCAGACATACGCTTCCGCCGGGACTTTTATGACGCAGCGTGATGCTCCCCGGCGGAGACATATCCCGCGGCACAGCGACACCCGGCGTCGATCCCAAAGTTGGCCTGTCACGCGACTGCCCCGGGGACAAAGCAGCCTGAGCGATGGCGTTACCGCCGGTCGCGAACAGGATGGGCACGCAGGCAATCCAGCGCATCGGCATCATACGAAGTATCGATCTCTTGGCGATTTACTTTCCTGCACTTTTTATCGGCTCAACGTTGCATTTGCTATCGTAAAATGAGCGGTTTCAAGCCCAGCCTTCTGCTCACCAGACTCGTGATCAACCAACTCACATCTGTCATCGGGGCATGCTGCCGGATTGGCTTTGTGCTCATCGCCGGCACAACCGTCGCCTATTGCAAGGATGTCGAAATCGATGTCGGCCCGTCCTCGCCTGCGTCGTCGCATAGAGCGGCTACTGACATCAGTCAGGCCATAGATATCGTCAGATCGGACATCGCCGCCGGCAATAAGCCAGGCACCTATCGAATCAACCTGGCCTATCCGGCGATTACCCTGGACAGATCGATTGTGTTGGAAGGCCTGCGCGCGCCGGAGGGCACCCGCATCATACTCTCGGGGATTCCGAGGACAGGCACACGAATCTCGAGTGGCTTTCGCGCGGAGAGATTCCTCAAAACGGCTGACCCTGGCGGTAGCCCATACAAGTACACGCTCGCCCTCTCCGACTTCCCAGCCGATACCAGCAAAAGGCTCATTGACACCTTCGCGACCTCATCGCCGCAAAAGATTATAATTCGCGCCAACAACAACCTGCCACTTCACCCAACGCGATGGCCCGCGCAAGGATTCGCGCAAATTCAAAATATCGGCACCCCTCTGATCGGCAGGCTTGCGTCGCTGCCGTTTGGACTAGGCGCCTCAGAAAACAAGGCGATCGTACCCGGGCTCTGGGTCGCCGGATACTTTACAGATCCCTACTTTTTCGTACATGCCCGCGCGGAGGCGGCAGATTCCGCAGGACGAGTCTGGGTCGAGCGAGCACGCATGCGCGCTGACGGAAAGCCGCCTGAGCGACTGTACCTTTATAATCTGAGATCCTTTGTCACGTGTGACTCCTTTTTCTACGATCCGCAGAACCGCTCTCTTAATTTCTGCACTAACGCGCCAATTGAGCAACTTGAAATAGCAACGGCAGATACGTTACTGAATATCTCTAGTGCAAGTGGACTGCGATTTGAAAATATCATCTTTGAATTGGCTAACGGAACAGCAATCGACGTCCGTGACTCTTCCAACATTGATTTCCAAAACAACATTGTTCAGCTCACGGGCGGCGACGGAATTTCGTACACCAATACCCGCGACTCCACCGTCAGCAAAGCGACGATAAGAAACGTCGGCGGCCGCGCCGTTTGGCTATCAGGTGGAGACCGCACTACATTGACGAGCAGTGGGCTTGTACTTGAAGATTCATTTCTGTCCAATTTCTCGCTGGTCGAGCGCACCTACGCCCCAGCGATTCAAGCCGATGGCGTCGGCGTCCGGGTCCGAAGAAACGTGATCTTCAATGGTCCGCAATCCGCCGTCATGTATTCGGGAAACGATCATCTCTTTGAAAACAATGTCATGGGCCAGCTTCTCACGGAAGCCGGCGATTCTGGCTTTTTCTACACAGGACGGGACTTCACAAGCCAAGGCAGCGTCATTCGCAGAAACATTCTGCTTGGTACAGGTGAGCGATACTTCAATGACGCTCGCGGAATTTATCTGGATGAGTTTTCTAGCGGGAATACCGTCATACAGAACATCATCGTAGGTATTCCCTACGGGATCGTTCTGAACGGGGGCAAGGATAACAGGCTAGCCTCCAACATCTTTGTCATGAGCAATCCATCGATCTGGGCTAGCGCGCTAGGCTACCAGCCTTGGTGGCAGATCTGGAAGAATGACCATATGAGCGTTCCAAATGGCCTGTCAGTCAGAGAGCTCTATCGCCTTCCGATCGGCAGCGAGCCATGGTCTTCACGCTATCCCGAATTAACCAGATATCGCGATTCTGACCTGCTCAAACCTGAGCGTAATATAATCGAACGAAACACGTTTCTTGGCGGCGGATCGATAACTGCCACGGATGGAAAACTGGAGACAGCAGCCATCAGGCAAAACATCGCCGTTGTTTATTCTGGCTCATTGCAACTGCTCGAGAGTCTTCGAAACAAAACGAAGCTCAAAGACCTCGGTGGAATGTTAACACTGGTCGCCAAGGAAATTGAACGCCACGGTATTCGCTCCATTCCGATGCGCATCGATGATCAGGTCGGCGCTTCACTGGCATCTGGATCCATTTCAGAAAGCCCATAACCAGATGAACAAAAAACGCGTGCTAATTATCTATCGCTCCTATTTTCCGTCAACATCGCACCTAGGGCCTGCGACAGCGATCCGGAATCTAGTCAACAACATGAGCACGGAGTATCAATTCCATATTTTGACGCTAAATTTCGAGTTCGCGACCGGAGCCCCCCTGTTCAATGACGCTGTCCACGTCGAGGAAATGGATAATGTCTGCGTCGAATACATTCCTCGCGGCCTCGCCGGTTTGCGTATTCTGCTAAAGAGGCTCAAGGAAAATTACGACGTTGTCGATATCCAATGCGCGTTCGATCCGCTGCTCGCAATCCCAGCTCTTATTCTCTGCAGGCTTGGGTTTTCCAGAAGAAGCCGTGTTTTTCATACCCCACACGGAATATTCATGGACGTCATCATGTCAGCGAGCTGGTTGAGGAAAAGAGCCTTCTGTCTGTTGAGCGATGCGGTAGGCCTCTATCGGAACGTCACCCATCTGGCCGGATCACCAGGAGAAGAGACAGATATTCGGCGCAATCATCTCCGAAAGCAGGACATACAGGTCGTCTCGCAGTTCGTGGAGTCGATACCGGCGAATCCCGCAAGGCGAACGAAACTAAGCAACCAGTTGAGGATTGCTTTCGTCGGCCGCGTCACCGTGCAAAAGAATCTGATTTTCGCAATTCGGATTCTCCGTGACCTAAACATCCCTTGGACGATGAGCGTATTCGGTGACATATCCGATCAAGCTTACTACGCGACCTGCAAAAAAATGATCCAGGACGAACTAGGAGATAGTCAGATCACGTTTCTCGGAGGCATCGAAAAGGGCCTGCTTTTCGCACAACTTACAGAATATGACATTCTGTTGCATCCAACATTAGGCGAGAATTTCGGTCATTCGATCGTCGAGGCACTTTCTCTCGGTGTACCTGTGTTGATCAGCGATCGTGCGCCATGGACCAACGTGGAGACATTCAATGCAGGCTGGTCGCTACCGCTAACTCAACCTCAGATGTTTGTAGACAGATTGCAGGGTATCTATGCGATGGGCGCTGAATGGTCTTCGTTGAGTGACGGTGCCCTGCGGTATGCCCGTGGTACTTTCGACCGAACCAAGACGACCAGCCGCTACCGGGCGGCCTATGGCTGAGACATAAACTTGGTGCTTCTCAGGAAGTTTTATCAAATTTGGATGGTTTGACAGGATAATGTCGCAAGAACAGCCATTTCGACGATCAATACAGGACCCCGAGTCATGCAGTGGCTGACCTTCAAAAAGGGGGTCTTTTGCGCTTTGCGGCCTCGCCTCTGGCGTCATTTGATGCAGGGCGTCGCACCTACCATCGAGCACATACCGGCCCTTTCGCGATTTTCATTCCGCACCGTCGTTGATGTCGGCGCAAATCGTGGTCAGTTCGCATCCATGGCCCGCATGCTGTTTCCCGCTGCGGATATTCATTCGTTCGAACCTCTCGATGAGCCTGCCAGGACGTTCAGATCCGTTCTCGGCGAGGACGGCGCAATTCATCTGCACAGCAGCGCCATCGGCCCCGAAACCACTACAGCAACGATTTACATTACGACTCGCGACGATTCATCCTCGCTCTTGCAGCCCAACAAAGAGCAGGAAGATGTATTCGGGGTGCGCACCGCCCGCACAGAACAGATTCCGGTTAAGCGGCTGTCTGAGTGTCTTAACGCTGCAGCATTGAACAAACCCGCGTTATTGAAAATCGACGTGCAGGGTGGCGAGTTGGATGTTCTGCAGGGATCCGACGATCTGCTCGATTGCTTCGAAGTCGTCTATATCGAATGTTCCTATGTGAAAATGTATGACAACCAGCCGTTGTTTGCCGATATCGTGCAATGGATGGGCCGTCACAAGTTCGCGCCGCGCGGCGTGTTTAATCAATACAACGACGCGCATCGCGGCCCTGTTCAAGCCGACGTGCTATTTGTACGCACGTCGAATGATACGGCTGAGAGAGATACATGAAGCCCATATCGGCGCCTTTGCAGAACCTGGTTTTACTGAGAAATGTCGTCTATGGCGGGTTTCTCAACTCAGCAGGAATCGGATTCACCGTTTACATATTCGCAATCTTATATCCAGGAATTTGCGCAACTTCTGGAATGTTGAACGAGTTGCGCAGCGGCGTCATCACCATGGCGAACGTCGGTGAAGGAAGTCTCTTTATCGCAGTGCCATCGCTTTTGCTCGGCATGCTGATCTTCGCCCGGCACGGCGTATTCAAAGCGATTTATCGCGCGCAACCGTTTCTCGTTTTTCTCTTTATTTTTTCGAGCATGGTTCTTTTCGTTTCTCTGGTAGGCGCCGACTTTCTGATTTCCGGGTCGCAAATGATTCAATATGCGATCACGATTGGTGTTTTTCTGTTGAGTCTGTGTTTCTGGCAAGCGCCTACGCGATATATCGATGATGCTCTCACAATGGCTGTCATAGCGCTATTCATTTCGTTGATATCCGCCGCACTCATTCAGGGATTTCATGAATACCGCTGGGTTGGCCTCATTCATCCAAATCACTACGCACGATATGCTTATGTAGCGCTTGTTCTGCACGCCATGCTTACCCGGCGCACGAACCTGTTTGTATTCGTTCTATGCTTTGCGGCCGCCTACATGGTTAGCGCACGAACCGTCATGATCGGCATGCTGCTTTTCTATCTCGGTATGGTATGCTGCCTGAACTACAACGCGATAACGAGCCGAGTACGGCAGATCGCCGGAGCTCGGATCGCAGCCGCATTCCTCATTGCTATTCCGCTTGGCGGGCTCTTCGCCTCGTTTTTTTTCGACAGCGACAGAGTTATCGACAAGCTGATCAGAGATCTTGCAATTTTCGACCCGGATCGCGGCGTGTCGTCCGGTTTCACCGGGCGTACAGATAGCTGGAGTACGTTCTTCAACTCAATGGATCAATTCGTATTCTTCGGCTACGGGTTTCGCTCCAGCCGCTACGGCCTTCACGCCGTCCATAGTGGCGTTCTCTCCTATTTCATGGATTTCGGCCTCATCCTCGGCGGTATTCTGTTGACGGCAGTTATCGCACGGAGCGTTTACCTCGTCTGGTTCGGCTTAAAGGACGACAAGCGAGCGCTTGCGGCCGGGATGGCTGCGTGCACCACCCTCGTCATTCAGTGTTTTGAGCCAGACAATTTCAACATCGGGTTCATCGGCGCTTTTTTCTTCATGCTTATTCTCTCCTACATCGGCCCGACTAAATACCTGCCGCCGCAGCGGCTCCGTCGAGCGCGACCGCAGATGTCACGCCGAATTGGAGGGGAATCGACGCCACTTCAGCCGGGAACCTGAGCGTAACTTCCTTCTTACCGGAGCGACATCGCTATTCCGATGTCATGTTTGCTGGCAGATCACCAAACAAGTCGAGAATAACCTTAAAACAAAGCAGACCATATCCAGGTGCCGATTTCAGCTAGGTTGTCACCCCAGAGGGACATTCATAATGCTCAAATTTTCCATCCAATTTCTCCTACTGCCATTTCCGTGGGTGGTGCGGCGATGGATTCTTGTAAGTGTTTTGGGCTTCAAGCTCGACCCCCGGTCTCGCATCGGTCTGACCATCATCTTCGCGGACGAAATCGAAATGGCGGAGGGAGCATTCCTCGGTCATTTCAACTACATCGGTAAACTCGATCTGCTCAAGATGGATGCAGATACGTTCATTGGAAATTTCAACTGGATTCCGGGACTGTCGCAACGCCTGAATTCACCATTCTTTCGCAAAAAGACAAACCGGCGTTCCGAGTTGATCATGGGAAAATGCAGCATGATCGCGCATCAGAATTTCATCGATTGCACCGATCGAATCGAGCTTGGTCCTTTTTCAGGAATCGCCGGCGCGCGCTCACAGCTTCTCACGCACGGGATTGAACCGATCTCGTCCAGACAAACCTGTTCACCCATTTCTATCGGTGCCTTCACTATGGTCGGCTCTGGCACGCTTATTACAAAAGGGGTTCGCATTCCCGACCGCTGTATCGTGAGCGCGGGCTCCGTCGTGCAACATGTCAACGCGCCCGAATACTCGCTTCTCGCCGGCAACCCCGCGGTTGCCATACGGCAAATTCCGGAAACCGCAAAGTTTTTCCAGAGAACCGGAAGCATCATCTACTGAAGCTCGGCATCCGAAGATTCTATGAAATCCATTTTGTTCTCGACATTATCCGCATGGCTCGCGAGGCTTCTTGCTATCGCGATCAATATCGTGGGCTTACCCTTGGCTTTGAGTGCCTTGGGACAAGAACGCTTTGGCCTGCTGCTCATCGTGCTTAGCGTTGGATCTTGGATCGGATTCGCCAACATCGGAATGGGCCGCGTCGTTTCTAATATCATTGCCCGTTACAAGCATCTACCGAGCGGCTTTGTCGCAAACTCCATATCCACCGCAACAGCGATCGCAGCGATCATCAACATTGCTCTCTTTATCATAAGCTCGGTGCTATTTCTGACTTCAGCCTCGATATTCCCGCTTAACACCGCAATCGAAAATAACTATGCGCAGTTCACTGTAAGCATCGTCTCCCTGTTCTTTGCACTGACGCTCTGGTTCTTTCTATCTGTTTTTGAGGGAGTTGATGCCGGTCACCACCAGGTTCATCGTCTACATCTGTTTCAATTGCCGAGCTATGCGCTCTCCCTCATCCTCATTGTTTTTGTATTTCCGAGGCACCCCTCGATTGTATTTGCCACGTATCTTCTGAGTCTCAGCTTCCTGCCTGGTTCGCTCCTGCATGCCGTAGACGTGGTGCGACGAAACCGCGATTTGTTCGTCGCCGGCTTCAAGTGGAGGCGTGGCACTATGCGTCTTCTGCTTCTGAGTTCCATCGACTTTACGATTATCAGCCTCGGGCTCGGCATTCTTTTCCAGCTTGCCACCGGACTTTTTGGCTTCATCGCCGGTCCTTCGGCTGTAGTCGAGCTAGGCGTTTTCATGCGGCTTATGCAATCTTACGGAACGCTCGTCATCGCTTTTACATATCCGCTATCAAACATAGTAGCCTCCAAGATCGCGGCCAGGGATTATGTTTCAGCGCTACGGACAGCGCGCTTCAGCGGGTTACTTCTGTTCGCTGGCTGCAGCGCCGGAGCGGTCATTTTCTATATGTACGCCAATCAGCTGCTTTCGATATGGCTGCATTCAGATGTCAAATTCCGCGGCCTGTTTCTCGTCTCCGCGTCCGCTCTCATTGTGGTGAGCGCGATGCATTTCTATTTTGCGGCACTTCTCATCGGCGGCGGCGATACGAAATCGGTCGCGCGAATTCATCTGCTTGAAGCTGCCGCCTTTATTCCTTTCGCTTACGCTCTCTTTACACAATGGCAGGAAGGCGGCGTTCTACTGGCGCTCGATATCACCTTATTCGCTGGAATACTGTCGATGCTGAACGGGGCGCGAAGGCACGTGGTACTGGGCCATCTGTCCGGAATTCGGTTTTGGGGATCGAAGTAGCCAAGATTTTGGACGCGCATCAATGCTGCCAAGGCCCGCGAACAAAAGTTGAAGTGCCGGGGATGGCAGCGTCGATGCCCTTTCGTGCCAACTGCACGGCGAACAGTTGGCGATTTTTCTCTGACACGGTCGCGAGGCGTTTCACCACCGCATCACGATGGGGGGCAGCGGCTCCGAGAAAAATATCAATAGCCTCCGCATAGAGTTCGGTTCTCAATAGCAGGACAAACTCATCCAGAACTTTCGACTGAAGTGTGGTCGGCAATGCTTCAAAAATGGCAAAGGCCGCGCGGTTCCGCGGGATCGCTATCCATCCTTCGTTGGGACCGTACTTGTAGGACATATCGAGGTAGCGCAGATACTCTGTGTTGAAGCCGGCGCGCAGGCTTTCCACCTGGAATAGAGCAAACCACAAATAGGCGTCCGACGGCAAACACGACAATCCATCAACGATGGACCGCCGCGTCGCTGCCAGCTTGTCGTCAATAGCATCCGACGACGCATCGAAGCCCTGATTCAATAACGACAGTTCGATCACAGCCTTGCTGCGCGCTTCCGTGGCTGCGCAAGCGAGAAAGCGGCTTCCCCTCTCGAATTCAGCCAGCCGCGACTCCAGCAAAGCAGGCGAGAAGGTTTCGCCCCGTACAATGCGCGTGGAGAACTGGCTGATCGTCGATTCCTTCCAGAACAGCGGAAGGAACCACGCACCCCAGACTATCCCCAGCAAACCGGTTCCGACGCACAAGGACCGAAACGCGGCTTTCACAAGGGGCGTCAAGGCAGCCGCCGTCACGATACAGGCGTTTTATTCGGCGAATAATTCGGATGATAGTAGTAGCTCGTCCCATAGCCCTCATAGCGGCGTAGAAGTCTGGTTTCCGCCTTGTTCAGGACGACGCCCAACAGATTCTCCCGCAGGTTGCGGGTATCGGCAAGAACCCGCTCCAGCAATTCGATGTTGGTTTTTCCCCATTCGACAACAAGCACGTATTGCTGAATAAACTGACCCGTCGACCGCACGTCGATGACAGGCGCGAGCGGAGAAAGATCGACCAGAACATAATCGTATTTCGTGCGCAGCGCTTCAATTAGGGTTTTGACCGACTCCGAAGCAAGCAGCTCGTTCGAATGGGCCATCGGCGTTTTGATCACGGTCGGGAGGAAGCTCATTCCCGTATCGGGATCCCTCCAGATAGCATCTTCAACCGCGACGAGACCTGAGGCCACTTCAAGAAGACCAACGCTCGCGGACGGCGTCAGGCGCTTGGTGAGGGACGGATTGCGCAAGTCGGCATCGATAACGATGGCTCTTAAACCGGCTTGCGAGCTGAGCAGGCCGAGCGATGCCACGATGGTGGACTTGCCTTCATTCGGCAACGCGGACGAGAAACCGATAACATGGCCTGGACGTCCCGGACCGCTAAGATCGATGGCGACCTTGATGGACCTGATCCCTTCCGTGTAACGCGAGAACGGATCTTCAACGACAGCCCAGCAAGTCTCCGCGGTCCGCGCAATGGTGCGAGGAGGAAGCGAACTATCGGACAACGCATCCGGCACATCCTTAACTTTGACGACGGGCAGCGTTGAAATGCAATCGGTGCCGAACAGCGCTTCCGCCTGATCGCTTGTCCGGATGACGCGATCAGACAAATCCATCATGATGCCGAGGCCAAGGCCAAGCATGAGCCCGCCGCCGCACGCGACGAGAATAACGAGGATGGTTTTCGGGCTGCTTCTTTTTAACGGTTTACTGGCCGTCGAAATGACGCGCGCTTCCGTGATAGGGAACGACTGCTGCTGAATCGATTCCGTATAGCGTTGCAGGAAGTTCTCATACAATGAGCGGTAGGTTTGCGAATTGCTTTCAAGTTCTTTCAGTTGAACTTGTGCCTGCCCCGTTATCTGAGATTTCGAAACCGCTTCATCGAGCGACCGCTGGACGTCGTCTTCTCGCTGCTTCGCGATCTCATAGTCGCTCTTGTATGTTTCGGCGAGCCGCCCAAGTTCCGCCGTGATGGAGCGGCCGATCTCGAACATCTGGTTGCGCAGATTAACGGCCGCCTGGTGGTTCGGGCCATATTTCGCGGACAAATCCGCCTCGCGATTGGAAATGTCGAGGTATTGGCTGCGAAGCTTGCTGACAACATCGCTACGTAATGTATCGGTCACGGTGGCTTCGCGCACATCTGAACGCATTATCTGGTCGATACGATCCAGCCGCGCACGCGCTTCGGCGGTCTGCGTCCGCGCCGCGAGAATTTGGCTATTCAGTTCCGCGACCTGTTGCTCCGATACCGAACGGCCGCCGGCATCGACTATGTTATTCTTGCTTTTGAATTCGACAATGGATCTGTCCGCGGTCGTCGCCTGCTGACGCAATTCCTGAATGCGGTCAGATAGCCAGTTGCCTGCGCGGCGGGCCGATTGATACTTGGCGTCGAGCTGATCGACAATATAAGCCTCGGCGACTGCATTTGCGATCTGAGCCGCGCGATCCGGGCTCGCGGAGCGATAGCTCACTTCGATGACGTATGTAACGCCCACGCGCTTTGCATTCAGGTTGTTGGAGAACTCCCGCAACGCACGGCGATTGACCTCATATTCCGACGAGGAGTCACCAGGCTCGAAGATGTCGTAAAGATAATAAAGCAGGTTGCCGATAAATCCGCCGCCATAACGCGAGAATTCGGGCTCGTTCGCAAGATGTAAATCGCGAATGACGGAACGCGCGATGTTATCGGATTTTATGATTTCGACCTGGCTTTCGACTGCCGGCGAGTCGATCGGTACTTCATTGAACAGAGACTGGGACTGGAATGCCTGGATTTTGCGCGTATCGATAATCAGGGTGGATTGCGCGGTGTAGGTCGAACGCATGATCAGCAGATAGCAGGCCCCGACGAGCAACGCCGCAGCAAGAGTGGCCAGGACAATTGGGTACTGGCGGCGGATGAAACCGACGACAGACGATACGATCTGATCGGGCGATACATAGTCCGAAAAGCCCGGTGAGCGATCCGGCCTCTGATCAACATTCGGTATCTGCAGCATGTTAGGCCAATGTCTCACGGCCAGCGCACAAATGCGGCCTGTGTGCGTCGTTCCGGACATCCATGATGGAGTGCCCGGAAATCAATCTATTAGGGACTGACCGCAGACGTAATTGTGGTCGTGGTAGTATTTGGTGTCGAGGTTAACCCGCCAACATTCGAAGTGTAGGAAAAATTCGGTGTGTTGACACCATTACCGCCGATACCTTCAGCAGGGCCGCCGCCGCCGCCGGCTGCACCGATCGTACCGGTTGGACCGCCGCTCGCACCGCCAGCCCCGGCGCCGCCACCGCCCGTGGCGCCGATCGGACGATCGCCCGATCCGGCAGCAAAGGCAAGAACGACTTCTTCATCCTTGGTTTCCAGAACAGCCTTCTGGATCTCAGCAGCCAGGCCGGGATTAGTCCGAACGACGATCTTCGCTGCCTGAGCGAGCGCCGCGCCAATCGCCGACCTTTGGCTCTTATTGGCATTCGCCAGCAACTGTAGAATGGGCTGAAGTGTCGCAGGATCTGCCGTAACCAGATCGCGCACGCCGGAAACGAAGTCTGCCCCTCCGTTAGGCGATCTCCCGAGCAGTTCCCCAGGATTGCTGAGGAACGACGACACTTGTGCTTGAGAGGTACCGCTGCGCTGCGCGAAGCTCGGCTGAACAGAAACGGAAGCGAGAAAAATGGCAGTGGCCAAAACGGCGCCTTTTCCACTCACTGAAAAACTCGATTTGAAATTCATGGCATACGCCTTTCCTAAAAATTAAATGATTTTTAACACTTTGCCCCTGGGGTATCAACGCCTGAAGGGCGCCGGGTTTGGGGCAGACACCTTAAGGGTTAACGGGTTTTGGGCCGGAATCCGGAGTTTTGAGCGCCTGCGCGAGTCCCGCCCCCATCAATGACGATACAGTAATCCCGTAGGCCGGTATTTGCAGCGAGAAATCGACGAGCGAATGCAACAAGGCAATGACGCAGACGCCGAGTGCCGCAATGATTGAATCACTGGGTTTTTCAGCCTTTCTCAACGCTCGAACGAGCAATGCTATCGCAGCTATCCACGCAATGAGAACGGCTGCCGCGAGCAACACACCGCCCTCTGCTGCAATTTCAAGCAACACACTGTGCGCCTTGTCCCATACCCCCCACCCCGAAATTAGCGGGCTGCGATAAGACGCAAAACCATACACAAAGGTGCCCAGGCCGGTTCCGAGCCACGGCGAGGCGCTTATCATTTCGATGACTGAGCGCACACCTTCCGCACGCCCCCCGCCCGCAACGCCCTCGGTCTGCAGCCGCTCGCCGATACCACTGCCCGCAATCTGATAAATCATAAGAATGACGAACACGCCGCCGCCGAGCATCAGCCATTTGCGTATTCGCCGTGACAGAGTTTTATTCAGGCAGATGATGAAGGTAAGCAAAAGACCGACGGCAACCGAGCCGGCACCCGCACGCGATCCGGTAAGAAGCACCGCAGCTATACAAGCGAAGAAAAAAAACATTTCGGGTATTGCTCTGCGCAGCTTGATCGTAGACCGCGCCGAACCTCCCCGGCGCCGCGAGCGCCGAGACCTACCGGTTGCGATAGCTTTCTTGAAAAAAAGCAGCATCCAGATCGCTGCACATGATCCAAAATAGACGGCAGCCGTATTCCGATTGGTGAATGGTCCGGTCAGCGAAGATAGATAGGCGATCTTTTGACGCCATAGGACCATGCTCGGCTCGAGGATGAAAAGCACGATGCTGAGGATCGCATAGAGACCTCCGGCCCAAGCGATGACCTGAAGCAGGCGCTGCGCGTAAACGTCTTCCGCTCCGCAGCAATATCCGCCGATAAACAGCAGCAACACGAGCAGCGGCGTGCCGACAGCAAATATCGGTTGATTGCGCGCGATGGACGCGCTGGCGTCGAGAGGAAAGCCGAGCAGATCCTGCGCTTCGCTCCAGATCGGATGCGCCAGAGGGTCACCTGGCGAACGCGGGAGGAGTTGCAGATAAGCCGTCACGGCGTAGGCAGCGACGAGAACAAGTATAGTTGTGATCAAAGTGCCGGGTGACGGCAGAGACGGCACGCGAAACGCCAATGCGACAATCGCGCCTCCGGCGGCAATCGACAGAAGCGCGACGACGACCGGCGACACTGAACCGAACGGAAGCGGCGCGGTCGCAAGAATCGCGAAAATCAGGAGATAGGGAAGCTCACCCGGCCAATTGATCGCGCTCTCCCTGCGAGCAGCCTGTTGCAAAGACGACCTCCGCCTCGAGCCGGCCGAAGGCATCTAGCTCACCTGACGAGGTTACGCAGGGCTACACCGTTATACGCCGCGACAATCGGATCGTTGACCGTCGCCGTGATGAGGCGGATGTAGTTCAGCAATTTCGCGACTTCAACCGCTGGTGCATTCGAGGTGTAGAGCACATCCTTGTTGCGGATCATCATCTTCTGCGTCAGGAAGTACGTCGCGGGGTCGCGCATATTGAAGTTATAGATGACCGGGATGATCGGCGTATCGAAGCGCGAAATATCGATGCCAAGGCGCTTGGCGACCTCACGTGTTTCGCCGCGATAGACGAAAACAGCGGTCGGATCGGCGAGCGTGTCATTCAACCCGCCAGCCTTCGCAACGGCTTCAGCAACGGAAATGCGCCACGCTTCGAAATTAAACTGGCCTTGCTGGCCGGTCGCGCCGAAAGCCACAAAGGTCTGCGGTTCGCGGTAGACATAGATCGTGTCATCCGGATGAACGTAAACGTTGTTGGCCGGCTCGTAGACGAGTGCGCCAAACGGCACGGTCGCCCGCTTTCCTTTGCGCTCCAGCATCACCCACGTGTCGAAGCCCTGTCCCTTCGGACCACCCGCACGGGTTATGGCGTCGAGCAGATGCTCGCCAGCAGCATTCGCCGGGAAACGCGCCGGGTTATTTACTTCGCCGAGAACACTGATAAGTGAGGTTCGCTGATCGATCAGGGCGACGACCGCCTGCGGCTCGATCGCGCGATTTTTCAGCGCATCGACGATGGACTGCTGCACTTCCGCCGGCGTTCGGCCTTTGGCCTGGATGGCACCGGCATAAGGCACCGAGATGTTGCCCTTGCTGTCGACCGACTGGTTCGGCAGCGCAATGAAGTTGCCCGGACGGACACCGGCCTCGATCGGAATGAAAAGACCGCCGGCGGCTGCTTCGAAAATAGTGACGCTGACGACGTCACCCACCCCAAATCGGATTTCCCGGGGCGGAGAGCGCTCGGCAAAGGCGGTCGAGATACGGCCCGTGCTGTCGGCCAGAACCGACACCACGTCGGGGGTTACGGTAACCAGGCTGTATGGAAGGCTCTCAGGGGTCGCAGGTTGCTCGGATTTGACGTCCACGCCGTATGGACCGGTCGTAGGCAGCGTCGAACATCCGGCCAAAGCCAGAACCGCGAATAACACGCGTGAGCCGCCCAAAAATTGACTAATAAAATCCTTAGTTCCCATACAACCGAAGTACACGGGGAATGGCCTGCGGTTAAGTCGCAACACACATTTTGAGCTCTGCTCGGCGAAAATGACCGGAACTGTTGTGAAAATACCACAACGAATGAGTCCGCTGGTGTGGAATAACTCGTAAGATTACGGAGGTTTGCAGGTTCGTTTCCCCCCGCCCTGCCTGGTCCTCAAACGAATCGCCCTCTGGCTAAAGATGACCCGTCTTAGCCAAACGCTGAGCGAGCCGCCAATCAGCCGACCTCGATTCTGCACACCGCGAACAGCACGGTTAAAAAACTCGATATTGGTCGCGCCGCATTTGAATAAAACAACCTGTTCAAATCGGACAAATTTTCAAATGCTTTTTCGTAGCGTGCTCCCAACAAGAAAACGGGAGCGGCGGCATGAACAAACTTTTCCGAGTTATCACGAGCGTCGCAATGCTCGTGGCCTTTCAACAGAGCGCATTTGCGAACATCATCGGCATGCCACGCAATCTGACGCTGCCGAGTGAGCGAATCGCATTTCAAACACCTACCCTTGCACCACTCGCCTTTGTGAAATTCTGCATGCGCTATCCGGAAGAGTGCCGCAAACCGCGCGTCGCGTTTCGCCGAGGTCCGGTCAAGCTGACCGCCGAGCGATATGCAATGCTCACGAACGTCAATCGCATGGTTAACGTCGCCATTCGTCCGCAGCCAAATCTTCGCGGCGTCGCCGGCGAGGAATGGATCATCAATCCAGCGAAGGGAGACTGCAATGACTACGCAGTCTCCAAACGAGCTCAGTTGCGTGCACTCGGTTGGCCCGCACATTCGCTTCTACTCAGCGAAGTCGTTACGAGCTGGGGTGAGCACCACCTCGTTCTAGTCGTGCGCACCAACAAGGGTGACCTCGTTCTCGATAGCCTGACTGGCGCGATCCGACCATGGTCTCAGTCGCGCTATCAGTGGGTGCGCGCGCAGTTGCCGGGCAATCCGATGTCATGGAGAACACTAACGTCCCGCAGTATGGACGTCTGAGCACGTCGATTATACGAAGCATCGCTCGCTTCGGCGAGCGATGCTTATTTAAGAATCGACACCACGATGCTTGTAGACATTGTAGCTCACGAAAAGCACGCTTGGCGTAAGTAGTAAAATAGCCAGGCAGACCCCTTGCGTCGCGGTCATATCAAGGCCCCCGGGGAGAATCGCTTCCTGCTCGGCTCGATATTGCGAGTGAAAAACGATTTCGTGAAGCCCAATTGTGATTTGCCGGAGCGCCGATCGGTGCCGTCCAATATTGTGTCAGACAGCAGGCGCGTTAAACTAACATTGACGCGCTCCAGCGCACTTGCAGCAATTCTTGTCGTGGTTTTTCTCACCGTTGCTCCCGCCCGGGAACGTCCCTTCACTGGGCTTGGTCAAATTCCCGAGCACTTGCTGGCCTTTGGGCTGGTGGGTGTCACAGTCGCCTTAGGGTGAACGCAAAGCTCAGATATTTGCTCGCAGGTGCAGTATTTTTGCGCTGCTGCTCGAACTTACGCAAATTCCTCTACCGACCGGCACGCTAGGCTCGAAGATTTCGTCATCGACACGCTAGGCGCATGCGGCGGAATTCTGGTCGTCACTGTGTTCAGGCGGCTCCTGGTCCGAGCGTCGGACTAAGTCAGCGCGCACCATTTCCCGCATATCCGCTCTTCGTGGTTTGCGCGGAAGAGCCTGAAGTCCCAAACGGACTGTTGAAAGGGCTGCGGAAGGTGTTCGTCGCCGGACTTGTCGACGTCGCATAGCCCGGACCCACGGTATAGCCGTTCTGACGCTGCTGGTTGGCGCCAGCCGCGGTTTGCGCCGGCTGCGAAACACCCTGCGCCAAGACGGTTTGAGCCATCAACGTCGACAGACCAAGCACGAGAACCGAAGCGGCAAAAACTCTCATGAACGCTCTCCAGCAATTGCGTTGGACTGGTGTAATAGATGGGCGGCCATTTACAAAAGAAAAGACCCCTCGATTACGATGCTGCAACAGCCAGGAACTCCGGCCGGCACTGGGTCAGTTGCCAGAAATGTTCAAACACCGCGGTCTTTCCGATCCGCTTTCCATACTCAGGGCTGACATGCCTCGGCAGGTCCCCTTGCGGCCCAACAAAAACGACCGCGTTCTCGCGCGCGTTGAAGAGCCGTGCAGCGCCATACGGGGTAACGCCATCACGATTCATGGCGCTGGGATAAATAAATGACGCGAAGGCTTCATCCACCTTGGATCTCGTAATGGTCTGAAATATCTCCTTTGCATCGCCTACGATCGTGTGAAGGGCATCGGTGGGATCCGTCAGATTATTAGTGGCGGCAATCAGCCCTGCCGCCCCGCCCGAGGTGCCGCTTGTCCATACCGCGACCATACCCATGAAGCGCGGTTCGTTCGGCAGTGTAACCTTGCCATATGCGGCGAAGACTAATCCTAACCCGCCATTATTCGCGACCCATTTGCCGGATACTATTTTGGTATCGATACTGCCGGACTTGGTGATCGATTGACCTGTCGGAGAGCGGCCCAGTGACGAGCTGTCCGGCCTGTCAAAGTCGTCAAAGAACACCTGATCGCGACGGCTCTCAAGAGCGGCATCGAAAACTATCCCGCTGAAAATCGTTATCCGCCTGATGGTCGAGTTCCATCTGCCCAAAGTGCCGTTGCCCAAATCGACGCTTCTGAGGTCTGAAGGGACATTCCTTTTTATCATCTTTACCGGCTTGCCGTTGAGCGAGGCAGTGAGCATTCCTTCAGCGATCGTAAGCACAACCGAAAATCGCATCAGCGGCGGAAGCACGCCCAGCTTCATTTCCGAACCCGCACCGCCCGAAGTACAACATGCATAAAGGACGTGGCCGCGAAGCTGCAATTCGATAAAATTGTCCTTGTCGCGAAACTCCCCCCACAATGACGCATTCATCCGAACACGTGGAGCATCAGCGGTGATTACGACAGAGCGGTTGCCGGCAAGATACTTTTCCGCGGATTCCGCGTTCAGCCTGGCTTCATCCGCCGGCCGAGACGCGCCGCAAAATGTCGAACGAAAGGTACGCTTCTCAAGCTGAGCTTTGTCGATATCGAGAACGACATCGAATGGGCCCGTCGTCACAATCTTCATTGCGAGATTGGCGAAACGATAGTCGCCAGCCACGATCGAAACCTGAGCCCACCACGGCTTATCGGATTGAAGCTGCTGGATTTCTGCAACGGAGGGCGAGGCGTTCGCCACATGCCCGCGCGCGTCGTTTTCGATCACCAGCAATCCGACGCTCTTTATGTTCGCCAGCGAGCCGCCGGCGAACCGTGTCGCCAGAGAACCAGTGACCGGCTCACCGCTCGTTATCGGAAAAAACCTTCCGGAACCGAGCGTGATGTAAAAATCGCCTGCGCCTGCGCCCTGAATCCGCAAAGATCCCTCGCCTGCTCCCCGCCTGGAGAACGACACAACCGACGGCATGGGCACGACGAATTGCGATGGCATGAGCCAACCCTCCGGCACATTACCGACGTTGGCATAGCTGGCATCCTGAACGCCATTAACAGCGGCATCTTCGATGATGATACCGGCAGCATCACCAAAGACCTCGTGGTCAACATAACGAAGCGCTCCACTGACAACCTTCGCGTGCTCAGAGCGCGACTTTGAGTCCGTAAAATCGAGATCGAAAAGTACGGCCGACCCTGCTACAGGATTGGCCTGCGCCAATCGGGACGACGCCAAGAGTGCCGTCGAGGCATAGAGAAACGATCTACGTGACAACATTCGCCACCTCGCTACTTTGACGACTCTCAGTTTCCTTCGGTTCTTTGTCAATCGCGGCGCCAAAAGGCGAGAGGTATTGTCTGCGAAACCATCTTTAATTTCCGTTCCTGACCCCGTCTATTATCCCAACGGACTCGGACGATTTGATCTTATGCGCGTTTTCACAACGGCTCTAACCGTCTGCGCAATCGCTGCTGCATTGATCAGCTTGTGCACGGCGTCAGATGCTCAAACCGACGCCGAAAGCTTGCGGATCGAAGCCGAGACGTTGACACGCGATGAGTGGAGGGAGCGCGTTAACCAGGCGAAGCTGCGCGCCCGCGAATTCATTGCTCTGGCAAAATCAGGAAAGCTGCAGCGTCCGGACCGCTCCGCCGAGAAAGTTGCCGAGGAAGCATCGTCGACCGTTATGAATGACCAGAGCCTTCAGCAGGGCGATATCGTCTCTACCAATAAAGGATTGCTCCGCTTCAACGGTAAGCCGGGTAGCGATCCGCAACCAGGCGACTTCACACCGTTAACTCTGGACGCATTAAGTGCCCGTAAAAAATAACACTAACGCAGCTCTGGTCTCGCGCCGGGCTCTTATCCCATGTAGATTTTGACAAAGTACCGTAACCGCTGTTCAATTTTTCATATTGCAAGTACTCAGTGAGATTTCCGATGGAAGCATTGCGGCCTGAAATTTCTGCTGGCGGCTTCGACCGCTACGACGGGACGATGCAGTTTTATCACCGCGTCAACGCGCTCCTTATGCCGGATTTCACCGTCGTTGATTTCGGTGCAGGCCGCGGCGTCAATCATATCGAAGATCAGATAAAATATCGGCGCGAGCTACTGAAGATCAAAGGCAAGGTTAGGGAGACCATCGGAGTCGATGTCGACAATGCGGTAAAAACCAATCCCGCACTCGACCGCTCCATCGTCATTACAGGATCCGAAATTCCGCTGCCGGACAATTCGGTCGATCTCATTCTCTCGGATTTCACCTTTGAGCATCTTGGTGATCCGGCTGCCATTGCGCGGAGTTTCGACCGCATACTCAAGCCGGGTGGGTGGCTTTGCGCGCGCACCCCCAATCGTTTCGGATACATAGCGTTGATAAACAGGCTGCTGCCGGACAATGCAAAATCGCGCATCCTTCATGGCGCGCAACCCGACCGGAAAGAAGAAGATGTGTTTCCTGCCCTTTATCGAATGAACACGTTTAGCGATCTGAGAAAGGTCTTTCCCGAAAGCCGCTATCGACATGCATCATATTACTGGGATGCGTCGCCATCCTATTATTTCGGCCGCCGCTGGGTCTTCTCAATGTTCTCAATACTGCACGGTCTGACGCCTGATGTGCTGAAAACAATGTTGATGATCTTTATTCAAAAGCGCGAATGATGCTGTTCATTGCTCTCCCTTGAAATCACGACTCCTCAGAGCGTTTACGGCCTCAAATATCTTCCCCTCTTGCTCCGCGTAGAGCTTCCCCGCCTCGAAATATTGATGCTGCTTAAGTTCGTTCGCCAGCTCCCCTTCGACCCTTTCTGGGAGTGCCGCACTGATTCGATTTAACGATGCAAGCAAATCAGAAAGCGGATCTTTGGAAATACTCATAGGACAACCCATAGATCGAAAGGCCGCGCGTAATTACCACAGACACAACAGTGGAATCTTTTCGCGGAGACAGACAGACGCAACAATATCTGCGACTAAACCTTAATAGGGGCTTCGCTGGTTAAATCTGGAACGACGAACGGCGCGCGGCTTGACGGCCAAGGTCAATTTCCAGAGCGAGGATGCGGCGATATAAGCGGACGGTATTGCGAAAAGCTGACGCCACAATTGTATCCGTCCAGCCACTTGATATGACATTCCCTCACGATGCGAAAACCATCGAACGAAAGATAAAAATCCAGCGGGAAAATTTGTACATCGTGAAGATGCAACCCAGCGCCGTTGGAATGAATATCGCGAACATGACATGGATAGACGCCGCGGCGCCCTTTATAGAAGACCAAGGCATTCTGCGAGATCACGTTCCGTACTTGGGTTCGCTGCTCGATCATCCGAGCAGCCAAACCGGAATGATTTCACATTAGCAAGCGCCGTTGCGGGTCAATCTTAACATCAGCGCGAGGGCTCCGTAAAAGAACTGATCCCGTCGGCATCATGTAGCTTATTTTGATCCGAACTTGGGGAGAGTACTTCATTACAAGCAAGCCGCGCGTTCTTAAGCGTCCTTGGCCTGAGTCAGGATTGGAAACCGCCGGGACAACTCGTCCTTCAGAAACCTGAAATGAGCGACACTATCGTCGAGCTGTTTGAGCCGACCTTCGGCACCTCGCATTTGCGCATCAAACAGGTTGAGGTGCTCGGTTAGCTCATCATCGCGCGTGAGATATTCGTCGGTGTCATTACCTTGCGAAATCGATGCCCTCGCCGACAGGTCATCCAGCCGGCGCCGCAAGCCTTCCCGTTCCTTTTCTGCGCTCAGAAGCTCGGCATCGAGCACAGATGCGACCCGCCCGACGCGAGCCCGATCTGTTTCCAGATCTCTTTCAGAAGAACGGTGTTTGAAGTCCAACCCACTCCTTCTCAGAAAAGAACCCAGCACAGCGCTTCCCTTCGAGTTGGCGAACTTTAATAAACGCTAACGATTCAGGGTTAAGAAGCTGTTTACGCTTTAATAGTTGTAAAGTCGCTCAAATTTTCGCGTAAGATGCTGATAATATTAAATAAATTAAATCTCATCTTCTTCCGATGTTGCATCGAGCGCTAATCCTGACAGAGCCGATTCCGCCGAAGGTGTCAGGTGACGCCTTTGAAATTCCCTTCCGGTCAGAAGGAAAGCGGCGGATAATGCAAGCATTATGGATTGTCCACGTTTTATCGCGACGTGCGCTTTAGCTTATTGCGGGTCGGTCTGGAATGAGATTTCAGGACACAGTTAGGTTTTCGCTGGAACTGGTGCTTCCGGAAAAGGTTGTCCGCGCGCTTGAGAAAGCAAAGGACATTGGATTGGGGGGTTTGTCTCCTGCGCCGCAGCAGACTAAAACTCCCTCAAACCACCTAAGACTTCTTATCGAAGAAATGGATCGCGATCGCTATGGAGGCCTGTCCTTCGGAACAGATACGATTGCGCTCATGACGCTCGCATTAGATCGAACGATTGCGACCTATCCTCAGCCCGTTGAGCCCGCGCGAGTTCGTGAAATCATAAAGTACATTATGGCTGTCGCAGAGGACGGCGAGCGAAATCCAGAACGTCTACGTCTTAAAGCCTTTGCCGAACTTCAGAAGAAATACTCGCTAAACAACGATGATAAGCCGTCCTGACTGTTCCGCCGATATCGGTTGCGTCGAAGCTGCCATATTAGTCTGAAGCGGATTGTGCCTGTCTCAAAGGAACGTTGCGGTCCATACCGATGTCCAACATTCTTCCGAGCGCCTCAAACTCCGCCGATGACGACACTCCAACGCTTCCCGAGGTCGAATTCGCCCTGGTTCTTCAGCGCATCATAAATTCCGCGAAGGACGATCCGGCAGCTCTTAGACAGAATATCTATGAGCTCGCTCGCATGAAGCTGCGGAAGGAAGCGTTCAACAACAATCCTCGAGAGGCAACTCAACTAGCGCGTGCTCTCGAAACAGCAATCATAGGCGTGGAAGCTTTCGCCCAACGGTCAGCCGGCGTGGAATCCAGCTCGCGCCGGCCAGCCCATATTCCCGACCTTTCTAGTCGGAGCGAGCCTCTACCCGCTTCGACATATCATCCCATCGCGCCGCAGCCTCTACGCGTCACGTCCTCGGCAGTTACGCCACCACCCCGGCCGCCGCTTCAGATCGACCATCAACCCGATGGCGCAGACAGCGAACGAACTCCTTCATCCCTTAGTTCTCGGTTCGTCATCGGCACATTCGTCGTGCTGATAGTGTTAAGCGTCGCCGCGCTGCAACGCATTGGTTTTTGGGAAGGGCTCCGGAATAAAATAGCGTTCAATTTTCCAGCACAACTCCAACAGTCAAAAATTCCCCCGCCAGAGAAGAAGCCTGCACCTTATGCAAGCAGTTCTTCTACCGACAGCGCCCGTCCACCGTCACCTCTTCCTGCCAGCAGCGCTGCTATTGGCACGGACAACAGCACCTATGCCAGCCGAACCGTCCCGCCTGACCCGGTACTGGATGATTCGCCAGCTCCGACCACCTATGGCACCTATGCTGTTGCAAACGGCCAGCTTGTCGAGCTTGAACTCCTGCCAGCAGCGGCGCCGGACAGGCGCGTGGCAATCTCAAGCACGATCAAAACGCCCAGTCAGACAACTCTTGCTAACGGGTCTCCGACATTCATTGTTTATCGGCGCGATCTCGCGAGCATACCGACCGAGCAAATCGAACTGCGCGCTGTTGCGAAGATCACCCGCACGATGAAGTTCGATGCAAAGGCGAAGTCTCCTGAATATGCCTCCGAGGACCTCTGGAGCATCCGGAATCTTAATTACAAACTAAAGGTAAGTCCTGCTCCGGGAAATTCCGAGATGCTCGTCATACGTTCAGACTCTGTTTTGCCCGCTGGACGGTATGTTTTGATCCTTAAAAGGCAAGCTTACGACTTTGCTATTGCAGGCCCGGTAACAGACCCCAATCAGTGTCTCGAACGTATCGAAGCGGCAAATGGAGTATTTTACTCGCCATGCAAAGCGGGCTGAGGATGACGGCATTCCAACCTGGAGAATTGCCATGAAGAATTTAAGTATCCTTGTTCCGGTTCTCGCTACTAGCTTCAGTGTTCGCCTAATTCCGGGGTCTCCAGACGTCCGGAATCCAACAGCGAACCACGGAGGAATTCATGTGCGCGCAGCGCCACTGCGCCCGGAAAGGCCGGCCCCTACAGCGGGTCCCAAAAGCACGTCCACACCGCCTGCAGCGCGGTCTTCATAGCCTCTCGTCGGAACTCGGCGCTGATCGGAAAGAATACGATCGAAGGTGTCCGTCGTCAGAGTTTTTGAGACAGATGATGGGCTGATTTAGCGGAGGCTCTGGTCCATCTGGGTTGGCATTTTAGGCTGCGGCTTTGCGATGCTGCAAGCGCCGGTGTTCGATGGTCTTTCGTTTGATCCTTTCTGTCTGCAACAGGATGGTTTGGCCGCGTCCGAAGTAGACGTCGGCGGGAGTGAGATTGTCGAGGCTCTCATAGCGACGATGGTTGTAGCGCTCGACGAAGGCGGCTACCTGCCGTTCGAGATCATCCGGCAGGAAGTAGTTCTCGAGCAGGATGCGGTTCTTCAGCGTCTGATGCCAGCGCTCGATTTTGCCCTGGGTCTGATCTTTGGCACAGCCCAGAGCTTTGTTCTGCGCGAAAGCTAAACCACGAACAAAAGAAGGTCGTTTCTGTGGGAATTTCTGTGGGGAAGGAAAACTCAGAGACTTGGATATGGTTGCAACCCATTGAAACCACTGGTGGGCCCGGCAGGACTCGAACCTGCAACCAGACCGTTATGAGCGGTCGGCTCTAACCATTGAGCTACAGGCCCCGCCGGCTCCTTTTGAGCAACGGTGCAACCACCCCATACAATGACCGCTGACGGCGGGCAACCTCAGGCGACGTCGCCCGCCAGTTCATCGATAGCGTCGTACGCCTTATCCAGATCGCCCGCCGTACTGCAATAGGGCGGCATCAGGTAAATCGTGTTGCCGAGCGGCCGGATCAGCAGACCGCGCGCGAGAAATCCGCGATAAAGCCGCGGGCCGATATCGGCGAGATAACCGGCATCCTTCGCCACGATGTCGAGCGCCGCGATCGTCCCGATCTGGCGGACATCGGTGAAACGTTTGTCGCCGCGAAACCGTTCGAGCCTCTCTTCATGCAGCGCCGCAAGCAAATTGATGCGGTCCATCACCGGCTCGCGCTGCCAAATTTCCAGGTTGGCTAGCGCTGCCGCGCAGGCAATGGGATTTGCGGTGTACGAACTGGAATGAAAGAACGTCTTGCTGCGGTCCGTCGAGTAATGCGCGTCAAAAATTTCGGCACGGCACAGCGTCACCGCCAGCGGCACCGAGCCACCCGTCAGGCCTTTCGAGTAGCAAGCGATATCGGGTGCGATACCGGCCTGCTCGCAGGCGAACAATGTGCCGGTTCGTCCCCATCCGGTCATAACTTCGTCGGCGATGAACAGAACGTCGTGCGCCTCGCAGATGCTCTTCATCTCCGCCAGAACGTTTGGCGGATAGATCAGCATGCCGCCCGCACCCAGAATAAGGGGCTCAACAATCAATGCGGCAACATCATTGCGCTTGCACGCCGCGTTCAGCGCATCGAAGGTCGCTAGCTCGCGGCCAACGCCAGGAAAGGGAATCCGCTCAACGTCGAACAACAGCGGATCGTAAGGCGCGTTGAACACACCACGTTCACCGACCGACATTCCGCCGATGGTGTCGCCGTGATAGGCACCTTCCAGCGCAAGAATACGGCTTCGCTTGGCACCGAGATGCCGCCAATAGCCCAGCGCCATTTTGAGCGCGACTTCGACCGAGGTTGATCCGCTGTCAGAGAAGAAAACGTATTCAAGCTCAGGCGACGTGATCGCGACCAGATGGCGGGCAAGCTTCTCCGCCGGCTCATGCGTGAATCCTGCGAAAATCACCTGATCGAGCTTGTCGGTCTGATCCTTGATCGCTTGCACGATGTGCGGATGGCGATGGCCGTGGGTCACTACCCACCAGGACGATATCGCGTCGAAGATGCGGCGGCCGTCGGCTGCCTCCAGCCAAGCTCCCTCGCCCCGTGAGATCAGCGTCGCTTCGGGCGGCACCGCGTGCTGCGTGAACGGATGCCATACCGGCGACTTGGATGTCATCAGGCTGCGCCCTTCAGAAAGTCGCCCACAGTGAAATGCTGCGCGAATGCTTCACGCAAGGTTTCATGCGTAAGCGAGGCGAGATGCGGAAGCCTGCCAAGACGTTGCACTCGCCCCATGCGAGCGATCACGGTTTCAGACTCAACATTCTCATCGCCGATAAAAGCAATCCCGAGCAGCGGGATGTTACGCGCGCGCAGGGCTTCGATCGACAGCAGGCTGTGATTGATGGTCCCCAGCGTCGTGCGTGCGCACAACACAACCGGCGCGCGCCATCGCGCCATGACATCTATATACGTCAGGTTCTCCGTCAGCGGCACCATCAGCCCCCCCGCCCCTTCAATCACCAGCGGCCGGTCGACGTCCGGCAAGGCAAGCACGTCCGGATCGATGGCGACGCCATCAAGCTTCGCCGCCAAATGCGGCGAGGCTGGCGTCTTCAGACGATAGGCTTCACGCAGCACGCGCTCGCCAGGAAGCCTCGACAGCCGCTGGACAGCATCGCGGTCGGTTTCCTCCTCGATGCCGGCCTGAACCGGCTTCCAGTAGAATGCGTCGAGCGCACCAGCGAGTGCGGCGGAAAACACCGTCTTTCCGATTCCGGTATCGGTGCCGGTAACGACAATGCGGGTGTTCATGCGGCCTTCCGCATGTCTTCAGCCAGAGCCTCGAACAGCGACGCGACGGTGGCTTCATCGACATTCAACGTCAGCGCGATACGCAGCCGCGCCGTCCCTTCCGGAACAGTCGGCGGACGGATGGCGCGAATATCGAAGCCTCGTCGTTGCAGCGACGCCGCGACGGCGACTGCTGCGCGATCCGCACCGATAATCACAGGGAGAATCTGCGAGCCGGATGGCGTAACATTGCAGCGGCGCGAGAGTTCATCGCCCGCGAAACGGACCAGCCGCGCGAGCCGCTCGCGGCGCTCCGGATTGGTCCTGGAAATATGAAGTGCGGCGCGCGTGATCGCCGCCACCAGCGGCGACGGCGCGGTCGCAAAAATAAAGGGACGCGCGCGGTTGACCAGAAAATCGCGGATCGTACGCGGCCCGAGGATGAAGCCGCCGACAGTACCAAGCGCTTTTCCGCAAGTGTGCAGAGTAATGACATTGTCGCGGCCCTCGAATGCCGCAGCAAGTCCCCGCCCCTGTGGGCCGAGCACACCGGTTGCATGTGCTTCATCGACAACGAGCATCCCGTCATGACGATCGGCAACAGTCAGAAGTCCCGCAACGTCCGGGCTGTCGCCGTCCATGCTGTAAAGGCTCTCGACCGAAATCCATGGCCGGCCCTTGCCGCCGGCCGCGCGCCAGCGGACGATCGCGGCGTCGAAAGCATCGACATTATTATGCGGAATGCTCACGGCCTCGGCGCGGCCGCGCCGCATCCCTTCATGGACACTTGCGTGGATCAACTCGTCGTGGACGACAAGATCGCCCTGCTGCGGCAGCGTCGAAAAGATCGTGAAGTTAGCGACGTAGCCGCCGCCGAAATGGAGCGCGGTCTCCGCGCCAAAATAGGAAGCGGCCTCGCTTTCGAGCGCCTCGTGCTCGTCGTGATTTCCGCGCAGCAGACGCGATCCGCCGGATCCAACGGGAACGCCGCGCGCAACCGCCTCGGCTGCCGCGTGTTTGAGTTCAGCGGATTCGGCGAGACCCAGATAATCGTTCGAGGTGAAATCGATTCCGGCGCGGCCGCGAAGCGATCGCAACCGGCCCTTGCCGGCGAGATCGCGCAAATCAGCTTCGAACTTCTCATGCATGCATCAAATCCCGTCTGCAACGATGGAGGATGGATGCGGGCATATGCCGCAAGTTTTACAGCTTCTGATTTTTTTCATTAACGAGAACCACGCGCGGCTGAAAGCGCTGCGCTTCGGCTTCGTCAAAATTCGCATAGGCTACGATAATGACCTTGTCGCCCATCATCGCAAGTCGCGCGGCCGCTCCGTTCAAACCGATGATGCCGGAGCCCGCAGGCGCTTCGATCACATAGGTCGAGAAACGCGCGCCGGTGTCAATATTATAGATGTCGACACGTTCGTTGACCAGGAAACCGGCGGCATCGATCAGGGTGCGGTCAATCGAAATCGAGCCCTCATAATGCAGATCAGCCTCGGTCACCCGCGCACGGTGGATCTTGCCCTTCATCATCGTGACTTGCATCGGCCTGCCCTGGTTCCGGCGCGGACGCCTCGCGCGCAAGTCCGTTAGGACGGGCGCTCGCCGGGGTCAAGACTTTAGGGGCGGATAGCTGTCAGGCGAAAGCCATGCGCCGGCGGGCGCGCAGCAACAGCGTCACGACAATGGCGATGTTCAACGCATTCCAGCCGACGCCGTTCAGGAACGCGGCGGCATAGGAGCCGGTCGCGTCGAAAATCACGCCGGAAATCCAGCCCCCGAACGACATGCCGATGACCGACGCGAAGATGACGATACCGACACGGGTTGCGGCCACACTGGCTGGCATCGATTCCCGTACGATGATGGCGTAGCTCGGCACGATGCCGCCCTGAAACAAGCCGAACATCGCGGAGATGACGTACAGCGACGTCAGCCCATCGAAGAACAGATAGAACGTCAGCGCCACGCCCTGCGCGATCGAGCCGACCAATAGCGTGCGCAATCCGCCGATGCGGTCGGCAAGAAAACCGGAGCCGATCCGGCTGACGATTCCGAAGGCCAGCATCAGCGACAGCATTTCGGCGCCGCGCGCCACGCCATAACCGAGATCGCCACAGTAGGCGACGATATGAACCTGCGGCATCGACATCGCCACACAGCAGGCGATAGCCGCGATGCCAAGCACTGCGGTGAGAGCATTGGTGCTGATCTGCAGATCGACGCGCGGTGGCGGCGCATCTGCGTGTGAACGAACGGTTTCACTGCCGATCTGCCAGCGCAGAATCGCGACGACGACGACCATGACGATGGCGCAGCCAATACCAATCGCGATGTGCGTGGCGCGCCATCCCGCATAGGCCGTGCCGCGTTCGACAACGGTGGGCCAGAACGTACCCGCGATGTAGTTTCCGCTAGCGGCAATCGTGACGGCCAGCCCACGGTGGCGATCGAACCAGTGCGATGCCTCGGTCATCAGCGGCCCGAAGGTCGCCGCGGCGCCAAGCCCGATCAGGAAGTGCATCAGGTTGAATTGCCAGAGCGCGGCGGCGTAACCCGCGCCGAGATAGCCGAACAGCATGGCGACGATGCCGATCGTGATCGCCATCACGATGCCGAAACGGTCCGACAGCTTGCCCATCATCACGCCGCCGGACCCAAAGCCGAGCATGGCACAGGTGAAAGCCAGCGACGCCGCTCCCCGGGTCGCCCCGAAGTCAGCCTGGACGATGGGGATGACCACCACCACCGACCACATGCCGACGCTGCCGATCGATCCGATAATGAGGGCAATACCCAGCCGTGCCCACGCCGCGCGTGAGTCCGGCGTGAAGACCGCTGGATGAGAGTCAGAATCGATGGAAACCGGCACGGACGCAACTTCGTCGGCCTTATGCCGCCGGTCAAGTCATTCTCCGAATGGGGGTTATGCGAGAATAACATCCTCCCGCACGCGACATTTCAGCCGTCGGTTTTCCCGTTAACTCTTTACTAACGATAAACTGGGCAAATTTTGCCGGGTGAAGTCGAGTGTCGTCGGTCGCTGAACGGGGGGAATGCCCGTGGATGCCAGTGCGGTGCCTCACTTTAGGAACGGTGGCCCTTCGGCCGCCGCCCAAACCTTTGGGGCTCGCGAGCGACATACGCGGGGGGAAGCGGCGACGATGGTGGATGTAACGGCGGGCCAGGGTAGTGCGGCAACCGGCTCCGGATTTCCCAGTTTCAGCGATATCGGCACAATGCTCCGGCGCGGCGACCTTGCGCTGGCCTTCGGTGTTCTCACCATTCTCGTGGTTCTCATCCTGCCGCTGCCGGCGGTGGTGCTGGACCTGTTTCTGGCGATCTCGATCACGCTTTCGATCCTGATCCTGATGACGGCGCTGTTCATTCAGACGCCACTGGAATTCTCGGCGTTCCCGACCGTCCTGCTGATCTCGACCATGCTGCGGCTGTCGCTCAACCTCGCGTCGACCCGCCTGATCCTGTCGCACGGCCATGAAGGGACCGCCGCTGCCGGACACGTCATCGAGGCGTTCGGCAACTTCGTGATGAGCGGCAATTTCGTCATCGGCATCATCGTCTTCACGATCCTTGTCATCGTGAACTTTGTCGTCATCACCAAGGGTTCGGGCCGCATCGCCGAAGTGGCGGCGCGCTTTCATCTCGACTCGATGCCCGGCAAGCAGATGGCGATCGACGCCGACCTCTCCGCCGGCCTGATCGACGAGAAAGTGGCCAAGCACCGCCGCAAGGAACTCGAGGACGAAAGCGGCTTCTTCGGCGCCATGGACGGCGCCTCCAAGTTTGTCCGCGGCGACGCCATCGCCGGCCTGCTCGTGGTGTTTATCAACGTGATCGGCGGCATCATCATCGGCGTCGCCCAGCAGGGCATGGGTTTCGCTGATGCGGCCCGCACCTACACGCTGCTGACGGTGGGCGACGGCCTTGTCACCCAGGTTCCCGCGCTGATCGTCTCGACCGCTGCGGGTCTGCTGGTGTCGAAGGCGGGCGTCACCGGCGCTGCCGACAAGGCCATGATGAAGCAGTTGTCGGGTTATCCGCAGGCGCTCGGCATGTCATCGGGCGTCATGCTGGTGCTGGCCCTGCTGCCCGGCATTCCGATGTTGCCGTTCCTGCTGCTGGGTGGCGGCGCGGGCTGGCTGGCCTGGAATGCGCGCACGAATAACCACGCCGCCAAGGTCGAGGAGGCCCGCGAGGCGGCTGCGCCGGCCGCAGCCGCTGCTGCCGCAGCCGAAGAACCGATCTCCAGCGCGCTCAAGATCGACGACCTCAAGATTGAGCTTGGTTATGCGCTGCTGCCGCTGGTCAACGGACCGGATGGCACCGACCGCCTCACCGACCAGATCAAGGCGCTGCGCCGCTCGCTCGCGACCGAAATGGGCTTCGTGATGCCGGCCGTGCGCATTCTGGACAACGTACAACTCGAAGCGAACACCTACGTCATCAAGATCAAGGAGGTCGACGCCGGCACCGGACGCATCTGGGCGAACCAGTTCATGGTCATGGACCCGGCCGGCAATCAGGTCACCATTCCGGGCACCCACACCACCGAGCCGACATTCGGATTGCCCGCGACCTGGGTCGATGCGTCGCTCAAGGAAGAAGCCTCGCTGAAGGGCTATACGGTGGTGGATTCCGCGACCGTCCTCTCCACGCATCTCACTGAACTGCTCAAAGGCAATATGTCTGACCTGTTGTCCTATGGTGAGGTGCAGAAGCTCTTGCGCGATCTGCCCAAGGAACAGGGTGAACTGGTCAAGGATATTGTGCCCAACCAGATTACGGTTTCCGGCATCCAGCGCGTCCTGCAATTGCTGCTGGCCGAGCGCATCTCGATCCGCGATCTCTCCACCATTCTTGAGGGCATCGCCGACGCGCTCGCCTTCTCGCGCAATCCGGCGACGCTGGCTGAACATGTGCGAACCCGGCTGGCGCGGCAGATCTGCGCGCAGAACACATCGATGAACGGCTACCTGCCGCTGATCGCGCTCAGCGCGAAGTGGGAGCAGGCGTTCGCGGAATCGTTGATCGGCACAGGCGATGAGCGCAGCCTCGCGATGCAGCCGTCGAAACTGTCGGAGTTCATGACCGCGGTGCGCGATCGTTTCGAACAGGCCGCCCGTGAAGGTGAAGCGCCGGTGCTGGTGACATCAGCCGCGATACGGCCATTTGTGCGCTCGCTGGTGGAACGTTTCCGGGCCCAGACGACTGTCTTGTCACAAGCGGAAATCCATCCCCGGGCACGCCTGAAAACAGTCGGAAGCATCTAATCCGCTATTGGATTTCTATAAAAATGCCTGCGACAAAATGGTCACAGACAAGCTTTTCATGAAAATTTGGAAATCTTCACAGGCGAGCACTCCCTCAGCCTTATTATTAAGCATTTGAAAATTCTATGGTATTCCTGAGTGGTTTACTGACCTCTCGGAAGTTCAAGACATTTCACTCGTTTGTGAACGGTGCTTGGAAACGAATCCCTGCCAATTACGTTGTTTAGAGCGTGGGGTTGAACCCACGGGCATGCGAGCGAGACAAACGTTCGACTGCATCAAAAGGCGGCGGGAGGTTTTTATGAACCATTCGTTTTACAGCGCTGACCGCATGACGCATTTGAAGATCGTCGTTGTGGCGCTCGTCGCCGCAATCGGCGTTGCGGGTCTCGGAATCTCCGCTCGCCTTTCGGATAACGGCCTCACGCAGACGGCTAAGGTTACAGGTCCGGCGGTGAAGGCTAATAAAGCTGTTGTCATAACCAGCTCGGATCAGTCTGCGATCCGCTAACGAGTTTTACGAATTCACAAGGCTCTCTTCCCCGCCCCCCGAAGTCGCCTTGTGATAGCTCAGAAGACCCCAAGTCTGAGAACAGAAAACGCCCGCTCCCCACGGGCGTTTTTTGTTGCGCTCATTCAGGATATCAGCGCGGCGATGCCGGCGCAGGAAGCGCGGGCACACTCTCGATCAGCTTGCCGGTATAGACAATCGGCCCGGTGGGAGCGCCGGTGGGCGAACCACCCTCCGGTTCGGTGGTCACTGCGTAAGTGGCTTTGTTGATCGTTTCGCTGTCATACGCCGCCAGCCCCGGGCGGATGGTGAAATCGCTGCCGCCGATCACGCCAAGGGACCGCGGACGTTGCAGCCGGTCGGACACCAGCCAAAGCTCATAGCTTTTGCCGGGCTCCGGCGTGGCGCTAACCTTGCGCACGGTGAAGTTCTTCGTCGCCGTATCCACGGTGAGAATGAAAGCCGGCGCAGCGGCATTCTGTTGGAGCACAGCGACAAACTGCGCAGCGGCCGTGGGCGTTGGCGCCACAACTTCAACGACCTTGATCTGCGGCTTGACCCGCAATTGCTCCGGCAGGAGTTCAGGGCGATTGGCTTGAAGCGCAATCACACCAGCGAGCGATGCCGCGACCGCCGTCATGACCCAGCCGAAGGCCGATCCGCCGCGCTGGCGAGCGGGCAATGAAACGACATTCGACGGCGGGACCACGACCGGCTCCGGCACGATCTCGGGTGACGCCGCAGCCTGAGGCGTTTCCGCTGGTGTATCGGTTGATCCAGCAGCGGCGACGGTTTGCTCGGTTTGCTCGGTTTGCTCCGTCTGTTCAGCCACTGTGGGTGTTTGTCCCGGTTGCTCTGATGCGACCTGCTCCTCCGGCTTCGGCTCTTCCTTGGGCTGTTCAACCGGCTCCGGTTGCGGTCCGACCAGACCAAGCGCTGCGCTGATGTTGTCCCACAGATGCGCCGGCGGCTCGATCGGAGCAACCATCTGATGCAACGGGCTGAGCTTGCGATCCCACGCATCGACCACTTCCATAAAGCCATGATCGACAATCATCATGGTTTCGACAAGCGCGCGCTCGTCGGCACTTAAGGTGCCGAGTGCGTATTCCGCGGCGAGCGCGATATGGTCTTCGCTGTAGTTCATCTCATCCCAAACCAAGACATCCGCGAATTTCAATCATGCTGCGACGTAGCCAGGTCTTGACCGTGTTCAGCGGCGTATTGAATTTCTCCGACAATTGCTCGCGGCTCCATCCATTGTAATAGGCTAGCAGCACCAGTTTCTGGCGCTCCGGATCAAGTTGCCCGACGCACTCCAAAATCCGCTTCAGCTCCTCCGTCATTTCCCGTCGCGCCAGCGGATCCGGAATATCCGACGCGATCTCCATGGCGGCGGGCTCGTCTTCGATCGACGCCTCACTCCGTTTGCGCACGACATCGATCGCCCGGTTGCGGGCGATCGACACCATCCAGGTAATCGGAGATGCCAACGAAGGATTGAACTGACCCGCACTGTGCCAGATCTTGACGTAGGCTTCCTGGACCACCTCCTCGGCAAGATCCTGACGCCTCAATATACGGAGCACCACGCCGAAGAGTTTCGCCCGGGTGGCGGCATAGAGGCGCTCAAATGCCGCCTCATCCCCCTTCGCAACCGATGCGAGCAGCCAGATCAACTCAGCCGGCGTCAACATTAAACTTCCTCAAAAATACGTCGCTCTATCGTACCCGGCAGAGTCGAAAATCGAAGTCGCTCTCGCCGTCTCGTATCACATCTTGCCAGTATACGGTCCAGCTTCCGCCAAGGGCCCAGTCGCGAAAAAGCAAAACCCGGGCATTACGGCCCGGGTCTCATATCACGGAAACATATCGCAAAAACCAGCCTTGTGAGTTCAGGCGCGGGACCTGCGGCAATGAGGCAGGTTCACCGAGGCGGACGGGTTCCGGCTCTGCAACCGCCGGACGCGCCAGACCTCAAGCCATCGCTCCGATCCGCGAGCGCATCAAGCCTATGCTGTCGAGATCAGCCTGCTCCCGGGCGCTCTCCTCGGCGCGCTCGCGCGCCTGATCGCGCTCATCGAGCAGTTCGACCTTCTTGAGCTCTTCGAACGCCTCGCCAAGCACCGCCTTGGCGTCCTCAAGCTGAACCCGCAGTTCGTCCGCGGAACGGGTCAGATTTTCCCGGCGCTGAATGGCTGCCTTGGCATAGGTAGGATAGGCGAAGTGCGTGGGATCGTTAATGCCAGCGCGGTCCTGCTCATGTTGGATTTCGCGTTCCAGATCGACCGACATACGCTGGAAGTCAGCGATCATGCCTTCGATCTGCGCAACCCTGCGGCGCTTTTCGTCGACCTGAAATTTCTTCAGGCGGATCAGCGTTTCACGTGACTTCATCGACTCGTACTCCCCAGAAGTCCCAACCAGAAAGCGGGACAGAACCGGCATCCCCGCAAGGGCCCCTCCGGTCAAACACAGATGGCGGGATCATGGCGCGACAAAGTTAGCGTTCCGTTTCCAAGGTTTGCAGGATTTGCTCCAATCGGCGGTAGCCCTCCCCCAGCCCCGTGGCCTCATCCTTGGCCTGGCGCAGAAAGTTCTCGAGCGGTTCGTGCAGCCGGATGGCCTCATCGACCTCGGCGCTGGAACCGGCCCGATAGGCCCCCAGCCGGATCAGTTCCTCCATGTCGGCATAGGTCGCCATCACCTGACGGCCGCGAGTGATCACTGGCAGGAACGCCGGGTCGGCAGACCTCGGCATGGTCCGGGAGACCGACTTGAGAATGTTGATCGCCGGGTAACGGCCACGCTCGGCGATGGCGCGCTCCATCACGATATGTCCATCGAGAATGCCTCTGACGGCGTCAGCGACCGGCTCATTATGATCGTCGCCATCCACCAGCACCGTGAAGATGCCGGTGATCGTGCCCTCGCCCAACCCCGGCCCCGCCCGCTCCAGCAGTTTCGGTAATTCGGTGAACACCGTTGGCGTATAGCCCTTCGCAGTCGGCGGCTCGCCGGCGGACAGGCCGATTTCACGCTGCGCCATCGCAAAGCGGGTGACCGAGTCCATCAGACACAACACATCCTTGTCGTCGTCGCGGAAGTACTCGGCGATGGCCAGCGTCAAATAGGCAGCCTGGCGCCGCATCAATGCGGGCTCATCGGACGTCGCGACCACCACCACCGAACGAGCCAACCCTTCCTCGCCGAGATCGTCCTGCAAGAATTCCTGCACCTCGCGGCCGCGTTCGCCGACGAGGCCGATCACCGAAATATCCGCGTCGACGTTGCGCGCGAGCATCGACAGCAGCACCGACTTGCCGACGCCGGAACCTGCGAAGATGCCCATACGCTGGCCGCGGCAGCAGGTCAGGAAAGTATTGAGCGACCGCACCCCGAGATCGAGCGGCGGCCCCACCCGCTTGCGGGAATGCGCAGGCGGCGGAGCGTTCCTGTAGGGCATCGGCGACGGACCTTGGGTCAGCGGTCCCTTGCCATCGATCGGCTCGCCCATGGCATTGACGACGCGCCCGAGCCACGACGCCGACGGACGCACCTGACTGGCGGCGTTGGCGATCACGGCGCGGCAGCCGCGGCGAACGCCATCGAGTCCGGCGAAAGGCATCACCACGGCATTGTTGCCGGTGAAGCCGATCACCTCGCATGGGATGAAACGGTTATTGCCGGTTTCGACAACAATGCGCGCGCCCACCGACATGGCGTGGATCGGTCCCGCGATCTCCACCATGAGACCGCGCACCCCGACGACACGGCCATAAATATTGACGCCGTCGATATCGGAGATCTGCTCGGCAAGGGCCTTCATTGCGAAAACCTTAAGTTTCCGCGATTCCGCCGCTTCCCCTTAACCCCGTGTTTACCCGCATCGTTAATCATTGCGTCACTGTCTTTGATGACTGAGAGCGCTCGACCTTCAGAACAAAGGGGTGAGTCGCAGGAGTCGGTTAGGCCCGACTCTTAATGTGGAACTTGAATGGCTAGGCTACGAAAAGCTGCTTACCCGCAACATCTTAGTGCGATTCGACAAAAATTGCACGATAGAGCTTGCAGACACGAATCAGCATTTGTTAACCATATGTCGTCAGGATCCGAATCAGTTGTTCAAAGGCGTTTTTCCAGTGCCGCGAGTAGGCGGCCGGCCTGACGCCCGGAGCGGCGACTATAGGGGACTGGCATGCGCGTATTGCTGATAGAAGATGACAGCGCCACTGCGCAGTCGATCGAGCTGATGCTCAAATCCGAGAGCTTCAACG
>JAFVHU010000059.1 GCA_017474385.1 Afipia sp. | reverse complement strand
GGGTAGAACTGTTATGGCGGATCACGTCGTCCCTCACTTTCATAACGATGCGGGCGTGGCCATCATCGAAATCGGCTCTCGGGAGTTCATGTGCGTGGGTGCCAATCCCCCGTTCGATCATCCGCATGTGTTTCTCGATCTCGGCGACGACAACGAAATCATCTGTCCGTACTGCTCGACGCTGTATCGCTATGCCGCCGATCTGAAGGCCGGCGAGGCACGCCCGCCCGAATGCGTGCTGAAAGACAAGGTCGCCTAAAAAGCCTGTGGCCGATTCGCGCACCATCGTTGTCGCTGGTGCGGGTATCGGGGGGCTGACGGCTGCGCTGGCGCTCGCCGCGCGCGGTTTCCGCGTCATCGTTCTCGAGCGTGCGGAAAAACTCCAGGAGGCCGGCGCGGGCCTCCAGCTCTCTCCGAATGCCAGCCGTATCCTGATGGATCTCGGTCTTGAGCCGCTTCTCGCGCCGCATGTGATCGCGCCCGACTCGATCAGCATCATGACCGCCCGCACCGGCAAGGAGATCGGCCGGATTCCGCTCGGCGAAGCTGCCACCTACCGCTACGGCGCGCCGTACTGGATCGTCCGCCGCGCCGACCTTCAGGCCGCGCTGGTGGCGCGGGTGACGAGCCATCCCGATATCGATCTGCGGCTCGGTGCACAGTTCGAGGACGTCGCGGTCTATCCGAAAGGCGTCACCGTCGTTCAGCGGCGGGTTACGGCGCGGCAACAGGAACAGGCGCTGGCGCTGATCGGCGCCGACGGCGTCTGGTCCAGCGTGCGGCATCAGATTTTCCCCGAGGCGCAGCCGCAATTCACCGGCAGCATTGCATGGCGCGGCACGGTGGACGCCACGCAACTGCCGCGCGGCTTCAATACGCATCGCGTGCAGCTCTGGATGGGAACGAACGCGCATCTGGTCGCCTATCCGATGTCGGGCGGCAAGCGCATCAACGTGGTGGCGATCATCTCGGGCAAATGGAACAGGCCGGGCTGGAGCGAGCCCGGCGATGTGGTCGAGATTGCCAATCATTTTTCAGCGCCGCGATGGCCGATCGCCGCGCGCATGATGATCGGCGCGGTCGATGGCTGGCGCAAATGGGCGCTGTTCGCGATGCGCGACGGCGGCGTCTGGAACAAGGGACCGATTGCATTGCTGGGCGACGCCTCGCACGCCATGCTGCCATTCGCCGCGCAAGGCGCCGGCATGGCGATCGAGGACGCCGCGGTGATCGCGAAGTGCCTCGAAAGCTCACCCACCAATCCAACGGCGGCTTTCGCCCAATATGCCGGCCTGCGCGGGCCGCGCGTGACGCGGGTGCAGCGCACGGCGCGCAAGAATGGGCAGAGGTATCATCTCGGCGGACCGGTCGGATTCGCGCGCGATCAGGTCATCAGGGTGCTGGGCGGATCGCGGCTGCTGTCGCAGCAGGACTGGATCTACGACTGGCGCATGCCGTGAAAGGGAGGAATATCCCTCATCGTCATTGCGAGGAGCGTAGCGACGAAGCAATCCAGCTTTGAATCCTGGAATGGATTGCTTCGCTCCGCTCGCAATGACGGAGAACTCAAATCAGCGTTTGCGTTTGGGCGGCACGGCCGGAGCCGCGGGTGCCGCAAGTTCGGCGCTGCAATTGTTGCGCGCTATTCTCGCATCGAGATCGTCGCGTTGCGCGCGCTGGGTGCGATATTCCGTCTGATACGCAAGGCCTGAGACCAGCGCGCCGCCTGCCCCGGTCTCGGCTTTCGCCATCAACCCTTCCAGCTCAAGCACGCGATTGTTGACATCCTTGCGGGTGGAGACGAGCTGCTGGCAATTGTAGAGCTCGTATTTGGCCGGATCGAGAAACACGCTCGACCCGAAACCTCCCTCGCCCGGGCTCGCGCAAGCGCCGAGACCGATTGCAACTACGCCAAGGACGGCCATGCGCAGCCCGCCGCGCGGCTGCCGTTGCGCCCATTCCTTGCTCATGGCCTCAGTCATCCGCGTAAATTTTCTCATGGGGCCGTGTTGCGGGTCTTCGTGTTGAATTTGTGGTGGGAGGAACCGATCGCGATCAAAGCGTTTCCTGCTTGTGGCCGCATTCCTTGCAGGTGAACGTCGCGCGCTTGGTGCCCTTCTCGGCCAGGACGCGGTTGGCCTTGCCGCACTTCCCGCATGTCGCCTCGAAGCGCGTGTTGCCCTGCTTGACGGTGAGGGCCTTGCGCTCCATCGCTTCGCGAACGAGGCGCTCGGTCTCTTCGCGCAGGGCTTGCTTGTCCACCATTGTCAGTCCTTCGGTCGGCGACACCCGCGGAGAGCGATTCCCGCGCTGCCCGTATTTAACGAGGCTTGGTCCCGTTTAACAAACCATATCCGTCAGCAATGCGGCGAAATCGCCATTCGCCCGTCCCGCCGGGACGAACGGTCAGTACAGGACCGCTGGCATCGACCTGCGTCTTGCTATTGCTCATGGTGCCGTTGTGGCTTTTCCATTTCAGCGAAATGGTACTGCCCCACACCCGGCAATCATAGACTCCACCCAGCGCGCTTCGAAAGATAAGCCAACCAAAGCTTTCATCGATCTGGCGCGGCGGCTGCGGCAGATTGAAATAGGACTGCACGCTAGCCTGACAGATCAGCGCAGCCGGCCATGCCGATTCATTGCCCTGAGCAAAGGAGACACTTGAGGCAAGTAGAGTTGGAGCAAGTAGCGCAGCGTACCCGGAAATTCTGAAAAACACTTTCGTATCCTGACAACATTTCTTCTTCGGTCGGGTTATTTTGGTGCGGCGCGCAGTGCTAGTAGCACATCGGGATCTTGAGCTAGCCGTTGTGCAATTTGAAGACCGTCCAGAATGCCGATGGGCCCACCTTCTACGTGCCTCCGTGGCGGTAAGTTCTGGATGGCAGCGAATGTTGTTCGTAATCCCAATTTCCGGTGTGACCAATCAATAGTCTGCCCTAGTTCGATCCAAGCCGGTACCGGTTCAGTGAAAATCGATAAATCTACAAAAAAATTGGAACCATGCAGGCCTCCAGCGGAGCCCATCGATTCCGCTACATAGGCTTTGGTAAATGCGAAATTGGCCTGAAGCTGCGGCGCGATGTCGAAATATTCGCGGATCGCCGCCGCTTCGGTAATCGCCTGCTTCGCGCTTATCTTCTTTTCTTGGAAACGCCTCATTACTGATTGGAATTGCGTGTTCCGCAAATCCATGCCCGCCCGCCTTCCGCGCATGCGAAAGCCGGTTGCCCACACCATCCGTGCACCAGGATAGCCTTCTACGGCCTCAGCTGTTTTAATTTCGCAAAAAAGATCCCACGAACGGACCAAAAAATCATGGGTGACAGAGCGCGTTCGCATCGAGAGATCACGATATGCTACTGCTCCGTCATTCATCACAAAGGTGGGAAAGTAACGTCCACTGTGCTTTGCCACGATAGCATGAAAGCGTCTCAGTCGAGCCAAGGCCTCCTTAGCCCTGGTGTGAAGCGGATTAAAATCGGCTTCAGCGATCATGCTCCCGTAACCCAACAGATCGACCCAACACGCGGCTGAAGTTTGAAAAGGAAAGATCGCACCTTTACGAACTAAGGGCGACGTGAGCTTTTTCTTGTTGCGGGCCAAGGGCGAATACTCTGGAGAATCGACGTCGCGGCAATCTAGTAAGCCGCGACTCAAATGATCGACAAAAGAAATAATAGCGAAACAAAAGAACAACGCCCCCAAATGCAGGATTGGTGCGGACGGCGGGAATCGAACCCGCACGACGTTGCCATCGAGGGATTTTAAGTCTTACCATACATACTATATCTTATTGAAACAACTTGATAATTCAGTTTTCAAAAAGTGTATGTGTAAGAGACTGTGTAAAAATTCCCCGTTTTTTGCCCTTTTGAGCGAACCATTCGCCCATCTGGGCTTCTAGCGATATTTAGGACTTTTTTCCAGAAGAAATCAGATGCGGCTTAGATAGCGCTACAAAACAGCAAAACAACGCCGCCTCCGTGCCTGTTTCGAACACAGTCTCACCTACTACGTCTTACCAAACGGTTCAGCGATCGTGACGTGGAATTCTGCTTTTCTGCAAGTGCTGGGCTTCAGCCCGCACGCGGTCAAGGGAAAGCTCGCTAACGCCAAAGCGCTCATAGAGCGAGGCAACCAACGGAAATACGACCGCTACCAAGTCTTTCTCGATAGCGGATGCGGTCACTATGGTTTCAAGCATAACCTCGTCGCTACGCGCGGCTCCACCTTCAATAAGAAGGTCAGCAAGTGGATTAGCCCATGCTTTCAGAACACGTCCCGTAAGGCCTGTATATAGCACACGGAATTTTACGGTGATCTCGCTGCTTTCTTCACGCTTCAGCAGCGTTGCGAGGTGCGCGGCGTGCAACAGCGCTTCGCCCAAACGCCAGATGGGCAATCCGGTATCGAAAATTTTTCCGGGTGCAAACGTCTCCTGCGAGTCTTCCTGATAGCCACGGATAAGGAACATCCGGCCCGTCGGTGCCGCTCGCCAAAAATCACAATGGGCAGCATCATAGAGTGCACGATCGATGCCGCTGTCTCCCGGTGCGAGCCAACATTCCAATACGCCATCAACCTCTCGCGGTGCGAGTTCTGCGCGCGTTGGAACCAAGAAGGTTGGCCATCCAGTTAGGCGAAGCTCGGCCTGCGCCAAGATTGCTTGCAGCTTGTGCAGTTCAATATCTTTGAGATCGCCTTCAAGCGCGTAGTCAATGCGATACCAACCATCCGGGAAACGGCCCGGAGAGTCTTCCGGCAGCTTCGCCGTCAATTTGCCCCAGCGCGCAAAGGCCTCCTGTACGAAGACTTCTTGCGCACCGTCTTCAGTGGGTTCCTCGAACAATCCCACGACGCGCAAAATATCGAAAGCCTTGGCAAGCGAAAGCGTGCGCTCGCCACGGTCAAACGCGACAATGGTTGGAATACTCACGCTTGCTAGCGCCGCATGTTGGCGCTGGGTAATCTTCTCTGCTTTGCGGCGGCGAAGTGCCTCCGCGACCAGCGCGCGCCAGTTGAGCGGCGTTATTCCCCTAGAATTCGGAGACATGCTCCACTCACAATCTCGGCGTACCGATGAACAAAGCCGTCTGGTTGCTCCCCGCGCGGCGGAATTAAATGTGATGCAGCGCGTTGAGCGGTGCGCTGCAAATCCTTGAAGGCCTGCTCGACCGCCCGCTCCGGCAGGCCGATGCTGCGTCCAAATTTTTCCAACAGCGGCTTTGTCACTGCGTCAAGCTGCACGCGCTTGCCGTCGATAAGCAGTGCGAGGTTCTGGTCGTACACGGGATAAAAAGCCGTATTGACGACATCGTATAGCGGCGCAAGGCGAAGACCCGTCGCGGTCTCCAGCAGCGAGAAATTCTTCAAGTGACCATCGCAGTTTCCGACCAACGCAAAAACAATCAATCGGCGGAAGAACTTGTCCAAGTCGATTTCAGGGCGGGAGGAATGGGCCCTGATGACCTCGGCGACATCTTCATGGCCAGCGCCGTATTTTCCAGTGTAATCCTGACCGCGCGGTTTGCAGAGAATTTGTGCGAAGTCTTCAAGGCGTAACTTCTTGCCGTCCGCCGTTCGGTCAAAGCGCGTGACGATAAGCGCGTGCTCATTTACATCGGCGACTTGCCCAAGATCGAAGGCGGTCACTTCACTCTTACCAAGCACGGCGGAAATCCAGCACAGGCTCAGCGTTTCGTTGCGCACGAGCGTGGGAATGTCTTCGGGATTGAATTTGGCAATGTAAGGGGCAAGGCCTGTAGGGTCAGCCGAGCGAAATGTGTCGCCGTCCTTAACCACCAGCAGCTTTCGTTGAACGCCAGAGATGGTACGTCCGGGATTTGCCGGTGCCTCCGCAATCGGTTCAATGTTGGGAAGCGGTACGGCGCTCCTCACGCCAACCGCGCCAATGCAGTCCGCGCCGTAGCGCAGCAGCAATCCGAAATCGTCCTCCTCTGCGATATGTGCAACTCGCGCCTGCCGCTGGCGAAGCCATCCTTCGGGACCAAGATGCTGAAAGAACGGATGTAGACCCTGCGCCCATTCATGCTCGCGGCGCTCTACGGGCAGGCAGCAGGCAATAGGCTGCTTCCAGTCAACGGCATAAGTAAAGCGCGTGCCGCCACTGGCGGTTTCTACCAGAGTTCCTGCAAGGGAATCCTTGAAAAGTACCTCGGCAGCCCTCACATCCATGCTCAACTCCTACTTCTACAACCTCAAATTCACTCGTTTTTCCTGCCAATTGCTCATTTATGCCTTCTTATAATGAATTCAATCGTGCAATAGGAAGCTACAGATTACCACACAGACAATAACGAATCACTAGGAAACCAAAGCTTCCCAAATTGCTTATATTTCAATGACTTGAGCCATTGTGGCAATCATAGCTGCATTTTAGCTCAAAGTCAGCCGCCACGCCCGTCAGGAGCCGGTCTGGTTGCAGCGTGGGCGTGATGCAACAAATTGGTCTTTCCCGCACAAAGCGAAGCGACCACCCATGTGCCATCTACTACTATTCAAAATACGAGCGGACGATTTACCGAAAGCTCCAGCGCAAATACCCCGATGTTTGCTCAGCGGAAGACATCGAAACCCTGTTTGACCCAGCGCAGGCTGTCGATCTTTATTTCGATGTGGTGCTCAAGGCGACCCAATGGCCGACACGCGATTTCTCAATCAAGACGCTCGCCAAATGCCAAACAAAGCAGCGAACGCGAGCGCGTAGATAGGTCAGATCAATATCAACCGACAGGCGCGGCATATCGCGGATAAAAAGATTGATCGCCGTTCCGCCTTTGAGGACAACCCCTCGTTTAGACGCAGGACTAAGGTCTCCCATTCGACGAGCCGTAAATCTTGTTGGTTGCAAACACATCTATGCAGCGATAGTTCGCTGCAATCCGCTTCAACCCGCTTTCGTACTTTTGAAGTTGCTAGAAGGTCATCCACGCTGCAAATTGCAGGTCAATTTCCCGCCGTAGCGCTGCCCTTCCTGCCAGCAACCGCTTGTCTTGCACGTTGCAAGCTTGGGCGCGCAGTGATCCGAGGGACAGGCTCGATCTTGCGGATTGTCCCTGCGGCACCGCGCCACGCATGTAGCATAGGTGCCCGAACAACTGCCTGCGGCAACCTGAAACGCACCAGCGTCTCTTGATTGAGCTGGGCTTGCATTAAGTCCCAGCGTAACCAACATCGTAGCAGCAAATAATCCCAAAATTGATCTCATCATCATTCCTCTCTTTGGAAAGTGGCACAGAAGGCCGGCGGCGTTGGCCTGATTGTATCTCAGTACCCCCCCCCGGTATTTCTTGGCAAACGCGACTTCCTCCGGCTCGCTTGCATCGGCATAAATTGTTGCGGCGCTCAGGCACGAATGACCTAGCCAGCGCTGCACGAGCGTCGTGATGAGTACGCCCGTTTGCAATGTGCCGACACCGACTACGTGGCAAGGCCGCGCAGGCACGCCATGCTAACCAATAATTCCGGACTCGCAAAGGCTACTCTCGCACCACATCAGAAAGCACGCGCTCAAGATTTTCAACCAGCGTGGCTCGCTGAGCCTTGCTGAGCGTATCGAGATTCTGCTGACGCCATTTCACTGCCGGTAAGTCCGCCGCCGTAGGGACGCCAAGAAGTTCCCAGTCCGGCTGGCCCTTTTCAAACGAAACAAGAAAGCGTCGATGCGCGTCAGGCATCTTGCCGACCATGCCTGTAATAAGCGCTTCGCGTGCTGCTGAAAGTTCGTCGAGGGATACGGGTTCATCCGTCATGCCCGCAAAGCACGGCTCTTCTGCAACGTGCGGCAGCGTGCGAACAAGCAAGCTGACCTACTTGCGGTAGATGTCACTGAACGCCATCCAAGTCCTCCGGCACGGTGATTTGCGTTGCGGGGTCTAGTCGGCCACCTTTGACCAACATGCGCTTGCCGGTTCCAAAGTTCACCTGATTCCGGTTAAGCCGTTTGAACCAAGCATGCTGATGACGCTCGGCAAAGAAAAAGAACAGGCGCTTGACCTTCACGCTTCGGCAATCCTGAAGCAATTTTTTTAGCCGTTCCGGGCTGAGGCTCGCAAGCCCTGAAAAAAGCATATCCACTTGATGAAAGCTCTCGTGATGCGGCAGCTCATCCAGCAATTGAAGAACGGCGCGCTCGGGCGTTGCAAGCGTTAGCGGCCAATCCCATTGACCGTAGGGTTGCTCGATGCCCCCCCCTCTGAATGAGCTTACGTCGCGTCCTGAATTTTTCTCGACGTTCCATGACAAGCTGGTAAGCGCTCGCGTTATCGGCGCATTGGCAAAAAGGCGTTGATCGTTGTGAACGACAAATGCCACGCCGAGCGAAAGGCGTTGCAACCATGCAGGCAATTTCTCGCCACCATAGAGATGCACCTCTTTTTTGGTTTTTTGCGGCAGGTAGTGAGCATAGCCTTGGAGTTCGAGAGCCGTCCTTCCTCCCACGACAACCGGGCAACTCAGGATGGTCTGCAACGAGATAACCACTTGCTGCCATGTCAAGGGGCCGCGTGGATTGCGCCAATAGAGTTGACGCGTCGGCTGCTCAAGTCTGCCAGACTTCACATACTGGCTTCGCAGCGACGTTGAATAACCGTGCTTCGTGAGCCACGCGGAATCTACCACAAGCCCCTCGGGAAGGTGCTGCTCCAGCCAGTTTAGTTTATTAGGTTTTTGCGTAGTCATGCTACGCATCCTTGCATATTCTCAAACCAAACACTAGTTTGAAATATTCCTGAAAAACTAAGTCTTTCTTAGCAAATATGAATATTTATAAACCAACATAACCCACTTGTGGCTACATCAGGCCCCAATTTTGAACATGAGCAGCAGCACTGGCAGCGTCAAAAGCCAAAGGACTGTGGAGAGGAACACCACCCGCCCCGATTCCTGAACAAACACGCCATAACGCTGCGCAAACGTAAAATTGTTCATGGCCGTAGGCATCCCCGCGATGATGGTCAACGCACCTAAAGAAGGGCCAGCCAGATCAAAAATGTAGCGGCCCAACAGCCATGCCAATGCAGGATGAAGGAAAATCTTTAGTCCGACGAGCACGCAGATCAAACGGCGGCTGCTTGGTGTTGCAGGAAGCTGCTCACCACCCAATGACAGGCCGAGAGCAAACAGAGCGGTCGGCACACCAGCGCTGCCGAGCAATTGGCAGATACGTTCAATCGGCAACGGCACTGGCCACTCGTTTATCGAAAATACAATCCCCAGCAACGAGCCGCCGATGATTGGGTTGAGAAGTACAACTTTTGGAATCTCACCAAGTTGCCGCCACGACATGCAACGCTTCTGCCGAACAATTTCTATGCTAGCGAGTATCGCTGTTGTAGCGATGATGATCTGAAATAGCGTGACGACAACGACTGGCGCGATGCTTCCATAAGCCATCACGATAATTGGGACGCCGATGAACACAGAATTGGTGTAGCTCGCGCTCATCATACCCAGCACGGTGCTGGCAAAGTCTCGGCGCGCGAATTTCTGCATGCAAAGACCGGCAACAGCAGCAGTCACAACCATCGCCAATGCGAATGCCGCAATATAGCTGAACGGCATCATCTCTGTTTTCTGACTGCGCGCCATATTCAGAAAGAGATAGCACGGCATACTGAAATAAAAGACGTACAGGCTAAATGATTTTTGCACCTCGGTACCCAACACCCGCCGCTTGGCACATGCGTATCCAAGTGCGATGATAAAAAATACAGGTGCCGCAATGCTAACTACTTCATTCATGATCCTACTATCTGTGCAAACCTAATACGCTACACATTGGCAATAAAACTACAACGTCTTTCGCGGAACTGCCGGATTTGGCGATAAACTCTGGCGTGGATCGAGCGCAAGATTGACCGCATCGATATGGCGGTGCCACAGCTCAAACGACATCACAGACCACAGCATGTTTGCCACATCGTCGCGTGGGGTCACTGCTTGACTCTTGCAGTAACCCAACACTTTCGCAGCATCAAAAAAGCCACGCTCACGGAATCGTCGATCCGAAAACACGCTTTGCATGAATTCAAAGAATTTGCTGTCCGCTTGGATCACTGACACGAGCCCCCGTCCAAGCAAGTGTCAGCGCAAAGAGAACCTGATCGAATTTCAGCAACGTCATCGCGCCAAGCCCGCGCTGGGGTTCTGCATGGTCGCGATATTTTCGTCCGCCGTTGGGTGCATAGAGGCCGGATGCTCCAACCTTCCAACTGGAAGTCCACCAACTGACAGTTGTTTTCCGCGCACATTCAATCCCTGCGACCGCAATGCTCATCGTGCTGCATACGTCAGTTATCGTCGCTTCTGACGCTTGATTACACCCAAGAAACAGCCTAGTTTGCGGCCTAATTACTTGTTATGTTACTGAAAAGAAAAGAAATTTGTCGTGAAACACTATGGGCAATAGTGTTGCAGTTTATACTTTTAGTTACACGTATTAGTAAGTATACTTACCATTACACCTAAGTATTCGTGAGACCTTGATTGGATCTGCACGCACATCAAATGGGAGAAGATCATGGCTCAATTATCATCGCCAAAAGCACAAGCACTCGCGCTCGCCATGACTGGCATCGCCGCCGTCGCGTCATTTCCAACCGCTGCACAGGCATTTACGCAGAAGCAGTGCAATATTATTGATGCTGCATTCACTCAGCACACACAGGCAAATTTTCAGCACTATTCTCAAGCTGACAAAGTCGAGCTAGGTAAATTTAGTAATTGGCTTGATGCAGGTTGTGTAAAAGGTGATCCAATCGTGTTAGTTCGCCATCCTGAAGTTGGCGCTGTTCTGTCTACCGTACAGACCATTGTAAATCGTGCTCAGGATGCTTCATTAAGATTTGCTCTGAGCCCTACCGTATCGTTTGTTCCACCAGCAACGGCTTCAGCTATTAGACCTACCCCGATTAACGCAACACCGCGTGATGGTGCACTTCCAACACCAACCAGATAAATCTCTGGTTAGCTAAATAATATCTTTCCATTAGTGCTTGATTATAGCGAGTGGATGGCTATCCAACGCGCGGCGTGCTTGCTTGTGGGCGCACAGGGGTTGCATCTGCAGTCTTAACGGGAGCAGCAGCCGGTGGTGCCGGCGGCCCAGCCTCTGCCTGTTTAACTGGTGGCGGCGTTGGTGTAGGTGCCGGTGGCTGCTGCGTGGCATCTGGCGTTGGGCCAAACATTGCAGCACGCGTAGAACGTATTTGTTGCATTTCTGGCTCGCCAGCTGCGGCTACCTCTGCAACACGCGCCACCTTTGTGATAGTCCTATCTTCTTGACGCGTTAGGCCAGCACTATAGTCATTTGGCTGCGACGTACTTTGTGGCCCAAGCGACGCCTCTTGTCTCAATGCTGCCCGTCTCGTCTCGTCCTGCAACTGCCGATGATCGTGCGCTCTATCTGGTCGTTCGCGCTGGACGCGATCACGCTCGCGTTTATCGTGTTCTTCCGCATGTTTGCGCGCTTCCGCAATCTGTCGCGCCAATGCTTCTGCGGCTGCGGTGTTACCTGCTTCTATCGCTTTTTTCTGTTCGTCTTCCAGACTTTTGACCGCGCTCCAGTTATCCCGCGTGGTTTGCAAGCCAGGAACAGCACTCGGAATATCACGCTGCACGCGAGCCATCGGTGCCGCATTCTTATTCGTATCAATGCCCAATGCGCGCGTCGTGTTGACGGCAGCCATGATTTGCTGACCGTTGAAGCCCTGCTTGCGAAGATCGGAGAACGTCGCGTAGTTCAGCCCTGTGCGCGCATACTCACTGCTGCCATAATTTGCGCTACTGATGCTATCGCTTCGCAAATTGGAGTATTCCGTCGAGCGGGTGTTGCGACCACGCATGTCCCTGTCCATCGCAGCGAAGGCTGATGGTATCAAGCCGCTCTTATCTCCTTGCAATCCACCATCGGCGGTATTGGTGGCCGCTAGTTGTGCCTGCCTTTGTTGCTGCGCAGCCTTTATTTCGCCGTCAAGCAAGGCCTGAACGCGCGGTGGCGGCGTGCCGCCACTGGCGATAGCCGAGCGTTCTGCGGGAGTGAGGCTGCCAATGATGCGTTTAACCGCATCCGAAAGCGAAACGCCGGAACTCACAATGCCACTGGACATGGCCAACGTGCCGATATTGGTGATCAGGCGATTGGTGTTTTCTTCGCCAAGCTCTGCACGCAGATGTTGATACGATCCGTCGTGATCGCTGCTGACGATAGGCGCGTCGCTTACGAAGCTAGCGCGGCGACGTGGGGCGGAGTGCGGCAAGGTCTGCGGGGTCATGGTGCACCCCCGTGGTCGCTCGTGTGAGCGTGATCGCTATTGGCGGCACGGAATAGCTGCCCTAACGGCTCGACACCATCGGACATGCCGAGAATGGCGATGCCCACGCGCGGACGCTCGCGGCGCGGCACGAACGCAATAATCATTGCTGATGGTGGCGTGGTGTTCACATCCATAAAAAATCTATCCGCACAACAAAATCAAAAATAACTTCAAAATAATCCGGAACACTCCGCACAGCAGAGCACCCGCCAAACAATACTGGCTATTCAATCATGCTTGGGTTGGGTGATTATTCTGTTAATTATGGAGAGTATTTTACGAATTATACGCAATTATTAACGAATAATTCATACATCAACAAATTAGTTTGTTGAATGGGCGGGAGTCCTGCCCTCAGAAAAACGCCGTAGCCCCGCGATCATATTTTTGAAAATAGCGCCTGGTCAACTCCATCGCCGCCTTCATCGCTTGCCCATCGAGAGATTTTGCCAGACGGCGCGCTAAGTGTGGTCGCATATCACGAAGCACACGCTCGGCGATGAGATCGATAAAATCAGGCCTGATGTTCTTGCCTGACAATCGCATGCACGTAACGACAATGCTGCGAGCACGGCGCATCCTGTTTTTTGTTGGCTTATTTTTTCGTCCGGTTTTTTGCATCATCCGCTCAGCAACGCGTACAAGTATTAATGCATATTGGTTAAATTGCTGTTAAATTGGCGCGAGTGCAGGTTATTCAACGATTAGAGCAACATTCAGTTTGCTAACGCAGCCCCTCCACAGATAGCGCGGCCATGTTCAAAAACGCTCCGTTGGCGGCACGTATTGCTCGGGTGGGATCGAATTAAATGGGCAGCCCTTCGCATACATATTCCGGATGCTGATGGAAGCGAGCGACGCGAAGGAATCGTTGAGATAGGGATTGTCGATGATCTTCACGATCAACTCGAACATCTCGTCCGCATACTGCTTTACGGGAAAGTCTTTCTTCCTTGGAAGCGACTGCCTGTTGCCGTCCTTATCAATCCATCGGTCACTCATCATATTCAGTCCAAGCTCATTGAGACTTCGGATCAGCGCGTCATTCTCAGAACGCCATTTCGTGACCAGTGGGAGCGTCGGGGTACGATCCTCATTGAATGCATTAACCGGGATCGCACAGTATCTCTCAGCATAATAGATGAGATGGTTCATGAGCGGCACTTCAAGCTCTGCCTTGGTATCCGTGCAATAGTTCATGTGAGCACGGATATAGGATTTGTAGCGGTCGCACCATTCCGGCTGATATTTCTGCATGTGCTCGCCTTCCCCAAGCCGGTTCGGCCCTCTGACAAATTCAGGGCGCGGTATCTTTGGCGGGCCAGCGGGCACTGGTGGCGGCACATAAACCGGCGCGACGGGTGGGTGTATCACTTCAGCCACTTTGGGCGGCGGCGATGACGGCCAAAGCCAGAAACCGAGAAGCAATACGGCAACGCAAGCCAAGACGAGTTGGTGAATCCTATAGGTCGGCTTTGGTACAACGACAGGCTCGGGGGGAGGAAGTGCCCGTGGCTGCGGCGGTGGCGGAGCCAACGCAAGCGGTATTCCTTCATATTGCCACTCAAACGTTTCGCGTTCGCTGTTATCGCGTGGCTCGCGCCCAATGGTGCCGAGAATATCGGGCAGGCTGAAGTGTGGCAGCGATTTCGTATAGGTCGCGAAATGTCGACGCTGCGCGTACACAAGCGGGAGCCCGCGAAAGAAAATGATCTGCTCGTTGTCCCGAAGGCGGCGGATTTCATCGGCGAACATCACTGGGCGGCCAATATAGGCCGTCGTCTCGCCTTCCGTCTGGGTCACACCAAAGGTGTCAGTCGTACCAGACGTATATGTTGTACCGGAATTGGATGACGATCCCTGCTGGTTCGATGAGCTGCCCGTATTATGCGCCGTGCTTTCATTGAACGCCTTACTCTCACTTTTGGCGTTGCTACTGCTGAACGATTTGTTCTGCACAGTCGCGGTGCCACTCATTTCCGAGAGGTACTTGGTGGTGAAATTATCGTTCAGCGCGAAGGCGCGGATGAAGGTCGCGTTGATGAAGGTTTCCCACTTCTCACCATAGACCCCGCGAAGCTGGGTAAAATCCTGCGTCGCGAGGTGATACTGAATGTCATAGCCACGCGCCACGGTAATGTCGTTATAGACAAATGACATCTCACCCAGATTGGTGAACTCATCGATGATGATGTGGCGGCGGCGCTGATATTCTCCGCTTCCGTCCTTGACGCGGTAGCGCTTGAACGCATTGGAGAACGTGGCAACGATTAGCCGGAGCCACGATTTCTGTGTCATGAAGTATTCAGGCGGGATCACCACGTGAATGCGCGCCGTTCCAACGGCGAGCGAGGGCAGATCGAGGCTACGGCGACTTGACGTGATGTCGCGCATCTGAGGGCTTTCCAGCCATGCCGTGTCGCGCTCAATAGTACTGATGATGCCTGCGCGCTCGTTATCGCTGCGGCCTATCAAGCCGTTCACGCCACGCCGCACCGTTCCGTCTGCCAGCGGGCTGTCGGAAAGGAAGGCGAGAAAGTCTTTCCACTTGTCCTGTCGCTGCGTAATGAGTTCACGCAAGCGAAAGATGGTACGGGTCTTCTTCTCTTCGCGGTCAAGCGCAACAAACAGAATAAGCGCCATCAAAAAATTGCGGCCGGTCGTATCCCAATGGGCGCTGTCTGCGCCGCCCGTCGGGACAATCATCGCATCGGCCAGAACCCGCGCATCATCGACAAGGCGCGGATTGTCTTCGGTCAAGCCGTCAAAGAAATTGAGCGTCGAACCAAACTGCTTTGCAGCGCCCGTGTCATCCCACGGATCAAGCAGCAAGACTTGCTGCGTGCCATCGAAAGCGCGTTGGTACGTCGGCCCCAATGCGCGGGCGATTTCACCCTTGGGGTCAATGATGAGGGCACAATTCTGGATGGATTGCGGCACAAGAAGTAGCGGGCCAAGGGCCGATACGAATTTGCCGCCGCCCGTGCCACCAATAATGAGCTGATGAAGCTGTCCTTTGTAGCGAAGAAAATGCTCTTCGCGGCCATTGAAAACGGAGCCGATCATCAACCCTTCGGTCTCGTGATCCGAAAGATTGTCGCGGCGGATTAATCCTGCGAGCAACAGCTCTTGATGAGCGGCAACGCGCGCACTGCCAAATGTCGTCAAGCTTACCGCCCCTGCTCATCGTCCCCGGTTATGATCCCGATCTTCACTACGCTCCATGTCAGACCGTAAGGCGCGCGCTTCGTCGGTCATTTCTTTCTGCCACCGGCTAGCATCCTTTTCCTGCTGCGCGTCGGTTCGTTCGCGTGTCTCTTCGCGCTCCTGCCGTGCCGATACCCGGTCGGACATTTCACCGCGATCGACCTGCTGCTGTCTTGCACGTTCGATCCAATCTTCCTTGACCTGCTGTTCGCGAGCCTCACGCTCGGCGGCGACTTCCTTGCGTTGCTCGTCACGAGCATATTCCTGAGGGTCCATCACTTGCATGACAGCCGACCGTTCTTTGGAGCGTTCTTCGCGGGCTTGGTCTTCTCGCTCGCGGCGTTCGAATTCAGTTTTCTGCCATTCGAAGCGCTTAAATCGTTCAAGTTCTACATCCTGCCGCGCCTGTTCTTGGGTCTTCTCAAGTTCGGCTTCGCGGCGCTTGGTGTCCGGATCAATTTCCGTCTGCCGTGTATCTTCCTGCTCTGGCCCCTTGGCTTGCCGCTCTTCGGCGGCGATGCGCGCATGATGGTCATTGAGGGGCTGATAGGGATTAATGCCCCTCTCGCTGGCGTCCTTTTCCCGTTCCTCTTTCGCGAGCTTCTGCTCACGCGCCAGTGCAACCTCCCGCAATCGCTCTTCTTCAGCGATCTGCTGGCGCGACTGGTCCAATGGCTCGTAACGAGGATCGCTCATCACCGTACCGTGTCCGAAGGTCACGGAGGTGAAGATGCCCTAGAGTGAGCGCAAAGGATAGAGGATCAGGATTTCAGGTGAAGGTTTTTATGCTTATCGAAGACGCGACCAAGCTCCATGTCGAATTCCGCCTGTTTGGGGAATACGGCATAGTAAGCCGGATAAATCCGATTGCCGTGCTTCTCAAGAACGCGATCAACAGACGCAAACTGGCGCTCGCAGTATTTGCGGTTTTCCGTAGTCATCATTTTGAGTTGAGCATTCTGCTCGGATAATTGGTTGCATCGCTTCAGCAGAGAACTGAACATGTTGAGCGTGCGCTCCAATTCCTGCTTCTGCTCTTTTACTTCTTCTTCGAGCGCTTCAATTCGTTTGTCATTGAACATACGGCCTCCATTAGCAATGAGGTCATTCTACGATATTTCGGCTTTTGATGGAATCATCTTCTTGGTGTGAGCGTATGGGTGCTGCCACGTCCGCGATTGCGTGAACGTGTTGGCTCCGGCGTTTTGCGTGTGATGAGAGCAATAGCGGCGGCTCGATAGGCCGCTGTTAACTTTCTCGCCTCATCGCCGTGAGCCGAACGGGCGTGTGCTTCACGCTCTTCCAACGCTCGCAATGCAGCGGCTTCGTCCGCCTTAATGGCTTCGTACATTCCTCGCTGAAGATGCCCCGGAAGCATGTCGATGGCCGCGAACTTGGCAGCGAAAAGGGTGATGATTGCGGAGCGTTCTGCTCCGTAGGTTGAAAACCGGCGGGACTTGGCCCCATCCGATGCGGGCGGCCGTGCGGGCCGCTGACGGTGCCCGCTTATCGCTCCAATTCAGGTCCGCTTTTCTGTTCGCGGTCCATTTCAGCGCGCAGCTTGCTTGCATCGTCCGACATTTCTCGCCGCCATCGGTTCGGCGCACCGCCAATCTGACGGTCACGCATTGACGTGCTGGCTTGTTGCTCCTGCGCTTTTCTTACCCACTCATTCGCCGCGCGTTCCTGCGCGACCAATCCGGCGCGGTCGGTCCAATCCAGTTCAGGTTGTTCGCTCCCGAGTGCGCGATACCGATTGCGTTCCTTGATTTCGTCATTCGCTTCATGGCGGGTTTTGCCGCCATCGATGGAGGGATAGTCGATGACAATCGGCTTCAGCCCGCCATCGACAATCCGCCCCACTTCACGCGGGGTGCTGTCGGGCCGTTCGCCGCGTTCGGTGAGCTGACGGGCAGCCTGTCCGACGTGGATTTCGGCCTCCCGTTTGAGCCCTTGCGCTTCCAGCGTGCGGCGGTCCACCCGGACCTCAAACCCGGCCCGTACAAGGGCGGTATTGACCCGCTCTTCCCACGCGATGCGGATGCGTTCGGTGCTGCCCTTTTCGGACAATTCCATGACCCGTTTGCCGGTCTCAAAATCGCGGTCCCGAAGGATGATATGGGCATGAGGATTGTCGGCATCCCCGATCCCGTCATGGATGCCTGCCACCCACGAAGCCCGCCCCTTGGTCAGGCCTTCCGCGAACTCGGTGACCAATTCTGCATTCTGGGCATGGGTCAATTCACGGGGTAAGGCCACCATCACCTTGTCGATGACGCGGGCGTTTTTCCGGTCCTTGTCCTCCTGACCGACGAGCCACGCATACAGCTCATCCCGTTCGGTCGGCATCCGGCTCCCAAGCACCTGCGTGCAGGCCTCCTCACGGGTGATGTAGCGGGCATTGGCGCTGGCGGTGCGAGGGGCGTGAGTCGTCCGTCCCACCGTGCTATGATTGAGACTGAAGATCGCCACGGCGTCTCCCTTGCTGCGAGGCACCGGATTACGTTCCGGCTCCGTTACCGCCCATTGGCGGCTCTGGCTGCACGGGTTTGAAACAAACCCATAAGTGCGCCCTCACAATCTTAACTATTCTTACTTTCTCATTTACGAATTAACAAACGCACCCCAATACCACCGCTCGAAATCGACTCCGGCTTAACCAAGCACTCTCGCAGATCACCTTCATCTCCGACCCGTCCACCGTCAGGCGCTTTACCGGATCGGGCGGGCAACCCGCGCGGGTGGTCTAAAGGGTGGCTCCAGTCTCCCGGCGATCAAGCAAACCCGCGCGCCCTTACCTTCACGGAACCGCACGGCAGGTGACACCCATCTGGCCCCCCAGCGACGCTCAGCGGCGCTGGTCGATATTCAAAGCCAAGGCACGCTTCAAGCCGTGCCGGGAGGATGCCTTTTCGGCGGCGGGCCACCCCTGACCGCCGCGTTGGGCATGGCCCAAAAATCGGCCGCGCCTTCGGCGCGGACGACGAAAAGGCATCCAAAAAAAGAGGCCCTAACGGGCCAAGAAAAAACCTTCTGCCAACGGATACAGGCAGGCCGGCTTGCCCTCACTTCGGGGGCGTTGTTATCCCCTCATCCGGCTCCTCTTGGGCACCTGTATCAAGGCAGAAACTTAGCATTTCGCCACCCTCGACCGGCATGCGACTGATGAAGTAGCCGAGCCGATTGACGAAGCGCAGGCCGCTACCGGCAAGGAGCACGCCGTCCTCGTCGATGAGGGTCCAAATGCAATCGCCACAGCCGAAATCGAATGAAGCGTTCGGGTTGATGTTATTGATGATCGGACGAAAGCGCCCGATGAAGGTGTCTTCTTCGCAGATGGAGCATGAAACTGTATCACTCATATTTTCTTCTATTAGTGAAAATTGATGTCGGCGAAGTCGTCGCAGGTGTATTGCTCGCCGCAGCCTTCGCACTCGATGATGTCGATGCCGCCATCTGGCTTGAAGCAATCAAGCATTGACGGATTGTCTTCGGAAAGCTCCGCGTTGTAGGCGTAGGTTTCGATGACGCTGAATCGTTTGGAACCGCACTTTCGGCACGCTGTGATGGGAGCCTTGGCAGGCGCTTGCGCGACTGCCTGCTCAGAAGATTTGCTGATCTTGCTCATGCTGCACCGCCTTCAGCGCTGTCGATAGTGCGGATGGCGAGTTCCGTGTCACCCAGCGGGATGAGGTCGAGCTTCAGGTTGAAGCCTTTGCCGTCTTTGTGCGGCCACAGAGCTCCAATCTCGCGCCACTGGCCTTTGTCGTCACGTTGCTTTTTGCTGACTGCATAGACGCGGTGCGTCGGGCGAGTCTTTTTGATTTCGGTCGTCATGGTTTTGTCCTTTCGGTTTTGAGTCCGCCCTTATGGCGACCTCGATGCCCGTTCAAAGGCCGAGGCGAATAAGCGGGACTGTCAAAAGCGAGCCGCCTTTTTGGGCGGCTCCCCTGAAAGGGCGCGGAGCTGCACGGAGCAAAGCGAAGGAAGCGAGCGGCTTTGACAGCCCCGCGCGGCTCGGCAGAACAGGGCAATATGAGAGGTCGCCTTTTGTAGCGGGATTTATTTTTTGGAAAGGACAGTGGCGGCGAAAGCATCCACGCCGACATTCGCGTTGTCAGCGCCGACGAATGCTAGAAGATGACTCTGGTGCGAATGGGGGCGATCCTCGCACCCCCGCGCGAAAACCTGTCCAGCACTCGTTTACTGGTTTACGCCGCGTCCGCCCGAACAGACCCGGCGTTTTGGAAGCCATGCAGAAAAACAACCGCACGCTGCGCGTGGGATGCTGCGGTGAAGATGGCACGCTTGTCGTTCTTCAATACATTCAACCATGACGCAACGTAAGGCGCATGGTCGGCGCGAGACTCCGGCGTGAGATCGAGGTCAGCGGACAGAAACGCTGAGCCGAGTTCGGCGACAAGTTTTTCCATCGCGTACCCTTCATCGCCAAATCGCTTACGGCCAAAATCGCGATTGAGGCACGATGTGTGTTTCGTCCAGTGCGTCATTTCATGGGCGAGGGTTGCGTAATAGCTTTCGGCATCGCGGAATGTCTCGAAAGGCGGCATCTGCACATGGTCGCTGCCAGCGGCATAAAAGGCCATGTTGCCGCCGTGCCGAATAGCAGCGCCCGTTGCGGCAAAGAATGAGTCCGCCCGTTCGACGCGCGGCTCGGGCTTGCCGTAAAATTGTTCGGGCAATCCGTCAATCTGCTCCACATTGAAAACCGTATAGCCCTTGATGAGCGGTATAGCGCATTCGTTTTCCTCGCCCCGTGACGGCGTCAATTTCGGTGCGGGTGATTTTGTCGGCATAAACGACAAGGCTACCCTTCTCACCCTTGCGGACACACGCTTTCAATTCAATCGCTTGCTTGAAGGTCATCCAGATTGGCGCGGCGTAACCCTTCTCCAGCGCCTCCGACCACAGCATCACGATATTGATGCCGCGATATGGAATCCCGTTTCCGCGCAGGGGCCGCGTGATGCGCCCCGCTGAGTGCTGCACGTTCCACGGTTTGAGCCAAGGCCTAACGCCTTTCTCCAACTCCGCAACAATCTGATTGGTAATGCGTTCATAGACATCTGCCTTCACTACCGACTTCATTTTCTTCTCCACTTGGCTATTGGGTTCGCAATGAACCCGACTAGCCACGCGGCAATGAGCGGGGGTTGGCTGTCACAGGCCGGAAGCGTTGGCGTGGCGCGGGCCGGAGAACGAATGCAAAGAGGGCGACAACACGGGCCGACGTTTCCGCTCCGACTGCGGGGCTTGGCCTTGACGGCCTTGGGGCCGCAGGCCCCGCTAAAACTGAAACGAAGATCGGCGTATGGGCGATAGCGAAGCGACGACCATTCGCTAGCCCCGGTGACCGGTTAAAAGGGCAGCCGCAGGAGCGTCAGCATAGCGCCGCCGCCCTCGGCGGGACGCTGGACCGACTGCCCCCGGCGAGGGGTGCCGATCAACTTGCGCGATGGGATGGAAGCCCGAAGGGCAGAGACCGTGCATCCCGCATTGGCGGGATCTCAAACGGGCTCGGCGTGCGACAGCCCGTTCCGTAGGGACGCGCCCCGTATACCGTCAGCACATTTCTCTCCAGCGTTACCTTAACCCACCACTGTCCTTCTTTCGGCCAAAGAGCACCTTCTATCGGCTCATGGCTGCAAGTGCTTCTGCGCAGCACTCCTTCTCTCTCGTTCCGGTCGCACGCGATGCAGCCGCCTCCTTCAGCGCAACGGCCTCTCCAGAAGGCCGCGATGTGCGCGGTCAACAACGAAGGAGAAGACAATGCAACTGCTGACATCATACGAACTGAAGCGCCTTACACGGATCGAACTGTTAGGCTTGCTTCGCACCATCGCAACCCTCCTTCCCGAACTTCGAGAAGGCACACGTGAACGCCAAATCGCGCTCACCAACCTTCAAAATATTCGCCGCATTTTGTGGCGCCCAACGATGACGTGCCAGCCGTAATTCTCTTCACGGAGCGGTGCTTATCCAGCCGCTTCCACAATACGGCTGGACAGTTCCCATCCTACTCGGCAGGCCTTCCTTGTGCGACGGCAACGGGCGCAAAAGGCGGCGCGCTTAGCCTATTCTGACCCAGCACAATGACAGAGCAATGGTTCTGCGCGCGGGTGATGCCGTTATAAAGCAACCTGCGCAAATGCTCCGGGCTACCCGTCGCTGTATGTGGCCAAAGCACAATGACGTTTGGAAATTCGCGATTCTTGGCGCGCTGGATTGTCATCGCAAGATGGCCGCGCTGCTGCCTGAGGCCCAGACGCGCACGGTTGCGAACGGACTCCCGCACAAACTCCGTCACCTGCGCGGCAGTAAATCCCGCTTGCCCCTGTGTGCGGCGCAAACGGTCCATTCGGCTGAGTGCTTGCGCGATAGGTGCTTGTCCGGCCAGCGGCGTCAGAAGCGTACAGAAGTCGGCGTATGAAGCATTCTCTGGCAAGGCGATTTCGGCCAGCAAGGCATTGGCTTCTTCATTGTCGTGACGGTCCCAAGTATGCGGATAAGGCCCGAAGGTCGCGCCGTTGTTCCGGGACCACTGTCGCGTCTGCAATGTGTTAAGCGCGGCCCGGATAATTGCATTGCCTGCATCGGGCGTGAGAATGACGACAGGGCCTTGGCGTTGCGAGATATCGTTCGCAATTGCCCAAGCGAGAAGTCCCGTGTTCGCCTGCGTAGCGGGCGCATCCAGAAGCCGGAAGCCCACGCCGTTCCATGATGTTCTGTTCTGGGCAGTCCGCGCTGTGAGAACCGTCTTCATGTCTCGCCCTTCGCGCACGGCGAGTGCGGCGTCGATAAGACCCCGCTGATTGGTGCGTCGAACCAGCGTGAGCCGATGTGTCTGCCCAGCCCCATCAAGCCACCCCATCAGCGGCGCAGTGTCCCGCCCATTTTGAAGACACTGAAAGGCATCCGCTGCCGCTACGATCCTTGAAGATAGCGAAAGGCCTTGAAGGATGCGAAGTCGATATTCGTCGAGGTCTTGCGCTTCATCCACCAAAATCAGCGGAAAACTTCTGGCGACCCATTTTCGAACTGCTTCGTTTTCCAGAAGGCCCGCCGCCAGAGCGCACGGCCCGTCAAATTCGTTCAATGCGTTGGCCTGTGCTTGCATCGTGGGCGTAATCAGGCTCCTGCGCCGCGTGGCCAGAGTCCTAGCGAACACATCGAAGGTCTGGCAATCGAAGCGCCTACGGAACGCCGGGTTCTCGCCAAGGCGTACATCCAGACGGCGGCGCGCACCGTTCATGAAGGTAAGCGCCAAGAGCTTGTGCCCTTCGCCTAAAATCCCATTCTGAACGATCTCTCCGGCGCGACCCACAAGATTGTGGGTCTTTCCGGTGCCAGCCGCGCCCTCAAAAAAATCGAATGTCATGGCGGCGGTACAAACTGGAATACATGCATATCGGCGGTCGAGTCCGCCGCAACACGTATGAAAAGCGGCGTGTTGGCGTTCGCAGGGTCGCGCAGCACGACGCACATCGCATTGAGCAACTGTACGGCTCGGGTGCGGCAAGGCGCACTGGCCATAAGCGTGATGGCGGCGCTCTCATGTGTCGGCGCGTAAGATTTCTGTCCAAGCAAATAAGCGATGAGTGCCTGCGCGTTGGCAAATGTCTGACCGCGCGCGGTTCCTAACGCGACCAGCATTGCGGCTTCGTCTGCGCCTACAATCCACGAAACCACATGCTCCATCGCCCAGCCTTGCGGCCAGAACACGACAGAGCGCGGCGGCGGATTGATGGTTTTCACCGCATCGAAGTAGGCGCGCCCGTCATTGTCCCCGTCCACGAGGATGCAAGGCCGCGCGTGAACGGCGCGGACCACCGCGAACGTATCAGCAACCTTGGCGTCAATGGTCGGCACGACGCCTACGAAGGTGGAAAGGAGCGGCGCTCCGGCGTCCTGCCAACCTTGATGCAGCTCAAGAGCAGTTTGCAGCGCCTCAAGCCAAGCCACGTCCGAAACCCCTTCGGGGATCAGGACGCATTCGTGCATTAGCGCGGCGACGAGCTTCTGCCGCCATGCAAAAAGCAAGTGCTGCTGGTGATTGGTCGGTTGCGCGGGCACTGGGTCCATCAACGGCTTGGCGTTCAGGACGCCTTCGCGTGTTTCGATAAAAAGCGTGTCCGGCGCTGGAAACATTGCGGCCACGATAGGTGAATGCGTCGTCACAATGGTCTGGTTGCACAGCGCATTGAGGCGGTTGACCAGCCGCTTTTGTTGGGACGGCTGGATGTGTAGTTCTGGTTCTTCGACGGCCAGCACAAAAGACTGACCCGTTTCCGCGCGGGCCTTGCCGAACTGCATGAGCAGCAAAAGACTTTGCAGCGAGACAAGACCCGTGCCCTGCCGCTGCGAGGGAAGGGTTGGTCCCGTGCCTTGCACGAAGTGCGGTACAACGCTTTCCAGAACGGAATCGCTGTCGGTCGCGGTCAGGCGCAATTGGAGTTTCGGGGCGCTGGCCATGAGCGCCCGCAACTCGTCATTGGCCGCGCCGACGATCTCGGAAAGCCCCGGCTGGTCTTCGAGCCGCTCACCTTGGGGCGGCATCCAAAGGCGTTCGCGCTCGGCGCGAACAGCGTGTGCGGGCATGTCTCCGCGCGTTGCCACCACGCGGCGGAACAACTCGGAAGAAAAAGAAATCCAGCGGTCCCATGTGCGCGAGGCCGGAACCAGAAAGAATCCCAACTCTTGGAGAACCTTGGTGTGGATGGTGCGAAGGTGGGCATCCTCGCCGAACGGATCGCCCAGCGTAGCCTCGTCGTCCACGAAAAAACGGATCGTCTCGGCTTCCAATTCGTCAAGATCGAACCGGGCGGCGAAGCCGATCTGCACCGCCAGATCGGTATGCTGCGCGTCCGGCGCGGCGCGGAGAGTCTTTGCGGTGGGGTCGAACCATTTCTCAACGCCCCGTTCAGGACTGAACCACGACGAATGATGATGCGGGTCGTTGGGCGTGAATCCCGTCAAGATAGCGATGCACAGAATGCGCGCGGGCTCGTCTGGCGCGCTGCCATGAAAATCATGCTCGGTGAGACGGCGCAGCAACCGGTCGCGCCCGAACAGCAAGGCCAGCGTCTCGATGATGGTGGTCTTGCCGCTGTTATTCGGGCCGACTAACACGACATGGCGGCCGAGCGGGGATGTCCGCTGAACGTACGCCCCGAAAGCCAGTAATTTTTAGGCGGGCGATGTGCATAGATAACCGCAATTGAAAGCAGGAGTATTTGGGACGATATGGTGCGGGCGGCCGGAATCGAACCGGCACGGGGTTACCCCCAACGGATTTTCTTACCAGCTTCGGCTTTCGCCGCCTCGCCGTTGCACGTTTGTGCTGAGGCGAGTTCGTGGTCTGGACTATCCCTTCACCGTGGCGTTCGCCGTAAAGCGATTGCGTTAGGTGCTGCCCGTCTAGTCTCTACACCTTCGCGCTTGCCGTTCGACAAACGCGCTTGGCTCGGGATTGCCATCTGACAGGTTTCCCCGATTTTGAGCAGTTCTGCATCTCGGGTTTCCCCGTGAGCACTCAATTTTTCCGTTCAAGTCCGTTGCGTCTACCAGTTCCGCCACGTCCGCATACGCCACATTTATAGGCGTCGCCTGCACGACAAGCCAAGGAATTTTTATGCAGGTGCAAGGAGTTAGGTTTTTGCAGGCTTCCTTGGTGTTTTCTTGACGGTTTTCGTGCTTGGCCTTGGCCTGCGAATGTTGATGGCAGCCGCATCAAGGCTGGTTTTGATGTGTGAAGCGTAATATTTCTCAATCATCTCAACGCTGGTGCGGCAATTCTTGGCAATCTGGTAGATGTCCGCGCCTTCCATCAAGCGAAGGCAGATGTAGGTGTGCCGTAGGCTGTACGCAGTGCGCCGATTACCTTCGCGGTCAAACTTGAGCTCTTCCTCATCAAGGATGGCGTTGAACAGCTCGCGGTGACCCTTCGGAAAAATCCGGTCGGTCGGCTTCGGATTGTTGCGCTTCTTCAATCGCTCAAACGGAAGCACGGCTCCGTTCGTGCTCTTGCAATATCCAACGCCGCGCTTGCCGCGTACTTCGATTTCTAGGATCGTCTCATTCGTGGGCTCGTCATCGACGATAGTCACGTCCCGATATTCCAGTCGTGCGACTTCATCGGGACGCAAGCCGGTGTTCACCATGAACAGGACGTAGTCGTGAAGCTGTTCACTTTGCCACGCGTAGCGTTTGCGTTTTGGCTTCTGTGCCCGCAACCGTGTGGCCGTGTAGAGCTTCTTGTATTCTTCGGGTGAGAACCACGCACGATGAGAGATTTTTCCGTTCGTTTTGTATGGCTCTGAAAGGTCTGGAATGTACTGAATCCAGCCGTGGCGTGCGGCTGTTTTCAATACCTGACGTAAGGTCACGATCTCTTGGTGCATTGTGTTGCGCGCGGGCGGTTTGCCACGCGCAGCTACCGTCTCCTCCCGCCGATGGATACGGTATTCCTGCAAGAGGCCGGGGGTAATTTCCAAGAGGGTCTTCTTGCCGAAGAAGGGAAGAAGGTGAATGTCGAGCCGTCGCATGTGCCCTTCGACATACTGAGGGTTGCGCTGACCTTCGGTGATGATTTCGTATTCGCGGCGGAATTGGTCGGCGGCTTTCTTGAAGCTCTTGCCGCCCATGACTTCACCGGCTCGGTGCTTGCCCTTTAGCTCTAGATACCAATCCTCGGCGAAGTCCTTCGCATGTTCGAGGCTTTCTTCTTTCGTGGTCACGCGCCGGTTACGGCCCGCGAGATAGGTCGAGCACTGCCAATGACGGCTGTTTTCGCGTTTGTAGAGATGGAGTTTTCCTCCCATCAATTCGTGATGTGCCATGTGTGCCTCTTACACATTTCCTTACACAGTTCGCACGAGTTGAAGCGGATCAGACTTCCTGTCGCGCACACCCGAAAAAAGGTGCATTTTGTGTAACGTATGTGTAAGGATATTTCGGCCTGATTTGAAAGTCAATTTCTGATTTATAATATTGATATTATTTGTAAATTTTGATTGTAAATTTTTATGTTTATATGCTTTTAAGTCCCTTGCGTCTACCAATTCCGCCACGTCCGCGCGCGCGGGTTGTAACATCGCGCGGGGTGCGGCTGAAAGCCCGGTTTGTGACGTAAAACGCGCGCACCGGGGACAATATCGCTGAAATCCAGGCATCCCGGAATCGGCCATCGCGCACTCTGAGCGCTCGCCGTAATCCTGTCGCGGCGTGCACGAATGCAAAAAACGTAGGCATAGCAGGCCTAAATCGCACGCCGTGCGGCGAAAAGCCCGGCTGAACTCCGCTCCCCCGATTTGCACGGCTCACGTTTGACGGTACAAATGCTGGCCGGACGGATCGTAGCGAACAGCGCCCCAAGAGCCTGTCGCGAACTGGGATCAAGGGTGTGATTCGTCATGCGCTGCCTCGTGGTCGCCGACCTGCATTACGCCCTGCCGCAGTTCGACTGGGTGCTCAACATCGCATCGCGGTTCGACGTGGTGATCATTGCAGGTGACGCGCTCGACATCGCATCGGTCGTTGATTTCCGCGCCCAGATCGTGGTGGTGCGGAAATATCTCGAACGGCTCGCAGGCAAGACGCGCGTGATTCTGTGTTCGGGCAACCACGATCTCGACGAACGCGACGAGGCCGGCGAGCGAGTCTCGCGCTGGATCGGCGACCTCGGCAACCTCGGCATTGCCCATGACGGCGAGAGCCTGACCATCGGCGATACCTTCTTCACGATCTGCCCGTGGTGGGATGGCCCGCGCGTCAGGGAACAGATCGGCGTGCAGCTTGAGGACGCCGCTGCCGCGCATCGCGGCCGCTGGATCTGGATTCATCACGCGCCCGCCGCGAACTCGCCGACCAGTTGGGGCGGCGCGCGCACCTTCGGCGACGCCGAGCTTGTGCAGTGGATCGAGAGCTACAAGCCCGACATTGTTCTGTCCGGCCATGTCCACCAGTCACCGTTCGTCAAGGACGGCTCATGGTTCGACCGGATCGGCGGCACATGGGTCTTCAATATGGGGCAGCAGTTCGGGCCGACGCCCGCACACATCGTGCTCGATCTGGAGAGCGACAGGGCCTACTGGTTTTCGGCGGCAGGCGAACAGTCAATCGATCTCGGCAAGCCGCTGCGGCGGCCAGCAGAGAAGATCGAGACATTTCCGGAGTGGCTTATAGCCGAGAGTCAGGCAGCGGCTCAGGCTGGCGGTCCGATCCCGGCGACGCCGCGCCCGGAGACAGGTTGACGAGGCTTTCGAGCACATCGCCGACCATCGCCAGATGATTGCCGTGATCGGCATACTGGCGCTTGATGTCGGCGAGATACGTCGTCGCCGCATTGAGCCGGTGCGCGAGAAGCTGCGCGACGAGAAGCGCGACCGCAGGTTGTGCGCGCAGAAACGCCGCGGCGTCATCGAACTGATAAACCGTGGAAGCCACCGTGGCGCGCACCGTCGCGGTGTGCGGCTGGCCGAGCAGCACCGACATTTCACCGAGAATGGCGCCGGGCTGCGTCACCGTGGCGACGACCGTTTCGCCCTTCAGAACATCAAGCCGGCCACTCAGCAGAACATAAAGCCGCCCGGTGGTCTCTCCTTCCCGGATCAGCAGCGCATCGGCGGGAAGCGACGTTTCCTGCCCTCCGACGCAATGTTCAAGAACCGCGCGCATTCCGGTCTCCATTCCGATCGGGTTCAGGCTAGGCCCGCCCGTTTAAAACGTCCATCGCATAGTGGCGTCCCGTCTGCGTAAATTGCCAGCACTCGGGCAGGCGCGCTAGGATGAGGTTTCAAACGGCATTAACAAAAAGAAACCAGCGGGAGAGAAAGCGCGATGGCTTATCAGCAGATCAAATACGAGGTTCAGGACAACATCCTGACCATCACGCTCAACCGTCCCGACAAGATGAATGCGTTCACCCATGTCATGATGGACGAACTGATCGCCGCATTCGACGCCGCCGATGCCGACGACAATGTCCGCGCCATCATCGTGACCGGCGCGGGACGCGCGTTCTGCGCAGGCGCGGATCTCTCCGAGGGCGGCGCGACATTCGACCGGGCGGCACGGTCCGATCGCAAGACCGCACCATTGCGCGCGAACGGCGAAGTCGAGTGGAGCGACGATGCGGTGCGCGACGGCGGCGGCCGCGTGACGCTGCGCATCTTCAAATCGCTGAAGCCTGTGATCGGTGCGATCAACGGCGCGGCGGTCGGCATCGGTGTCACCATGCAGCTTCCGATGGACATCCGGATCGCCTCGGTCGATGCGCGGTTCGGATTCGTGTTCGCGCGGCGCGGCATCGTGCCGGAAGCCGCATCGAGTTGGTTCCTGCCGCGCATCGTCGGCATCTCGCAGGCGCTGGAATGGTGTTATTCAGGCCGCGTGTTCCCGGCACAGGAAGCCCTCGCCGGACGCCTCGTCAGCAAGGTGGTGCCCGCCGACGAACTGATCACCACCGCCCGCGCCATCGCGCGCGAGATCGTGGAGAACGCCGCGCCGGTGTCGATCGCGCTGATCCGCCAGCAGATGTGGCGCATGCTGGGTGCGGACGATCCGATGGAAGCGCACAAGGTCGACAGCCGCGGCATCTATTCGCGCGGCCAGTCTGCCGACGTGCGCGAAGGCGTGATGTCGTTCCTCGAAAAGCGGCCCGCGAAGTTCGCGCAGACGGTGTCGAAGGACATGCCGTCGTATTTCCCGTGGTGGACCGAGCGGGAATACAAGTAAAAGGCAACGCTGACCGCGTCATCCCTCCCCCTTGCGGGGAGGGTCGGCCGAGCGAAGCGGCGGCCGGGGTGGGGGTATTTTCGAGAAAGCCGCGTGAGTTTCACCCCCACCCGACTGGCCCAAATAAAAAGATTTGGGCCAGCCACCCTCCCCACAAGGGGGAGGGATAAGAGTTACCGCATGGTCAGCACCACGCGCCCGATGGCGCGGCGGTCCATCAGCAACCGCATCGCCGTCGCATAATCTTCCAGCGCCAGGCGATGCGAGATGTTGGGGCTGATGCGGCGCTCGTTCGCGAGACGTGTGAGATCATCCTGGCGCGCAACGCCGAGTGCGGGGTCCTTGCGCACCGCTTCCCCCGCACGCACGCCGAGCACACTGGCGCCCTTGATCAGCACAAGATTGGTTTTCGCCACGCCAACGCCGCCGGTGAAGCCGATCACCAGCAGCCGCGCGCCCCAGGCGATGCAGCGCAGACTGTCCTCGAAGATTGTGCCGCCCACCGGATCGAACACCACGTCGACGCCGCGTCCCTCGGTGATGCGCTTCACCGCATCCTTGAACGGCTCGCGGCCATAGAGCACGCCATGATCCGCCCCGCGCTGCTGCGCGACCGCGAGCTTTTCTTCGCTTGAGGCGCACGCAATCACGGTCGCGCCGAATACCTTGCCGAGTTCGACCGCGGCCAGGCCAACGCCGCCGCCTGCGCCGTGCACGAGGAGCACCTCGCCCGGCTGGATCTGCGCGCGATCCTTCAGCGCATGATACGCGGTACCGTGAGCAGCGAGGAACGCCGCGCCCTGCGCATAGTCGAAGGCCGTCGGCAGCGGCACAAGCTGATCGGGCGTCACCACGATCTCGTCGGCATAGCAGCCGAACCGCGCCTTCACGATCACCTTGTCGCCGACGCTGACGCCATCCGCGCCAGTTATCTCGATCACCTCGCCGGCGGCTTCCATGCCGGGCGTGAACGGCAGCGGCGGCTTCAACTGATACTCCCCCGCCGCCATCAGGATATCCGGGAAATTCAATCCGGCCGCATGGATCGCGACACGCGCTTGCCCCGGCGCAAGCGCGGCGCGCGGAACATCTTCCAGTGTCAACGATTCAGGCGGTCCGAGTTCGCGGCAGACAACAGCGCGCGGCATTAGTGATCCTTAAGTCTGGCAATTCCGATGACGAAAGCCGTCATTGCGAGCGAAGCGAAGCAATCCATCTTGGGCTACAAAGAAGATATGGATTGCTTCGTCGCTGCGCTCCTCGCAATGACGATTACGCCGTCGCCTTCATCTCAAGCAGCTTGGCGTGGATCAGCGGCAGGCGGTCATTGCCGAAATACATATCGGTCTTGTCGAGATAGATCGTCGGCGACCCGAACGCGCCTCGCGCGATCGCCTCATCGGTGTTGGCCTTGAGCTGATCCTTGACGGACTGCTCGCCGATCCCTGCGAAGAACTTCGCGGGATCGATGCCGACGCGTTCGCAGATTTTCGTCAGCACTTCGTCCTTCGAAATATCCTGATCGTCGCCCCAATACGATTCGAACACCGCCGTCGCGAACGGCACCAGCTTGTCCGGATGCTGCTGCTGCACCCAGATGCAGCCGCGCATCGATTTCACCGCGTTCACCGGAAACACCGTCGGCGGCATCGTGATCTTGATGCCGGCGAGCCGCGCCCAGTCGGCCATGTCCTTGGCGGTGTAGACCTGCTTCGCCGGCACCGGATTGGCGCGCGTCTCATACATCGCCTTGTTGACGGTGTTGAAGATGCCGCCGACCAGCATCGGCTTCCATGCGATCGGCGCGCCAAGCTCCTTCGCCATCGGCTGGATGTTGGTGAACGCGAGATAGGTCCACGGGCTGGAGCAGTCGAAGAAGAACTCGATCATGGGTGCGTTTCCTTGTTTTGCATTCTATTGCCGTCATTGCGAGGAGCGTAGCGACGAAGCAATCCATTCTTCCTTGAGGACGTCCGGTATGGATTGCTTCGCTTCGCTCGCAATGACGATTATTTCATTGCGCCTGCTGCGCGGTCTTGCCGAACATGTTCTTGCGCTGCTCTTCGGTGAACGGCGTCTTGTCGAACTTGCCGACGGAAAGCCCCTTCTGCACCTCCGGCCGCGCGCGCACAGTCGCGTACCAGCGCTTGAGGTTCGGAAAGTCGTCGAACGTGAAACCTTGCGCCTTGTGAGTCATGGTCCACGGGAAGCATGCGATGTCGGCAATGGAATACTCGTCGCCCGCGACGTAGGCGCCGGTCTTGCCGAGCTGCCGATCGAGCACGGCATAAAGCCGTGCCGCCTCGTCGCGGTAGCGCTCGATGGCGTAGGGAATCTTCTCAGGCGCGTAGAGCGCGAAGTGGCCGTGCTGGCCGAGCATCGGGCCGAGGCCGCCCATCTGCCACATCAGCCACTGGATGACCTTGAAGCGCCCGCGCACATCTTTGGGCAGGAAGCGCCCGGTCTTCTCGGCGAGATAGATCAGGATCGCGCCGGTCTCGAACATCGGGATCGGCTCGCCGCCGTCGGCAGGCGCGCGGTCGATCATCGCGGGAATGCGGTTGTTCGGGCTGATCTCGAGGAATTCCGGCTTGAACTGGTCGCCGGTGCGGATGTTCACCGGAAACACCGTGTAAGGCAGCCCGAGTTCCTCCAGCATGATCGAAATTTTCCACCCGTTGGGCGTCGGCGCGTAATAGAGGTCGATCATGAGATGTCCGCGAATGAGGGTTTGTGAAGCAATCCTAGTGTGGCGGTTCGCAAGTCCGCAACATCTTCTCGGCACGTCCATTTGCGGACTTGCGAACCAAAGCCACACTAGAATCATATTTGCTAGTGTCCTTTAGAATCCGAAGTTCGCTACGAAAAGTGCCGCAAAACGAGGCGAACTTCGGATTCAGGACACTAGCGGCTGCCCCGATCACATTCCATCCCGCAACCGCGAACAGCTTGTATGCCAGACTTGTGTGCCTTGGCCCGGACATGGCAGATAGGCGCAAGCAAACAATAACAACGGAAGCGCCCCATGCTGTTTCAAACGACCATCGCAGGTTCGCTGCCGAAGCCCGACTGGCTGGCTGAGCCCAATACGCTGTGGGCGCCGTGGAAACTCAAGGGCGCGGAACTCGCCAGCGCCAAGCGCGACGCCACGCTGCTCTGGGTGAAAATCCAGGAAGATGCCGGCATCGATATCGTCACTGAGGGCGAACAGGCGCGGCAGCATTTCGTCCACGGCTTTCTCGAGCGCGTCGACGGCATCGATTTCGCCCACAAGGTCGAAATGGGCATCCGCAAGGACCGCTACAAGGCGATGGTGCCGCAGGTGGTCGCGCCGCTGAAACTGAAAAGCCGCGTCCACGCCGACGAGGCGCAGGCCGCGCGGGCCCATACCACGCGCAAGCTGAAATTCACCCTGCCCGGCCCGATGACCATCATCGATACGCTCTCGGACAGTTACTACGGCGACCGCGTCAAGATGGCATTCGCCTTCGCCGAACTGCTGAACGCCGAAGCCAAGGCGCTACAGGCCGACGGCGTCGACATGATCCAGTTCGACGAGCCCGCCTTCAACGTCTTCATGGATGAAGTGAACGACTGGGGCATCGAGGCGCTGACCCGCGCAGCCGCAGGCCTCACCTGCAAGACCGCGGTTCACATCTGTTACGGCTACGGCATCAAGGCCAACACCGACTGGAAGGAATCGCTCGGGGCCGAGTGGCGGCAGTACGAGCAGATTTTCCCGGCCATCGACAAGAGCCCGATTCAGCAGGTCGCCATCGAGTGCCGCAACTCGCATGTCCCGCTGGATCTCCTCAGCCTGCTGCACAACAAGGTCGTGCAGGCCGGCGTGATCGACGTCGCCAGCGACACGGTCGAGACGCCGGATGACGTGGTGAAGACCATCGAAGCCGTGATGAAGTTCGTGCCGAAGGAAAACATCGTCGCGACCACGAACTGCGGCATGGCGCCGATGCGCCGCGACATCGCGGAAGCCAAGCTGCGCGCGCTCGGCGCCGGCGCTAAACTGGCAAGAGAGCGGTTGGGATGACTCTTCTCCCTCGCCCCGCTTGCGGGGAGAGGGTCGGGGTGAGGGGCAATCTTCGTTCGTTGCCCTCGCCCCTCACCCGGATCGTTTCACGATCCGACCTCTCTCCGAGGTAAGGAAAGCGGTATCTATCCCCGCGCCAGATCCAGCAGTTGGTCTCTTGGCGGGCTGGGCGGCCGCGAGCGGCCCGCGCCCCTTCGGCTGCGATATGTCACCAGCGCGATGGTGATCCATGTTGCGTGGAAGATCAGTCCGGCGAGCAGGACAAGCTGGCCGGGAATCGGCCCGATGGTTGCCCGCGCAAACAGTTCGTGCAGCGAGGCGACGGGCTCCGGGTGAATCAGAAGCTTTCCGAGATACGCCGTGACCTGGATCGAGAAAATCCAGCAGTAGTTGTTGCGAAGCCTCCGGCCGATCGCTTCGAGATAGCTGATGTGAAGGTTGGGCGCCTTGTAATCCTGATAGAGAATCTCATTCCAGCCATTCGCGGTCTGAACGCCCTCGCCCCTCAGAATGGGCCCGAAGAACTGGACTTCAAGCACGTGCGCCCGCATGCGCCAGAAATCGAAGAAGCGATAACGCCGCGCTTCGATGAACAGGAACGTGGCGACCAGAAGTCCCACCAGCACGAGCGGCAGAGGCGACGCGTGCTCGCTGCTGAACGTCAGCGACAGCGCGATGCCGGTCGTCAGGACCGCCCAGTTGGTCGTGGCATCGAGCCGGGTGCGCCAGACCGTGCTGCGGTAAAGTTCGCCGCGATACAGATGTGACAGCGCGGTGATATCGGCGGAGTCGAACGCCTGCTTGTTTCCGATCATGCTCTCGGTCATGGTCCCGATCCTTCACATCCAGATCATCCATGACTGCACGATACGAGGTCGGCTGACGGCATTCCACAACGTTCGGCTGCTGCGGCGCACTACATCGCGCCTACTGCCTCTTCTCCCTCTCCCCGCATAGCCCGTCGAAGACGGGCGTAAACGCCCTTTCGCTGGGGAGAGGGTTGGGGTGAGGGGCAAACTTCATCGCCCATGCTCGCCCCTCACCCGGCTCGCTTCGCTTGCCGACCTCTCCCCGTACACGGGGAGAGGTGACGAACACTACGCCGCGCCGTCCCGGATCGGCGGCTGAAATGAGAGCCCCGTGTCCCACGGAAAGAAGATCCAGGTGTCCTGCGACACTTCCGTGATGAAGGTGTCGACCAGCGGCTTGCCCATCGGCTTGGCGTAAACCGCCGCGAGGTGCGCCTGCGGCACCAGATCGCGCACGATCCGCGCGGTCTTGCCGGTGTCGACCAGATCCTCGACCACCAGCAGTCCCTTGCCGGTGCCGCCGCCGAGCCGCGCCACCGCGTCGGAGATGTCTTTCAGCACGGTCGGCTCGCCAACCTGCGAGGTATGGCTGTAGCTCGACACGCACAGCGTATCGATGACCCGGATGCCGAGTTCGCGGGCGACGACCGCCGCAGGCACAAGCCCGCCACGCGTCACGGCGATCAGGGCTTCAAACGGCCCCGCCCCGCTCAGCCGCCACGCCAGCGCCCGCGCGTCGCGGTGAAACTGGTCCCACGACACCGGAAACGGTTTGCGCGCGTTCTCGTCATTCATCGGTGCTGCTCATGCGTTACGCGATTTTGCGAAAGAGCGACGTCGCAGTGGCGGTCGCAACCAGCTTGTCATCCTGAAACAGTTCGCCGGCAAGATGGAAGATTTCCTTGCCGCGCATCGTCACGCGCCCAAAGCCCTTGAGCTTGCCGATCTTGGCCGGACGGTGAAACTGGACATTGAGGGCGAGCGTCGGCGCAAACTCTCCGACGTTCATCATCGTTGCGGACGCAAGACCCATGCAATCGTCCAGCATCGCGGACAAAAAGCCGCCCTGCACGATGCCGATCGGATTTGCGAACTCCGGCTTGCCGTCGAACCCAAGCTCGACGGTATGTGCATCGAGATCGTAAGCGATGATTTCCAGGCCCAGCGTCTTGGCGCATTCCGGCGGCGGAAGCTTGCCCGCGGCGATGGCCTCGAAAAATCGCTCGCTCATATTTTGGCGACCTTGAGGTTGGCCAGCATGGCCTCGACCTCGGCCATCGCGGCGCGCAGCTTGGCCTCGTCGCGCGAACGCACCACGACATTGGTGTTCGGCTTGCCGTTCTCGTCGAGGAACGGATAGCTGCCGATGCTGGTATCGGGATGAGCCTCCTGAATGGCGCGCAGCGGCGTTCCGATGTCACCTTCGCGCGCGTTGGCGCGCACCGAGTCTGACAGCATTCGCACGCCGGACTTCAGCTTGGGCGAGACGATATCCATCATCGCCTGCATGATCGACGGCACACCGGCCATTACAATGACATTTCCGATTTTGAACCCGGGCGCGAGGATGGTCGCGCTCGAAATCAGTTCCGCGCCGTCGGGAATGCGCGCCATCCGCAACCGCGCCTCGTTCAGGTCCGCGCCGAAGCGCTCCTCGAAGCGTGCGACAACCTCGGGGTGATGGTCGATCTTGACCCCGAACGCCTTGGCCACGCTATCGGCGGTGATGTCGTCGTGGGTCGGGCCGATCCCGCCGGTGGTGAAGACATAGGTGTAACGCTGGCGCAGCGAGTCGAGCGCGTAGATGATCGCGTCCTCCTCGTCGGCGACCACCCGCACTTCCCTCAGGTCGATGCCGATGTTGGTCAGGTACTCGGCGATGAAGCCGATGTTCTTGTCCTTGGTGCGCCCCGACAGGATTTCATCGCCGATCACGAGAATGCCGGCGGTGACGATCTCAGTCATCTTAACTCTCCTCCTGCCCCGGACATCCCAGGTCACCACTGCTACGCCATGTTCCTTGGCGCAGGCAACGCATTGAAGTCACGAGCTTTTGCCGCATCCCTGAGCAGCCGCCCGCCCGTTTTTCAGGCACGGCGGCGCAAGATACCGCCAATTGCCCTCAGGCAATGCATATCGCGCTGGCCCAAGCCTTGCTACCATCAGTTTGAGCGGCGGATCGTTGTCCGTCCCTGAAGGAAGCGTTCCGGTTTATGGCAGTTGCCTTCGATGAAATGAATGGGGCCGGTGGCGCTCTTCGCTCCGCCTACCACGAACTCAGCCTCTGGCTGAAAGAGACTCCTGCGGACGCGTTGGAATACCGGCGCCAGGAAGCCGAACTCTTATTCCGCCGGATCGGCATCACCTTCGCCGTCTACGGCGAGGCGGAATCCACCGAGCGGCTGATTCCCTTCGACGTCATTCCCCGGATCCTGTCCGGCAAGGAATGGACGACGATGGAAAAGGGGCTGAAGCAGCGCGTCAAAGCGCTCAACATGTTCCTAGGCGACATCTATCACAACCGCGACATTCTCCGCGCCAGGATCATCCCCGACGACCTGATCTTTCAGAACCCGGTATTCCGGCCGGAAATGAACGGCCAGGACGTCCCGCACGACGTCTACGTCCACATCGCCGGCATCGACATCGTCCGCGTCGACGCCGAGAATTTCTACGTTTTGGAAGACAACGCGCGGACGCCGTCCGGCGTGTCCTACATGCTGGAAAACCGCGAAATCATGATGCGGCTGTTTCCGGACCTGTTCGCGCGGCATCGTGTGGCGCCGGTGGAGAATTATCCCGACGAATTGCTGGCCGCGCTGCGCTCCGTGGCGCCTCACACCTCGAAAGCCGAACCCACCGTCGCACTCCTGACACCGGGCATCTATAACTCGGCCTATTACGAGCATTCGTTTCTGGCGGACAAGCTCGGCGTCGAACTGGTCGAGGGCCGCGACCTCATCGTCAAGAACGACGAGGTGTTCATGCGCACGACCGAGGGATTGAAACGGGTCGACGTGATCTATCGCCGCGTCGACGACGATTTTCTCGATCCCCTCACCTTCCGCCCCGACTCCGTTCTCGGCGTTCCCGGCCTGATGTCGGCTTACATCGCCGGCAACGTCACGCTGGCCAATGCCGTGGGCACCGGCATCGCCGACGACAAGGCGGTCTACAGCTACATGCCGGACATCGTGAAATTCTATCTCGGCGAAGAACCGATCCTGAAGAATGTCCCGACCTACCGGTGCCGCGAGCCGAATGATCTGAAATACGTGCTCGACAACCTGAAGGATCTGGTCGTCAAGGAAGTCCACGGTTCGGGCGGTTACGGCATGCTGATCGGCCCCGCCGCCACCAAGGACGCCATCGAGTCCTTCCGTGCCAAACTCAAGAAGGAGCCGGAAGGCTTCATCGCCCAGCCGACACTGGCGCTCTCCACCTGTCCGACCTGCACCGAGTCCGGTCTCGCCCCCCGGCATGTCGACCTGCGGCCGTTCGTGCTGACCGGCAAGGATCATGTCACCGTTGTGCCCGGCGGGTTAACGCGCGTGGCGCTGAAGGAAGGTTCGCTCGTGGTCAATTCCAGCCAGGGCGGCGGCACCAAAGACACCTGGATACTCGAGTAACGCATGCTGTCGCGCACCGCAGAAAGTCTCTACTGGCTCGCCCGCTACGTCGAACGGGCGGAATACCTCGCGCGCACCATCGAGGCGACGCTGCGCGCCACCGCGCTGCCCGACGCCTATGTCGGCAAGAGCAACGAATGGGAATCCGCCCTGCTCACGGCAGGTATCGATGACATCTTTTACAAGTTTCACGACGAGGCCAACGAGCGCACCGTTGTCGACTTCCTGTCGTTCTCGCCCGACAATCCGTCCTCGATCCGCAACTGCATCGAGAACGCGCGGCTGAATTCACGCTCGGTGCGCACCGCGCTGACCAGCGAGATGTGGGACACCATCAACAGCGCATGGATCGAACTGCATGCGTGCTGGCCCAAGGGCGCGAAGACACGCGAGGAACTGACCAAGTTTCTCCGCTTTGTGCAGGAGACATCGCTGCGCTTCGACGGCTCCGCTTACCGGACCATGCTGCGCAACGACGCCTACTGGTTCTCGCGGCTCGGCCTGCATCTGGAACGCGCCGACAACACTGCGCGCATCCTCGACGTGAAGTATCATGTGCTGCTGCCCGAGGAAGAACATGTCGGCGGCCCGCTCGATTATTATCAGTGGACCTCGATCCTGCGGTCGGTCTCGGCGCTGACCGCCTATCACTGGGTCTATCGCGAGACGCTGAAACCGTGGCTGATCGC
>JAFVHU010000058.1 GCA_017474385.1 Afipia sp. | reverse complement strand
ATGTCCTTCAGCACTTGTTCTGCCGGCGCTTTATCCGGCCCGGATTTCTGTTTCATCTTCGCTCCTTGCGGCTACGATGAACCAGAAATCCTCCCTTCGTGAAGACCCTCAATTTGTCTCATAGGCGCTGACGGGGAACAGGGACGCAAGCTCGCATCGAGTCGAATTCTTCATCGCAGAAGGCCGACTGCGTCCTTGCTGATGCGTTTCCACGCAGCACCAAACTCCACGGTGCCGCGCTCGGTCTTGGCGAGCACACGGTAGGCTGAGCCTTTGTCCGTCGTGTCGGTGACGGGATGCAAGAAAGATCACCGACGCGGCCGCGTGGGTAGTCGAGTTGCATATCTGAAGCGTCACCAAGTTTGCGTATAGCACCAATGGTCTGCCTCCAACGCATTCCAGCGTTCGATAAAAAAAGGCCGCCTGCATTTCGGCAGGCGGCCCAAGTCTTGGGAGGAAACGCCGAACCGGCGTGCAACGACGCTGTGCGCCATCCCGAAACTAAACACGGGAGTGACGTTCGCAAGAGCGGTGAGCGGTCGGCGGTGCAAAATAATCGTCTTGCAATAAACGAACGGTCGTGCTATTTCTATATTGAGCCAACCGCCCGTGTTTGAGCAATTGCCGTCAATTCGGAGGACTATCTTGCTTGCGTCTGGGTTCAAGTTTCCGTGCGGGCTTTCGGTTCGAAACCGAATCGTAAAAGCGTCGATGACCGAATGCCTGGCGGGACCGGATGGGCATGCCAATGAGTTGCATTCCCGGCTTTACGACACGTTTGCCGAGGGCGGCGCTGGCTTGATGTTGACAAGCAATGTCTTGATCGACAGCCGTTATCTCGAAGCGCCAGGCAACGTCGTTATCGAGAACGGGCGGGGCTTGCCGCAACTTGTGCGCTGGGCAGCGGCGGCGACATCGCGGGGCACTGCTGTTATCATGCAGTTGAATCATGCCGGACGGCAGACGCCGCGTTCGGCTGCAAGGGAATCTGTCGCTCCGTCGGCTGTTCCGCTGACCGCCGGAAAGTTCTTCAGCACTCCGCGCGAGATCACCGAGAAGGAGATCCTCGAGACGATCGAGCGCTTCGCCTACGCTGCAGAGATCGCCGAGCGGGCTGGTTTCTCCGGTGTCGAGGTGCATGCAGCCCACGGATATCTCTTCAGTCAGTTCCTGTCGCCGCGCGTCAATCGTAGAGCCGACCAGTGGGGAGGGTCGATCGAAAATCGGGCCCGGATATTGATCCGGACCGTGACGCGCATCCGTGAGATGGTCTCGTCAGGATTCGCCGTTGGCGTGAAGCTGAATGTTGACGATTTCATCAAGGGTGGGTTGACGCCTGATGATTCCCTTGAGGTAGCAAAGATGTTGTCGCCGCTGGGCGTAGACTTCATCGAAGTCGGTGGTGGCACGCATGAGTACGCCGCAGCGTTCGAGCTGGGCTATGCCGGCGGTGTCGGCGCAGAGGGCCTTTATGCTGATTATGCGCGCAAGCTTCGCCAAGTGACGAGTATTCCGTTGATTCTAACGGGTGGACTGCGGGCGCGCGCCAGCATGGAGCGGCTGCTATCTTCAGGGGCGTGCGACCTGGTTGGAATGGCGAGGCCTTTCGCGATCGAGCCTGATCTTCCGCTCCGCATGCTGCGAGGCGAGGCCGAAGGCGCTCGCAAGGTGGACATCAAGCTGCTTCCAGCGCCGCGAGCCGCCTTCAGCGAATTGATCTGGGCGCGCGCGCAGATCCGACGTCTTGCGATGGGCCTAAAACCGAAGCCAGGCATGTCAGCCAAATGGGCGGTTCTGGGAATGCTCTGGCGCGACCGGGGATTTGCGAAAAGGCAAAGAGCGATCAAGCGCCGTCAAGGTGCAAGCCTCGCAAAGTTTTGAAATTCGGCCACTGCGCCGAAGCTTGCGGGGGTCAGCCCGCTTCGATCGACCGAGTGTTCACACCCAGAGAGGAAGACCAATATGAGCAGTTCTGCAGTCGTTGCCCTGAGCGCCAAACCAATGGACATCAAGACGGCCTACGAGCGCTACGTCACCACGTACGCGACTTGCGACGTGGAAAAGATCAAGATGCTGCACACCGAGGATTCGAAGTTCTGGCTGCATTCGGCCGGAGCGAAACCGGTTGAGGGCAGGGATGCCATCGCGGCGACCTTCGCGCAGGTGTTCAAGCAGTGGCCCCGGGCCGGTTACGAGGTCTACCGCACCGTCTTCGGCGAGCGGCACTGGACGCTCGATTGGGCCATGACCGCCGTTCTGAAGGGACCGGATGGATCGGACCGACCAGTTCGCTTCGACGCGATCGATCTTGTTGAGGTCAATGATGCTGGTCTCGTCGTTCGCAAGGACACGTTCGTGGACGCTCATCAAGTCCAGCTCGCGATCGTCGCCGGCTCGGCGTCGTAAGCCACGGAAGAAAGTGAGAGACCAGGGCGTGCGGCAACTCCCGAGGGATGTGTTTCACATCGCAGATGCGGCGAATTGGCCGGGTATCTTGTCAGGGGGGCTGTTGTGCACGGCGGAGATTGCCGCGCGCCTTGGACGCGACGCCGATGTTTACGAGAAGCTGATAAGCTTCCGACCGAAGAGCGTTGAGGTGCCGAAGGTTGCGTATGTTCGGGACCAGGCTCCAATGCCGCCACAGGCGCTGCGAAACTGCCTCGACGAGGGCATGACGCCGGGCGACTGGTACGGACTTGTGAACGGCCATGTTTTCTTCTGGCTTTCGATGGAGCGGGTGAATCGTCACCTGCGGGCTCTCAGGAAGCGCCCCCAGATACTGCTGACCTTCGATGGATGGCGGCTCGCCGAGGCTTATTCCGAGACGGTGTTCGTGACGCCGTTCAATGTCGGGGCAGCACTGCGCCGTGCAGCTCCAAGGGGAAGGCGGACTTTCGTGCCGGTGCGGGAATGGCAAAAGCGGGCGTGGACGTCGGAAGCGGCGTCGGGGTGCAAGCCGCGGAGCGCATCGCACAATCCGGCCGAGTTGGTCGTCCGCGGATCGGTCCCTGACGCCATGAATTTTCTCAAAGAGATACAGTTGAAAGCGGAGCAGCCAAATGATGAAGCTTGACGAGAATCAACGGATTTTGCCCGAAGCCGCGAAAGCCGCTAGCCGGGAGCTCCGCAGGGTCTTTGTAACGGGCGGGTCTGGTTTCATTGGACGGCGGCTGATTGCATTTTTGCGCGAGCGTTCGATTGCAGTCGTAGCGCTTGCACGGTCGGAGCAATCAGCCCGCAAGGTCGACCTTCCGGGTGTCGAGGTCTGCAAGAGCGATCTCCACGACATCGATGCTATGGCTCGGGGAATGAGGGGGTGCGACGCGATTATCCATGCGGGAGCCTACTTGCCCGATTGGGATATGAAGGCTGCGATGCGCGAAAATGTGCATGGAAGTGTTAATGTCGCGACGGCGGCCCGCAGAGCGGGCGTCAATAGAATAGTCTACGTCAGCGGAATTGGCGTAACCATCGGAGATGGACCCGTCGTTCTTGCAGATGAGAGGAGACCGAGGGGGCGGCCAGTCGGGGTGCTCTGCGGGAGCAGGGTTCACAGCGAGGCGGCGATGCTGAAGGAAAACGGCCGTGGTCTTGAGGTTGTGGTTGTGCGGTTTCCTTACGTCTGGGGACCAGGAGAAACCTTGACGAGAGGGATGGGCGACAGGATCCGAAAGGGTGGCTTTCGCTGGATCGCGGGGGCAAGGCATCCGATCACGATCGTGCATGTCGACAGCGCGGCTGAGGGACTAATACTTGCGGCACAGCGTGGTCGGGGAGGGCAGATCTACTGGATTACGGATGGCCAGCATGTGCAGCTGAGGGGCTTCATAGAGGCGCATCTGCGCCGCGCCGGCGTAACCAGTCCAAAGGAAGAGGTCTCGTTCCGACGGGCGAAGTTCTTTGCGGATACCATGGCCTTCCTGTGGGGAATGGCGGGTAGCAGGAAACCGCCGCCGATTACGCCGACGATCGTTCGCTTTCTCGGGCAGGAGATCACCGTGGTGGACGATAAAGCGAGGCTGGAACTCGGCTGGGTGCCGCGGAAGCGCTGGCCTGATGAATCGCTGGAGCCCCACTTGTCGCCATCTTGAAAGAACGAACGGGCGTGCTAGATGGATCGCATGGCAAAGGGGAGTGCAACGCGTGACGCGATCATTGGGGAGGCGCTCTCCCAAGCCGTGAGAATCGGTTTGGAAGGCATCACTGTTGGTGGACTAGCGTCCAGCATGAATTTGTCCAAGAGCGGATTATTCGCTCATTTCAAATCAAAAGAGGCGCTGCAGCTCGCCGTTGTCGAAGAGGCAATAGCGAGATTTGGCCGGAGTGTGGTGGAGCCAGCGCTGAAGACGAACTCGCCGGGTGCGCGACTGGATCGGCTGTTCCTGGGCTATCTGGACTGGATCAGGGGCAACAAGCAGGCCGACGGTTGCCTCTTCATCACGGCAATCCAGGAATTTGATGATCAGCCCGGTGCGATTCGCGATCGCCTTGTCGAATCGCAACAGGGCTGGCGGCGCCAGCTGGCGAGCACTGCACGGGAAACAATCAAAGCGGGTGAGATGCCTGCAAAGGATGACGTCGATCTGTTTGTTTTCGAGCTCGTGGGTATTGCGCTTGCGTACCAACATGCGTGCAAGCTGTTCCAGGATCGACGTGCCAGGGCAACCGTAGAGAAGGCGTTTGCCCGCCTGAAAGCCCAAGCCTAGGCGTTACGCCCTTTCGAGAATCAAATCGATGGCCTCGGTGCTGTGAGCAATCAGTTGCGAGCGTGATGCGCCGGCGCAAGCTCGCAAGGACAAGCCGAACAGCACGTCAACCAGAACCCTCGTGGCCTGCCGGGCAGCTCGCCCCTCAAGCTGGGGCCCGGCGCGCCGGATCAACAGGGTTTCAAACAAAGCGATATCCTCGCAGAGCGCTCGCATCATCTCCGGAGCAAGCGAACCGTCCGCTACGGCGCGCACGGCAAGGCAGCTGCGCGGCCCTGATTCGCCCTTGAGGTGACGATCAATAAGGCAACGGCAGGCGGCTTGCAGGCACCAGCGCAATGACGTTCCACCGGCCATCGCCATGGAAAGCTCGGCAAGAAGCCGCTGGCGATAAAGAGCCATGGCGTCGCGATAAATTCCTCGCTTGTCACCGAAGGCTCCCGCGATACTGGGACGATGCATCCGCATGGCCCGTGCCAGTTCGTCCATTGTGACCGCGTCATACCCGCGCTCCCAAAACAGGTTCAGCGCCCCTTCAAGCGCTTGCTTGCGATCGTATCGAGGAGGCCGGCCGCGGCGACGTAACGTCATGCTGACTTGTCGCAGCGATCTGGTTGCTGGACCCACCTGATCTTCGTTCATCATCGACTCTCAGGTCATATCAAAATTGGTTGTTCGCATATTGAATAGCACGAACGATCGTGCTATTCAACGCGAGAAGCCGCGATAGCTCGCAGGATGAAATGAAGATATTCTCGGGACCACTCAGCATGTTCGGAGCAAAAGCGCAGATCGCCCTTCTAGAGAAGGGGATCGACGCCACGCTCGTGATGGTGCCATACTCGACAGAAGCTGGTTATCAACCCAAGCATCCCGACGTCCTGAGGATCAATCCCAAAGGCCAAGTGCCTGTGTTGATCGACGGTGATGTCGAAATCTATGACTCAACACAGATATTCGAGTACCTGGAAGACCAGTATCCGCTTCCCGCGCTATGGCCGCGCGAGCCGGGGATGCGAGCCGCGGCTCGCCGATTGGAGCTCGCCTCTGACGAGGTTTTCTTTGCCAACGTTATCAAGCTCATGCGCAGCGCCAACTCCACGCCGGAGTTGCGGAAGGCGGCCCGAGCCAATATCGCCGCATACTACCGGCTGATGGACGATCGCTTGACCGGCGAGCAGTTCATCTCCGGGTCAGAGTTCGGCTACGCGGATATCGCATTCTACATGGCACAGCTGTTTGCCGCATTCCTCGGCGCGCCGATGGCTGACGATACGCCGAGGTTGGTTGAATGGCAGTCGCGCGTGACAGATCGAGCATCGGTCGCCGCCGTGGCTGGAGCGATGGCGCGGTTTATTGCGCTAAATGGAATGGTCGTGCCGAATTTTCTGCACGAGCTGTCAAAATCGCCGCGATCGAAGAGCGCGGCGATTCAACCTGAGCAAGCCTCAAATAAACTGGAGAACTGATCGATGACTGCTGCTGTCAAAATGGAGTCCTGCCTTCTCGTTGATGTGCCGATGCTTGAGAAGGTCGAAGTCGAGCATATTTGCGACTTCTCCATCGATTTTGATCCGGTGCAGACTTTCCTGACGTCGCGCGCGTTCCGGCAGAACTACATCATCAAGTCGGGGCAGGTAAGGGGGCCTCGGCTGCGCGGAGAATTTCTGCCTGGTGGCGGTGATTGGCTGACCGTCGACCAGGACGGCGTTGCGGGACTTGACGTGAGGGCGACGATCCGCACCGATGACGGCGAACTGATCTACGTCACCAACGCGGGTCGTGGCCACATGTCCGCCGAGGCGCGGGCGAGACTGGAGGCAGGGGCGCTCCTGAAGTGGAACGAGGTGTTCGCGCGCTCCTCGCCCCTGTTCGAAACAGGTGCCGCGAACTACCGCTGGCTCAATCGCGTAGTGACAATCGCGATCAATGAGTTTTCCAGGAACCACGTCAACTATCGTATCTACAGCGTTAAGTAAGCCCGGAGATGCAGTTCGAACGAAACGAAGTTCGTGGAGGCCAGACAGGCTGGTCTCCCCGCGACCCTCTCTATCGGGAGAGGATACTGGATAGCTTTGGTCGGCAGGGATTCATGCAGCATCTCGGAGCGGAGATCGGGTCTCTAGAGCCTGGTCTTTGCGTGATCATTCTGAACTTCCGTCAAGCTGTAGCGCAACAGCACGGATTTTTCCACGGTGGGGTGGTCGGAGCGCTGGCGGATAACGCGGCCGCTTACGCAGCCTTCACTCTGCTTGCATCTAACCAGTCAGCTCTGACGGTCGAGTACAAGGTAAGCCTGGTCGCGCCAAGTGAAGGAGACCGGCTCAAGGTCGTTGGACAGGTAGTGCGGGCCGGCAGAGCGCTCACCACCTGCCGGAGCGACATCTACGCGTGTACGAAATATCGAGAATCGCTCTCCGCCACCGCACTAATTACAATGATGACTTTGGGGAGCCGTGGGGATGGTTCCCCGATAGGGCTGCAAGAGTGAGGCTTGCCGATGATCGGGGTGTTAATGAGCGCGATGGCGCGCTCGGCGGAAGAGGTCTGAGAACGCAATGTTGAAGTTGTTTGACTCGCCCTTGAGTCCGTTGGCTCGCAAAGTTCGTATGGTGATGGAGTACAAGCGGCTCGACTTTGAGGTTGTTGATGAGTCGACCGCCGAGCAGTGGGGTCGCTACAATCGGCGCGCCGAGATCCCAATTCTCGTCCACAGCGAGTTGGTTCTGGCCAACTCCGCAGATATCGTCAGCTACCTTGAAGACGTGTTTCCGGACCTCCCCGTAAAGCCGGCTGCGCTTCATGCTCTGGCCCATGATTGACGTGCTCCCGCCAGTTTAGGCCAATCGGAACTGGAATTTTCCAATTATGATCCCCTGTTGGGGCGAGGAGAGTTCCATGAAGGCATCGAAGTTCACCGAGGCACAGAT
>JAFVHU010000002.1 GCA_017474385.1 Afipia sp. | reverse complement strand
CCCGATCGGCGCCCAGTGGTGATCCTCGATGGTCGCAAGGATGCGATTACGGAGACTGGTGTCATCCGGCGTCGGATCCGGCAGACCGCGCGACAAACTTGACACAGCCTGTACAAAATTCTGACGGCTGACCATGCCAACTATCTTTTTCCCGCGCATGATAGGCACGCGCTTGATATGATTCTTTTCCATGAGCACAACAATCTCGGCCAGCAGGGTCTCTTCAGCCGCGGTGTAAAGATTCCGCGTCATGACCTCGCGCACCTTCCGGCCTGCCGTCTTGACGTAGTCCTCTGCCATCCGACCGGGACCCAGGATGAATTCAAGCCAGCGCGGCCTCTTCCGCTGGGTATCAAGCTCCTGCCTGCGAAGGAAATCCCGCTCCGTCACAATCCCGACAAGCTCGCCCTTTGCATCAACGACGGGCAGACCGCTGAAGTGATTGGCAAGCATGAGTCGGGCGGCGTCGGCCAGCGTTGCATCGGGACCGATTGTGATGACATGATGGGTCATGATGTGATGGGCCTTCATTCTCTCCTCCTAAGGTCGACATCAAAACTGGGCTGTCTGGAAGACTATTCCTCTTGGAAGCGATACTCCTGATCCAGATCAAGACAGCTTGCGGCCTCCCTGCATCATGTGCGAAAGGGAGAATTCGCCATGGCCATTCGTGATGTCTTTTTTCCGCTCCTCAACTATCCGGAGCCCACCGATGCAGCCGCCATCGCCGCGGTGGTGGATCTCGCGGAAAGCTTGTCGAAGCCGTGCGATACTGCCAAAGCTCGCCGGCAAGTTCGTACGCGCATCTCGGCCCTCGTTCTGGAAACGGAGATCGAACCTGGACTGTATTTCGAGGGCGCTCACGTCGGAGAATTCCTGGAGGCCGAGGCAAGGAAAAGTGCAGCGAATGCCAAGGATCTCGCGAACACTTTCCGGGAGATCGCAATGGATCGCCCTGTTCTGACGAAGTGCAGAATCGAGAAGCGGAACCCTTATGAAAGCCTCCGTCTTTTGGTGGAGGAGGCTCGCGTTCACCACATGGCTGTTCTCCCTGTTCGCCGGAACGACAGCCACCATCAGGAGATCGCAGAACGCTTGATTTTCGAGTCCGGCTGTCCGGTTCTAATATTTCCGGAGCGCCCGATTCGCCCTTTGGCGGGATCCTTCGCAAACATCGCAGTCGCGTGGGACGGCAGCCGGCCCGCGGCCCGTGCCGTCGGCGACGCCATGCCGTTTCTGCGCCACGCGTCTCACGTCAGGATATTCTCGGCAACGGACGACAAACCGATGCCGTCGGCAGCACGCGGGCGCGAGTTTGCACAACAGCTCACCTCGGAAGGCGTCGACGCCATTTACGAGGAGGTGAAGAAGACCGACCAGCACACCATCGAGAGCTATGTCGCCGCTCACAGCCCCGATCTCTTGGTGATGGGTGCTTACGGGCACTCGAAACTGCGGGAATTCATCCTCGGTGGCGCGACGCGCTCGGTTCTGGTGAACCCGCCGGGCTGGATCATGCTGTCGCACTAGAGCGTAAGGTTCAGGGGGGGGGGTAACCAGAGAGATGATGATAGTCATCGCGGCAAAACAGCGGATGCTCGCCGCAGGAGTAGCGCTCGGGCTTTTCCTACCCCAGATCGCCGAAGCCGACGGCGTTCGCATGCTAGAATTTTGCAAGCGTTCAAACCGCGAAATCGTCATCGCATACGTCTCCGGCGCTCTGGAGAGGGCGGACATGGATTCGGACACGATCGCAGCGGCACTTGAAGGGGCTCTGGAACGAAGTGAGATAGAGAAGTTTGGGTTAAAGAAGGCCTGGGTAGCCGTTCGTAATTGGTCGTCCGTGAAGAATTCTCAAGTCGTTGATTTGGAATCCGGAAACGGGATGCTGCTGCGCTCGAGTTTGCCGGGAATCGGGTCTTTTGAAGGGGATTCCTTGCAAACTTAATTTGTGATTCTCTCGTTTGGGAACGATTT
>JAFVHU010000057.1 GCA_017474385.1 Afipia sp. | reverse complement strand
GGGCTCCGCGCCGCACATGACGATCAATGAACTCAACAAGCAGTATGGTCTCAACATCGAACCGGTCCACTACCGGGGCGAAGCGCCGATGTGGACGGGGCTGCTGGAAGGCACGCTCGATGTCGCGATGGGCAGCTACACTGCTGCGCAACCCGTCCTGCAAAGCGATCGCGGCACTGTATTTGCTGTGCATTCGAAGAAGGTCGACGCGCTCCCGAACGTCAAGACTCTGCCTGAACAGGGCGCGACATCGAAGTTCTTCACCGTGAGCGGCTTCACCGGCTGGGCACTGCCGAAGGCCACGCCGCAGCCGATCGTCGACCGGCTGGCGCAGCTCTGCGTGGCGGCGAACAGCGATCCGAAAGTGAAGGAAGTTCTCGCGACCTTCGTGCTGGAACCGGCGCTGGGGTTCAAGGAAACCAATGCGCTGTATCAGCGCGAATTGCCGATCTGGATGGAGAGCGCGCAGTCGCTCGGCTTGCAACCAGTCTAGATTGAGTTGGTCGCGGTGGACGCCATCGATCAGGTGGACTGCGGAATGCGCGCGATGACCTTGATCTCGAAATCGAAGCCCGCCAGCCAGTTCACGCCGACCGCGGTCCAGTTCGGGTAGGGCTGTTCACCGATCGCCTTCAGTCGAACGGCGTTAATAGCCTCCCACTGCGTGGCCGGGTCGGTGTGGAAAGTGGTCACGTCAACAACGTCGTCGAACGTGCAACCGGCGGCCTTCAACACTGCCGCGAGGTTGTCGAAGGCAAGCTGAACCTGCTTTTCGAAGACCGGTTCGGGCGAACCGTCTTCACGGCTGCCGACCTGGCCCGAGACGAACAGAAGGTCCCCCGAGCGGATCGCCGCCGAATAGCGGTTGATCTCATAGAGCGCCTGCCGGCCGGCAGGAAAGATCGCATCGCGTTTGGCCATTACTTTACTCCTGTTACAGATCAGACGGGCGCTAATTGATATACGCCCCGTATGTCGGTATATCTTCACATACGCGCCGTATGTCAATACGCATACGCGGCGTATGTCATTTTTGGAGATGGCAATGGCCGTGAAACGGCGTGCACAGATGATGGAGAAAACCCGGGCCAAGCTCATTCGAGCCGCTCGGAAGGCTTTCGCGGCCAAAGGCTATGCGGGTGCGTCGATGGACGATCTGACCGCCGAAGCTGGCCTGACGCGCGGCGCGCTCTACCACAACTTCGGCGACAAGAAAGGTTTGCTGCAGGCCGTCATCGATCAGATCGATGCAGAAATGCTGGTGCGGATGCGCGCTGCACAAGAACAGGCGGAGACCGCATGGCTTGGATTTCTCGCGGAGAGTATTGCCTATATCGAGATGGCTTTGGAGCCGGAGATCCAGCGCATCATGCTCCTCGACGGGCCGGCGGTGCTCGGTGATCCGTCGCAATGGCCCAACCAGAATGCATGCCTGCGCACGACGACGCAAACGATCCAGGCGCTCATCGATGAGGGAACGGTCAGGCCGGTGGATGCGGAAGCTGCTGCCCGGCTGCTCAATGGAGCGGCGCTCAACGCCTCGCTCTGGATTGCCGCAGCCGACGATCCTCACGCCGTCTTCGCAAAGGCCGTCGAGGCTTTCCGGCATCTTGCGGTTGGTTTGCTGAAGACCGAAGGGGAGGCGTTTGCGAGGACGGCCAATGCATAAGACATTTCATGGGCGGTCGACGTATCTGCGAGACACTGTCGGCAGCGACGCGCGAATGCGTTGTGAGAAATCGGATGCACCATCGGCTGCTTGCGCTGCCTCATTGATCAGGGAGCGCCGTCGCAGTTCGTCAAACGGCAGCGTCGTGTCCACCCGGCCCGAGTGGTAGAGATAGCTGTCGATCAGACCGTTCAAGAGATGGCGAATGTCGAACCGGCCGGCGCGTCCGGCGGCGTTCGCGTATCGCACGATGTTGATCGTGCAACTGTTGGTCAGCAGGTGATACCACTCCGGCCGGTCGGCGAGTTCGTTGATCCGCGTCAGGTAAACCAGAAGCAGCCGGCGCGCGTCGTCGGCCGAGGTGTTGAGGCGATAGAGATAGACGGGCTCCCCTCGATGGTTGGTGCGCACGCCGACGAGGTCGCGCTCCTCGCCCACCACATAGATCAGCTCGAACTGCTTGAACAGCGAAGCAACGGGCGCAAAGCCCTCCCGCTTGAGCAGAGCATGCAGGCGCCGATAGCCGAAGCGACAGCTTTCCGCTCGGCCGCGGGCGTCACCACTTCTTTCCCAACAAGTCCTTCAAGGCCACATTGTCCAGCATGGCGTCGGCCAGCAACCGCTTCAGCCGCGTGTTCTCGTCCTCCAGCATCTTCAGCCGTTTGGCCTCCGACACCTCCATCCCACCGAACCTGGCTTTCCATTTGTAGATGCTGGCGTCGCTGACGCCGTGCTTGCGGCACAGGTCGGCGACGGAAACGCCGGCCTCGTGCTCCTTCAAAATCCCGATGATCTGCTCTTCCGAAAACCGGCTGCGCTTCATGCTCTGGCCCATGATTGACGTGCTCCCGCCAGTTTAGGCCAATCGGAACTGGAATTTTCCAATTATGATCCCCTGTTGGGGCGAGGAGAGTTCCATGAAGGCATCGAAGTTCACCGAGGCACAGAT
>JAFVHU010000056.1 GCA_017474385.1 Afipia sp. | reverse complement strand
GCGCTCCAATCGATTCTGGTCCATGGTGGGCCGCAAGTGAAGGCCAAAAGGTTCGCGGATGATGCGCAAGACTTCCCTGGTTCTCCTCAGCGTCGCAGCAGGCGCAGCGGCAACACTCCTTCTCACCCAGCCGCGCTCGGCTCTGGTGGGATCGACGGCACGCGCCGCCTCGTCAGACACCTATCGTCAGCTCAATCTGTTCGGCGATGTGTTCGAGCGCGTCCGCAGCGACTATGTCGAGAAGCCGGACGACAGCAAGCTGGTCGAGACCGCGATCAGCGGCATGCTCACCGGGCTTGATCCGCACTCCAGCTACATGGACGCGAAGAGCTTCCGCGACATGCAGGTGCAGACGCGCGGCGAGTTCGGCGGTCTCGGCATCGAAGTCACGATGGAAGACGGCCTGATCAAGGTTGTGTCGCCGATCGACGAGACGCCAGCCTCCAAAGCCGGCATCATGGCCAACGACATCATTTCTCAACTCGACGATGAAGCGGTGCAGGGTCTGACCCTGAACCAGGCCGTCGAAAAGATGCGCGGCCCGGTCAACACCAAGATCAAGCTCAAGATCATCCGCAAGGGCCAGGACAAGCCTCTCGAGATCACGCTGGTACGCGACAACATTCGCGTGCGTTCGGTGCGCGCGCGTGTGGAGAGCGACGATATCGCCTATATCCGCGTCACCACCTTCAACGAGCAGACCACCGAAGGTCTGAAGCGCGAGATGGCGAACCTGACCACTCAGATCGGTTCGGACAAGCTCAAGGGCTACATTCTCGACCTGCGCAACAATCCGGGCGGCCTGCTTGAGGAAGCCGTGTCGGTGTCCGACGCATTCCTCGACCGCGGCGAAATCGTCTCAACCCGCGGCCGCAACGCCGAGGAAACCCAGCGCCGCACCGCCAAGCCCGGCGATCTCGCCAAGGGCAAGCCGGTGATCGTGCTGATCAACGGCGGCTCGGCATCGGCGTCGGAAATCGTCGCCGGCGCATTGCAGGATCACAAGCGCGCCACGCTGCTCGGCACCCGCTCGTTCGGCAAGGGATCGGTGCAGACCATCATCCCGCTCGGCTCCGGCAACGGCGCGCTGCGGCTGACCACTGCGCGCTACTTCACGCCGTCAGGCAAGTCGATCCAGGCCAAGGGCATCATCCCGGATATCGAAGTCCTGCAGGATGTGCCGGACGATCTGAAGTCGAAGACCGACACCAAGGGCGAAGCCTCGCTGCGCGGCCATCTCAAGGCCGAAGGTCAGGAAGAGACCGGATCGCAATCCTACGTGCCGCCGGATGCCAAGGACGACAAGGCGCTGAAGATGGCTGCGGACCTCCTGCACGGCATCAAGCAGACCACCTCGGCTCCTGCTCCGACCGAGAAAGCCACGAACAAGGCCGCGAACTAAAGCGCGCCAACATCTCCATTCGATCAGGGCGGCCTTCGAGCCGCCCTTTTTGCTGGCTGCCGCCCCCCATGGCTGCGGAACCCAAGCCTTTGCGGCCCGCCTTACCGGGGCCGTGATAGGATTCGGCGATTGATTCGCGAGGGCTGAGGGCAGTGACCACCGACGATCTGAGCGCGCCGCTCGGACAGGATCGGCCGCGCAAGCGGCGATACCGGCTTCCGTTCAGCGCCCCGCAGGCGATTGCGGGGCTGCTCGGGCTGTTTCTGGTGGTCTTTCTCGGCTTCGCGATTTTCAACCAGAATCCAATAGGCGGCGAGCCGCTGGCGAAGGTGTCCTACGATCCCGCCAAACTGCCCGCAGAGACCGCTGCAAAACCGGCTGGCGCCATCCCTGCGGCACCCAAGGAGGCAGCAGCACCGCCCGCCAGCGGCCAGCAGACTGTGACCATTATCGACGGCTCCAGCGGTGCCCGGCAAAGCGTGGTCGTGGGCGGCGGCGGGGACACTCCGGCGAATACGGACGCGCCGCCCGCGATGATCGCAGGCGTCAATCCAAAGCTGCTGGAAAGCTCGCGCTACGGCATGATCCCGATCGCCGCCGATGGGCTGAAATCCTTCCGCGCCTATGCGGCCGGCGGCGACGCCGAGCGCGCCATCGCCGCGAAGAAGCCCGTCATCGCGATCGTCATCTCCGGCCTCGGCGTTGGCGCCGCGAAAACCGCCGATGCCATTATGAAGCTTCCCGGCGCCGTGACGCTCGCTTTCACGCCCTATGGCTCAGATCCCGGCAAGCTGGTGGAACGCGCCCGCGCACAGAAGCACGAAGTCTTGTTGCAGGTTCCGATGGAGCCGTTCGACTACCCGGACAACGATCCCGGCCCGCAGACGCTGCTGACGACACTGTCCGCTGAGCAGAACGCAGACCGCTTCGCTTGGCATATGAGCCGGTTTCAGGGCTACGTCGGTATCGCCAATTTCATGGGATCGCGCTTTGTCGCGACCGATCCGGCAATGCAGCCGATCATCAAGGAAGCGGCAAGGCGTGGCCTCGCCTATCTCGACGACGGCAGCGCGCCGCGCAGCGTCGCCGGCGTGATTGCGGAAGGTCAGTCGATGCCGTTTGCGAAGGCTGATGTCGGCATCGACACCGTGCCGACTCCGGCGGAGATTGACCGGGCGCTGGCAAGGCTGGAGACGTTGGCGAAAGAACGCGGGTCCGCCGTGGGCGTCGCATCGGCGCTGCCGATTTCGATCGAGCGCATCGGAACCTGGGCCAGGCAACTGGATGGCCGCGGCATCGCGCTGGTGCCGTTGACAACGGCCATGCTGAAACCAAAATCAAGCTAACATGGCCGCCGCGATCGGAACCGATCACCCGGCATGGTCACGCAGACGAGAGAAAAAGGCGCGATTGGTGCTGATACCGGTCGGGGATCAAAGGCTTTAGCAGTATGGCGCGTTACGACGATCTGCCCTACCGGACCTGCGTCGGGATTACCCTGATCAACTCAGAGGGGCTTGTGTTCATCGGCCGCCGCGTCGGCGGGCCGGAACATGTCGACCAAACTCATGTGTGGCAGATGCCCCAAGGCGGTGTCGACAGCGGCGAAGATACCTGGGCGGCCGCCAAGCGCGAGCTTTATGAAGAAACCAACGCCCAATCCGTCGAGAGGCTTGGCGAGGTTTCCGAATGGCTTACCTATGACATTCCACGCACGGTTGCCGGCCGAGCCTGGAAGGGCCGTTTCCGCGGTCAAAAGCAGAAATGGTACGCGATGCGCTTCACCGGCAAGGACAGCGAGATCAATGTCGCTTCCCCCGCCGGTCACAAGGCGGAGTTCATCGACTGGCGCTGGGAGCCGATGAAGAATCTTCCCGGCCTGATCGTGCCGTTCAAGCGCCCGGTCTATGAACGCGTGGTCAAGGAATTCACGAAATTCGCGGGAAAATAGTTGTCCCTTCTGAATACAAAAAAGCCCTGCGATGCAGGGCTTTTTTAATTTCCGATGAGCTGGCGCTCAATGCATGGCAGTTGAATTGACGACCTGCCGCTGAATGGTCTTGAAGTGATCGAGCCGCTCGATCGCCTGATCGAGGACCGAGCCTTCCTTCTCCTTCAGATCCTCTTCCATCTGAGCGATCTTGTCGGCGAAAGCAGCCGCGTCGAGTTCGGCCACCGACGTCGCGGTGTCAGCGAGAACCGTAAGGCCTTTCTCGGAGATTTCCGCAAGCCCGCCGAGCACGATGATCTTTTCATGCTTGCCGCCAACGGTGACGGTCATGATGCCGGGACGAATGCTCGCCACAAGCGGAGCATGACCGGCCATCACGCCGAGATCGCCTTCAACGCCCGGAATATCGACCTGCTCGACTTCACCCGAGAAGGCGATCTTTTCTGGAGAAACGAGATCGAAGTGAAAGGTGGCCATCGTGATTACGCCGCTTCCGCCGCGAGCTTCTTGCCCTTCTCGACGGCTTCTTCAATGGTACCGACCATGTAGAACGCGGCTTCCGGCAGGTGATCGTACTTGCCGTTGCAGAGATCCTTGAAGCCCTTGATGGTGTCGGCGAGGTCGACGAACTTGCCCGGCGAGCCGGTGAAGACTTCGGCGACGAAGAACGGCTGCGACAGGAAGCGCTCGACCTTGCGGGCGCGGGCCACGGTCAGCTTGTCCTCTTCCGACAGTTCGTCCATGCCGAGAATGGCGATGATGTCCTGCAGCGACTTGTAACGCTGCAACACCTGCTGAACCTGACGTGCGGTCTGGTAGTGCTCCTCGCCGACGATCAGCGGCGAGAGCATGCGCGAGGTGGAGTCGAGCGGGTCCACCGCCGGGTAAATGCCCTTTTCGGAAATCGCGCGGTTGAGCACGGTCGTCGCATCCAAGTGGGCGAACGAGGTGGCGGGCGCCGGATCGGTCAAGTCGTCGGCCGGAACGTAAATGGCCTGCACCGAAGTGATCGAACCCTTGTTGGTGGTGGTGATGCGCTCCTGCAGCGCGCCCATGTCGGTGGCGAGCGTCGGCTGATAACCCACCGCAGATGGAATACGGCCGAGCAGAGCGGACACTTCCGAACCGGCCTGGGTGAAGCGGAAGATGTTGTCGACGAAGAACAGCACGTCCTGGCCCTGATCGCGGAAGTGTTCGGCGACAGTCAGACCGGTGAGGCCGACGCGGGCGCGCGCGCCCGGAGGCTCGTTCATCTGGCCGTACACGAGGGCGCACTTCGAGCCTTCGCCGCCGCCCTTCTTGTTCACGCCGGATTCGATGAACTCGTGATAGAGGTCGTTGCCTTCGCGGGTACGCTCGCCGACGCCTGCGAACACGGAGTAACCACCGTGCGCCTTCGCGACGTTGTTGATCAGCTCCTGAATCAGCACGGTCTTGCCGACGCCGGCGCCGCCGAACAGGCCGATCTTGCCGCCCTTGGCGTAAGGCGCCAGCAGGTCGACGACCTTGATGCCGGTGACGAGAATTTCAGCTTCGGTGGACTGGTCGGTGTAGAGCGGCGCTTCCTGATGGATGGCGCGATCGCCTTCGGCCTTGATCGGGCCCTGCTCGTCCACCGGCTCGCCGACGACGTTCATGATGCGGCCCAGCGTGCCGGCGCCTACCGGCACCTTGATCGGCGCGCCGGTGTCTTTCACTTCCTGGCCGCGGACCAGACCTTCGGTGGTGTCCATCGCGATCGCGCGCACGGTGGATTCACCGAGATGCTGCGCAACCTCGAGCACCAGACGGTTGCCCTGGTTGGTGGTCTCGATCGCGTTGAGAATGGCCGGCAGATAGCCGTCGAACTTCACGTCGACGACGGCGCCGATAACCTGCGAAATGCGTCCGGTCTGATTGGCGGGTGATGCCATGGGATAGTCTCCTTAAAACTCGGTCTGTGCGGCGGTCGGCTCAGATAGCTTCGGCGCCGGAGATGATTTCGATCAGTTCCTTGGTAATCATCGCCTGACGGGTGCGGTTGTAGATCAGCGTCTGCTTGCGGATCATGTCGCCGGCGTTGCGGGTCGCGTTGTCCATCGCGCTCATCTGCGCGCCGTAGAACGACGCGTTGTTTTCGAGCAGCGCACGGAAAATCTGCACCGCGAGATTGCGCGGCAGCAGGCTCGAGAGAATTTCGTCTTCAGCCGGCTCGTAGTCGTAAATCGCAGCCGCGCCGCCCGAGGCTTCCTTTTCCTCGAGCACCAGCGGAATGATCTGCTGCGCGGTCGGAACCTGCGCGATCACCGACTTGAAGCGCGAATAGAACAGCGTGCAGACGTCGAAGTCGCCGGCCTCGAACATCGAGACGACCTGATTGGCGATGTCTTCGGCATTCTTGAAGCCGAGGACTTTCACCGAGCGCAGTTCGACGTGCTCGACGATCTGCTTGTCGAACTGGCGGCGGAGCTGCTCGTAGCCCTTGCGGCCGACGCAGAAGAACTTGACCTCTTTGCCCTGGCTTATCAGCGACAGCGCCCGCTCACGGGCAAGACGCACGATGGACGAGTTGAACGCGCCGGACAGGCCGCGTTCGCCGGTGCAAACCAGCAGCAGGTGGACCTTGTCGTTGCCGGTGCCCGCGAGCAATGCCGGTGCAGTGCCTGAACCAGCCGCCGCACCCGCGATGTTGCTGATCACGGCATCCATGCGCTCGGCATAGGGACGCGCCGCTTCGGCCGCGGTCTGGGCACGACGCAACTTCGACGCCGCAACCATCTGCATGGCCTTGGTGATCTTCTGCGTCGCCTTGGTCGAGGCGATGCGGACACGCATGTCCTTGAGAGACGCCATTCTTTATCTCACCCTGACGATCCAGCCTGACACCGGATCGCAACCCCATTTTCGCCGCGCGCGAACAGATCGGCGCGGCGACGATCCCTTAAGCGAACGCCTTGACGTACCCTTCAACGACGCCCTTGAGCTTGCCGGCAGCGTCGTCCGACAGGTCGCGCGAGTCGCGGATGCTGTTGAGAATATCGACGTGCTTGCCGCGCAGCAGCGACAGCAGGCCGTCTTCGAATCCGCGCACCTTGTTGACCGCAATGCCGTCGAGATAGCCGTTCACGCCGGCGTAGATCACCACAACCTGCTCTTCCATCTTCAGCGGCGAGAACTGCGGCTGCTTCAGGAGTTCGGTCAGGCGCGAACCACGCGCCAGAAGGCGCTGGGTCGAGGCGTCGAGGTCGGAGCCGAACTGCGCGAACGCCGCCATTTCGCGGTACTGCGCGAGCTCGCCCTTGATCTTGCCGGCGACCTTCTTCATCGCCTTGGTCTGCGCCGACGATCCGACGCGCGACACCGACAGACCGACGTTCACCGCAGGACGGATGCCCTGGAAGAACAGATCGGTTTCAAGGAAGATCTGGCCGTCGGTGATCGAAATCACGTTGGTCGGAATGTAGGCCGACACGTCGTTGGCCTGGGTCTCGATGACCGGCAGCGCGGTCAGCGAACCGTTGCCGTGGTCGTCGTTGAGCTTCGCGGCGCGCTCGAGCAGGCGGGAATGCAGATAGAACACGTCGCCCGGATAAGCTTCGCGGCCCGGCGGACGGCGCAGCAGCAGCGACATCTGGCGGTAGGCGACGGCCTGCTTGGACAAGTCGTCATAGATGATGACGGCGTGCATGCCGTTGTCGCGGAAGTACTCGCCCATGGTGCAGGCGGTGAACGGCGCAAGGTACTGCATCGGCGCGGGGTCCGACGCGGTCGCTGCGACGACGATGGAATATTCCAGCGCGCCCTGCTCTTCGAGAACCTTCACGAACTGCGCGACGGTGGAACGCTTCTGACCGATCGCGACGTACACGCAATACAGCTTCTGGCCTTCCGGCGCGCCGGCGACGTTGAGGGGCTTCTGGTTCAGAATGGTGTCGAGCGCGATCGCGGTCTTGCCGGTCTGGCGGTCGCCGATGATCAGCTCGCGCTGGCCGCGGCCGACGGGGATCAGGGCGTCGATCGCCTTGAGGCCGGTCGCCATCGGCTCATGCACCGACTTGCGTGGAATGATGCCGGGCGCCTTGACGTCGACGCGCTTGCGTTCGGTCGCCTGGATCGGGCCCTTGCCGTCGATCGGATTGCCAAGCGCGTCGACGACGCGGCCCAGAAGTCCCTTGCCGACCGGCGCGTCCACGATGGCGCGGGTGCGCTTGACGGTCTGGCCTTCCTTGATCTCGCGGTCGGCGCCGAAAATAACGATACCGACGTTGTCGCTTTCAAGGTTCAGCGCCATGCCGCGCGTGCCGTTCTCGAACTCGACCATTTCGCCGGCCTGGACGTTGTCCAGACCATAGACGCGGGCGATGCCGTCGCCGACCGAGAGAACCTGACCGACTTCAGAGACTTCGGCTTCCTGGCCGAAATTCTTGATCTGGTCCTTGAGGATTGCGGAAATTTCCGCGGCGCGGATGTCCATCAGCCTGCCTCTTTCATCGCGTGCTTGATCGAATTGAGTTTGGTGCGAAGCGAACTGTCGACCATGCGGCTGCCGAGCTTGACGACAAGCCCGCCGATGATCGACGGATCGATCTTCACGTTGAGATCGACGTCCTTGCCCGACACTGATTTCAGTGCAGCCTTGAGAGCGTCGAGATTGGTATCGCTGAGCGGCTCGGCGACGGTGACTTCCGCGGTGGCTTCGCCCTTGAACTTGGCGACCAGCGCGCGGAACGCCCTGATGACATCGGCCACGGCGAACAGCCGGCGATTGGCGGTCAGGACTTTCAGGAAGTTCGCGGCGATGCCGCTGATGCCGGCCTTGGCCAGCACGGCGCCGAGCGCCTTGGCCTGCGCATCGGCGGTGAACACCGGGCTGCGCACCAGCCGCAGGAGATCGGGGCTGTCGGCCAGCATGGCGGAGAACTTGTCGAGGTCAGCCTTCACGGCATCGACCGACTTCTGGTCGCGTGCCAGTTCGAACAAAGCCGTCGCATAACGGCCGGACACGCCAGATACTGAGGGATCTTCAGCTGCCACAAAAATCTCTTCTAGCTATCGAATGACCAAGGAAACGACCATCGCTGGAGAACGGCGTCAGGCACGACACCAAGCGATCCAAGCCCTTGGAATTCAAGCGGGACTTCGATTTCTGGCCGGAGCGATCTACCCAGCAGCCCAAAATCGCGGTTTTGCTAACATAGGGCGCGCGCAGGTGCAACATGACGGCGATTGCGAACGCATTTTTGGTGGCGCCGGTTTGTCGCACGCATCGCGTCACGCTTATTGAGTGCGGGCGGAAAGAAGTCCTGGGCGTCTGAGCGGCTCAGTTCGATCGCCATCATCATGCGCTGCGACACCGGTGATCACCGTAGGCACATGGACGATTATCATCGCGCTTGGGCGAACGCCTGCTATCGCGGCCTCGGCTGGCACGGCGTGATCGTGCGCCGGCCTGACTGATTCGCCAGGGAGCCGAGTTTCCGGCGACTGAACCTTACGAAAACTCCCATAAGCATCCCGTTTCACGCATGCAGCATTGCAAAATGCGCATGCTGGAAACCATTTGGGCAATTTTGCGTTTACTTTGCGTAGCCAACAATTTTATGAACTCTACAGTATTGAAAAGTATATCGTACTTAGCGGCTTTTGAAAATTCAGTAATACGATAGTGAAGAAGGCTATTCCAACTCTCCGGCCAAATACGTGATGATTTAAGGAACGAAATCCCTCGCCGCGCTTATGCCTCATTATGGAATGAACCATCCGGCCACGTAAACGCTGGCTCGATTTAGCCAGACGTCGGATAGATATACCAGAACGAGGGACAACTATATGATCGCCGCTATCAAGCGCGTGCCGGGGCAACCCGTGAAGAATCGGAATGCCTCCATCGCTTTGATCGCCGTCGGGATGCTGGCGCTCACAGCCACCGCCAGCGAAGCCGGCCACCGCAAATCCTGGCGCGATGCCAATGCCTCGGTCGGCTCCGGCCGCAGCTTTTCCGGCAAGGCGTCGTTCTACGGCAACGAGTCGGGCAGCAAGACTGCCTCGGGTCAGCGCTTCAATCAGGAGGCCATGACCGCCGCCCACCGGACCTTGCCGTTCGGGACCCGCCTCAAGGTCACCCACGGCAGCCGCAGCGTGGTTGTCACGGTCAATGACCGTGGCCCGTTCATCAAAGGCCGCGTGCTCGATCTGTCGAAGGGCGCCGCCCGCGCCGTCGGCCTCACCAGCCGTGGCGTCGGCCACGTGGTCGCAGAAGTTCAGTAAGCGTTGCGTATGAGTTGAGTTGCGTAAGTTGCGTTGAAAGGGCCGGTGCCAGTTGCACCGGCCATTTTCATGGATTTCGTTTGGGCATGATCTTGTCCGAAAACCGGTGCCCACTTTTCGGGATCATGCCTTACAAGAAGCTCTGCGGATCGATGTCGACCTCGAGCTTGAGGTTGCCCTTGGTTTTTGGGCCGGCCGCAAGCCACTCCCGCATATAGGCGGAGAGGTCGATGCCGCGCACCGATTTCACGAGAATACGAAACCGGTAGCGGCCCTTGATGACCGCGAGCGGCGCCTCCGCCGGGCCAAGCACCTGGACGCGCTCGTCGAGCGGCGCAGCGGACGCAAGCTTGCGCGCGAAACCTTCTGCAGTCGGACGATCGCCCGCTGAAATGATCAGCGACGCCAGCCGCCCGAACGGCGGATACAGTGCGCGCTCGCGTGCCTCGATCTCGCTGGCGTAGAATGCCTCGCGATCCGACGCGACCAGCGCCTTCATCACCGGATGTTCCGGCTGATGGGTCTGAAGATAGCCGACGCCGCGTCCCTGCTCGCGCCCGGCGCGGCCGATCACCTGATTGAGCAGTTGAAACGTGCGCTCGGCGGCGCGCGGATCGCCGTTGCCGAGACCCAGATCCGCATCCACCACGCCCACCAGATTGAGGCGCGGAAAGTTATGTCCCTTCGCCACCAGTTGCGTGCCAATGATGATATCGACACGGCCTTCCGCAATCTCGTTGAGTTCCGAGCGCATGGTTTCGATGTCGGTGATGAGATCGCTCGACAGCACCATGGTCCGCGCATCGGGAAAAAGATTCGCAGCCTCTTCCTGCAAGCGTTCGACACCGGGACCGATGGCGGCGAGCGATTCCTCGGCGCCGCAGTGCGGGCATTGATGCGGACGCGGCATCGAGAAACCGCAGTGATGGCAGACAAGGCGCTGACGGAAGCGATGATCGACCAGCCACGCATCGCAGATGGTGCAGGCGAAGCGATGGCCGCAGGCGCGGCACAACGTCAGCGGCGCATAGCCGCGCCTGTTCAGGAACAGCAGCGCCTGTTCCTTGCGCTCGACTGCGATCTTGATCTCTTCCGCGAGACGCGGCGAAATAAATCGCCCACGCGTAGGGCCTTCGCGCTTGAGATCGATCGCCTCGATGTGCGGCATGTGCTGGCCGCCGAACCGCGACGGCAGCACGACGCGTTTGTAGCGACCCTTGCGCGCGTTGACTTCCGATTCCACCGACGGCGTCGCCGAACACAGCACGACCGGGATCTTCGCGATGGAGCCGCGCACCACCGCCATGTCGCGTGCATGATAGTGCGCGCCTTCGTCCTGCTTGTAGGCCTGATCGTGCTCCTCGTCGACAATGATGAGCCCGAGCTTGGCGTAAGGCAGAAACAGCGCGGAGCGCGCGCCAACCACCACCGGCGCATCGCCCGCCGCAACCGCGGCCCAGTTGCGCGCGCGCGTGCGCGGTGTCAGCTCTGAATGCCATTCAATCGGCCGCACTCCGAAGCGCATGCTGAACCGATCGAGGAACTGTCCGGTCAGCGCAATCTCCGGCATCAGTATCATCGTCTGCCGCCCGCGGCGGATGGCTTCGGCCACCGCCTCGAAATAGACTTCAGTTTTTCCGGAGCCCGTCACGCCGTCGAGCAACGCGACCTGAAACCCGTCCTTCGAGGCAAGCTCCTTCATCGTGTCGGCGGCGATACGCTGCTCGGGCGAAAAATCCGGTTCGGCGAACGACGGGTCCGGCGCTGGCGGCGCGAGATCGCGCGGCAGCGGCTCGATGACCAGCGTGCCTTCATCGACGAGACCATCGATCACGCCGGCGCTGACGCCGGCTTCTCTCAGCGCATCGGATTTCGAATGCAGCAATCCGTCCGACAGCACATCGATCAAACGGCGGCGCGCGATTGTTATGCGCTGCGGCGGAGCGCCAACCAGCCGCACACCCATGCGTACACGCTCGGGCCCGAGGTGCTCGCCCATACGCAGCGTCATCCGCAGCACCATGCCGCGCGCCGACAGCGTGTAGTTGGAAACCCAGTCGACGAAGCTGCGCAGTTCGGGCCTGAGCGGCGGTACATCGAGCTTTTCGCCGGTGTCCTTCAGGCGATTGTGCAGCCGGGGATCGGGGTTCGGATTGTCCGCCCAGACCACCGCCGTGACATCGCGTGGCCCCAGCGGAACACTGACCACATCTCCGGGATTCAGCTCGACGCCGTCGGGAACGCGATAGGAATAGGTCTGGTTCAGGGCCACCGGGACAAGGACGTCGACAACTCGTCTTGCCATGGCAGGAGGGGTCCAGATTAAGGGGTGAATAAGGAAAAGGGTGCGATAAACCGATTCCTGTCAAGCGCAGGCGCCCCGCGAGACATATGATGGTCAAAGCCGCCCCCGCAACCGAAGCCAGCCCGGATGGCGCGCAGCTCACCTGCGCCGCGCCGGACCTGCTGGCCGAGATCACGCACTGGCTGTCCCATTTGCGCGCCGAACGGCGGCTGTCCCCCAAGACGCTGGAAGCCTATGCGCGCGACCTGCGCCAGTGCCTCGTCTTTTTGAGCGACCACTGGGGCGGCTTTGTCACGCTGAAACAATTCGCCGCCATCGAGGCCACGGACGTCCGAGCGTTCATGTCGTCGCGGCGGGCCGACGATATCGGCGGGCGTTCGCTGATGCGCGCGCTGGCGGGGTTGCGTTCGTTCGGACGTTTTCTGGAACGCGAAGGCAAAGGCAATGTCGGCGCGCTGTCCGCGATCCGCGCGCCGAAGATCGGCAAGAGCCTGCCCAAGCCAATCCAGATGACCTCCGCGCGTCAGATGACAGACGCCGACATCCGCGCCGGCGAAAACCGCGAACCATGGATCTGGGCGCGCGACGCCGCGGTGATGGCACTGCTTTACGGATCGGGCTTGCGCATCTCCGAAGCGCTCGGCCTCAAGCGCCGCGACGTGCCATTGCCGGGCAAAGGCGACGTGATCGTCGTCACCGGCAAGGGCAACAAGACCCGTATGGTGCCGGTGCTGCAAAATGTGCTGGCCCTGATCCAGGACTATGTTGCGATGTGCCCGCACACGATTGCACAAGATGGTGCGATCTTCGTCGGCGCACGCGGCGGCCCGCTCTCGCCGCGCATCATCCAGTTGACCATGGAGCGGCTGCGCGGCGCGCTGGGACTGCCCGACAGCGCAACGCCGCATGCGTTGCGCCACTCCTTCGCCACGCACCTGCTAACCCGCGGCGGCGATCTGCGCGCCATTCAGGAACTGCTCGGCCACTCGTCGCTCTCGACGACGCAGATCTATACCGGCGTCGATGCCGACCGGCTGCTTGACGTCTACAAGACGGCTCACCCAAGAGCCTAGGTGATGGCCTGACACAAATTTGTCGCGCCAGATTTGTCCTACCAACTCATAACGATGCCCTTGCGCACGGACCGCAGTTCGGTCAATCGTTGCGCTCGTTTTGACCGGAGGGATACTGAATATGGGCGCACATGAAAGCATGGAGCATGCGGAGCATGCCGAGCACGCTTCCGGCTCCAACAAGAAGATCGCACTGCTGATTGCGGTGATCGCGCTTTTTCTCGCTTTCTCCGAGACACTGGGCAAGGGCGCCCAGACCGAATCCATCAGCAAGAACGTCGAGGCCTCGAACCTGTGGGCGTTCTTCCAGGCCAAGAGCATCCGCCGCACGACGGTACAGGCGGTGGCCGAACACGCCAAGCTCAGCCTCGGCCTGTCGGGTGACGACGCCCAGAAGGCGGCGCTGGCCAAGCAAGTCGAAGACTGGAACAAGGCCGCGGCGCGCTATCGCTCCGAACCCGAGACCGGCGAAGGCTCCGAGCAACTGTCCGCGCGCGCCAAGAAGGCCGAGGAGGCCCGCGATCTCGCCATGGCGCGCTATCATCACTATGAGGTCGCCTCGGCCGCGTTCCAGATCGGCATCGTGCTCGCCTCGGCGACCATCATCACCGGCATGGTGGCGTTGGCATGGGTGGCGGGAGCTCTGGCGCTGACAGGACTGGCGTTCACAGCGATCGGCCTGTTCGCGCCGCATGCCGTGCATCTGATGTAGCAAACAATGCAGAGCCTGGTTCTCGGTGCGACCGGACTTGTGGGCCGTCACATCGTGAATCACTTGGTCGCGGCGGGCGAACATCCGTTTGCCCTCTCGCGATCGGCACATACCGCTACGCGCGACAGTCGGTGGTTCACCGGCGACCTCGAGGACGCCGGAACTCTCTCATTCCCACCCTTCCAGACGCTGTACTGTACCGTGCACTGTCCTCTGCTTGCAGGCGCACTGCCGTCGCTGGCGCGCTTCGGTCTGAAGCGCGTCGTCTTCTTCACATCCACCAGTATTTTGACAAAGCTTTCCTCCGCCGACGCGCAGGAGCGAAAGCAGGTGCAGATCCTTGCAGACGGCGAGAAAGAAGCCATCGCCGCATGCGAGACGCACGGCCTTGCGTGGACAGTGCTGCGGCCGACGATCATCTATGACGAAGGCCGGGACCCGAGCATCTCGCGGCTGGCGCGGCTGATCGCCCGATTTGGATTTTTTCCGCTGGCGGGATTTGGCAACGGCCTTCGCCAGCCGGTTCACGCCGAGGATCTCGCCATCGGCGCACTGCAAACGGCAGCGAGCGAAGCTACGATCAACAAGGCCTACAATGTACCCGGCTCCGAGATCATCACCTATCGGGAAATGGTCGGACGCATTTTCGACGGTCTCGGCAAACCGCGCCGGATCATCCCGATGCCGCTATTTCTGTGGCGAGCGGCTTTTCATATGGCGCGCCGCGCCTTTCCCAACGCGAATGCCGAGATGGGCGCGAGAATGTCGAAGAATCTTGTTTTCGATGCCTCGGCCGCCGTACGGGATTTCGGCTGGAATCCGAGGCCGTTTCATCCCCGGTTCGATCGGACGGAGTGACGTCGTCTCACGACGACGAACGCGAGGCCTGCATCCGGCGGCGCAAACGCCGGATGAACCCCGGCGACGCACGGCGGAAGCGCGCCATCCATTGCTGAATGGCGAGCTTGAACGGCGCGACGATGACCAGCGCCCGCGCGCGCAGATCGAGCACAAACTCATAGAGCCTGCGGAACCAGCCCATCTGCAACAGCTTCTCGCGCGTCACGTCGAACACGAACGCGACGATGCCGACACCGAGTACTTTCTGAAGAACGATAAGGGTCGTGGCGCCGACGAAATACTTGTGCGCCAGCAGCCATGCCGCGACGAAATTAAGCGGAAACAGAACGATCACCGGCACCGCGAACACGATCAGCGTCAGGCCCGGCGACAGATGCTCGACGCGGTCGGCAAGCCACTGCTTGAGCCGGGGCAGCGGAATCAGTGCGATGATACGCGCAATGATCGGCTCGACGCGGTCCCACAGCCACGCTTCGATCAGGAAGATCAGTGCAAGCAGAACCCAGAGCGGACGAAGCAGCCGGCGCATGACGGATTCTCATCCCTCATGACCGGCTGGATGCCGGTCAGCTATCACATATGGATAGCGCGCTTCCCGACCGCAAGCGCGGCTTCTTTGACGGCTTCCGAGCGCGTCGGATGGGCGTGACAGGTCCGCGCGAGATCTTCGGCGGAACCGCCGAATTCCATTAGCACCGCAGCCTCATGGATCATTTCACCGGCTTCCGCACCGACGATGTGAACGCCCAGCACACGGTCGGTCTTCGTATCCGCGAGGATTTTCACGAAGCCGTCGGTGGTCTGATTGACTTTGGTGCGCGCGTTGGCGGTGAACGGAAACTTGCCTGAGGTGTACGCCACGCCCGCCTGCTTCAACTCCTCCTCCGCCTTGCCGACGGAAGCGACTTCGGGGAACGTATAAATCACGCTCGGGATCACATCGTAGTTGGTGTGGCCAGCCTGTCCTGCGAGAATCTCGGCAACCGCGATGCCCTCGTCCTCGGCCTTGTGTGCCAGCATCGGTCCCGCGATCACATCGCCGATGGCATAGATGCCCTTCACATTGGTCGCGAAGTGTCCGTCGGTCTGCACGCGGCCACGCTGATCAAGTTCAACGCCGGCTTCCTTGAGCCCAAGACCTTCGGTGTAGGGAACGCGTCCGATCGCAACCAGCACGACATCAGCCTCAATGACTTCAGCCGTTCCGCCCGCAGCCGGCTCAACGTTGACTTTCAGTCGCTTGCCGGAGGTATCAACGCCAGTGACCTTGGCGCCCAGCTTGAACTCGACGTTCTGCTTTTCGAGAATGCGCTGGAAGGACTTTGCCACCTCGCCGTCCATGCCGGGCAGAATCCGGTCGAGGAATTCGACAACGGTGATCTGCGCGCCGAGACGGCGCCACACCGAGCCGAGCTCAAGCCCGATCACGCCTGCGCCGATTACCAGCATCTTCTCCGGCACCTTGTCGAGGGTCAGCGCGCCGGTGGACGAGATAATGCGCTTCTCGTCGATCTCGACGCCCTTCAGCTTCGCAACATCGGAGCCGGTGGCGATGACGATGTTCTTGGTCTCGAGCACCTGCGTCTTGCCGTCGTTGCCCTTCACTTCGACCTTGCCGGGGCCAACGATGCGGCCGGTGCCTTCGTAAGCATCGATCTTGTTCTTCTTGAACAGGAAGCCGACGCCCTTGACGTTGCCGTCGACGCCGTCGGCCTTGAACTTCATCATGGTGGGAAGATCGAGCTTCGGCTTGCCGACGCCGATACCCATCTTGGGCAGCATGTGCGTGACTTCCTCGTACCGCTCCGATGCCTGCAACAGCGCCTTGGAGGGAATGCAGCCCACGTTGAGACAGGTGCCGCCGAAGGTCGGCCATTTCTCGACCACCGCAACCTTCATGCCGAGTTGTGCTGCGCGGATCGCGCAAACGTAACCGCCGGGGCCGGTGCCGATAATGATGAGATCATAAGAAGCCATGAGGATTATCCTGTACTCGGAAGTGGAAACTAGCGACCGCCGGAAACATCGACGATTGTGCCCGTGACATATGACGCCTCGTCCGACATCAGCCAGACGACGGCATTGGCGATTTCGTCCGCAGTGCCGACGCGCTTCATCGGCACCATATGCGCCAGCCGGTGCGCCCGATCGGGCTCGCCGCCGCTGGCGTGGATTTCAGTATCGATCAGACCCGGGCGAATTCCGTTGACGCGAATGCCTTCGGCGCTGACTTCTCGCGCGAGTCCGACCGTGAACGTATCGATCGCCCCCTTCGAGGCCGCGTAATCGACATATTGCGCCGGCGACCCGAGCGTTGCCGCCACGGACGAGAGATTGACGATCACGCCGCCAGCGCCGCCGTGCTTGCTGGACATGCGCTTCACAGCTTCGCGCGCGCACAGAATGCTGCCCACGACATTGACGTTCATCATGCGGGTGAGACGAGCAGCGGACATTTCGTCGACGCGCGCGGTGGTATCGACCACGCCGGCATTGTTCACCAGGGCGCCGAGCTTGCCGAACGCGTCTGCCTGCTTGAACAGATCGAGAATGTCGGCCTCATTGCCGACGTCGCATTTCACCGCAATGGCCTTGCCGTTGCTGGCTTCGATCTTCCCGACAACCTCGTCAGCGGCGGCCTTGTTGCTCGCATAGCCAACCACGACCTTGTAGCCGCGCTTGGCGGCTGCAAGCGACGTGGCGCGCCCGATGCCGCGGCTTCCTCCGGTGACGATGGCAACGCTCTCCATCCGAACCAATCCCTCAGTTTGCTTTCTGAAGAGCGATACGAACGCCCAGACCGATCAGAACCAGCCCCGTCGCACGATCAATCCAATGCCCGATCCGCTCATAGCCCGCGCGCATCGAGCGCGTCGTTAAAAAGACCGCGACAAAGCCGAACCACAACGCAAGAAACACGGCCAGCGCGGCTCCGTATGCGAACTGCATCATCACAGGCGTCTCATGCGAAACGATCGTGGCAAACAGTGAGACGAAAAACAGCGTCGCCTTCGGGTTCAGGAGATTGGTGAGAAAGCCCACACCGTACGACGTGACAACGCTACGGCTCCCGCCGACGGGAGTGGCGGCAGTCCTGTCGAGACCTTGAGGTGAACTGCGGCGCGCCGTCAGGGACCGGACGCCAAGATAAACCAGATAAGCCGCACCACACCATTTCACGATGGTGAAGATCAAAACCGACTGCGCAACGATCAGGCCCACGCCGGTCACGGTGTAGGCGACATGGACCATGATCGCGGACCCAACACCGATGGCCGACGCGATTCCCGCCCGCCGTCCAAAACTCACGCTCTCGCGAAGGACGCAGGCGAAGTCCGCGCCGGGCGCGATTGCCGCCAACACGAACACACCGAACAACGCGAGGAATTCGGGCGGCAGGCTCATCGGCTTACAGATCCAGCACGAGGCGCGCCGGATCCTCAAGGTTTTCTTTGACGCGAACGAGGAAGGTCACCGCTTCCTTGCCGTCGATGACGCGGTGATCATAGGACACCGCGAGATACATCATCGGGCGAATCTCGACCTTGCCGCCGATGGCGACCGGCCGCTCCTGAATCTTGTGCATGCCGAGGATACCCGACTGCGGAGCGTTCAGGATCGGCGTCGACATCAGCGAGCCATAGATGCCGCCGTTGGTGATCGTAAAGGTGCCGCCCTGCATTTCCTCGATCTTGAGCTGGCCATCGCGGGCGCGGCGACCGTAGTCGGCAATGCTCTTCTCGATCTCTGCGATCGACTTGTGGTCGCAATCGCGCACCACCGGCACGACGAGGCCCTTGTCGGTGCCGACCGCGACGCCGATGTGATAGTAGTTCTTGTAGATCAGGTCGGTGCCGTCGATCTCGGCGTTGACGGCGGGCACGTCCTTGAGCGCCTGCACGACAGCCTTGGTGAAGAAACCCATGAAGCCGAGCTTGGCGCCGTGCTTCTTCTCGAACGCATCCTTGTAGTGAGCGCGCAGCGCCATGACGTTGGTCATGTCGACCTCGTTGAAGGTCGTCAGCATCGCAGCCGTGTTCTGCACGTCCTTGAGGCGGCGCGCGATGGTCTGACGCAGCCGCGTCATCTTCACGCGCTCTTCGCGCGCGGCATCGTCGGCTGCGGAAGGCGCACGCACCTGAACGGCAGCGGCCGGCTGATTGAGCGGCGTCGCTAGTGAGGCGGCCTTTTCGATCGCGGCCAGCATATCGCCCTTGGTGACACGGCCATCCTTGCCGGAGCCTGGAACGGTCGAGGCATCGATCCCGGATTCAGCGGAGAGCTTGCGCACCGACGGCGCCTGCGGCGCGTCGGCGGGCGGAGACTTCTGGGCCGGCGCGGGGGCTGCGGCCGCAGGCGCAGCAGCCTTCGGCGGCTCAGCAGCCTTGGCCGGAGCGGCGGCAGGCTTGGCGCCGCCTGCGCCGGCGGTGATCTGACCGAGCAGCGCGCCCACCGCGACGGTCTCGCCGTCCG
>JAFVHU010000055.1 GCA_017474385.1 Afipia sp. | reverse complement strand
CGGTTGACGAAACGCCGCTAAATACATTAATAAGCCCGCATCCAGTCGGATAGTTCAGACGATGCCGGGCCCCGAAAGAAAAGTGGGGAGGGCGTCGTGTTTGCGTTTGTGAACACCCGCCCGACGCCAGAGACCTAACAAAGACAAGCTGTCCGATGCGGACGGCGACAGGAGCGAAGACCGTGGCCCGTATTGCAGGCGTCAACATTCCGACCAACAAGCGCGTTCTGATCGCGCTTCAGTACATTCATGGCATCGGCCAGAAGAACGCCGCGACCATCGTGGAGCAGCTCAAGATTCCGGCCGACCGCCGCGTCTCGCAGCTCACCGACGCCGAAGTTCTTCAGATCCGCGAAATGATCGACCGCGATTTCCTGGTCGAGGGCGACCTGCGCCGCGAAGTCGGCATGAACATCAAGCGCCTGATGGACCTCGGCTGCTACCGCGGCCTGCGTCATCGCCGCGGCCTTCCGGTGCGCGGTCAGCGGACCCACACCAACGCGCGCACGCGCAAGGGTCCTGCCAAGGCCATCGCCGGCAAGAAGAAGTAATTTCGTTTCGACCACTGAACCGATCCGGCTCGCGAGGGCCGGGTGATCACCTGAATTTCCCCAGCGTCTGGAATCACGGACGCGCTTGAAGGAAGAGAAGAGACTTATGGGTAAAGAAGCCACACGCGTCCGCCGCCGTGAACGCAAGAACATCGCCTCCGGCATCGCGCACGTGAATTCGTCGTTCAACAACACGACCATCACCATCACCGACGCGCAGGGCAACACCATTGCCTGGTCGTCGGCCGGCACGATGGGCTTCAAGGGATCGCGCAAGTCGACTCCGTACGCGGCTCAGGTTGCCGCCGAAGACGTATCGAAGAAGGCGCAGGAACACGGCATGCGCACGCTCGAAGTCGAAGTTGCCGGTCCGGGTTCGGGCCGTGAGTCGGCTCTGCGCGCGTTGCAGGCTGCGGGCTTCACCGTCACCTCGATCCGTGACGTGACCACGATCCCGCACAACGGTTGCCGTCCGCGTAAGCGCCGGCGCGTCTGATTGTTTGGACTGCCGCGGGCGATATGCGCCCGCGTTACTTTTTTGATGCGATGACGCGGGTCGCTCCCGCGCCGCCAGACCTCCAACGCCAGTGATTTTGATGGCATGGGTGAACAAGTGACGATCCAGAAAAATTGGCAAGAACTCATTCGTCCGAACAAGCTCAACGTGACGCCTGGTTCGGATCCGACCCGTTTCGCAACCGTCGTTGCCGAACCGCTCGAGCGCGGCTTCGGCCAGACGCTGGGCAACGCGCTGCGCCGCGTGCTGCTGTCTTCGCTGCAGGGCGCTGCCGTGCAGTCGGTTCACATCGATGGCGTGCTGCACGAGTTCTCCTCGATCGCCGGTGTGCGCGAGGACGTGACCGACATCGTGCTGAACGTGAAGGACATCTCGATCAAGATGCAGGGCGAAGGCCCGAAGCGCATGGTCGTGAAGAAGTCGGGTCCGGGCGTCGTCACCGCCGGTGACATTCAGACCGTCGGCGATGTCGTCGTGCTGAACCCCGAGCTTCAGATCTGCACCCTCGACGAGGGCGCTGAAATCCGCATGGAGTTCACCGTGAACTCCGGCAAGGGCTACGTCGCAGCCGAACGCAACCGTCCCGAGGACGCGCCGATCGGCCTGATCCCGGTGGACAGCCTGTTCTCGCCGGTTCGCAAGGTGTCCTACAAGGTTGAGAACACCCGCGAAGGCCAGATTCTCGACTATGACAAGCTGACGCTCACGATTGAAACCAACGGCGCGATCTCGCCGGACGACGCGCTCGCTTACTCGGCGCGCATCCTGCAAGACCAGCTCAACGTGTTCGTGAACTTCGAGGAACCCCGCAAGGAGGTTGCCGCCGAGATCATTCCGGATCTCGCCTTCAATCCTGCGTTCCTCAAGAAGGTCGACGAACTCGAACTGTCGGTTCGTTCGGCCAACTGCCTGAAGAACGACAACATCGTCTACATCGGCGACCTCGTGCAGAAGTCGGAAGCGGAAATGCTCCGCACCCCGAACTTCGGCCGCAAGTCGCTGAACGAAATCAAGGAAGTGCTGGCCCAGATGGGTCTGCACCTCGGCATGGAAGTGCCCGGTTGGCCGCCGGAGAACATCGACGAACTGGCCAAGCGCTTTGAGGATCACTACTGAGCGAAATCGCGTGATGGCCGGATCTCTGGCCATGACGTTCGGGCGAACGCAGGCAGCCCACCTGAGCAACATGTCCGACGAACCGTCGCGGCAATCGAAATTGAGGAATAAGTCATGCGTCACGGCAAGGTTCATCGGAAACTCAACCGCACCGCGGAGCATCGCCGCGCGATGTTCGCCAACATGTGCGCCGCGCTGATCAAGCACGAGCAGATCGTCACCACCTTGCCGAAGGCGAAGGAGCTTCGCCCGATCGTCGAGAAGCTGGTGACGCTCGGCAAGAAGGGTGGTCTCGCGCTGCGCCGTCAGGCGATCAGCGAAATGCGCGATGTCGATCAGGTCAAGAAGCTGTTCGACGTTCTGGCGCCCCGCTACAAGGATCGTCAGGGCGGCTACACCCGCATCATCAAGGCCGGCTTCCGCTACGGCGACAACGCGCCGATGGCCGTGATCGAGTTCGTCGACCGCGACGTCGATGCCAAGGGCCAGGATTCGGGCCCGGTGCAGGAAACGGCGTCGGAAGCGGCGTAAGCCCTCACTGTCCCGTCATTCCGGACGCCGCGTAGCGGTGATCCGGAATTCACAGCAGACAGTTTCTGGATTCCGGGTTCGCGCGAAGAGCGCGCCCCGGAATGACAGTTCAAGCGGCGCCTTGTGCGCCGCTTTTTTATTGGCGGATGTTTCCTGCGCGGCCACGATGCCATGACCCGGCGGAAACGATCCTGCACTAGCCGCTAAGCGCGGCCACTCCTAATGTCGGATGGACAGGAGCAACTCATATGAAAATCGATCTTTCAGGCACCACAGCAATTGTGACCGGCTCGACCGGCGGCATCGGACTGGCCATCGCCAAAGGCCTCGCGGGGGCCGGGGCGAGCGTCGTGGTCAACGGCCGCACCCAGGCCAAGGCGGACGCCGCAGCAGAGGCCATCGTCAAGCCGGTGCCGGGAGCCAAGGCGCGGGGCGTCGCCGCGGACGTATCCACCGCGGAGGGATGCGCGAAACTCGTCGAGGCCGTGCCCAGCGCGGATATTCTCATCAACAACGCCGGCATCTTCGAGCCGAAGGACTTTTTCGATATTCCCGACGCGGACTGGACCCGCTTTTTCGAGGTCAACGTCATGTCCGGCGTGCGGCTGTCGCGCGCCTACGTGCCGGGAATGCTGAAGCGCAACTGGGGCCGCATCGTTTTCATCTCGTCGGAATCGGGGATCAACATTCCGAGTGAGATGATTCACTACGGCATGTCCAAAACAGCGCAAATCTCGGTTTCTCGCGGTCTGGCCGAACTGACCAAGGGCACCAACGTGACCGTTAATTCGGTGCTGCCGGGGCCGACCCTGTCGGAGGGCGTCGAGGTCTTCGTGAGGGATCTGGCGAAGCAGAACGGCCAGTCGGTCGAAGAGGCGGCCTCGCAGTTCGTCAAGCAGCACCGCGGAACGTCGCTGATCCAGCGGTTCGCGAGCGTCGATGAGATCGCCAACATGGTGGTCTATATCTCTTCGCGCGAAGCGTCGGCGACCAACGGCGCGGCGCTGCGGGCCGAAGGCGGCATCATCCAGACGATCGCGTAGCCGTTTCGAGAAGCAACAGATTGATTTCGGCGTTCTCCGGGAATGATTTTCTTCCGGGACGTCGTGTCGCATGCGACAAACGTCGCAGATCGGCTGTTTGTCACATCACTGTAACGCGACTGTCGCATTAATGCGGCCATGCTCATGGCTGCAATGCAGCACGCCGGCTCGTCTTGTCCGCGACAATTGTCGTTCTAGATCAAGCCAATACGGCACGACATTCAATGATCGGCTGACGTCATCGTGTGGACGACTGTTTTGAATGAAGAAACCGCCAATCTCTCGCCGTCGCGCTTCGAGCCGGGCGGCTGGATGCAGTGGCCCCACAATGAGGACTACAGCCTTCAGTTCATGCGTGTTTTAGCCTCCGCGCAGGAAGGCGGCAGCACGATCTCGGAATGCTTCCTGACGGCGAGCCGTATCACAGCCGGCGACGACGAAAGCTGGTATCGCGCTTGGAATGCCATCGCCAACGTCAACAAGGCGCGCGGCAATCTCGCGCAAGCGGCGGGCAATATCCCTTCGGCGCGTAGCAACTGGCTGCGGGCATCGAGCTACTACCGGACATCGGAAGTCTTTCTGAAGCAGGATGACGTGCGGCGCGCGACCGCGCTGGAGCAGATGCGGGCCTGCGCGAATCAGGTAGTCACGCATCAGCCGGCGGGCGGCGAACTGGTTCGCATTCCCTGTTTCGAGAAAGGCTTTGTTGAAGCCTATTTCCTGCCCGCGCCCGGTTCGGATCTACAGACATCTGTCATTGTTTGTGTTGGCGGTCCGGAGCACTTCAAGGAAGAGCATCTGCTGACGCTGCTGCGGCATGCTCATTCACGCGGCCTGTCACTGCTGCTGGCCGATCTTCCGGGGCAGGGAGGCGCGCCGAAGCTCAAGGCGATGGTGCGATACGAGGTTGAGACCGCGATCAGTTGCTGCGTGGACTATCTGATTGCGCGCGGCGATATCGACGAGCGGCGGATCGCCATTTTCGGCGACGGACTGGGCGCCGCCTATGCCTCGCGCGCTGCTGGTCTCGACGACCGGTTTGCCGCGGCAGTATGTGATGCCGGAATCTGGGACATGCACCAGCGCGTGACCGCGACGCAATGGATGTCCGGACACGACGGCGAGGACGCGATCGGTGACGAGATTCTCAGGATGCAGCGTCATGGCGGCATCACCAGCATCAAGTGTCCGATTCTGATGACGTTCGGGGAGTTTGACTGGCTCGATACCCGCCACGCCGACGCTCTGTGCGCGGCGTTAAGGGAGGAGGGCGCGGACGTGACGTTGAAGGTGTTCTCCGCCGCCGAGACCGCTACGGCGCATGGTCAATCCGACAACCCGACCATTGGCAACGAGTTCATCTTCGACTGGATATCGGCGCGCCTGCGAACGGCACCTGCGCTCGCGGATTAAAGATCAGCTCCCTGCGGCGATCATCTGCGCGGCTTTCGCCAGGCGCTCCTTGAGCGTCGAGAGCTTGTCGGTGAGATCGCGGAACGTCTGCGTCGAGAAATCCGAGAAGACGAGATTGTCCGCGACCACCTGCTGCGAGTAGAGATTCGCGATCTGCTTGTGAGCCTTGTCGGTCAGCGACATCAGCACGACGCGCGCATCTTCCTTCGATGCCACACGGCGCATGAAGCCGTGCTTTTCCAGGCTTTTTGTCTGGGTGGTCACGAACGAAGGATCGACATGAAGCTTTGTCGAGACCTCCCGGACCGAAATACCTTTGCCCTCATCGAGATCGTTGACCGCCATCAGGATCAGCCATTGCGGACAGGTGATGTCCAGCATGCGCGCCCAGTTGGAACGGATTTCTTCGAGATGTGTGTTGATCGAAATAACATCCCAGATGAACTTCCGGACCAGCGCATCGTCTGGTCCCATGGGATGAGTGTCGCGCGCCGTGCCGCGCGGACTCGCAAGATGACGTTGAGATGAAATTTTCTTGGCGGAGAGTCTGCCAGCCATTTATTTTTACCTTGGCGAGGGAATACAGGAAAAATATGCCAGCCTTTTACGCTTTGCAACCACCGCGAGTGTCATCCCGCTGACATGATGTGGCGGGGAAAGCACATGATCGTGGTCAAATAAAAGCATGAGTAAATCAATTATTGTAATCATCTGATGCTTGCGGTCATTGTTCCTCCGTCAGCCGGAGACGTCGGGTGACTCGTTGGTGGTCTCGCCCGGAAGGCAAGGCGACCGGCGGTAAGCGGGGATCAAGGGGCTGATTGGGGTGGCTAGCGCCACGGGAAGCGGACCTTTCCTCAATTGAACAATTTTGGAGGTTTTATGAGCAAGATTAAGAGCCTTATCCTGGGTTCGGCGGCCGCGCTGGCTGCTGTCGCAGGAGCACAGGCGGCTGATCTTCCCGTTAAGGCGAAAGCGGTCCAGTACGTAAAAATCTGCTCCCTGTATGGAGCGGGTTTCTACTATATCCCCGGCACCGACACCTGCATCAAGCTGGGCGGCTACGCTCAACTCGATCTGACGGTCAACGGTAGCGCAAACGGCCAGCCGGCGTGGAACAACAGCGCCAATACAGGCCTGCAGAACCGGTCGTCGGACTACTTCGTCACGCGCACCCGTACCCAGCTGAACATCGACACCCGCACCGCCAGCGAGTGGGGCGTTGTCCGCACCTATTGGGCGAGCAACTTCCAGCACACCTCGGGTGACGGTCCGTCGTCCGGCGTCCTCACCATGGACCTCGGCTTCGTCCAGTTCGCCGGCTTCACCTTCGGTAAGGCGATTTCGGCCTTCCAGACCCCTTGGGGCGGCACGCCGGTTGGTCTCAACACGTCGAACCTGATCGGCGGTTATGACAACTCCACCGGCATCACCCAGATTGCCTACACATGGCAGTTTGGCAACGGCGTGTCGGCTTCGGTCGCTGTTGAAGACAACCGTGTCATCAATCGCGCTCCGATCTTCAACGGCGCGAATGCATCGACCGCGGCCCAGTTCTTCACCGGCGCCTACACCAACGCGTCCGGCGGTCAGGCTTCGCCTGATTTCGTCGGCAACGTTCGCATCGACCAGGCGGCCTTCACCGCCCAGTTGTCGGGCGGTCTGCATAACATTCGCGCCAACTACTATGGCGCGACGGAACCCACCGGCCATCCAAGCGATGAATGGGGCTTCGCGATCCAGGGCGGTCTGCAGCTGAAGAACCTGCCGACAGGCCCAGGCGACAAGCTGTCGATCACTGCGATCTACGCTGATGGCGCACCGAAGTACGCGATCAACGGCACCACCGGCAACAGCTTCGACGCGTTCAACAACTCGGGTACCTCGAGCCCGGCGTTCTACCAGACGTTCGCTGTGGCCGCTTTGCTTGACGGTGTTTACGGACCCGGCGGCTCGATCCAGAAGACCAAGGTCTGGGCCGTGCAGGGCGGCTTCGAACACAACTGGAATCCCCAGTGGCAGACCAGCGTGTTCGGCAGCTACACCAATGTCGATTACAACGGAACAGCGACCGGCATCATCTGCACCAACACCGCGGCGTTCTACGGTGTAGGCAGCACCTGCAACCCGGACTTCAACATCTGGCAGATCGGTTCGCGTACGGCATGGACTCCGGTTCGTAACCTGACGCTCTCCGGCGAAGTGCTGTACTCGACGCTCGACCAGAGCAACACGGGCGGTACCACTGCTGTTGCAGCGGGTGCAGCTGGTCTCTTCAAGCCGGCTGGCGCTTACGAGTTCAAGGACCAGGGCAACCTGTCCGGCAGCTTCCGCGTCCGCCGCACTTGGTAATCGCCTGACGGCGATGATCACCTGAACAAGGAAACCCCGGCAGACAACTGCCGGGGTTTTTCTTTTGTGCATTCGAAAGTGGAAACCCTTTGCGAAGAGATCATGCCCGAACCGAAAACAGGCGAGGCGTAATCGGCGATACCGAACAAACAGATCCCGCATTGCACACACGCAATCGTGAGATGAAAAGTGTCGCGGGATTGTTTGACTAAATAAGGTAATTAAGGCATGTTCCGGCCGTAGTGTGGTGGCGCAGAGCCGCCGTTCCCGAGCGCGGATACTGACAAAGTTTTTTGCCTAAAATCTCCCATGACCTCCGGCAATGCCCTGCCGGAGGTTTTTTATTGGGTGAGGCACGATGAGTGCGAGGGGCCTCTTACCAGCCTTCCAGCACCAGCTTGCCGGTCGAGCGGCCGCCCTCCAGCAGCGTGTGAGCCTGCTTGAGATTCGCCGCGTTGATCTTGCCGAGCACCTTGTCGAGGGTGGTGCGCAGCACGCCGTTGTCGATCAGGCTGGCGACGTCATCGAGCAGCTTGTGCTGCGCGATCATATCGTCGGTCTGGAACGATGAGCGCGTGAACATCGATTCCCAGTGCAGCGATACCGCCTTGCCCTTCAGGAGATTGACATTGAGCGACGCCGGATCATCGATCAGCCCGAGCTTGCCTTGCGGCGCGACGACATCGGCAAGTGCCGCGAAGTGCTGTTCGGTGTTGGTGAGCGCTGCGATCAGCGCCACTGGCGGAACTTTCAGCGCGGCGATCTGTTCCTTCATCGGTTTGGAATGATCGATTACATGATGCGCGCCGAGCTCAAGACACCATTTGCTGGATTCGGGGCGTGACGCCGTGGCGACCACGGTGAGACCGGTGAGACGCCGCGCAAGCTGAATGAGAATTGAACCGACGCCGCCGGCGCCGCCGATGATCAGCAGCGTGCGCGGATCGACGCTTTTGCCCGGCGCAACGCCGAGGCGGTCGAACAACAGTTCCCATGCCGTGATGGAGGTCAGGGGCAGGGCGGCCGACTGCGCGAACGACAGCGTCTTCGGCTTGTGGCCGACGATCCGCTCATCCACCAGATGAAACTCCGAGTTGGTGCCCTGACGCTGGATCGAGCCGGCGTACCAGACCTCATCGCCCGGCTTGAACAGCGACACGTCGGGTCCGACTGCATCCACCACGCCGGCGGCGTCAAAGCCGAGAATCTTCGTTTCACCTGCGGGCGGCTCAGCGCGCTTGCGGACTTTGTAGTCCACCGGGTTCGCGGAAATCGCCTTCACTGCGACGCAGATGTCGCGCCCCTTGGGTTCAGGCTTTGCGGTCTCGAAATCGATCAGCGCCTCCGCGGCATCGATCGGCAGCGACTTCTTGTAACCTACGGCCTTCATTGTTCTTGCTCCATCTGGACCATTGTGGTCTCCGCGACTTACCTGTCGCGCTTAGGCCGTGTTTGCAAGTACTGTCATTTTAGGGATATAGTCACCGTTCGGATACCATTGGAAAATCCCACATGAAACGACAGGATTTCGGCTGCGCTCCGGGCTGTTCGGTGGAGGTCACGCTCGATCTGATCGACGGCAAGTGGAAGGGCGTTATTCTCTATCACTTGCAGGAGGGGCGGCTGCGCTTCGGCGAATTGCGCAAGCGGCTGCCGCGGATCACCCAGCGGATGCTGACCAAGCAGCTTCGCGCGCTGGAGGAGGATGACCTGATCATCCGCAAGGTGTATGCCGAGGTTCCGCCGCGGGTGGATTATGAACTGTCCGAGACCGGGCAACGGCTGCGGCCGGTGATCGATGCGCTCAAGAAGTGGGGCGACGACAATCGTGCCCGGCTAGATGCGGCATCGGACAACAAAGCTGCGGGAACAAGGAAAGGCAACGCGCGGCCGGACACCGCGAAGCGTCCGTCGAGGCAGCCGCAACCCGCGGAATAGTGATTTCTCCCGCCACCCTGGCGTGGCTCTATCTTTGGCATCAAGTTCAGGACTGTTTTCATGACCGTTGTTCACGCGCTCATTGCGCTCACCATCTCCTCCGTTCTCGCCGCGCCCGCGCTGGCGCAGGATCGCGTTGTTCCGGGCTCGCAGACCCAGCTCCGCTTGTCGTATGCGCCGATTGTTCAGCGCGTGCAGCCGGCGGTGGTGAACGTCTATGCCGCCAAGGCGGCGCCGCGCAATCCGCTGCTCGACGATCCGATGTTCCGCCGCTTCTTCGGCGTTCCCGGCAACCAGCCCGAACAGATGCAGCGTTCGCTCGGCTCCGGCGTGATGGTCGATGCGTCGGGTCTCGTGGTCACCAACAACCACGTCATTGAAGGCGCCGACCAGGTGAAAGTCTCGCTGTCCGACAAGCGCGAGTTCGAAGCCGAGATCGTGCTGAAGGACAGCCGCACTGATTTGGCGGTGCTGCGCCTGAAGGACGTGAAGGAAAAATTCCCGGTGCTCGACTTCTCGAATTCGGACGATGCGCTGGTCGGCGACGTCGTGATTGCCATCGGCAATCCGTTTGGCGTCGGACAGACCGTGACCCACGGCATCATCTCGGCGCTGGCGCGCACGCAGGTCGGCATCACCGACTATCAGTTTTTCATCCAGACAGACGCGGCGATCAATCCGGGCAATTCCGGCGGCGCGCTGGTGGACATGACCGGCAAGCTGGTCGGCGTGAACACCGCGATCTTCTCACGCTCCGGTGGCTCGCAGGGCATCGGCTTTGCCATTCCGGCCAACATGGTGCGCGTCGTTGTTGCCTCGGCCAAGGGCGGCGGCAGTGCGGTGAAGCGTCCGTGGCTCGGCGCGCGCCTCCAGGCGGTGACGCCTGAGATTGCTGAGACCCTCGGATTGAAGCGTCCGACCGGCGCGCTGGTGGCGAATATCTCTGAGGGAAGTCCGTCGGCAAAGGCCGGGCTGAAGCTGTCCGACCTGATCGTGTCTATCGACGGCCAGGTCGTCGACGATCCGAATGCGTTCGATTATCGCTTTGCGACGCGTCCGCTCGGCGGCACGGCGCAGGTCGAAGTGTTGCGCGCCGGCAAGCCGGTCAAGCTTTCGGTCGCGCTGGAAACCGCGCCGGACACCGGACGCGACGAGATCGTCATCAAGGCGCGTTCGCCGTTCCAGGGCGCGAAGATCGCCAACATCTCACCGGCGCTGGCGGATGAACTGAAGCTCGACAGCAGTATCGAGGGCGTGGTCGTGACCGATTTGCCCGACAATGCAGTCGCGGCGAATGTCGGATTCAAGAAGGGTGATGTGATCGCCATGGTGAACGGCCAGAAGATCGGCCGGACCAAGGATCTCGACAAGCTCGCCACCGAAGGCTCGCGGCTCTGGCGCATCACGGTGATCCGCGGCGGCCAGCAATTGTCCGTAGTGCTCGGGGGATGAAGTTTCCGGCGAGACCTTTCCTAACCTCGCCCCGTTCTTGCGGGGAGAGGTCGGATTGCGAAGCAATCCGGGTGAGGGGCTCTTGCTTCTTGTTAAGTTGCCCCTCACCCCAACCCTCTCCCCGTAAACGGGGAGAGGGAGCAGAAAAGGCGTCATGAGCCCGAAGCGACCACAGCAGTCAGCGAACCTCTTCGCCGCAGCCGGCATGGAGCAGGACGCACCGCGTCCGCTGCCGGACAAGCTGCGGCCGCGGACGCTTGCGGATGTGGTCGGGCAGGATCACATCCTCGGCCCCGATGGCGCGCTGACGCGGATGCTGGAGACCCGCACGCTGGGCTCGCTGGTGTTCTGGGGACCGCCCGGCACCGGCAAGACCACGGTGGCGCGGCTGCTGGCGGATGCGACCGAGCTTGAGTTCGAGCAGATCTCCGCGGTGTTCTCCGGCGTCGCTGACCTGAAGAAGGTGTTCGACGCTGCACGCGCCCGCCGCGAAATGGGCAAGGGCACGCTCTTGTTCGTCGACGAGGTGCATCGCTTCAATCGCGCGCAGCAGGATTCGTTTCTGCCGGTGATGGAAGACGGGACGGTGGTGCTGGTCGGTGCGACCACCGAAAACCCGTCATTTGAACTCAACGCGGCGCTTCTGTCGCGCGCACGGGTGCTGGTGTTTCACTCGCTCGACGCGGAGGCGGTCGAAAAACTCTACGCCCGCGCCGAAGAAGTTGAAGGCAGGAAGCTGCCGCTCGACGCGGAAGCCCGTGCCGTGCTGGTGCGGATGGCCGACGGCGACGGCCGCGCCGCGCTGACCTTGGCGGAGGAAGTCTGGCGCGCCGCGCGAAGGGACGAAATTTTCAATGCCGCGCAGTTGCAGGACATTCTCCAGCGCCGCGCGCCGATCTACGACAAGTCCGCCGACGGTCATTACAACCTGATCTCGGCGCTGCATAAATCCGTGCGCGGCTCCGATCCCGATGCATCGCTCTATTACCTCGTGCGCATGCTGGACGCCGGCGAGGATCCGCTGTTCCTGGCGCGGCGTGTGGTGCGGATGGCGGTGGAGGACATCGGGCTCGCCGATCCTCAGGCGCTGGTGATCTGCAACGCGGCCAAGGATGCCTATGACTTTCTCGGTTCTCCGGAGGGCGAACTCGCGATTGCGCAGGCGGTGATCTATCTCGCCACCGCGCCGAAATCCAATGCAGGCTATATGGCGTACAAGGCTGCGATGCGCACGGCGAAGGAGGGCGGCTCGCTGTTGCCACCCAAGCACATCCTCAATTCGCCGACCAAGCTGATGAAGTCCGAGGGCTATGGCGGCGGCTATGAGTACGATCACGACGCGCCGGATGCTTTCTCGGGGCAGGATTACTTCCCGGAAGCGCTTGGCCGCCAGACATTCTATGATCCGCCGGATCGCGGTTTCGAGCGCGAGATTCGCAAGCGCCTTGAGTATTGGGCCAAGCTGCGAAAAGAGCGAAGGGGCCGGGGCGAATGAGCAGCTTCAGCAAAACAACCCGAGCGCTTGCCGCACTGGCCTCATTGACGTGGGCCGGCATTGCGTCAGCCCAAACCGTTGAGGTTGCGCCGGGCGTTCAGGTATCAAAGAAGACTTACTCCGCGCCGCTCAACGAGCAGCCATTCTATGGATTTGCCGAGAAGACGCCGGAGCTGCGCGCAACGGATGAACGCTTTGTGTCGGCGCTGACCAAGGCCGCCGGAACACGGCAAAGGGCGTTTGAAGAAACCACCATGCGCGGCTGGCGGGCGATTGGCTCCGGCAACACCGCCGAGGCTGCGCAGCGGTTCAATCAGGCGTTTCTGCTGGCTCCCGAGCAGAGCGGCGTTTATCACGGCTTCGCGGCGGTGGTTCAGGTCCGCTTCAACGATCCCGCATTCGCGGAAGAGCTGTTCAAGATCGCGCGCAAACAGCCAAATCCGTCGAAAAGTCTCAACGCCGACTACGGGCGGTTTCTTCTGATCGTCAAACGCCCGAGCGATGCGCAGCCGGTGCTAGAACAGGCCGTCATCGATGCGCCCAGTTTCGGCGATGCGTGGTCCAATCTGGCCTTCGCCCGGATTCAGAATGGCGACCGTGCCGGTGCGTGCGCCGCTGCGGACGAGGCCGCCAGGCGGAATCCGTCAGTCAATGCGAGCCGTGATCTCGTGCTGCTCAAAAGCAACGCGCAATGCAAATGAACAATACCGAATCCCGACGCCTTGAACTTGAATGGCCGACAGCTCGCCTCAACGAGCTTCAACGCGGCCTGAGCAGGAAAGTTAAGTCATGAGCCGCCGCGTCAGAAAACCGCTCGCCAAGAAATCCGAACGTGGCAACAAGCGCGGGGTGAAACGCTCCACCGACAAGCGCGGGTCGGGCAAGCCGTCATTCGGCGATCGTGGTCCGGACAAGCGTCCGGCCGGTGCATTTGCGCGTTCGGCGAAGCCGATGCGCGAACCGCGTCCCGAGCCGGTGAGGGAAGAGAAGCCCGCGCCGCCGCCGTTGCCGACCAAGGTGCAGACCGTCGTCGTCACCGCCGACGAGAACAACATGCGCGTGGATCGCTTCCTCGAACATCGTTTCCCCGGCCTGTCGTTCTCCCACATCCAGCGCATCGTCCGCAAAGGCGAGCTGCGCATCAACGGCAAGCGCGCCGACAGCAAGGATCGACTTGAAGAGGGTCAGAGCGTGCGCATTCCGCCGCTGAAGCTCGACGCGCCGAAGGCCGGTGGTGAACTGTCTGAGGCCGCGACCAAGACGCTCGAAGAACTGCGCAAGATGATCCTGTTCGAGGACGACGACCTGATGGTGCTGAACAAGCCCGCAGGCCTCGCCGTACAGGGCGGTTCGGGCATGACCAAACACGTCGATCTGATGCTGGAGGCGATGCGCGACGCCAAGGGCCAGAAGCCGCGTCTGGTCCATCGTCTCGACCGCGAAACCTCCGGCTGTCTTCTGATCGCCAAGACACGCTTTGCGGCCAGCGCGCTGACCGGATCGTTCCGCCATCGTTCCGCACGCAAGATCTACTGGGCGCTGGTGGCCGGCGTGCCGAAGCCGAAGCAGGGGCGCATCTCGACATATCTCGCGAAGGAAGAGAGCGAGGAAGATTCCATCATGCGCGTCGCGGCGCATGGCGACGAGGGCGCGGCGCACGCGGTGACATACTACGCGGTGGTCGAGGCCTCGGCGCAGAAGCTCGCCTGGGTGTCGCTGAAGCCGGTGACCGGGCGCACCCATCAGTTGCGCGCACACATGGCGCATATCGATCACGCGATCGTGGGCGATCCGAAATACTTCAACAAGGAAAACTGGGAACTGCCCGGCGGTATCCAGAAGCGGCTGCATCTGCTGGCGCGCCGCATTGTGATCCCGCATCCGCGCGGCGGATTCATCGACGTCACAGCGCCGTTGCCGCCGCACATGCTGCAATCGTGGAACCTGCTCGGCCTCGAGGCCGATCGTTTCGATCCGATCGAGAACGCGCCGGAGGAGTGATCACTCAAGGGTGATCCTCTTGCTGCCGCTGTCCGGGGTAACGATATCATCATGATGAAAACAACCGCATTCGCAATCGTGCTCGCACTGTCCGCGCTCGTTTCCGGCATCGCGCACGCGCAGCTCTATCCGCCGGGCGGCGTCGGCGCGCAGCCTGTGATTCCGTTCCCGGTCGCGCCACCGGCACCTCCGCCGCCACCGATCGTGGTGCCGACGGTGCCGCAGATGAATTCGCCGCCGCCGTTCGCATTGCAGAACACGACGCCAGGCGTCGTGACCCAGGACACGCCGCCGAAGCCGGTACTGAAGCGCGACCGCCGTCCATCGTTCAGCGACCGCGTTGCGCGCTGCCTTGATGACGGCGCAGCGTGGGGGCTAAACCCAAATCAGCGCGCAGCCTATTCGCGCCAGTGTGCAAATCAGTAGGGCATGACCCCGAAAAGTGGGTACCGGTTTTCGGAACAGGTCATGCCCGGAAAATCAAAAGAGTAGGTAGATGCGCGAACTGTTCGATGAAGTTGCCGGCAAGTCGCCGCTCGATCCGCGCGAGGCCTCGCGCAAGTCCTCGCGCACGCCGCTGCGCAAACGCTTCTACACCAGCACTGGCGTTGCCGAAGGTCCCGACGGTTTCGGGGTGACGCTGGACGGCAAGCCGATCCGTACGCCGGGACGCAATCTGCTGACAGCGCCGACGCGTGATCTTGCCGAGGCAATGGCGGCGGAGTGGGACGCCCAGAAGGACGACATCGATCCGATGGCGATGCCGCTGACGCGGCTCGCCAACAGCGTGATCGACGGCGTCGCCGGAAATGTTCAGGCCGTGGCCGCCGATGCCGCCAAGTATTTCGAGACCGATCTGCTGTTTTATCGCGCGGGTTTTCCCGACGCGCTGATCGCACGGCAGGCCGAGCACTGGGACCCGGTGCTGCGCTGGGCTGCCGATGACCTCGGTGCGCATTTCATTTTGACCGAAGGCGTGATCCATGTCGCGCAACCGGAGACCGCGGTGGCGGCTGCGCGCGGCGCTTTGCCCGTGGATGCATGGCCGGTCGGCGCCTTTCATGTCGTGACCACGCTGACCGGCTCGGCGATGCTTGCGCTGGCGCTGAAGCACGGCGTACTGGACGTCGATCAGGTCTGGGCCGCCGCGCATGTGGACGAGGACTGGAATCGCGAGAAATGGGGCGCGGACGAGGAAGTCGACGCCCGCCGCGCCTCAAAGTTCAGGGATTTCGAGGCCGCGGCGAAGGTGCTGAAGGCGTTCTCATAACGAGATCTCTAAGCCGTCATTCCGGCGAGACTTTCACCTCTCCCCGTTTACGGGGAGAGGTCGGATTGCCATAAGCGCGTTTACGCGCGTCTGCGACGCGCTATGGCAATCCGGGTGAGGGGCGAGTGCCTTCGCGTTGCGAGTTTGCCCTCACCCCAACCCTCTCCCCGCAAGCGGGGAGAGGGAGCAGACCACCTTCGGTTAACAAGACGTTTACGACGCTGGGCTAGCTTGGCGGCCGAACAAGGCCTCCATCATGTCTATCGCCATCAATCCCGTCTTTCCGGTCGTGGCCGCCCAGAGCGTGGCGGCGGGCGTGGCGTTGCAGCCGGGCACCGTGATCGACGCGACCGTACTCAAGCAACTCGACGCCAATCTGGTCCGCATCGCGATTGCCAACCTGACCATCGAAGTGTTGTCCGAAGTGCCGCTCACGCCGGGTCAGGCCCTGCAACTCGCGGTATCGCAGACCCCGCAGGGCGTGCGGCTTCAGATCGTTCCGGGCGAGGGCGATGCGCCGTCGTCCGCACCTGCCGCGTCTGCCGGTGCAGCGAAGGCCGATACCGTCAGCGTGCCGAAGGCCGACGTGCCCGTGCAGGCCGCAGCCGCTGGCCGCGTGCTGACCAACCTCGAAGCGCTCGCCGTGTCGGCCGCGGTGCAGAGCGCCGCCGCGCGGCAGGGCAGTCTCTCGGCGCTGTTTGCAAATCTGGGTGTTGCGGCATCGTCGCCGACGATGCCGCAAACGCTGCAACAGGCCGCCGCGCAACTGCTGGCGCAGCGCACGCCGCTCGGCGAGAATCTGACCGGCGACGCACTGAAAAACGCGTTCCGCAATTCGGGTCTCTTCCTTGAGCAAAGCCTCGCGTCTTCGCAGATCTCTAACGGCCCCGATCTCAAGGCCGCGCTGATCGTATTCCGCCAGACCGTCGCATCGTGGCTCGGCACTGCGCCCGCGGAGAGCGCCGCTTCACCGCTGCCTTTGAGCGTGCCGCCATCCGCTGCGCCGCCGTTGTCGCCGGAGATCGAAGCTGGCGACATCCTGCTGCCGCAGGCGCCGGTGCGTGTCGCGGACGATGCCGCCGAACTCGACGGAAAAATTCGCATCTATGCGCCGAACGAACCGCTGCCGACGGCGGCCAACCGCGCAGCCGCGGCCAGCGCCGGGCTCACGGCCTTGCAGGAAGTGTTGCAGGGATTTCCCAAGGGCGTGCAGGATGCCGTTGCAAACATGCTCGATGCGGAAGCGCGTGCAGGCGTTGCGCGTGGCTTGAGCGACGGTGACGAGGCGATCGCGCGCACCAACGTACCGCCGCCGCCGTTCCGCGGCTCGGAGACCGCAGCGCAGCCTGTCGCGCTGCCATCGCTCGCGCCGGACGATGCCCCGGCGACGGTCGCTTATCGCCTGATCGAGAATACCGACGCGGCATTGGCGCGGCAGACACTGTTGCAGGCGGCCTCGTTGCTGGTGGATGTGCCCGGCACGCGCAACGATCCCACGGTGCCGCGCTGGAATTTCGAGATTCCGTTTGCCACGCCGCAAGGCACGGCGGTAGCGCAGTTCGAGATTTCGCGCGACGGCTCAGGTAACGAGATAGAGGCAGCGAGCCGTGTCTGGCGCGCACGGTTCTCGCTCGATGTCGAGCCGAGCGGGCCGGTGCATGCGTTGGTGTCGCTGAGCCATGGGCGCACATCGGTGCGGATGTGGGCCGAGCGGCCCGCGACGGCGGCGCAGCTTCGCATCAATGCACCTCAGTTGTCTCATGCCCTGCGCGAAGCGGCGCTTGAGCCGGGCGACATCGTGATCGGCGAGGGCGCGCCGCCAAAGGCCGCGCCGCCGCCGGCCGGCCATTTTCTGGATCGCTCGCTGTGAGCATCGACATCAAAAATCGTCTCGCGGTCGCGCTGCACTATGACAAGAAGGGCGCGCCGCGCGTCGTCGCCAAGGGCAAGGGCACGCTCGGCGAGAAGATCATCGAGATCGCGAAAGAGAACGACATTCCCATTCAGGAGAATGAAGTGCTGGCTGGCGCGCTCTCCAATGTCGAGCTTGGCGACGAGATTCCCGCCGAGCTTTACAAGGGCGTCGCGGAAGTCCTGATTTTCGTCATGCGGCTGACGGGACGGCTGCGCTGACGTGCTTCAAGTGTGCTGTGAGTTGCGTGAGCGCACTACACATTCGGTGTCATCCCGGCGAAGGCCGGGATCCATAACCACCAAACGATGTGATGATCACGAAAGTTGCTCCGGCATGTTTGCTTAATTCAGAACTCAGGGAGTATGGGTCCCGGCCTTCGCCGGGACGACGTGCTGAGAGATCGTGAATAACGGCGGGATGATTCCATCGTCATCATTTCACCACGATGCCGCGTGCAGTTACCGCAGCGCTGAATCGGGTGAATGACTTATGATCAATCGTCGTGACACTCTCGGACTTCTGGCTGCGGCCGTTATCCCCGTACCTGCATTCGCCACCGGTGTGCCGCGATATGAGGTCCGCAAAAAACTGCAGAAGTATTTCACCGACGAGGGCACCGTGGGCGCCTTCGCGGCGTTCCGGGCCGACGAACAGCATGTCATCGTCAGCGACAATTCCCGCGCGCGAGAGGCGGTTCTTCCGGCATCCACGTTCAAGATTCCCAATTCCGTCATTGCGCTGGAGACCGGTGTCGTCGCCGATCCGGACAAGGACATCTTCAAGTGGGACGGCGTGACGCGCAGCATTCCCGAATGGAACAAGGATCACACCTTGCGCACCGCCATCGCGGTCTCCGCTGTGCCGGTCTATCAGGAGATCGCGCGGCGGATCGGCAAGGAGCGGATGCAGAAGTATGTCGATGGATTCGAGTACGGCAACCGCAACATCGGCGGCGGCATCGACCGCTTCTGGCTGACGGGGGACTCGCGCATCTCGCCGCTGGAGCAGATCGCATTCGTCGACAAGCTGCGGCGGCGTGCGCTGCCCGTGTCAAAGCGCGCGCAGGATTTGACCGCGGACATTCTGCCGGTGACCAAGGCGGGCGACAGCATCATCCGCGCCAAGACGGGATTGATCGGTGTCGATGACAGGACCGCGATTGAAGGGGCCAAGGCGAGCCTCGGCTGGCTGGTCGGATGGGCCGAGAAGGGCAGTGCGCAGACCGTGTTCGCGCTCAACCTCGACATCCGCGAACCGAAGCATGTCGCGGATCGCATGAAGATCGCGCAGCAATGCCTGAGCGACATAGGAGCCATCTGACACCTTGTCCGGTTTCGCGCCCGCGTGAAACCGGCTAGGCTCGCGGCAATTCAGAAAAACAATGAGCCTAGGGAGTTTGTTTATGTCCTCTTCAGCAGCCGCGAAAATTGCACCAGGCTCGTCGTGGAAAGATCTCGCCGTGCGTTACAACGCCGCGTGGAATGCGCACGACGTTGCGGCGATCATGGCGTTTCATGCCGACGACACCAGCTATCAGCGCCACGGCAATCCGAAGGTCTACAAGGGCAAGGACGTGGTCGCCGAGCAGTTCGGCAAGGACATCTCCGGATTGCCGGGCATCAAGTTCGAGCCGGTCGCGCTCTATGGCAGCGACGATCATTTCGTCTCAGAATCGGTCCTCACCGCGACCACGCCGGACGGTAAACCAGTGACCATGGAGTTGGTCGACGTCATTACGCTCCGCGACGGCAAGGTGGTGCACAAGTCGAGCTACTTCGTGCAGAGCCGCCCGCCGAAGGCGTGACGCCAAGCACATTGTTGATTGTCATCACCGGGCTTGTCCCGGTGATCCCGATTGACAAGGCACCATGCTCGAACAATCGAGATGGCCGGGACAAGCCCGGCCATGACGGTTATTGTCCCGCATCCCTCCCGATCCGCCCGAGATGGGTGAACGTAAATCCGGCGTCGTATTTCAGGCCGTAGCCCAGCGCGCGGTCGATCCCGATATGGGCGCACCAGATCAGCGACAGGTGCATCGCCAGCGCCGAGGGCATGACCATGGCGAAGATGGCGAGCAGCATCGGCAGGATCGCCGCGTGGGCGGCGTTGTAGGCGGCGGCTCCCGCGCGGGGACCTGCGAGATAGCCCAGAAAGCTCAGGTCCGGGGCCAGCAGCAGGATGGCGAACATCCACCAGGAGCCCTCGAAATAGCTGTAGAACACCATGCAGGCAACGGCGAGCGCCGCGCCCTCCAGCCGCAGCAGGGTGCGGACCCCGCCGGTGGCGCCGCCCAAAGCCGGGGTTGTCGTGGTGTCGATCATGGCTTGCGAATCCCTTGTAAACGCCGTCTTTTAGCACGCGCGGCGGGCGGCCCGGACCTGTCAATTTCGGGGCCCTCGGACCATTTTCTCCCGCCCGGACAGCGTGCTAGAACGCTGGCCAACCATTCAAGAACGGCGGCGCCCGCCGCCCATTAGCCGGGACGAAATCCATGAAGCACATCCTCGAAGCACTCGATCAACGCCGCGCGGGCGCAAAAAAGGGCGGCGGCGACAAGCGCATCGAGGCGCAGCACGCGCGCGGCAAGCTGACCGCCCGCGAGCGCATCGAGTTGCTGCTGGATAAGGGGTCGTTCGAGGAATTCGACATGTTCGTCGAGCATCGCTCGGTGGAGTTCGGCATGGACAAGACCAAGATCCCCGGCGACGGCGTCGTCACCGGCTGGGGCACCGTCAACGGCCGCACCACCTTCGTGTTTGCGAAGGACTTCACCGTGTTCGGCGGCTCGCTGTCCGAGACCCACGCGCTGAAGATCACCAAGCTGCAGGACATGGCGCTCAAAGCACGCGCGCCGATCATCGGTCTCTATGATGCGGGCGGCGCACGCATTCAGGAAGGCGTCGCCGCGCTGGCGGGTTATTCCTATGTGTTCCGCCGCAACGTGATCGCCTCGGGCGTCATTCCGCAGATCAGCGTCATCATGGGCCCGTGCGCGGGCGGCGACGTCTATTCGCCGGCGATGACCGACTTCATCTTCATGGTGAAGAACACCAGCTACATGTTCGTCACCGGACCCGACGTGGTGAAGACCGTGACCAACGAAGTGGTGACGGCGGAAGAACTCGGCGGCGCGAGCGTTCACGCGACGAAGTCCTCGATCGCCGACGGCGCGTTCAGCGACGACGTCGAGACGCTGCTCCAGATGCGCCGGCTGCTGGACTTCCTGCCGAGCAACAACACCGATGGCGTGCCCGAGTGGCCGAGCTTCGACGACATCGAGCGCGTGGATGATTCGCTCGACACGCTGGTCCCGTCCAATCCGAATGAGCCCTACGACATCAAGGAACTGATCCTGAAGGTTGTGGACGAGGGGGACTTCTTCGAACTCGCGGACACGTTCGCCAAGAACATCGTCACCGGCTTCGGCCGCATCGCAGGCAAGACGGTGGGCTTCGTCGCCAACCAGCCGATGGTGCTGGCGGGCGTGCTCGACTCTGACGCTTCACGCAAGGCCGCGCGCTTCGTGCGCTTCTGCGATGCGTTCAACATTCCGATCGTGACCTTCGTGGACGTGCCGGGCTTCCTGCCGGGCACCGCGCAGGAATACGGCGGGCTGATCAAGCACGGCGCGAAACTGCTGTTCGCCTACAGCCAGTGCACGGTGCCGCTGGTGACGGTCATCACGCGCAAGGCCTATGGCGGCGCGTTCGACGTGATGGCCTCGAAGGAAATCGGCGCGGACATGAACTATGCCTGGCCGACGGCGCAGATCGCGGTGATGGGCGCGAAGGGCGCGGTGGAAATCATCTTCCGGCAGGACATCGGCGACGCGGAGAAGATCGCCGCGCGCACCAAGGAATACGAAGATCGCTTCCTGTCGCCTTTCGTCGCTGCCGAGCGCGGCTATATCGACGACGTCATCATGCCGCACTCGACGCGCAAGCGCATCGCACGCGCGCTGGCGATGCTCAAGGACAAGCACGTCGACGTGCCGATGAAGAAGCACGACAACATTCCGTTGTGAGGGGCGAGATTCTTTTGTAATTGCAAAGGAAAATTGGAGTTATCCACGAGCTTCTCTGCTGATAGGTCAGCCATTCTCACCTTTTTAAGATGAGCGGAAATTCCCAAATCTCCTTCGTTTTAATTTGAGGGAGACTTGAAGCAATGCTGAGTCCTAAAGAGAAGCTCTTTCGTGGTGGTTGTATTCGCGAGAAGCACGTTCGGATTCCCGCTCTGCGCGCGGCTGCTGCAAGGAAGGGTGGTTACATTTCTACGTCGGACCTGATCAACGAGTTATCTGCTGAGTTCGCTCCCAGTGGAGAAGACGCAGAAATTCTCGATGGTCGGAACGACACCAAGTTTAGTCAGATCGTTCGGAATCTAAAATCCCACAAAGGTACTTCGACGAACATCTTTGCTCGGGGATTTGCCGAAGAAGTTGGCGACGGTATCAGGATTACAGAGCAAGGCCGTCAATTCTTGGATGGGCTCTCCGAGTAACGAGCTTTGTAACCTGGCTTCAACCACTTCAGTTCGGTTCTGTTTGGGGCATCCTTATCCCAAACAAACCAAGCGTAAGCTGTTGTGCCGGAGCCTTTCTGGATGGCTCCTTTTTGATAGAAAGTGATCCGCTCGCTGAAAACTAAAACTCTAGCGGGCGGTGTAACTTTGAAAATCGTATTTGCTCTATTGGCTCCCTCCAAAAACGCGAGCCGCAAGAGCAATGCAAACTTCTTTCGGGATTTTGCAACGCCAGCCTGAACAAAAGCCTCGGCGCTGTTGTAAGGTGGGTTGGTTATAATGTTGTCTGACGTGCGGTCCGCCGACAGAAAATCTAATCCTGTTTGCCCAAAACCGCGGTCATAAAGATCCGAGCTGAAGACCGAGTGGTTGGCTCTCTCGAGTACGCGGGCCATCGCACCATCACCACAGGCGCATTCCCATATTTCGCCGTTGAATGCTTCATTCTCGATGAGGGCAAGGGTCGCCCAAGCAGGCGTCGGGAAAAAATCCGGCCCCTCCAAGTCTGCGTTGCGCTTGATAGTGGGCTTAAAACTACCGTTTAGATGGTAAGTGCGATCTGCCATTTGTTCACTATAGACAATGCAGTTGATTCTGACGAGGTGGGGAGGAATATGCTCTGCTGCCCGACTTCAACGTTAGGTTACCCATGCCCCACATCCTCGTCGTCCGCGCCACTGTCCTCGATGAGTCCAAACGCGCTGCGTTCGATGCTTGGTATTCACGCGAACATCTTCCTGACGCTGTGAAATCGTTCGGCTCCAAGCGCGCGTGGCGCTACTGGCTCGCCAACGATCCCGCCGTCCATCTGGCGATGTATGAATTTCCGGACCGCGCGTCGCTGGATAGCGCCGCGGGCGGGGAGGAGATGAAGCGGCTCATAAAAGACTTCGACCGCGACTGGCCCGAGGTGAAGCGCACCCGCGATATCATGGTGCAGGCGGAGAGCTGGCCCGCGTAACCCCTTTGTCATCACCGGGCATAGCCGTTCGAAGAACGGCGTCGCTTCCACTTGCCTATGTCCCGGTTATCCACGTCGTCATTGCGAGGAGCGTAGCGACGAAGCAATCCACTTTTATAAGGTGGATTGCGTCGCTGCGCTCGCAATGACGAAGAAGGGCCAAAGACGTGGATGGCCGGGTCAAGCCCGGCCATGACGATTGTGGTTGTTGAAACGCGCTGTATTTCCCGCGCCTTTCCGACCGGAAAGCCCCCGCGCTGCGGCTGCTGCCGAACTGTGCTAGGGCTTGCCCATGGAGCCCGCCGAATCGGTACTCTTTTTCTTCGGATTGTTCGCCCTGGTTGCCGAGGCCATGACGGCGGCGCTGGCGGCCGGGCGGCGCAAGATGGACTGGTTCGGCGTCGCCGTGCTCGGCTGCGTCACCGCGCTTGGCGGCGGCTCGCTGCGGGATATGCTGCTCGGGCATTATCCGCTGCTGTGGGTGAAGCATCCCTCGCTGCTGTTTCTCACCGGCGGCGCGGCGCTCTTGACCATCGCGCTGGCGCGGGTGGTGCATCGCTTGCACTATCTCTTTCTCGTGCTCGACGCGATCGGCCTTGTGGTCTTCACCATCATCGGCTGCAACGTGGCGAGAAGCATGGGTCATCCGCTGACCATCGTGGTGGTCGCGGGCATGATCACCGGATGCGCCGGCGGCGTGCTGCGCGACATTCTCTGCACCGAGGTGCCGCTGCTGTTTCGCAGCGAGCTTTACGCCAGCGTTTCGTTGATGACGGGCGCGATCTATGTCGCGGGCACGCATTTCGGCACCGAGCATGTTGCGGTGGTGATCGGCTCGGTCGCGTTCGGTCTGACGTTCCGCCTGCTGGCGATCCGCTACAAGTGGGAAATGCCGAAGTTCATCTACGAGCGGGCAGGGCCGCACTGAGCGTCCGGCCCTCATGCCCGCAGCTCACGCCGCCTTGCTGCGCTTCTTGAGTTCTTCTTCCGCGCGTTTCTTCAGTTCGGTTGCGCTGACGTCCTCGACATGCGTGCCGACAAACCAGCTATTGCCTGCGGGATCTTTCACGCCGCCGGAGTGGTCGCCGTAAAACTGATCCGCTGGCTCCATAATCGAGGTGCCGCCGGCCTTGATGGCCTTCTGGTAGGCGGCGTCGGCGTCGGGCACATACAGATAGAGCATCACAGGAGAGGCTTTGGCATACTCCGATGAGTCCGCGATCATGATCATCGAGTTTCCGATTTTCAGCGTGGCATGCATCACCGTCCCGTCGGGCCGCTTGGTCATCTCGTGCAGCAGCTCGGCATCGAAGGCTTTCTTCAGAAAGCCGATGACCTTCTCCGCGCCGTCGACAATGAGATATGGCGTGACGGTGTGGAAGCCTTGGGGAATGGGTTTGACCTTGGAAGCCATGAGCAAACTCCTCGTTTCGATGAAGAATAACGAGAACAATCCGCGCCCGGAAATGATCCGGTCATGACCGGCTGCCGCGCCTGATCATCGCGGGTTGCTCGGGCGAAGCTTCGTCCGGAATTGCGACGGGACCATGAAGGAGACCAACCATCTCCGCTGCGTCACAATGGCCCGACTAAAATTGTGCCGCGCGATTAGTTCCAGGAAACTATTAGGCAGGCTGCGCGTTTATGTTGCATGTCCACACGAAAACCTCCCCCCATGATCATCCAGCCGCCTGCCGATGGCAGCCATATGCCTCGGCAAATGGTGTCGCGGGTCGAAGGGGGCGGGCCGAAACAGACGACGCCTCATGACAAGGCGATGTGTGCGAAGGCGCGCGGCGAAGCCTTGAAGAAACAACGCGAAGCGCTGGGCGCGCCTGTGGTTATCAAGGCTGCATCACATCCCGATCACGAAAAGTCGTCCTGACAAAATGTCCTGAATGTGCGCGGGTTCTGCGCTGCAACGTCCATTCGACTAAAATTCTCTCAAGTTTTCCGCATTCGTGCCGTCAGACCGGCCACGATCTGCATCATCACGCCCAGCAGCCAGCCGAACGCGAGCAATGACGATGTCGCGGTGGTTGTGTCGGCGTCGGTAACAATGGAATAGACCGAGATGAAAGCCGCGATGGCGGCGAGGAAGGTTCCGGCTGAACTGAGAAGTTCGACGGGATCGGTTGCCGATGGATCTTCGCCGGCGGACGCTGCGGCACGTGCCATATGCAGCCTGCCTGAGCGGTGGGGTGGCACATCGATTCCCAGATAGAAGCCGATTGCGCCGAGAATCATCAAAGCGAGGCTCATGCTGACGGAACTCAGCGCATCGACGCGTGCGTTCGAGACATGTGCAGCCACGAACAGGCCGCACGATGCGCCGGCCATGGACAGTCCGACGCGTTCGATGACGTGCGCAAATCGGCTGGTGCGGGAACGGACGGGACGGTGGGCGATGGTGCTGTCTGCCATCTTTACCAACTACGGAACCGCGAATGGTTCCCTCCTCATCGAGGAAAATCAGCGGGGCTTTGTTTAGGGCCGTCCCGCGCGGATCGAAAGATACCCATTCGATACCACGCCGAACTTGACGTTGTTTTCATATAGGACTATATTCCTTATATCCCGCCCCGTCATGAGGGGCGTTTCGCGATCGTCACGATACCAACAGCGCGTTCACGCGCGTCTTCGACGCGCTTTGGTGGGATGCGGTGGCGCG
>JAFVHU010000054.1 GCA_017474385.1 Afipia sp. | reverse complement strand
GGTCAGGATGTTGCCGATGTGGTCGATACTGTCCTCGCCGCCACACAAGCGGCTGCAGGCCCGTACGGCGCTCGCTGGAATTGGCGCCGGGAAGAGCGAGCCATCCAGAAGATGTGCGAGGCCTGGCTGAAGAAGCATCCAAGACAGGCCGCAGCGCCAACACGGAGATCGCTTGAGCAGGTCAAACAGATGGAGGAGGTCGTCAACGGCGGTCAGGTCGTGGACCTTGCCGAGAAGCGGCAGGAGAAGGCCAAGAAGAAGGCGCCGTCCTCACGGCAGGCTGAACGCACTGCCGTGGCGACCGTCGTTGCCGATGGTGTGGTGGAGGCTATCCGAGCAGCAGGTCAAGACATCCTCCTAACAGAGGGTGAGGTCTGGCTGTATTCGGCCGGCACATGGCACGTCATGACACCAGCGGACCAGCAATGGCTTCTCACGCTTGTGCAGCGCGGGTTCGAGGTGTTGGGCGAACCCAGTAAAACGGCCAACCTCAACGCTGCCTGGAAGCGACTGACGGAACATCCGGACCTGTTCCAGCGTGACGTGCAATGGGCGGGGGGCGAAGTAATCGTTTGCCAGAACGGCGTGCTCGAGATCGCCAGCGGCAAATTCCACCCCCATGGCCCGCACTGGTATGCGCAGCGTAAAATCGGCGTCGCGTACGAGCCCGGGAAGGAGTGTCCGGCCTTCCAGTCGCTGCTCGCCTCGATGTTCGCGGACCGCGACATAAGCGACCGCGACGCCTTCTTGACCGTGGTTCAGGACTGGGTCGGCTCAGCGCTGGCGGTTAGCCACCTCTCGCGCGAGGAGCGCAAGGCGCTGATCCTCGTCGGGCCGTCCCGCACAGGGAAGACGGAGCTGTCCCGGATCATTCGACTGCTGATTGGCGATCCGATTGCCACCCCCAGCGTGTCCGAGGTGTCCGAGCGGTTCGGCCTGTCGTCGCTTTACCAGGCCGCAGCATGGATCCGCGACGACGCCATCAATGAAGGCGACGACCTCGACCCTCAACGGTTCAAGACGATCGTCACGGGCGAACCGATCGACATCGAGCGCAAGCACAAGCCTGCTGTCGCGGGGGTAGAGCTCCAATTGCCGGTCCTGCTCACCACCAACGCGCTGCCCCGGGCGCGGGACAAGTCGGACGCCATCTTCAACCGGTCGCTGGTCCTCGAGATGACCAGCGTAGTCTCCGAGGAGCAGGCCCACGCTGCCCGACAACGGGCCGGCGTAACCCGCGGCATGACGCTTGGCGCGTGGATCGCTTCAAATGAGGGACCAGGGATTCTGAACTGGGCTTTGATCGGTCTTCGCCGCCTGCTTGAGCGCGGCTCTTACGACCTTCCTGAGAGTGTCCGGGCGGCCATCCAGCGCTTCAAGGACGATAACAATCCGGTTGGCGAGTGGGCGCGCGCCGCGATCGCCAAGGCGCCGCATGGCAAGGTCGCCCGGGCCGACATGATGTGCGCCTACCACGGCTGGCAACGCGAACAGGACGGTGACGAGGCCCGCGCATTCGGTGCACGGGCCTTCTTCCCGCGGTTGCGTGCGGTCGCGCCATGGGCGGGAGAGACCACCGACGCCAACGGCCGGCGGTTCATTACCGGCGTTTCGTTGACCGATGAAGGCCTCCAGCTTTGGGACCTGCACAACCAAGGGCCGCAGCTCAAGGGCGGCTCCAAGGGCGTCAGCCTGACCAAGCACGAGGTCAATCGGGCTACCGCAAACACCCATCTGGAGGACGCAAATGCACCCCGTTTTTGAGGCGATTTCGATGTGCTGTAAGGCGATTTTCGACGTGCTGTGCACAGCGCCTAACGTGCTGCTCAAAAAATCAGCAGCAGAACCGAACATGCTGTACAGCATTTCGTTTCCGCAACGTGCTGTGAAAATTCATTCGACGGAACAGTCGCATGCTGTGCGTCACAGCACTACAGCACTTCTTTCTCTTATTATTTCTAGATGTACATACAGGGGTATGTACGCATACGCATATAGGAATAAGTTAGGATCGGCGTTCGAAGTGCTGTCCCCTCGGGTCGTCGGGGGTGTCGCATGAGCACCTCGCAGATGGCTCGCGACGAGCAGACCATGCGCCATTGGTTCGCACAGGTGGCGACTGCAGCAACGGCATTCGAGAGCAGGTGGACCATGCTGGCGCTGCGTCGGGTCGATGCTGACCTGGCACAGCGGCTTGGCGAGCAACGGAACCTGTTCGACCATGCCTGCATCACCGGAACGGCCGACGAGATCGAAACGCAGGGCGCGGCGATGTGTCGGGGATACGCGGCTGCATGTCGGGCTCTTGAGGCGGCAGGCGCGGCGGACGATGCGTACCTGCTTGGCCGCTGTTCTCGTACGGCGATGGTCGTGGCGATCGGTGAGCAGAAGGCCGCAGTTGAGCGTGTGAGAGAGCTTCATGGCGCGGATGTGGTCTGGATCACGCCTGACGAGGTGGCGACGCTGTTTGCGTCTGCCGAGGGGTTCAAGATGGTCGCCGCGGTTAAGCAGATGTTCCCGGGTGCCGAGATCATCGACCGGCACGCGACGGCGGGTAGCTGATGCTGGTCTGGCGTCGCGAGCTTGTGAAAATTCGAAACGGAGCAATCTGGATCATGGTCGGACGACGCAGGAAGGCAGGCAAGCGTGAGTCAAATGGCCGCATCGCGCGGGCCTACGAGGATCCAAAGGCATTCGTGGCTGCGCAGCCGCATCGGGCAGGGGTGATGAAGAAACTACGGGAATTGCCAGAAGCTGGCTCAGAGTTCGGGAAGCTGTTGCTGACCCGGAAGATCACGCCTGCACAGCATGAGGCCGGTTTGCAGTATGCCGGGCTTGCCGAGGCCGCACGCCGCATCTACTCGCCGCTACCGCTCCATCCGACCGGGATTGATCTCAACCGCGTGAGTGGTGGCGGCTACGATGGCGACATGCCGCGTGAGCAAGCTCAGGCAATCAAGGATCGTCACAACAAGGCGTTTGAAGCCTGCTCGAGTGTCGGGGCGCGTGCAGCGCGCGCAGTGAAGGACCATGCGATCATGGATATGCCGGTAAGGGATTCCGGTTCGCTTGCGCTGCTTATCAACGGGCTCGACGCGCTCGTTGTGCATTTCGGGATTGACAGACGCGCGCGAATAAGTTCTCGTCAGAAATAGATGATGCAGAAGCCCGCCCGGAGCGATCCGAGGCGGGTTTTTCTATGGGGTGAACTTGAAATGAATTCAAGAATTCAAGATGGCGCACGGCGGGGCTAGAGCGGGCGCTGGTCGCAAACCTGGCCAGACAACCAAGCTGAACGAGGACGCCAGACAGAAGGCGCTAGAGGGTGGGATTAGTCCCCTCGATTACATGCTCGCTCAGCTTCGCGACGATACCAACGACAAAGAAACGCGGATGGACGCCGCCAAAGCGGCGGCTCCATATGTTCATGCTCGGCTGGCCGCTGTCGAGCATTCTGGCGGTTTGAGCCTGACGCACGAGGATGCACTCGATGAGCTTGACGAGCCGGGAACGGACGATCAGGCGCAGGCTTAGGGACGACTTCAAGCACTACGCTTCGAAGTGCCTGAAGATCAGAACCAAAGGCGGGGACATTCAGCCCCTCGTGCTGAATCAGGCTCAGCTCTACTTGCATGACCGACTGGAGGCGCAGCGCGCCAAGACTGGCAAGGTGCGGGCGCTGGTTCTGAAGGGGCGTCAGCAGGGCATTTCGACCTACATAGGCGGTCGGTACTACTGGAGATCGACGCACAGTCGGGGTGTTCGGGTGTTCATCCTGACGCACGAGCAGGACGCCACAAACAACCTGTTCGGGATGGTTGATCGCTATCATCAACACTGTCCAGAGTTGGTGAAGCCGATCACCGGCAGTGCAAACGCAAAGGAGTTGAGTTTCTCGGCCCTTGAGAGCGGGTACGCGGTCGGTACAGCGGGGGCGAAAGCGGTAGGGCGGTCACAGACCGTCCAGCTCTTCCACGGCTCAGAGGTGGCTTTCTGGCCGAATGCGAGCACACATTTCGCTGGCGTTGTTCAGGCTATCCCTGACCTACCCGGCACTGAGATTGTTCTAGAGTCGACGGCTAACGGCGTGGGTGGCGAGTTTCATGAGCGCTGGCAGCAGGCAGAGGCCGGCATTGGCGACTACGAAGCGATCTTCATTCCGTGGTTCTGGCAGGACGAATACCGCAGGCCGGTTCCTTCTGGCTTCGCCCTCGATGGGGAAGAGTCAGAATATGCTGCTGCGCACCATCTCAGCCTTGAGCAGATGGTGTGGCGCCGCGCGAAAATTGCGGAGCTGAAAGACCCGCTGCTGTTCAAGCAGGAATATCCTGCGACGGCAGACGAGGCTTTCCAGCTTACGGGGCATGACAGCTACATTCGGTCAGATCGCGTTCTGGCGGCTCGTAAGGCTGAGCATGAGGGTATCGGCCCGTTAGTGATCGGCGCAGACCCAGCGCGGTTTGGAGACGACCGGTTCTCACTCGCATGGCGGCGAGGCCGCAAGGTCGAGAAGCTGGAAAGCAAGTCGAAGATCGACACGGTACAGGGTGCCAATTGGATCAAACAGGTTATCGACGCTGATAAGCCTGCGAGGGTGTTTGTTGACGTAGGTGGTGTTGGCGCGGGCGTTGTCGATATTCTGCATAGCTGGGGTGGTGTGTACCTCGATGTGGTGACGCCGATCAACTTCGGCTCAGAGCCGCAGGAACCCGTTGTGTTGTTGCCGGATGGAACGAAGGCAGCAGGCCCGCGCAATCGCCGGGCAGAAATGTGGATGCGCTCAAAAGATTGGCTCGATGATCCGGGCGGCGCCGACATACCGGATTTGGACAGTTTGCAGGCGGACGCCTGCGGCCCTGGTTACTCTTACGACGTGAACCAGCGGCTTCAATTGGAAAGCAAAGAGCACATGCGAGCGCGCGGTGTTCGATCACCTGACGAGTGGGATGCGATTGTGCTGACGTTCGCAGAGCCCGTCTTTGAGCGCGTCGAGAGGATCCGCACGCCCCGCCGTGCCGGGTCATGGATGGGCGCATAAATCAATGGCCGAGAGTGACGACATGGACGCCGACGACAAGTCCGGCGGCGGCAAAGTCGCGCCGAACGACTGGCAGAAGGTGCATGAGGAAGCGCTGCTAGAATACGAGCGCGACTACGCTAAAGAACAAGGTAACATTGAGGAAGCCTATCAAGACCTGAAGTTTCGTCGTGGTCGGCAGGACGATCAGTGGTCACCGGAGGCTCTTGAGCAGCGGAAAAACCGTCCATGTCTTGTGATCAACAAACTTCCGCAGTTCATCCGTCAGGTGACTGGCGACATGCGGCAGTCGCGGCCCAGCATCAAGGTCGTGCCGGTCGACAGTGGGGCAGATGTTGAAACTGCGGAAATCCGCGCTGGCATGCTTCGCTATGTGGAGAACCGAAGCAAGGCGAAGCACGTCTACACCACCGGCGCTGATAGCCAGGTTACTTGTGGCATTGGCCATTGGGCAGTCGAAACCGAGTATGCTCACGCCGGAACGTTCAATCAGGAAATCAGGATCGTAGGCATCGAGGACGGCGTTTCGGTTCTGTGGGACGCCGATGCGTTCTTGCCGACAAAATCGGACGCGGAACATTGTTTTGTCCCGACCGATATGACCCGGGCAAAGTTCAAGAAGAAATGGCCAAAAGCTAAGGCGGAAGGGTTCGACACATCGCTGTATGGCTTGGGCGGCACGAGCTGGTTTTCAAGCTGGGCGACTGACGACTATATCCGCGTCCAGCAATACTGGAAAAAGAAGCCGATCGAACGGCTGCTCGCACTGATGCCAGATGGCACGATCGATGACCTGACCGATGTCGTTGCTGATGTGCCGGACGATCGGGTGAGGGAGGCGATACAGTATCTTGAAGGGCGCGGTGCACGTGTCGAATATCGCGATAGCTATAAGGTTTGCCGCTATACGCTGACAATGGCGGAGGTCCTAGACGAGGTTGATTGGCTCGGGATGCACATCCCAGTTGTCCCCGTGATTGGCGAGGAAGTGCGTATCGGCCGAGAGGTCTATCGGCATGGCATCGTCCGCTACGCACGTGACCCACAGCGGATGGAAAACTATTACGCCTCGGCTGAGACTGAGGTGATCGCGCTGCAGCCTAAGGCGCCTTGGATCGGCACCAAAAAGCAATTTCAGGACCATTACGACATCTGGGAAACCGCAAACACTGAAGCCCATCCATTCTTGGAGTATACTCCAGACCCTGCGGCGCCAGGCCCCCCGCAACGGGTGCAGCCGCCCGTCGGATCGCCGGCAATATCCGAAGCAAAAATCCGCAATTCAGAAGATATGAAAGCGGTCATCGGCCTGTTCGATGCGAGCCTTGGCGCAAAGTCCAACGAAACGAGTGGTGTTGCAATTGCGCGGCGTGATGCGCAGGGGGACACGGGAACGTTTGTCTATCACGACAACTTCGCCCTCGCGATCGAGCGGACGGCCGAGATTGTCAACGAGCTATTCCCCAAGGTCTACGACACTCAGCGTACCGTTCAGATCCTGGGCGATGACGGCAAACCAGATATGGTTGAGATCAACAAGCCGCAGCTCGTCAATGGTGTCTCGAAGGTCCTGAACGACATCACATCCGGATCGTATGATGTCGTAATGGAGCAGGGGCCGAACTACGCGACCAAGCGCCAGCAGGCCCAGGATGGAATGACCGAGTTTTTGCGTGCATTCCCGCCCGCAGCCCCGGTTATGGGTGACCTTTATGCGAAGGCCATGGACTGGCCTAATGCAGAGCAGATTGGGGAGAGGCTCGAAGAGCTTCTTCCGCCCCCGATCAAGGCTAAAATGCAGGCAGACCGCATGAAGCGCGAGCAGTCGGCCGGGCAACCTCCTTCGCCGGAGATGCAACAAGAGATGCAGGCGCAGGAACAGGCTCAACAGCAGGCCCAGCAAGCCCAGGCGCTACAGTTGGCAGAGGCTCAGGCCAAGGTTGAGAAATCGCTAGCGGAAGCCGAGGAGGCGAAGGCCAAGGCGCGACAGGCTATCGCTGATGCTGACAGGGCCGAGACAGAAGCGCAGCTTAAGCGTGTCGAGCTTGCCAACACGCACATGGAAAACCTGCGTACGATCCAGCGCCATGACAGTGAGTTGGAGCGCAGCGAGAGATCACACGAACAGGAATTCGCCCACAAGGGTGAGCGTCATGCTGCCGATATGGCAGTGATCGAGATTAGCGCAAGGCAGGGAGACGAAAAGCATGGCCGCGCCATGCAGAAGTTGACCGCTAAGCCAGAGCCGGCAGAGGCTCAATAGTTTCGCATTGATCTGGCGCGTCCGGCGCTGGGCATAGCGATGGGCGGCCGTCCTTCGGGGCGGCTTTTTTTATGAGCAGAACATGACTGATACGAACGAGACGGCGGAAACGCTGGCTGAAGTCGTGAATGACGGCATTATCGACCTTGATGCGGCGGAAACGCCGGTTGTCGGGGAAGAGGCCGAAGAGGCACCGGAAGGCGAACAGGAAGAAAAGCCGGAAGCCAAGGCCGAAGAGCCTAAGGAAGATGGTGACGAAGAGAAGCCGAAGAAACTCAGCGGCGCGCAGCGCCATAAGCTTCGTGAACAGCGGTTGCTTGACGAGCTTTCTGAGGCTCAGCGCACGATCGAGGAGCTAAGTCGCCCAAAGACGCCGGCTAGCGCTGGCGCAGAGGACGACAAGCCGCCGCGTGAAGAGGACTTCAAGGACTACTTCGAATGGCAGCAGGCGATGACGGCCTATCAGGCTGGCAAGGCCGCAAGCGAAGCCATTGCGAAGCAGTTCAAAGAACGCGAAGCCGCTGAACGCAGCGCACAACAGGCCAAAATCGCACGGGAGCGCGAGCTAGCGCACGCCGAGCGAGTCGAAGCAGCCCGCGAGGTCATCGCGGATTTCGATCAGGTCATGGGTGCGATGAAGGGCGTTAACGTCCGAAACGATCTGATCGAAGAGATCATGTCTTCGGATAAGTCGGAACTCATTGCGTACCATCTCGCGCAGAACCCCGACAAACTTAGTGCAATGAACGCGATGAGCGCTCGCGAGCTGGCCCGTGAAGTCGGCCGGCTGGAGGCCACGCTTCAAATGCCATCCGCAAAGAAGCAAACCTCCGCTCCACCTCCGTTGAAAGCCCTTAAGGGGGGCGCCAGCCCGTCAAGCGCTGAAAGCGACTTGAATGCTTGGCTGAACAAAACATACGGACGTGGGGCCTGATCCAAAGGGATTCTAGGCAATGCCCAATACGACACTTACCGCTAGCATCGTCGCGAAAGCGTCGCTGGCAATTCTCGAAAATGAACTCGTGATGGCGAACGCCGTCTATCGTGGCTACGAAGGCGAGTTCGATCGGAAGGTCAACGGATACACGGTCGGTGACACGATCACTATCCGCAAGCCGACTGACTTCACGGTTCGTAATACGATCACTGCATCTGCGCAGGACGTGAAGGAAGCGAAGACCACGATCCAGGTCAACCAGATCGCGGGCGTTGACTTCGCGTTCACTTCACAGCAGCTCACCCAGAACATTGGTGAGCTGTCCGAACGTGTCATCCGGCCGGCGATGATCCAGATCGCCAACCAGATCGATGTGGCGGTGATGAACCTCTACAAGGATGTGCCCCAGTGGGTCGGTACGCCCGGCACGCTGATCAGCACTTTCGCGGGCTTCGCGAAGGGGCCGACCGATCTTGATCTGCGGTCGGTGCCGCAGGACAGCCGCTCTGCCGTTCTTTCGCCGGCCGATTACTGGTCGATGGCTGGCGGTCAGACCGCGTTGTACCTGCAGCAGGTGGCGGGGAAGGCGTACAAGGAAGGCAGCATCGGCAAGATCGGTGGTGTCGAAACCTTCATGTCGCAGAACGTTCCGACGTTCACGACCGGTCCTCGCGGTGGAACTCCGCTGGTCAATGGTGGTGCACAGGGAACGTCTTACGACACGACTGGTGTGAATACGCAGTCGCTGATTACGGACGGCTGGACCGCGGCGGCCGCCGCCCGCGTCAAGAAGGGCGACGTTTTCACGATCGCCAACGTCTACGACGTGAACCCGGTCACCAAGGCGCCGCTGGCCAAGCTGAAGCAGTTCGTGGTGGTGGCTGACGGTTCGTCGGATGCGTCCGGCAATCTGACGATGACCATTGCTCCGCAGATCATCACATCTGGTGCGTTCCAGACGGTGGATTCGGTGCCGGCCGACAATGCGGCCATCACGTTCGTTGGCACGGCAGCAACGCCGTACATCAACAACCTGATGTTCCACAAGAACGCCTTCGCGCTCTGCACCGTTCCGATGGTGCGTCCTCCGGGTGCCGTTGACTGCTCGCGTCAGAGCAAGAACGGCCTCAGTGTCCGTGTCATCCCGTTCTACGACGGCGTGAATGACAACTCGACTTGGCGCCTGGACGTTCTCTACGGCGTCAAAACGATCGACCCGCGTCTTGCGGTTCGTGTCTCCGGCACCTGATGACCACGGGGCGGCTTTCGAGCCGCCCTTTCTCTTTGGGAGGTCATGAATGGCTACCGATAAGCAGGTTGAGGCGGCAACGATCGCATATCTCAAAGCCCGCGGTTGGGACGACGAAATGATTCATCGTCAGAAGACCACAAAGGCGGAGGTGCGCAGCCGAATGGTTGATGCGCTCAAGGCCGCTGAAGAGGCTAGCGAGTGAGCAAGACCCGCCGCGAGCTTATTGACGAGGTTCTTGACCGTCTCGGCATTCTTGTGCCCGGTCAGGCCGCGTCATCGGCCAACGTCAACAAGGTCGATGGGATCATTGATCCGACCATCGCCAAGTTGAATGGGTTGGAAATCTTCTACATCTCGGACGCGGGGTCGGTCGGACCGTCTGACGGCGATATTGACGACGCTGTGTTTCTTCCTCTGGCCGATTACATCGCCAATGAGGCCGCGCCCAAGTTCAACCTGCCGGCCGACACGAAGCTGAAGACACTGGCGATCGAGGCGGAGGCGACCATGCGAACGCTTGCGCGCCCGCCATCGTCCAGGAAGTTCCTCCGGATCGATAGTGGCATTCCGACCGCGCGGCGCTGGAATCCCTTCATCACATGAAGAAGCCTATTCCGTTCCCGCTATCGACGGCGCCTGGGTCTCGTTTCCAGGAAAGCGCCGGACGGCTGATTAACGCCTATCCTGAGGCATTAGGCGAGACGGCGCCGAACCGATCGGTCATCCGTCGCGCTCCCGGATTGCGCAATTTCGGCACGACAGCGCGCACGGGCTGCAGGGGCTTCATCGAAGTTGGCGGAGTGCTGTACGTCGCTTTCAACGGTCAGCTCGAGAAGTTCACGAGTGCAGGAGGGGCCTCGACCACAGTTGGTGCTCTGAACGGCTCCAAGAAGGGCTTCTTTGCACGCAACAACGCGAGCAACCCGGATAAGTGGTTTGTTGACCCAGACGGCAACATATCGACGTTTACGCCTACCGCGGTCACGAGCGGCTGGCCGGACGCGGACCTGCCGGCAGTCAACGCGACCTGCTCAATCGATGGATATGGCGTCTTTACGACGGGCGATGGGCGCGCCTTTGCTACGGACCTGAATTCGACCAGCGTGAACGCGCTGAGTTTCGGCAGGGCTGAGGCGAAGCCGGATGGACTGACGCGCCCCGTACCGTGGGGCGACAAGCTTTTGCTTATGGGGCCTCAGACAATAGAGGTCTGGACCAACGTTGGAACGACGCCATTCCCGTTCGCGCGCAACTTCGTCATCCCACGAGGAATTGCCGGGCCATATTGCGTGACTGGCTTTGAAGACGGGTTTTCCCGTCCTCCGGTTTGGATCGGGGACGACTACGCGGTTTACCAATATGCCGGTGTCGAGCCGGTGAAGATTTCACCACCGGACCTTGACGCGCGTATTGAAGCGGTTGCGGACAAAACCACTATTGAGATGTGCTGCTACATCACTCGCGGCCATCCGATGGTGCAGATTTCTTGCCCCGCGTGGTCATGGGTGATCGACCTGAACACGATGAAGTGGCACGAGCGCGACAGCTACCTGCAGGCGCGCAGCCGCATCACCCAGTCGATCGGCGTGTTCGGCAAGTGGCTAGTTGGCGACACGCAAACCGGGAATGTGCAGGAGGTGACCGCCTCTGTGTTCCAGGAGATATCCAGCCCATTGCGATATCGGGTCGAAAGCGGACCTGTTGCAGACTTCCCCTATGGCTCGGTCGTCGGCCGCGCAGACTTCAATTTCGTGACGGGAGTTGGCATTGCCAGCGGCCACGATCCTGACCAGACAGACCCAACGGTCGAGATTTCCTGGTCTGACGACGGCGGGCAGACCTGGAGCATTCCCGCACAGCGGAAACTTGGCCGGCAGAGCGTGCCTGAATCGTTGATATCGCTGATTTCTGAGACGGGCCGCGCAAGCTGGATGGGCCGGCGCTGGCGGGTCGATATCTCGGATGCGGTCTATGGCGGGCTGTTCTACGGCACGCAGAGTGATGACCCGAGGGCGGCAGCATGAAGAAGCCGCTGCCTCCGCGAGACGCCGCATGGTTCGATGTGAAGACCGGGCGGCCGACTGAAATTTTCTTTGACTGGGCGAAGGACATCGACGGGCGCGTGCTCCGCGATCCTGTCGCCGTGGCATCTCCAACGAACGGCCAAGTGATGATCTTCAATTCATCGACCGGGCTCTGGACGCCGGGAGCGAACTGACATGGGCATTTTTGATATTTTCACCGGCGATGACAGTGCGCGTGCAGCCCGCGAAGCCGCTGCTGTTCGCGCGCAGGGTTACGACACTGCTCTGACCAATGCGAACAGCGCTCTGGATACTGGCTATGGCAAGGCGTCCGACTATCTCGATCGGGCGCTCGTTCCGTTCTCCGACCTGTTGACACGTGGCACGTCGGGTTACGACCGCTATTCTGGCGCGTATGCGGACGCCACTGGCTTGAACGGCGCTGAAGGTGCGGCGCGCGCCAAGACGGCATTCACGTCGCTTCCGGGCTTTACCGAGGGCATCAATATGGCCCTCGATCAAAATGATCGGCGTGCCGCAGCGCGTGGGATGCTCGGGTCGGGTAACACGATTGCCGACACCACGAAACTCGCGACGGATTACGCCTCGCAGAAGTACAGCGACTATTTGTCGTCACTGCTGCCGGGACTGAACAGCGGCCAGCAGATCATGACGACAGGAGCCGCGGGGTCGGCTGGCGTTCTTGGCCAACAGGGCACGCTCGCGAACGACATCGGAAAGACGAAGGCTGGCATTGGCTATCAGGCTGCGGTTGGCAGCAGCGGTGCGCAGGCTGGCGGTATCGAGGCCGAGCAGAAGGCGCGCGATGATGCCTCAAAGAACTTCTGGGGCGCATTGATGGGCGGCGCCAATCTGGCCGCCAAGGCATTTATGCCGTTCTAAGCGAGAGCCGATATGGTCGCACAGGTTGATTTTTACACCATGCTCTCGGGTCTGGGCGGTACGATTGACGCGAAGCGTAAGGAGGCACTTGCCCGCTCGGCAGCGAACGAGGGCGTCAGCCCTGACGGTCAGGTTGACTATCAGAAGGCCATTATGGGCCAGCTTCGCGTTGGCAACGTACAGGGTGCGACAGCTCTGGCGAACGTGGCGAGGGCAAATGCTCAGGACGACTGGACGCGCAAGTATCAGTCTGGAATGCTCGATGTCGCGCGACAGAATGCAGGCAATCGTGAGAAGCCCGCGCAGTTGCAGATAGTCGAGGCTGCCGGCCTTGATCCCAAGTCGCCGGAAGGCCGGAAAGCGCTATTCCCGCGCACCGACACACCAATCTCTGCGGGTGACAAGAAGGTTATCACTCAGGCCGAGGACGAGCTTCCGAACCTTGAAGGAACGCTGGACGCTCTGAAGACCGCGAAGGGCCTGAACGACAAGACGTTCAGTGGCTACACGGCCGGCGCCAGGGCTTCGATCGGATCGAACCTTCCGGATTGGATGGTTCCTGACTTCATTGCCGAGAAGAAAACCGCGGACTCTACGACCGAGTGGCAGAAGATCATGGCCCCGGAAGCGCTCAAGACGATGGCTGATACGCTCAAGGGTGCAACAACGGACTTTGAGTTGCGAACGTTCATTCAGCAGTTGGGCGACCCGACGACGCCTCCCGCCATTCGTGGCCGTGTGATTGATCGAATGATTGCACTCACGGAGAAGAAGCGCCAGCTGTCGGAGCGCCGCATCAAGGATCTTCGCGGTGGCAGCTACTACAAGCCAGGGGCTGAAACTCCTGCCGCTGCGGCTGGCGATCCGCTTGCTGCAGCACGCGCTGCAATCGGTAGGGGCGCTGATCGAAATGCGGTGATCCAGCGCCTCCGTGATAACGGCATCGATCCGAGTGGTCTGTAATGGCTGAATTGTCGTTCGATGATCTGATCCCAAAGGCTTCAGAGCCGGATTATGGATCGGCAATATCCTCGATCGAGAGCGGCGGGAACTACCGTGCTGTTGGTGTCCCCACGAGAACTGGTGATCGTGCACTTGGCAAGTATCAGGTCATGAGTGCGAACGTCGGTCCGTGGACCAAAGAGGTTCTTGGCCGCGAGCTAACACCTGGAGAGTTCTTGGGTAGCCCGCAGGCGCAGGAAGCGGTGTTCAAGGCAAAGTTTGGACAATACGCAGAGAAGTACGGTCCTGAAGGCGCTGCTCGTGCATGGTTCGCGGGCGAGAGGGGGATGAACAACCCTGATGCCCGTGATGCTCTAGGAACGTCCGTCAAGGATTACGGTACGAAATTCACGCAGGCGATGGGTTATGCACCGAAGGGGGCTCGCGCTCCGTCTGCGCCCACATCTGCCTCGCTGTCCTTTGACGATCTAATCCCCACGACGGAGCCGGATACGTTTGAGCAGCGTTTTGCTGGAGACACAGCCAAGGCGCCTTTGAATGAGGCGAGCCTGAAGACTGGGTTGGACAAGCGCGCGGAGGCGATGCAGTCGGAGGCAAGAGGGGCAGCCACGTCCTCGCCAGGCACCAGCATGGCTATCGATTTCCTGAATCAAGGTTCAGCGGCAGGTCAGGGTACGACTTCGGACATTGCACAGCATATGCCGAATTTCATCTCGGCCGACACGCATCAGAACGATGCCGGCGAGTTGTTGTTCCGCGATCCGTCGACTGGCCAGCTTGTTCCGACTGACCAGAACAAGCACATCGCTTTGCGCGATCCATCCGATAACAAAATCAAAGTTTTTGCCCGTGCTGACGCGACGGATCGGAATGCAATGGAGTCGATTGGCCGGCTAGCTGCGACTGGAATGTCTGCTGGAGCGCCTGTCGCACGTCCTGCTATTCCAGCGGCTAAAGCTGCGGAAATTCGCCCGAAGGCGTCCGATGTGATGTCAACGGCGAAGCCCTACTATCAAGCGTTCAGGGCGGAAACCAAAGACATCGAGATACCTGCCGAGACAGCCCAAGGGATGGCAGATCGGCTTCGCACTGCGCTTAATCGCGTGAACCTGACCGATGACATGGCCGGCGCTCCTGCCAAGTCCGCGATCCGTATGCTCGAGAATGGGGATGCTGTCAGCATTGACATGCTCCAGCGGGTCAAGCGGATGGCGGGGCGCGGCTTCAACAATTCGGAGAAGGACGTTCGGGACGGCGCTGCCGCCATCTCGGGAGAGATTTCCAAGATCATCAGCGAGGTTGCACCAGAGGCGAGCAAGAACCTGAAAACGGGTGATGCGATCCATTCGACTGCGATGGCAATGCAAGACTTGCAGCGCAAGTCGGATGTCGCCGGATTGCGTGCGGGCAGGGCCGGTTATGGCGGCAATTCTGTAAACTCCATGCGCCAGGTTCTGTCGCCCATCGTTCAGAAATCGATCGAAGGCAAAGCGACAGGTTTTAAGCCGGATGAAGTCGCGGCGATCAGGGAGATTGTTGAAGGTACGGCTGCAACGAACGCGCTGCGTCTGGCTGGGCAGGCGTCACCAACGAAGGGGATCATTCAAACGGCCAGCGCGATTGGTGCGGGGGCACTCAATCCAGCGCTTCTGGCGATCCCGGCGTTAGGTGCCGCATCCAACAAACTGGCAACTATCGTCACCGGCAAACAGATTGACCGGTTGAAAGAGTTGGTCGCGAAACGGTCTCCCGCGTATGCGGAGGCAGTTCAGAAGGCAGTCAATCGGTACGAGCGCGCCCAGCTTGAGTTTGTGAATAAGCCAACCCCGGCAAGGCTGGCTGCTTATGCGACCGCATCCCGATCGCTTTCGTCAGGATTATCGAAGGACGGCGTGGCTGTTTCGTCGGGTGACCTGATGCGGGCGATTCAAGGCCCGATGGGTGCAGCCGCTGATGACGAACAGCCAAAACCCTAGCGGGTAAGGCACCAGCCACCAACAGAACACAAGCCATGTGATCCAACCCGCCCTCTGAGGCGGGTTTTTCTTTGGGAAATCCGCAATGTTCAAAAGGTTACTCCTAGCGGCCGGCATTATAGCCGGGCTGCTGACTCCTGTCCAAGTCACGGCACCCGTCCGATACGTTGGCGCACAGTCGCTCGAATGGACGTCGCCGGTCAAAATAGACAAGGCGTTTGCTGCAGGGACCATCTCCCTAAGCCTTTCCCAGCAGTTTGACAGCCAAGGAAAACCGCTCAACGGCGGCCGGCTGTACTTCTTCCAGGCTGGCACAACGACCCCGCAGTCCGCTTATCAGGACTCTGGGCTGACGATTGCCTATCCGAACCCGATCGTTCTGGATTCGGCTGGGCGTGTCCCGCAATTCTTCCTTGCCGATGGCTCGATCAAGATCCGGCTCGAGAACGCGGCTGGCGTCACGCAGGTTGCCGCTGACGGCATCCTCGTCATCGGTGCATCGTCAGGTGGCGGTGGTGGATCGCCGGTCGATCCGACGACGATCATTGGCACGGGCTACATCGTAGCCAAGTATGGAACGGGCGCACTATCGGGGTTTGTCCGCCTCAACGGCCGTACGATTGGTAGCGCCACCAGCGGTGCAACTGAGCGCGCGAATGCCGATGCGCAGGCACTGTTTCAGTACCTGTGGGACACTGACGCAAATCTTGTGGTGTCTGGTGGGCGGGGAGCTTCGTCGGCAGCGGATTGGGCGGCAAATAAACAGATCACGCTTCCGGATGGCCGAGGCCGTATCCTGGCCGGCCTTGACGATATGGGCGGCGCTGCCGCCGGTCGACTGACCTCAACGTACTTTGGTGCGAGCGGCACCACGCTTGGCGCAGCAGGCGGCTCTGAGAACACAACCCTCACTCAGGCACAGTTGCCCGTCGTTACGCCGACGTTCACGGGTATCAGTGGGACTGTGAACGTTACGAGCACGATTAACACTTGGGTATATGGCGGCGTGGGCACTCAAGCACAGGGCAGTGGCATTACGATCCCAGGCTTAGCCTTAGGCGCCACTTCGGGTATCGTCGCCTCAAGCGGGTCGTTTACCCCGCAAGGTTCGATTTCGTCGTTCGGTTCAGGCAACGCACATCGAACCGTGCAGCCGACGATGCTCGTTACCAACTACATAAAACTGTAGGGGCCGACATGATCTATCGCGGCTCCCTTGGCGAGATATCGAACAAGGCGGATTGGGTATCTCGTGTCTATACGCTCGTAAATGAGAGCGACGGGAGCGAGATCGATCTTTCCAATCCTGCTCTTGGCGTTGAGATCGAGCTTGTCGTTCGCAAGTCTGGCTGTCGCAACGATCTTATCAAGGCACTGCTTTCGGATGGCGATGGAAAAATCACGCTGAATGGAACGGGATTTCAATGGCAGTTGGCGCCCGCCGATTTGTCGGGCCTTTGCGCAGCGACCTATGACGTTGGCGTTGCGGTCACCATCAGCGGCGTCAAGCATGATGTGATCTTGGCCGACGTTGCCGTCCTTGAGGGTGTCTGATGGGATACAAGCTCAAGGTAGGCCCGCCGTCTGGATTGAAACTGAAGGGAGCGGCGGGGTTTGGCTTGCCGCTCATTGGCCGCATTGGCCTCCTGTTCCAGAAGATCGGCGGCATTTGGTATGGCGATCTCGACTATTCGCAATTTGCCGAAATCACATCATTCGATGCCACCCAGAAGCTGTTCGCGGTCTATGACCGAACAACGGGTGTTTGGAATAGGGTTTCGTTTGCATCGCTCATCGTTGCTGGGCAGACGATGCAGTACGTGACGGCTGGTGATGTTGTCGTGCAACCAACCGATGGTTTGATCATCATCGATAAGACGGTAGGCGCGGCTACTTCCGTAACTATGCCAGCATCAACGGCAAAGGTTGGTCGCTGCAAGATTGTGGACTTCAAAGGCGACGCCAGCACCAACCCGATCACGACGGGCCTCGCAGGTTCTGACAAGTTCAACGGCAATCAATCGACTTGGACAATCAGTGGCAATGGCGGCTCGATCGTCCTCGATCCTGTCCCTGGCAAAGGATACGCGGTCTAACTCATGAACATCATTCGTCTTCTCAAGGTCGCTTCGGCGGCCTTTTTCTTTGTCCTGGGTCCTGCCGCTGCCCAGAACCCTGGCGCCGTCACGAACCACGCGTTCATCATCGGGAAAGGCCCTGGGCAGACAGGCTACACATCGCTGCTGTGCGGCTCGGCCCAGCTCGCCGTTGGTCAATCTGCGGCTGATCCGATCTGCCGCACGATCACTGGCGATGTGACGATTACGGCAGCGGGCGTGACGGCTATCGGAGCTGACAAGGTTCTCGTCTCGATGATCGCTGACGCCGAGCTTAAGGCTCTGGCTGGTCTTGCGAGTGCTGCCGACAAGCTTCCGTACTTCACTGGACTAGGTACCGCTGCCCTTGCGGACTTCACTGGTTTTGGTCGATCCCTTGTTGATGACGCGAACGCTGCAGCCGGACGAACGACGCTTGGAGTCGTGATTGGTACGGACGTTCAGGGATATGACGCGGATCTTGCTGCGCTCGCTGCCAACTCGACAGACGGTCTTTGGGCTCATACCGGGGCCGGGACAGGCGCAGCCCGTTCGCTGACTGCTCCTGCCGCAGGCATCACGATCACAAACCCGGCTGGCGTCGCCGGCAATCCGACGTTTGGGCTCGCGAACGATCTGGCCGCACTCGAGGGGCTATCTTCGAATGGTTGCGCGGCGCGCACGGCTACGGATACGTGGGCAACGCGGACCATTACAGGCACAGCCAATCAGATCGCGGTCACGAACGGGGACTGTGTTTCAGGTAACCCGACGATATCGATCCCGTCCAACGCAGCCTTGCCAGGGTCGCCCACCACGACGACGCAGGCATTCAGCGACAACAGCACGAAGATCGCAACGACTGCATACGTCGATGCGCAAGTTGCTGGCGGTGTTGCGGGCGTTGCGTCGATTGACGGCCAGACTGGCGCGATCACGACAGACTCATCAATCGATGCGATTTCCAACGTTATAGGTTTAGCGGCGATTCCTTCTGGCAACATGTTGGCCAACACCTCAGGCTCTCCCGGGCAATCAGTACCAACGAAGCTTCCCTATTTGGCGCGAGCCACTGCGTCATTCACGACGGACGCATCGAGTTCAACCGCTACTGTCTATTCTTATATCCTGACAGGCGCGGGCGGCGGTGGGGGCGGTGCCAATGGTGCGACGGCGGCGGGCGGCGGTGGGGGCGCTGGCGGAACGTGCTTCGGTACTTTCACAGGGGTAGCGGCAGGTGCAACTGTAACCATTACGCTTGGGACGGGCGGCACCGCTGGTAGTACGGCGGGTGGTAATGGCGGCAACGGTGGTAGCTCAACCATAGCGGCAACCGGCATCACCACAATCACGGCAACGGGCGGCGGTGGTGGGGGCGGGACGACGACCACGGTAGGGTTCTCTGGCGGTGGCGGGACATGCTCGACGGGGACGGGCGTAAAATCAGTGATCGGTGGTCGCGGGACTTACGGCAATCCAGGAACGGGTGCCACGTTGGGGGGCGGCGTAGGTGGTGGAAGTTTTTGGGGCGGCGGCGGCGAAAATGCCAATGCTGCTCAATCGACAACTGGCGGCGCGGGTCGGGCCTTCGGCAGTGGCGGCGGTGGCGCGGTTGGAGCAACGTCGTCTGGAGGCGTTGGCGCAGTTGGCACGGCCGAAGTGACGTGGATGTCGGTCCAGTAAGGATGGACTAGTCGCATTGTCAGGGATTCGCAGAGATCTCATCTCGACGTAAACTGACGAGTGCGACTCCTTTAACGGCTGTAATAGCTACGGCCGCCATAGCTAGTGGTTCTACAAGCGCAGTATGCGAGAACAGCACAGCAATCCATGCGACCGAGACAACTGCTACGGAACGGGGGCTGCGCGACGAATATGCGGAGTAGCTGATATATCCCATCAGAAGGAGCATTAGCACCGCCGATACCACACCAGATTCCACCATCAGCTTCAGGAATGTGTTGTGTGGTCCCGTCACGTAGTCGTTGGTGGCACCTGTTCCAAAGCCCGATGGATTACCAAGCGCAGCATCCAAGAATATCCCGGCCGCGTGCAGTCGAAGGTTCGATGAGTCGATCCGGACCATTTGGAAATACACGATCGCGATACAAAGGCCGCAGAGTACTGCACCCCAACCAATAATGGCGCGACGCGATGGGTGATACTGACAGTGCGTCCATAACCCTGTCGCCGCGACAACACCAACAGCTAACTGCCCCGATCTTGACCCACTCATGATCGCCGCGAGAACGGCAATCCCGATCGATATCCACGTTTGGTAAGGAAGCCTTTCACCAGTTCGAGGAAGCATCAGAGCCGCCAGCGTGGCAGCCATCATCGCCGCAGTATTCGGGTTCTTCGCAAGTCCAGACGCGCGCCCGTTCGGGATGTCGTGAAAGATGTGAGGCCAGAAGAAATCTACGATCATTGAGGCCATCAACAGACAGAGTGTTGCGAAGGCCGCATCGCGAACAGTTTTTTGGAAGTCTTCCTCGTTCACCAAGGAGAACAAACCGACTGCTGCAACTAGGTTCAATAGTGGCCAGACTGCATAACTTATGTGGCTCGGTCTCGGCTGCACGTCCGATAGCAATTCGGAAGGAAACTCAACAACACCTTCGCCGCGATACTGCCAAAAGCCAATCGCGACGATAATGCCAAGCAGACACAAGAACGGATCGATTTGAATCCGCTTTACGGAAAGCAAAAGAAAGCCGCCAGCGATCGCCGCATAGACCGCGACGGGTCTCACAGGCGATTCATAACTAAAGGCAAAGAATTCCAGCACCCTGCTAAATATGAGCAGGAAAAACGACCAGATTAGAAGGCGTGCTGCGTTGCGATAAAGCTCGTGCGCGCTCTTAATTTCAATCCCCAACTTTTCAACTTCAAGTTGGAATCCTAGCGGCCAACCTCGAATCCGTAAACCCACCAGCCGCCCCGTCCGGGCGGCTTTTTTCATGGAGAAGCATATGCAGAAAGCAATTGACGCTGTGGTCGCGGGCTATTTGGCGGCGATCAACTGGATCGCGGCGCACCCGCACAAGACGTTCTGGAGTGGGACAGGGGCGGTTTTGGGGATTGCTGCACTGGCAGTTTTCCTATGACGACGGACGCTCTCTTCCGCGAGAAGGTGCCAGCCTTGATGGCGCGGTTGATGGCAGATTTCGACCTCACGGCCGAGGATGCCGCCGCGGTGTTCGGCAACGCCGGTCACGAGAGCGCTGGTTTCCGCATCCTTCAGGAGATCAAGCCAACCGTTGTCGGCTCGCGTGGTGGCTACGGGCTGTTTCAGTGGACGGGCCCGCGACGGCGCAACTACGAGTCCTATTGCGCCCGAAACAGGCTGAAGCCGTCTGATCTGGATGCCAACTATGCGTTTCTCTTTGTAGAGCTGACCGGATCGGAGGCTGCAGCGATTCCGGCGCTCCGGAAGGCCTCCACCCTGCGTGACAAGGTGATTGCCTTCGAACAGGCTTTCGAACGTGCCGGCGTGAAGCACTACGACAGCCGGGTCATCTGGGCGCAGAAGGCATTGGCCGCGTATCGGGCCAGCGAGACTCGCCCAGAGGGTTTGCCGTCTGCTCCGCCTCTGGCGCCCGCCGCCACAGAGAACGCACCAGCGATTCCGCTGCGCCGGCTGGAAGCGGCTGGCTGTCTTCAATCCTTTCAGCACTTAGATGGAGGTGAGGCCGATGGCCCCGTTTGTCAGGATAGGACTTCGTTGGCTTGGCGGCATGTTGATCGCCAAAGGGTGGATAAGCGCAGGCGACCAGGGCCTGTTGGCTGATCCTGAACTGGTCTCTGCAATCTGCTACGGCCTGGCCGCGCTGTGCGGTCTCGCGGCGGAGGGTTGGTACGCGCTCGCCCGTAAGTGGGGATGGTCGAAATAATGTGGCTGACCTCGATCCTCAACATCGTCCCGAGTATCGTTAGCGGCGTCGTCACGGCCTACAACAAGTCGAAGGACGTTTCGATTGTCGCGATCCAGTCGGCAGTCGGGATTGCCTCGGCACAGGTGCAGGCGATGTCGCTGTGGATCGGTCACCCGCTATCGCCGCCTTCGATCATGGCCTACGGCGTCGCCATCTGGTTCTTCAAGGCAACGGCTTGCGACAAGGTGATAGGGCCGGTGCTTGGCTACAAATGGACGACTGACCCGATCAGCGGTGAGACAGCAATCATCGCCGGGATCGTTGTGTCCGGCATGTTCTTCTCTGGCATTGCCAATATCATCAAGCGGTAGTCATGAGCCCCAGATTCGACCCCACCATCAATCTCGGCCACCTCATCTCCGTGACCGGCGTCATCATCTTCGTGGCTGGCAGTTTCTATCTCACGGACTACCGGCTCTCCACGCTGGAGAAGAACGTCGAGAAGCTCTCAACGGTCGTTGTCGAGTCCGCGCGCGTAGATGAGCGGCTGAAAGAACACGGGCGTCGGCTGGATCTGCTTGAGCGGCGCTGATCAATCGGCTTCGGCCGATCGGCAGGCTCGGCCTGTCATCCTCCCAGAGACTGGCCCGGCTGCCGAGAGGTGGCCGGGCTTTTTTGTTTGTCAGGCGGTAGCCTTCGCCTTGTCCGTCAGGGTGAAATAGCAGCCGCCTCTCTGCATCTCGATCAGACCCTCAGCGATCAGCCATTTGATGCCAGCGCCGTAATGCGCGGGCTTGGCACCGAGCCCGTAGAGGAAAGGCGTGTTCACCTTCTCGACGTGAACCCAGTTGAACGGGTGCTCGATGGTCTTGGCGATATCGAGCAGTTTCCGGCCCGCAGCGGCGGGGAGGGCGTACTTGTCGTCAGGGTCTTTCATGTGGTCGACCTCGCACGATTCCGGCAGGTCGATCTAGCGCTGTCCATCCTGCCGCGTGTCCCAGTTCTTGACCGGCTTCATCTTCGGCAGGTTTCCCGTTCGCTTCGGGTAGTGAAACTCGTAGCCGAGCAACCAGCGCCCGCCGAAGGCATCCCAGAACATGATAGCGTCCGACAGGCGCTCGAACTCGAACACGAGCCAAAGCTGTCCCTCGCGCTCCATCTTCTCCCCGGTGCGGTCCATCGGCACTTTGTTGAGCCGGCACATCGCTTCCATCCAGCCCCACTTTGCGCGGGCGAATATGTCCTGGATAGCGACGTGAAAGGGGCGTTCTCGTCGCCAGCGCACGCCTTCACCGCGCGGCGCGAACTCGGCGGGCATCATCAGTTCGGGCAACTGGGCGATAGCGCAAGCGAGACGGCGGGCTTCCTCAGAATTCAGATGGTTGTGGCCCGTGGTGTACTGCTGAAGGTCGTCCCGGCAATAGATGCGGAGAATTCGGAATCCGCTCGCATCGCATACCGAGAAGCAATCCTCACTCTCTCGATACGCGCTCCAAGGGGCGGGAAACCGCCTGACTGGGAGGGTTGACTTCATGAGAACAAAATAGGAACATGCTTAGAGCAGAGTCAACATGGAACTGGCGATGAGCACTTGGGCGCAGTGGCGGGAAGCGGCGAAGACGCCGTTCACGGATGGTGAGCGGGTGCAGATGGAGGACGGGGAGTCGAAAAAGGCCCGAGTTCCTAAGGCGATTGCCCGCCGTGCCGCGAACAAATGTTATGGCAACGATGTTGGCCGCAGGCGATTATCCCTTGAGTGAATGCCTTTCGATGAAGGGAAAGGCGATGTCCCCGGTTGTGTATGGCGTGATTTGTGCGGCCTCTGTGGTCGTCTCAGCGGGCTTGTTGTCCGCGATCATCTTCCATATGCTGACCTGATCACTACCCGCCCAGCGACGAGGATCGCGCCCATTGCGATGATCGAGGTTGATAACATCAATCGTGCGATTCGCGCGATGTGGGATGGCGATGAAGCTGCATTGCAGCGAATATGTCGGCGACTAGCAGAGAGTCTGAAGATAGAAGACGCTCAATCCTCCCAGACTCCTGCAAAACCTTTAGACCTGCCCTAATCATATCGGGCGTAATCTCGATTTCCTTTGGACTATAGTCACCCATGGGGCGCTCCTTTCATTCGGAGCGCATTCACACACTTGAGAGCTGCCAGCCTGTCACGCAGCAGACTATAATCGATATGCTACTCAAGTATATAAATGCGCATATGTGTCGTAGTTTCGTTGGTCGATAGTTGCCTAAGAAAAGACGGACATATGTATAGTCGACTTTTCTGTGGCAGTGCCTGGTAGCGGCCATGATTGAGCGGGCCGCGCGATTTTCATCTATGACGCAGGTACTTCCGGCTTCGGAAGTTTCCAAGCTGCTGACTAAACCAGTATGTACGACGTTCGCTAGCACTGAGAAACCGCAGTAGCTCGAATGTCGAAAGCCGCATCCACGGCACCATTGGAAAGTACGGGTTCGTTTTCACTGGCCTGATCTCTGCTCAAGAGCGCCGTTGTGGACGACCTCGGCCGCTCGAAACGACAGGAAGCGGCGGTAGGTCTCTTCCGAGACGTGGGTTTTGATACATTTCGCAAGCTCCTCGATCACCCCGTCCTGCTGGGCGGCGATTGCAATTCGGGCGGCTGCGGCATGATCTTTCCAGTGTATCTCAACGTAGGCGTCTAGATTGCGGCCCTTGAATTCGCGCTCCCAAGTGTAGCGGCAAAGCGCGCGGGCTACGCGCTCGATAGTGTCCGGCTGCATCTCACCCATCCTTACGCTCTCCATCCTACAACGGCTCAGTCAATTCGCGGGCCTTGTCCCAAGTGTATAGGACTAGCCTTTCGCCACGGTGGCGCAGCTCGACGTAGCCATGTTCGTTGGCGGCATCGAGGACATTCTCCAATTGGTCGCGAAGCTCCTCCGACTTCTTCAGCCAGAAGTCGCGCTCTTTCTCAGCCGAATACCGATACTGTTCGGCGCGAACGTCTCCCTCAGTGGGGATGCTGACGTTTACATAAGCCATCTGTCTCTCCGTCTTCGGTCAGGGGCGCGGAGACCAGACGGTCTCGCGGTCGTCGAAAGTCGTTCCCTTCGATCGTCCCCGCCAGCCGCGTCGACGTAGAGTTGCGGCCAATTCTCGCGTAGGGTCGATCACAGTCGGTTTTAAGCCCTCCGCACGAATACCCTCTAGGGTTCTGGTCATCGCGCCCTTGCCACTTACAAAGCTATGTAGAAGCACAAGCCGCACGCGGCCTCCATCGATCGACGCGACAGACGCTGCGCGCCAGTCAACCGCACGAAACCACGGTGTATCGCCCGACCTGACCACCTTGAAGCCGCGCGCGATCTCACCTTCAACAATTGCCGCCACGGGATCGTACTTGCCATTAAAGACCCGATTGATCATTTCGATCAGTGCCGCTTCTGCCATGGTCCTGTGTCCCGGTTTATGAGGCGGTGGGTCAGCCGAGCATGGTCGACGCGGCGTAGGCCTCTTCGCCGGCAGCGTCTTCGGGCGACATGCCATCCTCGAACATCGCGTGCCAGCATTCCTCGCCGGTCTGTCGAATGTACTCGGCACCGTCCATCGAGAACGTCTTGCCAAGCTCGGTGGCCAGAGCCTTCATCCAATCAGCAAAGTCCATTGTCGTTCTCCGTGTCGTGTTGATAGTGGCGGGGTCATTTCTCAGCGAGGCAATCGCCGCCCGTGTTGTACGGGTCGAATGCCCATTCGCAGGTTGGCTTCGCCGGGCAATCGTCACAGGTGAACGCATCGATGTCGAAGTCGCTGGCGACAACAGACCGGCGCCTAGCCAGTTCTTCCGCGCTGCGCTCCGAACCTAGGTATGCGGCCCAAACGCTCATATCAGTTCCTCCGTCACGCGCTGTGAGTGGTTAGCTGGCTGTAAGCGCGCTACCAGCAGCGCATGTCTTCGTCGGCGCATTCCTCCGGCGAGATTCCGCCCGCCCGCCAATAGGTGCTGCCGGTGTGGAGCGCATATTCTTCAAGCCCCTTCCTTGCTTCTGGCGTTCGCGACGGGCTGTGTTCAAACAGGAAGCCCTTAAACCGCTCGCAGAATTCGTCTTGCGTCAGGGTCATGCTCCGTTCCTTCCCTGAGGCGCGGGGTTAGGCGTGTTCGTCTTCGATTTCATCGCAGGTGAAGCCATTCTCTCTGCTGCAGTTTGGACAATCATACGTGCCGTTGCGTTCGCAGATGCAGAAATCACCGCCGCAATAGCAGTCAAGCTCTCCGGTGTTATAGCAGCGCTCGCAGTAGGGCTTTTCCATCGGAATGGGCTCCGTCACGCTCAGATAATATCCAGTTCCGACATGATCTCTTCGAGGGTCGGAAACTTGACGCCATTACGCTCCAGAAACTTGATTTCGTCAGCGCGTTCTTTCTCAATCTGGCGCACGTTGTGCTCACGCCACTCGCGTTCTTTGTTGGTTTTAGCCTGCAGAACGCGGGCGCGTTCATGGGACAAGCGCTGGTCGATTGCGTCGAGGTGGCTGAAGTTGGTCATGTCCCGTCACTTCCCAAGAATTCGGGGGTGCCCGGCGCAATGGCTGGATCAGCTCGCCACAGGGCATCACGTCCGCGCAGTTCAGTGCAGACCTCGCGTTGAAGCTCAGTTGCAGGCAGATCAATCAGCTTCTTGATCATCTCGGGCCGCGTCGGTTTCTTGCTCAGCGCTACGCGCAGTCGGGTGCAGACCCCGACCAATTCATCGCGCCATAGCATTTCCAACATCATCTCTACATGGACGGGGCGCGGATCGGGCTCGGCCTCAACGAGAAGGTCGAAGTCCTTTCCGTCAAATTCGTAATGGTTTCGCTGCGACGTTCCGGCCCCGACCAGCAGGCCGACGCTTGGCAGCAGGTGGCGGAGGATTCTGGCGTCCTCGGCGTGCCGGCCAACCGGGACCACCATCCAGACCTCTGGCACACAAAGTTGATACATCCCAACCTGATGGAGGAGCCGAGTGGTGTCGTCGTACTCGCCCTTCACCTCGAATGCGGCAATGTAAGCTGGATCGACGGCAACAACATCAGCACGCACCTTGCGCTCGCCCATCACCATCTCATGACAGATGCGCGCGTCGGGCCAGCGCTTACGCGCAAACGCCTCCAGCGAATTGCGAAGCGCAAGTTCTCCGCGCGCCGCATAGCCGCGACGGGTAGCTGCCTGTTCTGCCGTCATGAAGGCTGGCTCGTTTGGCCGGATGATACCCAAGTGGTCTCTCCTAGAGGTTGCCGGGGTCAGTAGCCGCGAGCCGGGTTGTCGCAATAGCCATCCCGATCGTAGTGCTCGTTGAAGCGCCACCAGCCGGTACGGCGAGGATCGACAACCCTTCTCAAGCGGCCCTCGTAATATTCAAGCTGACCGGGAATTTCCTTCTCAGCCATGTTGCCAGCTTCGTTCTCGCGTTTCGTCGCCATTTCAGTTCCTCAATCTCGAATGCTGACTGTGAAGCTCAGACGGGAATGCGCGTGGCGAGTGCGGCGCGCTCAACCTCGGTGAGGTCCCAGTGGGCGCAGACCAGCCACAGGTCGCCTTTGCCGATCCGGCGCAGCAAGAACGGGTCCTTCGGGACAACACGCTCCCATTCGGCTTCCCAGAGGACGTGATAGTTCTCCAGGCCGCGCTTGGGCCGCAGGTGGATCGGAACGATTGGTGTCATCGCCCGATGTTCATCTTGGGTGAGGCGCTTGGTGGCGTCCCAAGTTGCGATAGGGAACGTCTCACGCGGGAAAACGAACGTCTCTTGAGCAAACCTGAACTGCCTGGTTGGCCGCGCACCCCACCAACGGGTTTCGGGCGCCATGATCATCGAACCGTTCTGCTCACGACGGATATGGCACGCCTCAGCGCTGGCCGGTCCCAGTGCCAGCTTCGGCAAGCCCTTGTCGTTCAGGCCCGCAAGGCGCACGCTTTCGATAGCCTTGATGATCGTCTTGCCCTGGGCGAGCAGTTGATAGGTGCGCTGTATCTCCCAATCGATGGGCTTTGAGTACGAGGAGTGTTCCTTGTACTTGCGATACAGTTCGCGGGCTTCCTTCCGATCAGCTTCAACGAGTTGAACGTCCATAGTTGTCTCCCTTGGTTGCTACTGAAGATCGAGCACCTGACCGAGCGCGAACGTGGCTGCGATCTCGGCCGGCGACTTGATGGTGACGGGCTGGCCTGCCTGCGCGATCTGCAGGCGACGGGCGTTCTTGGCGAACTGAGCGTGTTGCTCGGCGTCCTTCTCCTTGCTGTCGCACTGGGCGATCATCGTGTTCGCCGTGCCGAAGTGCTTCGGGTGCGATCTGAGCTTGAGGAGGGATTTGCGGAGGGCGGGGGTCATGTGTTGAGTTCCTTCTTTGCCTCGGCGTAGGCCACGTTCAATTCGGCCATGAGTTGGTCGCTGCCGCCCGCGTCTGGGTGGCGGTTGCGGGCTTTCTCGCGATAGAGGGCAGCTAGGTCGCCCGACCAGTTCAGCTCGACGCCGAACACCTGACGCCAAGGCTTCTTCCAGTCGGGAGGCGCGATTGCGGCGAAGCCAGTGAAGGCTCGCTCCATCATCGTGCCGCCGCCATGCCTCTCGAGCTGGCGCATGGCTTCGATGGCGAGTGTGAGGGACCGCATATTGCCGGCGACGGACGAATAACGATCGACCGCCATCACCATCGGACGCTTCTTCAGTACGAAGTAGACGGCGACGCCGGGCTCATCGATCTTGCGCTGGTCGCTGTAGGGTAGGCCATCAAGGCGCAGGCGAACGTTCGAGGAGATGACCACGCTGCGGGCGCCCAAGCGCGTAAGCTCCGCAATCAACTGGTCTCGGGCGCGCCCCATGGTCAGACCATAGGTCTTGCCTCCAAACTTGCTGTCGCTCTCGCGCTTCCATGAGACAGTGCGCGGCCAGCCATCGGGCCACTGGAGTGGAAAGGCCTCTGCGCCGCTCATGCCGCCCTCCGAAGCTGGAGGGGGAGGAGCGGGAACGGGTCTGGGATTCCGTCTGGGACTTTGCGTCCGCTAGCACGAACTAGCGAATGCTTTGATCCTCTTGCGTTCTCACAGCGGGGGCGATTCGCTCCACGCCAAGAATTGGCGAGAAGCTCAGTAATTCCAGTACTTTTGGGGTGATTTCCAATGGCGCACTCGGAGAGATTCGAACTCCCGACCCTCGGAATCGAAAGACTTGGTTCGCGCATCGCTTATGCCTTGTCCTTCAAGTTGTTAGCGGCATCCAAATTTTCTGTCTGGGACTTTTTCTGGGATTCCGTGCTCTTGGCGGTCGCCTCCATACCGGCCCGGATATCGTCCAGATCGGCGTCGGTATAGAACTGGGAGGTGGTCTTGATGTCCGTGTGCCGCAAGAGCTTCTGAACGAGCTTCAGGTTGCCCGTGGTGCGCAGAGTGCGCATGCCCGTCGTGTGGCGCAGATCGTGCAAACGCGCATCTACGCCCGCCTTAGCCCATTTGCGGCGCCGGTTCGTCCCAATCCCGAAGTAGGTCATTGGGTACCGATCACCCTTGACGAATTTGACCTCGGTCTTGGGGCACTTTCGGGTGCGCTCGGCCACGAACGTGAACACGGAAGTTTCGTGGTTGCCGCGCAGCCCCCAGAGGATCTCGTAGGCTCGACGGGGCAGGGGAATGGTGGCCGGCTTCCCGCCCTTGCCGATGATCCGAATGACGGCCATGTCGAAATCGACCTGGGGCCACCTCAGCAGCAGTTCCTTGCGCCGCAGACCCATCAGCGCAGCGAACTCGCGAAGCTCCGCGAAGTCCTTGCTCTCGACCGCGTCGATCCGCTTTTCCTCAGCTGCGGTGATCTCACGGATTGGGCGCTTGCGCTCAGGAAGCCAGTGCTTCCGCCAGTCCGGCTCGCGCAGGATCGTGGCGTTCCAGTTTTCTTTGGCCCGCGTGAATACACGGCTGAGGAGGGAGGTCACGGTCTTGTTGACCGTGCGATTGCTAAGCGGCTTGAAAAGCTGCTTGCCGTTGGCGTCGCGGCCGGAGCGCTTTACATGCTTGCGGCGGGCCTCAACGGCGGCTGTCACGATGCTGTCAGTGATATCGTGCAGGGCCACGCGCGGGCCGATCTGGCCCTTGAGCCAGTCGAGAGCGCGCTTCAGGTCGGGGTCACTGCCGTGCTGGCCAACCTCGCTCCACCAGTTGTCGCATGCGACCTCCACGGTTAGAGGCCTCCGTCCGGTTGCGACGGCGTCGTCAACGATGCGCTTGGCTTCGGCGCGCTTCGCGGTCTCGACTTCCTTAGCTTTACGTTCATTCCGTTCTTCGGTCGAACCGTAAAACCGATGACCTTTGATCTGGAAATCGAACTGGTAATAGGGCGAGTTTTTGACTCTGAAGACTGACATGCTTCACCCGTGCGGCGGTAGAATTCGGCTACGTCACCAAGGGTACAGACGTAATGCCGGCGCTCAAGCCCGGTCCCCTTGATATGCACCGGCAGGTTCCCGGCTTCGCGATGCTTCCCCAGCGTCGCGCGGTCAATTTTCATGACCTTCGCCAGCTTGGGCATCGATAGGTGCGGCTCGCTCTCGAACGCGGCAAGCACATGCTCCGGGACATGGTCCGCCTTCGTCACTCGGCACCCCCAGATTGCGGGCCGTAGGCGAGGGTAGGCGGTCCCTCGTGTGTCCAGTCCCAGATGAACCAGGCGTGGTTGAATGACGGCTGCCCCTTGGAACCCTCGAACCACTTGATGCGCTTGGTTAGGACAACCTTCTTTGCGAAAGCGGGATGCTTGGCGAAGAGATGCGAGCGTGTCTTCGCGTGGTCAAAGTCAGTCCGCAGCAACATGGCGACCACGCCGTGTTTCGGCACGCTGCCAAGCGCTCGCCGGACAAACTCAGTGGCAAATTCATACGGAGGGTTCGTGATGATCGCATCGGCTCTGACAACCGCTGGCTCTCCCACAAGGAAGTCACGACCGGCCGCGATGTCGGTGCCGGTGACGATGGTGTCGGGCAGGGCATCTACAAGGGCGTCAACCATCTTCCCGCCGCCGCATGCCGGCTCCCAAATCGCGAGAGGCCGTCGAGGCAAGTGCGGGATCAGCGCCTCTGTCACCCATGCCGGCGTCTCGTACAGGTCGCGCTCTTTGCGCTCGTAGCCGGAATCGCGCTGGCTCATGCGTCACCTGATCGGTCGGGGGAGGACACTCGCGGGGTGGGGAATTGCCGCACCAGCAGGTCGTCAGGAATCGGCTTCTTGCCGGTCATCTGCTTCATGAAGAAAGCGCGGCCGAAACGACGGGCCCCGTCACGTAGATCGCGAGCCCACTGCGGATCCATCTCGCGTGCGCCGCGTCCGCTCTCGCCGCCGCAGATGATCCAGTCAGGCGCGTTCTTGTCGAGAATGACCGGGCCAAGCATCGGCTCGATGCTGGCGAAGGTGAATAGTGGCTGACACACACGGGCGACATCGGCCAGTTTCATGCGGTCGCGGTCATACTCTTCCTGATTGGCTAGGGTCGCACCGATACCAACGTTGCTGGGCAGGAGAGGGTTGCAGGCTGCCGGATCGGTCATCTTCAAGACGTTGCCGATCCGCTTCGTGAGAAGTAGCCAAACCAAATTGGGCGTCTGTCCGATCAGTGTGAACAGATCGCGGCGCCACGCCGGGTCAACCTCGTTATCGAAAACGTCGGCCAGCGAGGCGCAAAAGACAAATGGGCGGATACCTTCCATCGGCGCCGCTTTGTTCCAACGACGAGGAAGCGCCCAGTTAGACGCTGATGTGCGCTGCCTGTCCTCGCCGGCACCCCAACGGACGCGCCCATAGCGGGTGTCCATCATGGCCTCCGCGTAGCAGTGGTCGCATGCCGGCGACACCTTCGTGCAGCCGATCCATGGGTTGAACGTGTGCGTCGTCCACTCGATCTTGCTGTTCTCAGCCACGGTCGGCCTCACGTTCTGACACCGCAAGGGCGGCGCGGCCGGCGTCGGTGATGCGGATCTGGCCGACGCCGAAGCGCTCCGCGAGCCCGCGACCGACAAGAACGCGATCTGCCACGGTATCGAAATCGTCCTGCGATTCTCTTGCAAGAATAGCGAGAAGCAATCGTTCGCCGTATGTTAGTTGCTCGCTCACGACCGGCCCTCCGGGGTGAGCGGAAGGGCGCGGATGGCGGCGTCCTGTGCTGCATACTTGGCGCGCAGCATTTGCCGGCAAGCCCGGCATTCGCGAAACCCCTTAGTGGTTATCCTTGTGTTTTCTTCGGTGAAAGCGTGCCCGAGCTTGCAGTGCGTCTTTCCGCCTTGAGGGTGATCCGCGCCAAATAGAACGGGCGGCTGCTGGCGCCCCTTGCTCACTGCATCCATGACATTCTGGAGTCGCGTGCCGGGCCAGATGTGGCGAGGGTTCACACACGCTGGATTGTCGCAAGTATGACACGCGTCCATCCCGCTCGGGAACGGGCGCCGGTTGTGCATCTCCCAAGAGATGCGTGTTGCCCGTCGATGCCGGCCATCGACATACATTGTGCCGTAGCCGTTCGGGCGGTCCTTGCATCCGAGCCAATTCCAGCAGTCGTCGTCGCTACGACGATCAACTTTCTTCCAAAATCGATCAATGATCGATGAGGACTTTGTCATTTCAAGTCCTCCGAACGCATCTCTGCGGCGTCCCCGCTCACCTTCACGGTGGGGTGGGCGTAGAGCGGGCGAACCTGTCTATGCTTTGCGCTGGCTGGACGCTCGTTGCAGGTAGACCAATGGTCTTTCCAGCTATCCTTGTATTGCCATGCGACGACTCCGCCCGTCACGCCCGGTGACGCACTACCTGCGGGGAAAAGGGCAGATTCGACGGTTATGATGACATGCTCAAGCGCGTCGGTCGAGTAAGGCTGGCTGGTCTGACTTTCCCATGCGGCAACGCAATCAGCCCACAGCTTTTCCCAATCCACGGCCGCGGAGCCAAGCCCCGCCGTCGCGACCGACGCAAGCGGGTGCGCCTCGCTCTGCCCCGCAGGCTCCTGCGCGCGTGGACAGTTCATCACCGGAGGGTTTGCGGCCGAGCAATCGCCACCGCAGACGTCACAGTCGTTGGCCGATACTAGAACGGCGCCGATTTCCGAAAGAAGAACCTCAAGTTCTGTATTTGTTGAACAGCCGGCGCCATAGCGGTCCACGATGAAATTGTTTGCCTTCTCCAGCGCACCCCGCGCCGCCGCGAGTTGGGCGAGGAGCGAAGGACGCTCATTCGCGGCAGTGACCAGCAACTCGGCGTAGGCCTCAGAATTCGGGCCATTCGACATGAAGCAGACGCGCATGTGTGGGCGATCGGCCTCAACGATGTGCGCGTTCCACTCATAGCCTTCGCGTTCATCGGGATCGACGGCCAGGCGAGGTAGGGTGACGGGCTTGTCACTCATGCTGGGCTCCTGACTCTTGCAGAGAGGCAGCGGGCCACATGTGTTCGACTGGCTTCGGCTCCGTCCAGCCTATGTGATCAATGTAAGCCTGCGCATCCTCACGGCGCGCGAAGCGGAGAGCCTTGTTCGCGTCCGAAGTCCAGTCGTCGTCGTATTCCAGTTGATGGTAGGAAGGGACCCCTTGCTTGTCGGCAAGCTCAATGAGCCAGCCAACTTCGTCTGCCACCGTCACCGTCGCCAGAATCCTATCAGCTATTACCTCGGCCGAAACGTCCAAGGCATAGCCGGATTTCATCAACTGGATAAGTTCATCCCGGTTCAGCATGTCATCGCCCCCTGAACAGCGCGAACCAGAACATCGGCCACACGAACACGATGGCGATCCAGGCCCACCACTTCTCAGCGATCATGTCTCGCGAGCCGATCCAGGAGGTTGCTACGCCAAGGGCGAGATAGATGCCGAGCGCGATCCATAGTGTCGTCATGGCCGCACGCCCTTTAGCAGATACTGCTTCTTCGACCGGTCGGGTGACCGTTGGGTGAGGCGCTTGAGTTTGGTCTGACCCGGCTTCGGATAGGCGGCTTTCTCTGTGGCCGGACCAGCCATATGCGCCACAGCGGCTGCCATCATCGCGGAACGAAATAGAATTGATCGCATGATCGCGGACCCTTGCTGTGATTAGGAGGAACGGGAAATCAGGCGCGATCAGCGAGGGCGGCGCGTGCGCGTTCGAGAGCGGCGCCGAAGGTCGGCACATACGCTTTCGGATTCACGATCTGCATCCACCCGAGGCTCGCCACTTCGGCTGACGACAGTTCGTACTGCTCAACGCCTGCGGCCTGGAGGTATTGCGCGATCAGGCAATTCTGCTTGTCGCAGAAGTTGTATGCCTTGTCCGCTGGCTGCTTCTCCAGCCACGCAATCAGGCTCTCCAGCGAGAACGGATCGGTCTTGGTCTCGGAGTTCTTTTCCCACTTCGGATCGTAGAGCATTTCGAAATCTCCTTGAAAAATAGGGACGGGCGCTGTCTCTCAGCACGAGTGCGGAGCTAGAGATTGGCTTCGATGTAGTCGGCGATCTCGAGGAAGGATTGGGGGGCGCGATAGCCCTCTCGACCAACCACGCCGAAGCCGTCATTCATGCGGATCAAGGCGGCTTGGTGCTCAGACAGGCCGATGCGATAGGCGAATTCTGAACTTAACTCTTCATCATCTCTGCCAGAGATGATTTCACCGCCGAGCACTGGCACATGGTCATAATCGCCATACTCGTCATTAGCATCGAGCCCCGCGTATGGCCCAAAGTCAGCGCCAGCTACCTTGCACAGCACGCCAAGGCAGCAAAAGGCGTCCGATTTTGGATCGTGCAATTTGCTATCGCCCTGCTTGTACTCGCCACTCCGCAGCGCCTCGACCCACTTCCGTTTCAGTTCTGCGTCCATCGTGTTGCCCCTGTTTCGTTCACTGGCCTGGTGTTGCGGTGTCACCGCGTTACTCAGCCGCCTGCAATTCGCGCCGCGCGTGAACCGCGTTGATGCGATTGAGAACAAGCTCAAGACTTATGATTGCTGCCGCTATCGTCATGCCGTCGCCAGTTAGGCGCACTGGGTTTGCAGCCAGAAGGACATCGCAAACGTCCTTGAGCTTCCCGAAAGTCGGCCCGATGTCGTCAACGAGATAGGGGGAGGTCATCATGCGGGCTCCCTCCGACGCTCGCGGATATAATCAGCATGATCGTCGGCAGCGGACTCGCGGTCCTTTGCAATCTGCTCGGCAACGGCTTCGGACAGCTTGTCATTCCAAGCACCGTCAAGAACGTCGTAGACCATCGAGAAGATTGGCGTGCCGCTATCGAGCCACATAAGCTTTCGGTCATAGATCGGGAGGTGAACGCCGCTCTGGATTGCCGCTAGGCGTTGCTCAAGCGTGTGCTTGTTCTTGCGCGCACCAACGAGCCCGATGTCGCGGATGAACCATTCACCGTCGCTTGCGTAGGAAATCTCTGCGATGCCATCGAGCTGGCCGCACTCAAAGCCTTGATCGATGAAGGCCGGGAGTTCTTCGAACTCGTATCGGAGGGTCTGGCGGGCCATCACGCGGCCTCAGTCAGCACAAGCCACTGACAGCCTGGTGCGTTGAGCTTAATAAGGATTTGAACGACCGCTTCGGCGTAGTCCGCCAAAGCCTTGTCTCGCGCCCGCGCCCGCGCCCGCGTCCGAGCAGCATAAGCAGCATCAGCAGCATCAGCATCATCAGCAGCAGCAGCATAAGCAGCAGCAGCATAAGCAGCAGCAGCAGCAGCATAAGCAGCATCAGCAGCATAAGCAGCAGCAGTCTTTCGCGCCGCCAAAGCGGCTCCGCGCGAGGCTTCTACTTCGCAGCGATTGGCCGCATCGCGGAGCGCTTTTTGATGAACCGGGTCTTTGTGGACCGAAGCTGCCGAGCGAAGGGCCTGAGGTGTCGAGACGCGAAGCGCGTAGTCAACCAGCAGGCGCACGAATTCCTTTTCATCCAACTCGCCCTTGCTGCCGAGTTGGGCAACCGCCAGCCGCCGAAGGCCGTTGGCGCGGGCCTTGGTTGAAGACCAGCGAGAGTCGTTCAATCGGATTTTGAGGCGGCGCAGAGCAGGGGAAACACAACCCGGATCATCACCGTGGGGGAGACCAAGCGCGTAGCAAACCGCCGCCTCCACACACATCTGGCCGGGGATCGGATTTCCAACTCCATTGACCAGCCCGACATCGACAACCTGAAGAACCTTGCGCGCGATGCCTTCGTTGATAACCGAAGCCCCTGACATGACTGCCATCCCCGTGGTTGATCCGATGGGGGTAAATATACGTGAACGCATATACAAGTCAACATAAAAAATGCGCGAACGTATAATTTGTTGCGAGGCTGGGTGCGACCCTATGGCCGCGTGCCGCCAGAGGTGAGTGTGGCGGCGTAGGGAAGGGAAGAGGCGCAACTTTCTGCGCCTCCCCGTTATCGCCTAGTGTGCCGCCGGGATACCACCGTACTTGCGACCCTTCTTGATCTCAGAGATCCGTCCGGGGTTCACATCGTAGTCTGCGGCGATCCGGTTCAAGAACTCACCCTCGCGGATGCGCTTCTTGATGTACGGAACGTCCGTAGGCTTGATCTTGTACGAAGGTACGCGGCCGCTGCCGCTAGGCTTTGCAGTTCCAGTCATGATCTTTCCTTGTGACTGGTTAGACTGTTGCCGCCTTGACAGGTGAGTCCGAATAAGGCTGTGTGCCTCGGTCGGGGTCTTTCTCCAGGGTGTGCGACGACAACGGGTTTGGCACACTCCGCCTCGATCTAAACCGCCCTCGGTTGCAGCCTTGGGCGGTTCTTCATTTCAAGACGAATCAACGTACTGAATCAGCTTGATTTCCTGAGTCAGCGCAATTGGTTCCTTGAGTTTTTCTGAAGACAGCTAGTGATAAATGTTGGAATTTCGGCCGCCCGGTAGGTAGGCAGTCATTTGCGCTTCGCCGCCAACCGGTCGCGATACGCTTCCAGACCCTTCCGCCAGTCTGAGCCCGGCTTGATCTCGCCGTTCTCGTCGCAGTTGCCTGCCTCGATCTCGGCCGCCGCAGCTTCCCAGTGCCTATCGACCCATGCAGGAATCTCAGCTTCCGGCATGCCGGTACGTCGACAGACGCGCTCTACAACTTCGCGGGCGAGCGGCTCGATGTTGGACATGTCACCACCTCAGTATCACGAAGATCAGCGCGGCCAGCGCCACGACCAGCAGTCCCAGCAGGAAGCGGTAGGGTGGGGAGGTCATGTGCCCGGCTTCTTGCAACCAAAGCCTTGTGTAAGCGCAGTGGCCGCCAAAAATGATGCAGATTGATTGCGCTTCGCTGGGTTGTCGTTGAGGTACTTAACTATGACATCTCGAACTTGACCTCTTGATACATTTGAGGCCCGTGGGCAGGTCACGCCCATCGTCCTCATCATGTCATAATATCCAGAAGTTAGCCCAAGACAGAATTCACGTTCGTTGGTGCAAATCTGCAAGAGATCGTTGCCATCATCAAAGGCCGCTGCGGCTGAACTAATCCAGCCCACACATACTGCAAAAACTACTGCGCGCTTCATTAGTACCTCGGCGTCTTCGTGCCGATCCGCCCTGAGTAGGGGTTGTAGTTTCCGCGCGTCCCGTAGTTGTCGAACTGCGTTCTGTTCGGATTGCGGGCGCCACTTGGCGCCACATAAGTGCCGCTAGACCGGAAATGACCGCGAATTGAATGGCTGCCGCCTGATGATCGACCGCCGCCACGGGCTTCGGCAGCGGCCGAGCCGATGATGAGAAGTGCGATAGTGGCCGCAACAACTGCTTTGATCCCCATAATTCTTCTCCAGACTATCTTGGCCTCATGTCTGTGACCTTGGCTGCCCACTCAATATCTACGTCAAGCAATGGATCTTCATTGGAGTTTGAATGCAGATCGAAACCACCGTTCCGGTTTCGAACGATCTTCTTGATCAGGATGCGGTCATCTGAAAGTCCGACGACGCAGACCTTGCCGATGAGGGCCTCAGTAATCGGAGAGTGGATATCGTCGTAGAAGACGAGCCAGGACTCCATCAGCGGGCCAAAGCTCGTTCCCTTGATTTCGACGGCGATCGTTTGATCCGTCGCCCCCAGAGGCGCTTCCACTTCCTCAAAATCCTCATCGGCTAGTGCGTAATAATGAGCTTCGGCGCCGGCGCCGACGTAGCCCTTGACCTTGACCTTCCTTTTGGCCGGAGGGGAGGGCAGATCGCTCGCCACATCCTCCGATCGAACGTCAGACAGCACATGTAGCTGAACCGCGACTTGGACGATGCGATCGTAGGCGGGGCGCTCCGGCTCCTGCCCTTTGATCCATCGTGAAATCTGAGGCTGCGTAATTTTTATCCCGCTTTTCCCGGGCAGTGTCAGGCGACTGGCAAGCTGGGTTTGCGTTCCCGGCAAGGCCTCCATCATTTTTTCCAGTAGCTTCGGTACGTTATGTCCCATGCCAAAACTATGCACAGCCGTATAACGCGCATCAAATGCGCAAACGCATAATTTCCTTGACCTGATTATGCGTTCGCGCATAGTATGCGCACATGAGACCGATCGAGCATATCCGGCGGAACATCTTCAAAACCACGCAGATGGCGTTTGGCGAGGTCGCAGGAGCGACGCAAGCCACTGTGTCGCGCTGGGAATCTGGCGAGCTGGAGCCCGGCCGCGAGGAGATGACCCGCATCCGGACTGCCGCTCAGCAGATCGGTGAATGGAACGATAGCTGGTTCTTCGAAATCCCCGCCACCGCCGAGGCCACCGCATGACAACGCGCGGCCAGACAGCGGGGCATCCGTCCGACCGCGCGCACGCTGAGCAGATACGCGCTCGCGTTCCGATTGGCTTTTCTTATCCAGGTTCAATTGATCGAGACCGAGAGCTTGCTGCTCTCTGGTTTTCTGCCGCTGCAATCGGTCTGCCTATCGCCATTCTCTTCTCTGTCATCGGGATCATCAAATTCTGCGGTTGATCGCGCGGGTACCAGCCGTTCAATCAGTCGTGAAGCTACGTCGTCTAGTCGAGTGAATGTGTCATCGTTCTCCACGCGCAGATCAAAGCACGACGGAGAATCCAAATGTGGGCGAAGTTGGCCAAAATGAGTGTGCGTGAGGCAATGATTTCATTGGCGGGGAAGCCGGGATACGGCGAGCAACCGCGATGGTTCGGGGCAATTGCTGATGCAGCGAACATCTCAAAGCGAATGGCGCGGTCGCTATGGCGAGGGGAGATTCAGTCTCCTGATCACCGGGCCGTGCTCGCCATCGAGCGGGCGATCGAACAGAAGCGAGCCCGCGAAGAAGCTCTCGCGCTCGCGGATCAATACGAGCGGATCATCGGAGGAATGCGTGCGCAGGATGAGGATTTCTTTGGCCCGCAAATTGATCGGCTGGAGCGCATCATTGACCAGATTCGCGCTCTGGATCGCACCTGAGATCGTGGAAGGGCAGTAATGACTCCATCCCAGGCTAAGTTCATCGCAGCAAAGCGGGCGCGCGATGCGCGCTTCGCTGAAGCCGCTCTGCGCCAGATACGGCGCGAGCAGGAGAGAACGAAGCCTTTGGCGGTCATCTCAGTTTCAGAGGAGCGTCGGCGCTATCGCGAGTATGCCACGGCTTCGCGGATTTCTGCCTACGTGCCGATGTCTAAGCGCATTCTGAACGCCATCGCCATGGAGTTCTGCATCTCCGTTCCGGAATTGCTGGCAGACAATCGCCGGCCTCATTTCACGAACGCACGGTACTTCGCTGTCGCCCTGTTCCTCGAACTAACGCCGATGTCTCTGCCGGCGATCGGCAAACATCTAAACCGAGACCACACCACGATTTTGCATGCCCGCGAAACCGTTCGCGAGCTGCTGCAGTCCGAAGCGCTCCGAAACAGGTTGGACGAGATCAAGTCCGGTATCACCGCATGAACGAGCCCCGCCAAGCCCATCTTGCCTACCTGACCAACCCCGAGCGCGGGTTGGTTGTGTTGACACTGCTTGAGGTCGGGAAACCGGGCGACGAGGCACTCTCGTTCGCGCTCAACCGCGACCAGCTATTCCGTCTCAACTCCGAGACGGCCGACATTCTGCGCAGGGAGGTGCAGCGGTGAAGACCGACATTAGCGAGCATAAGCTTCAGGTGTCATTCCTCGACTATCTGACCGTCGCTGGCCGGCGCGATCTCTACTGGTTCGCAGTGCCAAATGCTGGCCTGCGCAGCATGCGTGTCGGCGCCATGATGAAGGCCGAAGGGCTTCGGCCTGGCGTCGCAGACCTCTGCTTCATGCTCCCGGCAGGTCGTGTCGGCTGGCTCGAATTCAAGACGCGCACTGGCTCGCTTTCTGTCTACCAGCAGGGGTTCAAGCATCGCTGCGAAATGCTTGATCATCCCTATGCCGTTGCCCGCTCGTTAGATGAAGCAATCGCAATCGTGCGCGGC
>JAFVHU010000053.1 GCA_017474385.1 Afipia sp. | reverse complement strand
TTCCTCTGCTTGTCAAAACGACAGCAAAGGTCCGGCAGAAAATAATGCTGAGCAAATCCCGTCCGCAAAAGCTGATTTCTGCGGTTTTCAGGCGGTGCAGCCGCTTTCCTTCTCATTATGGGCTGCTGCGGATAACTGCAGGTCCTGCAGGGCGACAAGCGAGCGGTTTTCCAGGCCGCCGCACATGCGCAGCGCGCCGCCGCGTTTCTGCACGGTCTCCAGCCGGCTGAGACCGCAGAGCGGGAGGCAGCGTGATCCGCCACTCGCGTAGGTCGGGCTGACCCCAAACGGGGCGGTCCTTTTTTGTGGCGCGGTCTCGCCGGTCAGCGCACCGCGTCAACAAAAATTGTCAGCCAGCCGCCCCCAAAAATGGAATGGGAAGAAGGAGCACGCGCTGTTTCTTCTCCTCCAAGGCCGGGCGCAACGACTTCGCTTCCCGTCGTAGCAGCCCAAGACTGCTTTTCTGATTTCCGTTGCGGTGGACAGTCGTGACAACGGCGAAATCGGCGCGACGTCCCGAGCGGACGTTCATGAAGACGATTGAGAAAGAAGGCTCACGCCTAGGTGCCTACGCCCGCATCACCGATCGCTTCTTAGTCTTGCTCATCCCGCGCAAATATATTATATGCATGACTCATACATTGATTTTCGAGGAGGGCTTCGTCTCCAATGGCACTGAACGCAACAGATCGGATGGTGAACCTCTTGGGTGCATTAGCACTAGGCGTGTCCGACCGGATGCGTCGGGCTGTCGCTGAGGCCGTGCCGTTTGGGGGAGAGACGGCAGCGGCGGTGAACGTGATCGGCCACGCTCCAACTATGTCTATCGATCAACTTAGCCGCGTTCTACGTCTGTCGCACGCCGGCACGGTTCGCCTCGTAGATCGTCTTGTCGAGAGCGGCTTCGTCGAGAAGCGACCGTCGGCCGTCGACCGCAGGGTTATGTGCCTGGCGTTGACGACGGACGGTATGCACCAACGTCACAAGCTGCTGGCTTTGCGAAGCGCCGCGTTGGCAACTCTGTTTGATCAAGTGACGGCAGAAGATCTAGCTGCATTCGAACGCGTTGCTGAAACGATTGCCGGCTCGCTGCCCGAGAACGCGCTCACTGCGCTGACAACATGCCGATTCTGCGACGAGCGTCACTGCACCGATTGCCCAATGGAGGTCTTCGGGACGCTCGAACCTGCCGGTGGCCCGGTCACCGGCCTCCGAAGCTGATTTTTCAACAGGGTTGCACAATACAGACAGGAAGCAGCAAATGGCCATTCAAACAAACCGGTTTCGCCTGCAAATTGCCGAAAGAGGAGTTGGTTCGCTCTCTCTTCTGGCACTGCTCAGATGGGCTTTGGTCGTCATCTTTCTATGGTTCGGGGGAATGAAATTCACCGCCTATGAAGCAGAAGGCATTGCACCGTTCATCGCGCACAGCCCTTTGATGAGTTGGCTACACATTCTGTTTGGCATCCGGGGGGCGAGCTACGTCATCGGCGTCCTTGAGCTATCAACCGCCGCCGCCCTCATCGCCGGTGCCATCAACCCGGTCTTTTCTGCCCTGGGGGCAGCGATGTCTACGATAACCTATCTCATTACGATAACCTTCTTCATAAGCACGCCCGGAGTAGCAGAGCCAACGGCCGGGGGATTTCCAGCGATCTCAGCTGCGCCCGGCCAGTTTCTACTGAAGGATCTCGTCCTGCTTGCTGCATCGTTGTGCCTCCTCAGCGCATCGGTGCAAGGTCCGTGGCTCAAAGCCGAAAACTCTCAAAACGGAAACTTGTGACGTCTAACCGACTGTTGCGGCGTTTGTCGCTGCAACAGCCGGTGTAGCCGGCAACGAGGTGTAACCGCAGGTTTTCGTGCCAATGGAGGGCTTCGGACTCCGTCATGATGCTCGACTGACAGGTTCTCTAGTCTTAATTCGACCCCATAACGCCCTGATCGTCGACCACATCAGGCTGGAAATCGCCCGTGCGGCTACAGTGCCACAAACCCGTAGTGAATTCCGCCCACTCCCCACCTTGCCGGTCGAAAACTCCGTCGAGACGTTCCCGTCGCAGAGAGGCCGGGACGCAAAAGTGGCGCCGGATTAACCGCACCCAGAGGGGCTTCAAACTCGCTGACCCTTGATATCAGTGAGGATAGGTCACTCCGAAACGGCGCTTGCCTCTTTCTCAGGTTGCCGGTGGTCGCCGTCCAACTCGTGGGCTCAACGGGAACATCTTCATGTCGTCGTTCCACGGATCGTAGACGGTTGCCCCCGTCGGCTTCGTATCCTTCACATTCCGCGTGACGAGATAAAGATCGTGTTCAATGGCGCTCGCGGCGAGCAGGGCGTCGATCACCGGCGGCGGATGTCCGCTCGTCCGCTTCACTTCGCCGGATAGACGTCCCCAGCGCCTGACGCTGTCATCGTCGAGGGAAAGCACTCTTGGTCCGAACCGTTCCGCAAGGGCATCTCTCGATGCGATATAACGTGGGCGATCTTCATGATCCGCCGGAAGATTATGAATGCCCTTGTCATATTCGGCGAGCGTCAGGACGCTGATATAGAATGTTTCCTCGTCCTGCGCCGATGCCCAGGTCTTCACCGAGGGGGCACCACGGGGGTTGATCAGGGCAGAGACGACGTTGGTGTCGAGCAGCCAGCCTTTCAAAGCTCGACGTCCCGGCCCCGATCGGCCTCACGGTCGAGATCGAGCCCGCCAAGATGCAGGCTCTCCATGAACTCGACGAACGGTGCGCGCGGTTTGCCGGGCGTCAGGCGCTCAAATTCTTCCACGCTCATCACGACAACCGCGTCATGCCCGCGCACGCTCACGCGCTGCGGCCCTTCCTCGCGAGCGTGCCGCACCACCTCGCTGAAGCGGGCCTTGGCATCCTCCAGCTTCCATCGTCCTGCAAGCCTTCGCCTTACAGGTCGTTTCGTTTTCGTCACTTCTGCGCGTTTGGCCATTGGCTTTTACCTAGTCAGCTAGTCAGATATAGCATGGGCCACACACGATTTCCAGACCGGGCCGTCGGGCAAAACGCCAGATGAAAAGCTGGCTGAAGCGAGAAAAAAGCCGGAAAATCCACCCCGCGGCGGGCGGAGGCCAGCCCCGGCGCACCCTCCGCCAACGGCTACCAGCGAACCAGCCTCGCCAGTATCAACCTGCCAATAACCGTCACGATCGCGCAACCGACAGAATACCAAACCGCGATATAAAGGACGTCATCCGAGGGACAGGCAAAGACGAAAATAAAGGCGCCCCACCCGGCCGATCCCAGTGCCGCCGCCAACGATGTCCCGAACCGATCCGTGGGCGCGCCGCGCTGAATGAGAACACCCAACGCGACAACCAACGGTACGGAGAGGGTCACCATCTTCCAGGTGCATTGAAGGCCCATCTGCCAGTCGAGTCGCCTCACAAGCTCAGAAAAACCGCCTTCCAGGGCATCTATCAACCATCCGGAGGCGAAGATTAGCGCGACCGCGATCGCAAGCCATCGAAGGCCGGCTTTCGGTGATTTCGTGGGGTCAGACGAGAACAATGCAACGGCTGCGCCTGAAATCGCGATTGCCCCCATGCTCGCCAACTTCCACCAAAAGGACGGCATATGCATCGCGTGCGAGAGATCCGGGCGCATGAAGCCTGCCCCGGCAAAGGCCGCGAACTCCAGGATTGCCACGACGCCCAGGATGACAGCATCGCGCCTGAAACTTCGGGGACGCACCGGCTTCAAATCTTCCGACAGCGTCTTGACAAGAGCTTCTGTTCGCATCGCCCAACTTTCCGGCCCTGACGTCACTGCGCCACAGGCCGCGTTCCGGAAATTGGCGGCGCCTCAGGTTCGGTGTCCGTTTCATCGGTAAACGGACCGCCTGCAACGCAAGAATCACCGCCTCATCAGCCAACCCAAGGGCTACATATCGGCCCCGGTCGGATATCCGGCCGCCCTGACGCCCTTGGGCATGGGAGCGTAACGGCTACAATAACGAGTTCGTTGCCGAACGCCGCTTTGTTACAGAGTTATGATGCGAAAGTTAGTTCGGCAGCGCGGCCGAGAGTCTGCTGGGCCACAACGCTCTCTGCCAAAATGCAACTTCTCACCAGGCGCAGCTTCCGCCGCTCGTCTCTCCTGTCCCTGCCGCCGCCTCACAGCTCAATGACCAGCGGTCGACGATCGTCGGCCGGACGCTCGGCCGGAAAAGCGCAACATAAGAGAGCTTCCTGATCCCGTGTCTCATAGCCCGGGCGGTTCTCGTAGGTCACCTCACCTTGGCTGACCATTGCCCTGCATGTGCCGCAAGATCCGGACCGACAACTGAAATCGGGCGTCAAACCGGCGCGCTCTGCGAGCTCCAACAACGTGCCCGATTCCGGCTCCCAAAGTGCTTCTGTCCCGCTTTTGGAGAATACCACGCTCACCGGCTTCGTCGAAGCGCTCGGAAGCGGCGGAAGCGCTTCCGTACCATGTCGACGGAACGCGGCCGGTCCAAAGGCCTCAGCGAACAATTGATCGTCCGACACGCCGAATGCACGCAGCCCGTCATACATGTCCTGCATAAAGCCTGGCGGTCCACACAGGTAAAAGTCACAGTTCAACGACGGCAAAGCGTCTTTTATCACCTCCGCCGTCAGTCGTCCTCCCAACTCATAGTCTCGAGCCGCCATGGCGCCTTGGGTGTTGGAAAGAAGCCGAACAACGCGCAGCCAGTCAGTCGAGTTCGTCGCGATCGCGTGAAGCTCGCGATCGAAAGGCTGCTCGCTTACCGAACGAGACGAATAAAAAAGCCACGTCTGTTTCGCAGATCTCGTCCTCTGTCGCTCAAACAGGCGATGGCGCAGCATGGCGATCATCGGCGTAATTCCGATACCGGCCGCTACCAACACCGATGGTCTCTTTCCCGCCGGACGCAGACCGAAACTACCTTCCGGGGCGCGTGCCTCGATAATCGTGCCGACGTCACAACGGTCATGCAGGAAAGACGAGATCGCACCCTCGCGCTTCACGCTGATCCGATAACAGCCATCAGACGGCGCAGCCGAAATGGTATAGTTGCGAATGGCGGGGGCATCCTGGTCGCCGATGTGTACCCTAATCGGCAAATACTGACCTGCCTTGTGACGAAGCAGAACCTCGCCATCGGCAGGCTCCAGGAAAAACGAGCTAACGGTCGTGCTCTCCCGAACCCGACGAGCAACGCGGAACCGCCTCCAAGAGGAAGCTTCCTTCGATGCTGCCTGCTGGTCTCGCACCTCATCCCAGCTCCCCGTCATCAAGCTATTGGGAGATTCGCCGCCCTCTACCTTCGTCCACCGCAACGCCAGCGCGCCGGCGCGATAGACGACGCGCTCGGGATAGACGCGCCACAACCGTTCGGCCCCCTGGAACAGCGCGATCTCAGGGGAGTCCAGCAACACTTCCGCTTTTCCGGTGATCTGCAGGAGTGATCCGGACTCGAAGTCTGGGAAACACAAGCCGGCGCGACCACTCACCAGGATATTGCCAAGCGTGTTGAAGTACAGATTCCCGGCGAAATCGGGGATTGTGAGCGAGCCGTCTTTGTTGACGCGCACAAAGCCCGGTTTGCCGCCCCGGTGAGAGACATCAACGTGCCGGGAGCCATCGCGATCGACATAGGAGGCGACAAAGAATGTATCGGCGGCGGCGATCATCGCACGGTGAACGTCGCTGAGCTCGGCTGACTCCTGGCGCGAAGGACGGCTCGCAGGCGCAGGTTCGAACGAATAGTTGCGCAACTGGATATACTGCGGACAGTTTCCGTAGCTTTCTCGCACACCGACGCTAAAGCCATTTGCGCCACGACCGCGTACGACGCCGTTCAGCCTGTTGCGCCGGCGTGTCCCCAGCTGAATACCCAACAGACCGACGGAACATCCATCCGAAAGTCCCGCTTCGGCGGGATCCGAAACGTCTACCGTCGCGGCGATCTCAAGGGTCTTGTTGTCGGCCACGGACAGGAAGCCTGCCGGGCCTTCTCTCATCGTCGACCAGACATCACCGTTTTCATCGACGGCTCCGATGATGATCGACGGCAGCAGCGGAAAAAAAAGTCGATGCTGATCGATCAGATGGTCGCGAATAACCTGGGCGCCCTGACGTTCCATGGCGCGTCGAACGCCGACCGTCTCCTGAAGCGCCATCTCGCCCGCATGCCATATAGAGGGCGTGTCGATCGGCCGGCTCTTCTCAGCCGGTGCGGCTTGAGGCCGGTCGACCACGTCAGCCATTGGCCGCACTCGCTCTAAGGCCGACCGGCGTTTCCGCAAACGGAAGGAAGCCGGGGAGCGCCTCAACTCGGGCCAGCCATGACCGGATATTCGAGTAATCCGACAGATCCACATTCCCCTCGGGGGCATGCGATGTGTAGCTGTACAGCGCGATGTCCGCGATCGTCGGTCCTTTCGCGGCGATCCAATCCCGCCCAGCTAACGCCTGCTCAACAAGCCGCAGCACCTTGTGCGCTTTGGCGATCGTGTCCTCCGGGTCGAACGATGCCTTGAACACGGTGATCAAACGCGCCGCACAAGGCCCGTTCGCAATCTCGTTGGCCGCAACAGAAAGCCATTTCTGAACGGCCGCGGCTTCCACAGCGCTCTCCGGCAACCAGTCCTTCCTGTCGAACTTCTTGGCGAGATACACCAGGATTGCGTTGGAATCCGCAATGACGGCATCGCCATCGACAAGCACGGGCACCTGTCCGAATGGATTCATGCGCAGAAACTCGGCCGTGCGCAGATCTCCGCCACCAAGCTCGATCTGCTCGACATCGGCGCCAAGGATCGAAAGGAACAAGCGGGCGCGATGCGAATGACCGGATAACGACAGGTAGTAAAGCTTCACGTCAACCTCCTGAGAAAACCGCGGACCATCGAAAAACGCGATGCGTCCAACCGGCACCGGAGACCGAGTCCAGCACCTACGAGCCGGGCCAAACTAGGCGCTTCCGTATCCCTCAGGAATTACGTGAGTTTGGAAGCCAATCTTCCAAAGAATGGAAGGAAGCGCGATTTCTTCGCTTTACGGCCCCGACAAATCGGGCGTTTCGCCGGGCCCTTTTTGCCATTCGACCTAAAAACGGCGGCGCCACCTTCCGATTTCCCCATGTAAGTGTATTGTTCCCGCCGCGCGCTTCCAAAATGTGAGAGTTAGATGGATCGAATCGAGGCAATGACACTGCTAGTCGCCACCGTGGAAAAAGGCAGCCTGTCTGCCGCCGGAAGGGCGCTCGGCGTTCCACTGGCGACCGTCAGCAGGAAGGTGTCGGACCTCGAAGCCCACCTAAGAACAAAACTTCTCAACCGTTCAAACCGGCGCCTGACACTCACGGACGCCGGCGAAGCGTACGTCGCCGCGAGCAAACGTATTCTCCAGCAGATCAATGAAGCAGAGCGCGCCGCGGCCGGCGAATACATCGCGCCACGGGGAGACCTCGTCGTCACGGCGCCCATTGTGTTTGGACGGCTGCACATGGTGCCACCAATCGCGGCATTTCTCGAAGCCTATCCAGAGGTCGACGTGCGCTTGGCACTTGCCGACCGGGTCACAAATCTTATGGAAGAGCACATCGATGCGGCCCTGCGCATCAGTCTCCTCCCCGACAGCACGCTTCTGGCGACAAAGGTTGGTGAAATACGGCGCGTCGTATGCGGCAGCCCAGCCTATTTCGATAAGCACGGGACTCCCGCAAAGCCCGCCGACCTAAGTGAGCTTTCATGCATCACTTTCGAGGGACAATCCAACCCGCAATCATGGAATTTCGGGACTGCAAAGGCGCCCGTAGTGGTGCCCGTCCATTCCAGGCTTATTGCGACGACGGCGGAAGCTTCGATCGACGCAGCTAAACTCGGAGCCGGCGTAACGCGAGTGCTGTCTTATCAAGTCGAAGATGCCGTTCGTAAAGGCGAGCTCGTCACTATTCTGGAAGATTTCGAACCACCCCCAATTCCTGTCAGTCTCGTCTACCGCGGCGGAGGGATGATTCCTCTCAAGCTTCGCGCGTTCCTTGACTTTATGACCCCACGATTGCGGGCGAGTCTCTCTCAGGCCAAATCACGGAGTGCAAAGCCACAGGGGCGCCCGGAGGAGAACGAAGCTGACACAGCACCGGCGGCCAGCACTGGGCCGCGCAAATCACGAAAGGCGGCCGACCAGTCGGCTTAATGGTGGGCGGCGCGTCCGGTCTGTCGTGGGGGCAAACTACGTCCTTCCAAGAAATGGAAGATAACGTTCCAACTCTACAGTATTTTACCAATACGGCTGGCCATCTACGTTTGTCTCTCCAATCAACGAGAAGACGAGTGCCATGACCCGACCCCCACTTCCCCCGTTTTCCAGAGAGAGCGCTGTCGAAAAAGTCCGCCTTGCCGAAGACGGCTGGAACGGGAGGAATCCCGAAAAGGTCTCGCTCGCCTACACGCAGGACACGGTTTGGCGAAACCGCGCGGAATTCGTGAATGGACGAAGCGAGGTCGTTGCCTTCCTCACACGCAAGTGGGCAAAAGAGCTCGATTACCGGCTGATCAAAGAGCTCTGGGCGTTTTCCGAGAACCGCATCGCCGTTCGCTACGCCTATGAATGGCATGACGACAGCGGAAACTGGTTTCGCAGCTATGGAAACGAGAACTGGGAGTTCGCGCCGGATGGTTTGATGCATCGGCGTTTCGCATGCATCAATGACTTGCCGATCGCCGAAGCCGATCGCAAGTTTCACTGGCCGTTGGGTCGCCGGCCGGACGATCATCCCTCCCTTAGCGAACTGGGACTGTAGCCCCCGCTCATTTCGTGGCGAGGCCACGACGATGCTTGGCGCACCGCCGTGCAGCCAAGGGTAAGTCCTGCTCGGAGTTTAGTTATGCCGTTAGTCCGCAATGCCGACGCCGTCCTGCACTATGACGTCGTTGGAGAAGGTGAACCCCTCCTCATCCTGCCTGGGCTGGCCATGGATATCGGTCCGTGGCGGCCGCTGGCGTCAATGCTGGTCGGCTTCAAGATCGTGCTTATCGACAATCGAGATGCCGGCGGAAGCTCTACGACCGCACAGCAATACGCTCTGTCGGATATGTCGGCAGACGTTCGTGCCGTTCTCGACGATCTTGGTCTCGAGCAAGTCAGCATCCTTGGTCATTCGCTCGGCGGGCAGATTGCGCAAGAGTTCGCGCTGCGCGACCCGAACCGCGTGCGCAAGCTGATCCTCGCGAACAGCTGGGCGCGGACAGATCAATATCTGGCGAACAAATTCGAAACCTGGCGGATATTGAAGAGGCATCTCCCTGATGCCCACTTCCGTGAGGTCATGACCTTTAATCTGAGCCATCCCGACGTGCTCGCGAGTGCTCCGCTTCACGCGATCACGGCGCTTACGAACCCGCTCTTTCACGATCAATCCGCAGATGCATTCTGTAGAGGCGCGAACGCTGCAAGTCAGGCTGACACGCTCGATCGCCTTACCGGTCTGGTGAGCCCGACCTTGGTGATTTCAGGCGAGCGTGACGTCGTCTTGCCTGCCCCCTATTCCGACGAACTGACCAATGCAATTCCCAAAGCCACGAGAATTCGTCTTGAGACGGCTGGCCACGCGGCCCCTTGGGAAGCATCGGAGATCTTCGTGAATGAGGTTCGGAGCTTTCTGAAACGACCTGCTTGACGACAAGGCTAACGCTGCGCGGCGCAGAATATGTACCCGGAGTTCCGAAATGCTGTGTTCGGCTGGTTAGAATTTCTCGACCCAGGGGCGTACCTCGACTTCGAATGACCAGGCACTGCGATGCTGGCGAAGGATGTCGATGTAGGTTTGCGCGATCGCGTCGGCCGACAGTGTACTATCGGGATTGTCCTGCGGATCCGAACGCGACGCGGATCGAACAGCTCCATCGATGACAAAATGCGCAACGTGGATGCCCATCGGCCCCAGTTCACGCGCGGCGCTCTGGGCCAATCCGCGTAGAGCAAACTTGCCCATCGCAAATGCCGAGGAGCGTGGAAAGCCCTTCACGCTGGCGGATGCCCCTGTGAGAAGAATGGCTCCCTTGCCATGCTTCACCATGCGTCGCGCCGCATGGTGGACCGCGAGAAACCCGCCGTAAGCGCTGATAGCAAGCGCCTTCTCCACTGCGACAGGATCGATTTCTGCGACTGGCCCAGGCGCCCGCGCGCTGGCATTGAACACAACCACGTCGGGCTCTCCGATCGTGGCGTCCACGTCGCGAAACAATGCCTCGACAGAGGCTCGGTCAGAAGCGTCCGCCGAGAAGACCTTTGCGCCAATCTCATCATCCAGCTGTTTTAATTTCGCAGTGCTGCGGGCGGCCAGTGCGACCTTGACGCCGAGTCCCGCCAACTGGCGGGCAACCGATGCACTGATCCCCGTGCCAGCTCCGATAATGAGTGCTGTGCGGTATGGAAACTCTGACATTGAAATCTCCGGACGTTATTTACGACGGGTCAAATGGTCTGCGGGCGCAGTTGATTTCGGCGTTGCCACGTTGCTCATCGATGGTACGAGCGCGGTCGCGACAACGAATGCCGGCATGATCATTCGAAAGGCATCTGCTTATGCCATCGTTGATGTCTCCGGTTAAGCCAGTAGCCACAATTACTTCAGAGCTGCGGTCTGTCCCTGTCGGTGCCACCAGGCAGAGCATCGTGGCGTGTGATGATTTTACTGACGTGACATCGCGCGATGTTCCGGCGTCGCTTTTCATACGATCGCGGGAAATCGATTTCGGTGCGCGTCGAGCGAAACAGCGCCGCCATTAAATCCGAGTGTCCAGACTGATTTAAATCCGAGTGTCCAGACTGATTTGCTGCAGGGATTGCGCGAGCGCTTCCACCACAAGCGCTGTTTTTGTCCTCTCAATTCCTGGAAGATAAAGTTCCAAGGAAGCACGATATTCGGCAAATGCGGAAGCGAATACAAAACGTGTCAGGCAATGACGCCTGACCGAAACAAGGAATTGCACCAATGTCCCGCATCGCCATCCCCGCCTCCGTCGACGCCGCTCCCGCCGCTTCTCGGCCCTTCCTCGACGCCGTGAACAAGCAGCTCGGCAGCGTCCCCAACCTGTTCCGCCTTGTGGCGACCAGCCCGGCCTCGCTCGAGGGTTACCTCGGCCTGTTCGGCGCGCTCGGAAAGGGCCAGCTGCCGGCTCCGACTCGCGAACGGATCGCCCTTGCCGTCGCCCAGATCAACGGTTGCGACTACTGCCTGTCGGCTCACACCTACCTCGGCAAGAATCTCGCCAAGCTCGACGACGCCGAGATCACCGCCAACCGCAATGGCGCCTCCAACGATCCCAAGGCTGACGCTGCGGTGAAGTTCGCGGCAACCGTGACGCGCGAGCGTGGCCACGTGAACGACGCAGCGCTGCAGAGCGTTCGTGCGGCCGGATACGACGACGCTCAGATCCTTGAGATCGTGCTTCACGTCGCTCTCAACACGCTGACGAACTACGTCAACGAAGTCGCAAAGACCGACGTCGACTTCCCGGTCGTTCACGCACGCGACGCCGCCTGATCGCCTTCACGAATCCGTGAGCGGTTCGCGTTGTAACGAATAGCCTCAAAACCACGAACACCTCTCGTGCCGCCCAAAACAGGCACAACCCAACAAGGAGTATTTTGATGTCCGCAAAGTCCACAATCAGTTCGCTGATTATCGCCGGCGCCGTTTCGAGCGCGCTGGCCTCGATCGCCATGGCAGCGCCGCTGACCAAGGCCGAAGAGCAGGCCGCCGTCTCTGCCCACAAGGTGAAGTGCTACGGCGTCGCCCTGAAGGGTCAGAACGACTGCGCCGCTGGTCCCGGCACCACCTGCCAGGGAACGTCCAACGTCGATTTCCAGGGCAACGCCTGGAAGTTCGTGCAGGGCGGCACCTGCGAGTCGATCGCCGTCCCGGGTGGCAAGCACGGTTCGCTGAAGCCGATCTGATCGCGACAGCAACCAGGCACGGAAAGCGGAGAAACGCTATGACCTCGAATAATAATCAGAACGCCGAAAACGTGGCGAGCGCTCTCCGCTTTCCAAACCATTCAATCGCCGGACAGGCTGGGACGAGCTTCAAGCACGAGCACCTTCCGGCGATCATGGCCGACGGAAAGCCCAAGGGCTTTTTTGAAGTCCATGCCGAAAACTACATGGGAGCCGGTGGGCCGCCGCACCGGGCGCTTGAAGCGATCCGACAGGATAATCCTGTATCGCTTCATGGCGTGTGCATGTCGATCGGTGGGCCGCAGCCGCTCGATCGCGAACATCTGGGACGATTCAGATCGCTCGTGGAACGCTATCAACCGGCGCTCGTGTCTGAGCATTTGGCCTGGTCGACGCATGAAAATACATTCTTCAACGACTTGCTCCCCTTGCCGTACACCAACGAAACGCTTTCGAGGGTTTGCGAGCATATCGATGAAGTGCAGCAGGCAATCGGGCGGCCGATCCTTCTTGAGAATCCATCGACCTACGTAACGTTCCGCGAATCCACGATGAGCGAAACTGATTTCATCCGCACCATAGCGCGGAGAACCGGTTGTGGGCTTCTCCTCGACGTCAACAACGTCTTCGTGTCGGCGACCAATCACGGGTTCTCCGCGCTCGACTACCTCTCGGACTTTCCGCTTGCCAAAGTCGGCGAGATCCACCTCGCCGGCCACGCGGAGCAAGCGGACGACGAGGGCGAGCGTCTTCTCATCGACAGCCACGACGGCCCCGTCGCCGATGCAGTGTGGAAGCTCTACGAAATCGTCATTCAAAAATGCGGGCCGGTTCCGACGCTCATCGAGTGGGACAGCAACATTCCCGATTGGCCAGTGCTCAAGGCGGAGGCGACAGCCGCCCAGCAGATCCTGGATCGGTACATCGGATTCTCTTCTCTGGATAAGAGCCATGCAGCTTAGCCATCTTCCCCGGCAGGACATGCGGCAGCGTCAAACCTACGCCGACGCCTTCTCCCCTGCCCTCATCGATCCGGATCACCAAACGCCTGATGTCGTCGCGGGTCCCAACGGCAAGGCGGCGGTCAAGCGCTACAACGTTTATCGCAACAACGTCACCGTCAGTCTGATCGACTCGCTTGCCGCGATCTATCCTGCCGTGCAGCGTATCACCGGTATCGAGTTCTTTCGGGCCATGGCCCGGTTTCATGTTCGCGCGACGCCGCCGACTTCGCCTCTCCTGTTCGAATACGGGCGCGACTTTCCGGCCTTCATAGAGAGCTATGAATACGCGCAGGCAATGCCCTGGCTTGCCGACACGGCGCGCATCGAACGAGCGTGGCTAGATGCCTATCACGCCGCTGACGCGGTCCCGCTTGCTCCCGAGCGCCTGGCGGCTGTGCCTCCTGAGCGCCTTGCGGATCTGACATTTGTCTCGCACCCGGCCACACAGGTCGTGAGATCTCGCTACGCGGCGCTGACGATATTCTCGGCAAACCGCGGCACAGAATCGACCGGCCAGATCGATCCGACGCAATCGGAAGACGCTCTGATCACGCGCGCGGAAAACGATGTCGAAGTCAGACACCTTCCCGAAGGCGGCGCGGTGTTTCTGACTGCGCTGCTGGCCGGGCAGTCACTCGGCCACGCTGCAGCCGCTGCGCTCGAAGAGGTCCCCGACTTCGACCTTGGTGCGAGCATCTCTGGCGTGTTGGCCGCCGGCGCATTTATCGCTGCAGAATTCGGAGAAGAATCATGACTGTCTTAGATCAATCCGCCGCCTCTCGCGGCAAGTTAAGAGGCGTGGCGGACATCGTCGATCGCGCCAGTATGCTAGTGCAAACCGTTGCGCAGCCGTCCTTGGCGCAGTTGTTGTTGCGCGTTGCCATCGCCGTGCCGTTTTGGAAATCCGGCATCCTTAAGTGGGACGGCTTCCTGCAGCTGAGCGACACGGCCGTTACCTTGTTCAGCGATGAGTTCATGCTGCATCTTCCGGGTGGGCCCTACCCGTTCCCGGCACCAACGCTGATGGCGTTCCTGTCGGGCTGCGGCGAGATCACCTTCCCGGTCTTGCTGGTCCTCGGATTCGGCACCCGATTTGCGGCGCTGGGTCTGCTCTTCATGACCGTGATCGTTGAACTGACAGTGCCGGATGGGTGGCCGATCCATATCACCTGGGCTGCTATGGCGCTCGCCATTATGGCTTGGGGACCGGGCCGCATTTCAGTCGACTATGCGATCCGGCGTTTCCTCGGCTTGCCGACGACCTTTCGGCGAGACTCAAGGCCCGCTTGAAGACCCCGGCTTCGCCGAGGTCGATCTGCATGCCGGTCCAACGTCTCCCACCGAAAGGGGACCTTCCGAAGGACGCCGCCGCCGCTGTTGGCTGCCGACTGATATACCGGACCTGCTCAGCGACGGAAGCGCTTTGATGTCGGAGTTACGCGAAATGGGCCCGGTTCTTCTCGACGAATGTCTCGACAGTCATTGGCGCGACACCCGTCACTTCCCGAATGATTCCGTCCTCGCCTTCGAATATCCCGTTCTGATAGTCGAGAGTCACCTCTCGCAGATGCTGGACGACGTGAGGATTTGCACGAATTGATGCGAGCCGGCCCTCAGCGAATTCATCAAATGTGATGGGTTCATAATGCAGATCGCGGCCAAGGGCCTTCCCCATCGCCGCTGCAATCTCATAATGATTCATCTGGACGGGGCCGTGCAGGGTATAGGTCTTACCCGCGTGTGGCGCGGGATTCTGCAAAATGGCGGCGCTCAAACGTCCCTGATCCTCCGCCGCAATCGGCGCGTGGCGACCATCACCCATCGGCATTTTGACGGCTCCCGTTGACCGAAGCACGGTAGGATCCAGCATGATCGTCAGCCACTCCGCAAAAAATGTCGGTCTGAGATGAGTGGTCGGCGTTCCGGACCAATCGAAGATTCGCTCCGCCACCCAATGCTCCTGAGCAGCGTGGCTGTTCGCGTCTCGTCGCGCTGAAATTTGGGACATGTTCACAATCGCCTTCACGCCCTTCTCGGCTGCAGCAACGGCAAAAAAGCTCGTCGCGTCGATCAGGCGCGGCACGATCGGATAGCAGAAGTATGCGCTCTGGATTCCATCGAGGGCGCTCGTGACGTCGTTGAGGCTGAGGAGATCGCCGATCACCACTTCCGCACCGAGCGCCCTGAGCTGATCGGCCTTCGGACCATCGTGATGGGCCAAGGCCCGCACATGCGCGCCGTCCTTTCTCAAGAATTCCACGGCGAAACGCCCTGTCCGGCCGGTCGCGCCGGTGATCAGAATTGTTGGTGTCGTCATCAGTTCTCTCCGGTTTTCCAGATCACGCGGCTCGCCGCCGGCGGGCGCCGATCTTGAGGTTTAATTTTGCAACCCTGGACAACATGCGCTGGATGGTTTAATTTTGCAACCCTGACACTGAGGTCACCGGAGGCCACGTTTTGAAGGGAAAGAAGACCGAGCTCGCGCCGGCACAGTGCGCGGTGGCGCGCGCTCTCGATGTTGTCGGCGACTGGTGGTCCCTTCTGATCGTCCGGGAGGCGCTATTCGGACGAAACCGGTTTTCCGAATTTCAAAAGAACATCGGATTGGCGAAGAACATTCTGTCAGTCCGCCTCAAGAAGCTGGTCCAGTACGATGTATTGGTGATGGAGCCGGACACTGAAGCGGCGACGTCACATCGCTATATCCTGACCGAGCGAGGACATCGGCTTGCATTGGTTATCGCTGCGCTGTGGCAGTGGGGCGAGGAGAACTGCTTTCAGTCCGAAGGGTTTGACCTCGGACTGGCGGACAGGGAAACCGGCGAGCTTCTGGCGAAGCTGGAGCTGAAGACCTTGAGCGGACGCTCGCTCGATGGTGGCCGGCTTGAGCTCGCAGTGAGGACACGCACCGACGCAGAGAAGCTCAAAGTGATGGCTTTGAAAGACTCAGCGCCCGCTTAGTGATTATTTTCGAAAATAAACGACCGGGGTGCGGAAGGATCGAGCCGCCGAGTGCTGCTGCTCAATCGCCAAAGTTGGCGTTCTTCACGCAACCCGTCGACAACGCGGCTCACCATAAAAATAGCATCAAAGGGGGTATCAAATGCCGGCACCACTTCAATTTGCGTTTCGCGCCGGTCCTTCCGGGACGTGGAGGATCGATAGCATCAAAGCAGTAACTGGCGAGTCGCTGGCCGCACCAGCCGCTCTCGAAGTCATCGGACCGCTGACCGTTCCGCCCGAGGCCGGCGGCGACTGGACTCTCAGGGGCGTCACAAGCAACACCCGATACACAAACCGGTCCGAGGTGGAGCAGCTTGGGGCTACCCAAGAAGGGCTTGGCCGCCCCCAGGCAACTCGCGCGGCCCTCATTCCCATCCGGAAAAGCGAGGCTTGGTGGTCTCTGGCGCAGGACGAGCGGCGGGCGGTGCTTGAGGAGACATCGCACCATATCGCAATCGGGCTCGAATACCTGCCGGCCATCGCTCGCCGTCTCTATCACTCGCGCGAACTCGGTGAACCGTTTGATTTCCTGACCTGGTTTGAATTTGCACCAGAGCATGCAGCTTCTTTCGAGCGGCTGGTGTCACGGCTGCGCGAATCGGCGGAATGGCGATATGTCGATCGTGAAGTCGACATTCGGCTGAGCCGATGATCGCCGTCCATTCGTAAACCGATCGCCAATCGATGTAGGCGCGTCGCGGTCGGATACGCTCATAGTCATCGCACCGCTACCGCCATGTTAAAGAGGCGCCAAGACGAAGGTGATCGTTGGGGCGTGGAATAGCGTTCGCCGGGAGAAGGCCCCAACTTTTCAAGGTGGAGAATTTATCACCTCTGATCGCACGTTCATTCGAAGATCATTTCCAGATTGTCGACGGAAACGGCAGCCCGTTTTCGAACAAATGCTCTAAAACACTCACAGTACTTATCCATCCTGCCGACAACGGAACCGTTTCGTTTGTCGAACGGGTATATGCCTCGGCGCATATTTAAATCCTCGTGAGAGTCAAAGAACAATGTCATTTCGATCAACTCGGCGTTCGCTACTTGGATTCGCATTGACCGGGATCGCCGCAACTACCGCCTTTCGGCACGCACGTGCTGCTGATCAGAAGCTGATTAAGATCGGTTATCCTAAGGCTGGTCCTCTCATAATTCTTTCCAAACTTGGACGCCTGGAAAAAGCGCTGGCGCCGCTGGGCGTCAACGTTGAATGGCGCGAATTCACCTCGGGGGTACAGATACTGGAGGCGATGGCATCCCGGTCGATTGATTTTGCAATGACAGGAGATTCACCCATCATCTTCGCGCAAGCGAATGGCACTGCCGTACGTTATGTCGCCTACGAGCCCTCAGCGCCAAAATCCCAAGGCATCCTTGTCCTAAAGGAATCGCCGATTGCACGACTGGAGGATCTGAAGGGAAAGCGCATCGCGGTTCAACGCGGTTCAAATTGTCACTTCCTGACGGTCGCCGCGCTGAAGCGCGCGCAACTCAAACTGTCCGATGTCAAGTTCGAATACATGATTGCTCCAGACGGCAGGGTGGCGCTGGAGGGGCGCAATGTGGATGCTTATGCGGTTTGGGATCCCCTGATGACCGCGACAATCGCCGGGGGAGCTAGACAGCTGATCGACGGCACTGATCTTAGCAATAATCGCTTTTATTATAGTGCCACCCCAGAGCTTGGCGAGAATAGAGCCCTTCTCACAGCCTTAGTGGAGGAGATTGGAGCGGCCGGACAATGGATCAACAACAATCGGAGAGAAGCTGCCAGCATCCTTTCGCCCGCGACGGGTCTATCGACAGCGATATGGGTGCAGGCGCTCGAACACTCAACGTTCGGTGCCAAATGGATCGAGCAGGAACCGCTGGTGGAGCAACAGCGGATAGCTGATTCCTTCGTGGAAATAGGTCTGCTACCGAAGCCTGTGCGTGTTTCAGATATAGCGCTGCTAAGCTGAGGGGCTCGGCCTAGGCTGGCGGGAAACGAATATGAACATCATGTGGTTTCTCCCGACTCAGGGAGACGGACACTATCTCGGCACTGCTATCGGAGGCCGTGAAACTACTTTCTCATACATTAAGCAGATAGCTATCGCAGTGGATGAGTTGGGCTATTCAGGAGTGCTGATCCCAACTGGCCTGTTTTGCGAAGATCCATGGACCGTTGCGGCAGCAGTCGCTCCCCTTACGAACAGGCTTCGGTTTCTCGTAGCGGTTCGTCCCGGCATAATGCAACCGACTGTCGCGGCTAGAATGGCAGCCACAGTCGACCGCATTTCGGGGGGCCGGCTCGACGTCAATGTCGTATCTGGAGGGAGCCCGCCCGAACTTGCTGCTGACGGCGTTTTTGCCACGCACGACGAGCGATACCAACTGACCGGAGAATTCATCGATATTTGGTGCCGTCTGCTCGCGGGTGAGACGGTCACAATGAAAGGCAAGCATCTCGAGGTACGTGATGCACGGCTGCTCTTCCCCGCTGTTCAACGTCCTCATCCACGTCTCTTCAACGGAGGGTCGTCAGCGGCGTCACACAGCTTTACCGCGGAGAAGTGCGACGTCTATATGACGTGGGGTGAACCGCCTCGGATGGCAGAGGAGAAAATCCGGGACGTCCAGCGCCGCGCTGCCGCGTATGGCCGAAAGCTACAAGTTGGAATGCGACTCCATGTTGTTGTGCGGGAAACTGAATCCAAGGCCTGGGAAGCAGCCGATGATCTGATCAAATATCTGGATGACGAGACTATTGCGCGAGCGCAGGCTGCGTTTGCAGCGCAAGATTCCGTTGGACAGCAGCGCATGACTTCCCTGCACGGGGGCCGGCGAGATCAGCTTGTCGTGTCGCCGAATCTCTGGGCAGGGGTTGGCCTAGTACGTGGAGGAGCCGGAACAGCGATTGTCGGTGACCCGAAAACCGTTGCTGCCAGGCTCGTCGAATATCAACAGATCGGAGTCGATACCTTTATTCTCTCGGGTTACCCCCACCTCGAAGAGGCGTATCGGTTTGCGGAGCTCGTCTTCCCTTTGCTGCCTCTGAAGCCACCCGAGTCGCAAGTCGCCATTGGGCGAGACGGCGGCAATTCGCTTCGCGAACCGGTTGGCGAGGTGATCGCGCACGTCGCATTCCCGGGTCGTTAAACACTCAGCAAAGCTATGTGGTTTTAGCGCCGGGACAACAAGATTTGTAATCGATTCTCAGAGCGTCGCGATCGGATACTCTCATAGTCATCGCTTCCGACTTTGAGGACGATCCGCAATCTTCTCGATCAACCGATGTCGGCAATGCCGACGTCGATCCTACCGAAAATTGCGTGTCTTCACCGTCAGGTCACTAAAGTGGCCAGGGCGATGTGCGAGATTGGCTGGCTCGCGCGGATCGGGCGCGGGTGAGCCGCGATGAAACTCGTCGCCGCGCCCATGCGGGAGCGGGAAACCCGTGTCCCGCGCGCCGATGCTGGCAAGCTCGGCCGAAAGGTCAAACAGATCGCGCGCCACGACATGCACGACCTCGCCTTCGCGCTGAATCTGTCCTCTGATGCCGATCATGCCGGCACCAAGCACGGTGCGGCGGAATTTCTCGAATATCTTTTCCCAAATGACCACGTTGGCGACACCTGTCTCGTCCTCGATCGTCATAAACATGACGCCCTTGGCCGAACCCGGCCGTTGGCGCACAAGCACGAGGCCCGCGACGTCAACCCATTTCCGATCGCGCGACGCAATGGCCTCCGCGCAGGTTCTGACGCGCCGACGCGCGAGGTCCTCCCGGAGAAAGGAGATCGGATGCTGGCGCAGCGTCAGCCCGACATGGCTATAGTCCTCGACCACCTCGCTGCCGGCCGTCATGGGCCGGAGCGAAACGACGGGCTCGTCCTGCTCGGGAACGGGCGCGGCCTCGCGCGCCGCAGCGGCCGCGAACAGAGGCAGAGGCTCGTCACGCAGCGCCCTGATCGCCCAGAGCGCCTCGCGGCGGGCAAGACCAATCCACGGCCGGAAGGCGTCGGCCTCCGCCAGCTCCACGAGGGCAGCGGCGGGAATGGCGGCGCGGCGCCAGAGATCGTCGACTGACGCATAGGGCAGACCCGCACGGCATGCGACCAGGCGAGCAGCCTCGGCGTTGCCGAGGCCCTTGACCATTCTGAGACCGAGACGGACTGCCAGCCGGCCATCGTCGGCGTCGCGCGGCTCGAGCGTGCAATCCCATCGCGACTCGTTGACACAAACGGGCAAAATTTCGACGCCATGCGCCTGTGCATCCCGGACGATCTGCGCCGGCGCATAAAATCCCATGGGCTGCGCATTCAACAGCGCGCAGCAGAAAACGTCCGGATGCCAGCATTTCATCCATGAGGAAGCATAAGCGATCAGTGCAAAGCTTGCGGCATGGCTTTCGGGGAAGCCGTAGGAGCCGAAGCCTTCGAGTTGCCGGAATGTGCGTTCGGCAAAGTCGCGCTCATAGCCGTTGTCGACCATGCCCTGGATCAGCTTCTGGCCGAATTGCGAGACGCCGCCCGTGTGCTTGAACGTGGCCATTGCGCGGCGAAGCTGGTCGGCTTCGCCTGCCGTGAAGCCGGCGCATTCGATCGCGACGCGCATCGCTTGCTCTTGAAACAGCGGCACCCCGAGCGTCTTGCCGAGCACAGCCTCCAGCTCGGGTTTCGGATAGACGACATCCTCCTTTCCTTCGCGCCGGCGCAGATAAGGATGCACCATATCGCCTTGAATCGGACCCGGTCTCACGATGGCGACCTCGATGACAAGATCGTAGAAGGTGCGCGGTTTGATCCGCGGCAGCATCGCCATCTGGGCGCGACTCTCAATCTGGAAAGTACCGAGGGTGTCGGCCCTTCTGATCATTGCATAGGTTCGCGGATCTTCGGGCGGGATCGTCGCGAGATCGAGCCGGATGTCCTTGTGCCCGGCGAGAAGATCGAAGGCACGGCGCATGCAGGAGAGCATGCCGAGCGCCAAGACGTCGACTTTCATCATCTTGAGCGCGTCCACGTCATCCTTGTCCCATTCGATGACCTGACGATCCTCCATCGCCGCCGGCTCGATCGGCACCAACTCGTCCAGGCGGTCGCGGGTCAAGACGAATCCGCCCGGGTGCTGCGAAAGATGTCGCGGCGTGCCGACCAACTGGTGTGCGAGCTCCAGCGCCAGCCGCAGGCGGCGGTCTCCCATGTTGAGATTGACGCTCTCGGCGTGCTTCGCCTCGACGCCCTCTGACCAGCCCCAAACCTGCGAGGATAGCGTCTTGGTCAGGTCCTCCGGCAGGCCCATGGCCTTGCCGACGTCGCGGATCGCGCCCTTGGCTCGGTAGCGGATCACGGTCGAGCAAAGCGCCGCGCGCTCGCGTCCGTAGGTCTCATAGACCCACTGGATAACCTCCTCTCTCCTTTCATGCTCGAAATCGACGTCGATATCCGGCGGCTCGCGACGCTCTTCAGAGACGAAGCGCTCGAACAGCAAGTCGTTACGATCAGGATCGATCGACGTCACGCCAAGCACGTAACAGACCGAGCTGTTCGCCGCGGAGCCCCTGCCCTGACAGAGAATCCCTTTTGACCGCGCAAACCTCACGATGCTGTTCACCGTGAGAAAGTAAGGCGCATATTTAAGCTTCTCGATCAGCCGCAATTCGTGCTCGAAGTTGCGCCGGACCTTCGATGGCAGGCCTTCGGGATAGCGTTCGGCCGCACCCTCCCAGGTCAGCTTCTCCAGCGTCTGTTGCGGTGACAGCGACGGATCGGAGCGTTCCTCGGGATATTGGTAGGCGAGCTCGTCAAGCCGGAACGTGGAGCGGTCCATGATCTCGACCGTGCGGGCGAGCGCTTCCGGATAGCGCCCGAACAGACGGTGCATCTCCGCCGGAGGTTTGAGGTAGCGATCGGCAAAACGCTCGCGGCGATGGCCGAGCTCGTCGATGGTGACGTTGTGACGGATCGCCGTGACGATATCCTGCAGGATCTGGCGCGAAGGTTGGTCAAACAGAACATCGTTGGTGACGACGGTCGCGACGCGCGCCGCAGTCGCCATGTTCGCGAGCTCCCAAAGGCGAAGCTGATCATTGGGACGTCTGCGCAGGGTCAGCGCCATATAGGCGCGATCGCCAAAGACGTCGCGCAGCCGGCGAAGTTGCATGGCGCAGGTCTCGTCGGCGTTGTCCGGCACGAGGACCGCGATCAGTCCCTGCGCGTATGCCGCGAGATCTGGCCATTCGATGTGGCATTTCGCTTTGCCCGCCCTGGCCTTTCCAAGCGAAAGGAGACGGCAGAGACGGGCATAGGCGGGGCGGTCGGTCGGATAGACAAGCAGCGACATACCGTCAGCAAGATCGAGCCGGCAACCGACGACGAGGCGGATGCCGGTCGTCTTCGCTGCCTCGAAGGCCCGCACCACCCCGGCAAGCGAATTGCGGTCGACAATCCCGAGCGCCTCGATTCCCATGATCGCAGCTTGCGCGAACAGCTCCTCGCAACTGCTCGCGCCGCGCAGAAACGAAAAATGCGACGTCACCTGCAATTCGGCGTAGCGCGGTCCGCTCATCCGAAGATCCCGTGCAAAAACCATTGCTGGTTTCCGCTCTCCGGATGCTCGCCATCACCGCTGCGGTACAGCCAAAAGCGCTCTCCGCTATCGTCCTCGACCCTGAAGTAATCCCGCACCGTCGCCCTCTCGGCGTCGCGCAGCCACCACTCGCCGCGAATGCGCTCCGGCCCGTCAGCGCGGCGAACACGCCGGCGCACGCCGCGCCATGTGAACCAGACCGGCGGATGATCGGGCAACAATGCCATCGTTTCGACGGGCTCTGGCCGCGACAGCAGCCGTGGCGGTCGCGGCCAGTCGCCCTGCCAGGTCGCGCCCGTTTCCGGTGAAAGCGGCGGGATAGACGCGACAGACCGTTCCGGCACGTCGCTCTGGACCGGCGTGAAGCGGCAGAGCTGCTTTTCGCCGACGCGGTTCGACAGCACATCGATCAGGTCGGAGATATCGGCTTCAGGCTCTTCGACAAGCGAGGAAATCGCCTGCTTGTCGCGCAGCGGCTCCGCAACAATCGCAGCCAGCTCCATGACTTCGATGCCAAAACCGGGATCAACGGTTTCGATCTTGTCCGCCAGCAATCGCGTCAGGCGCTTCGCGTCGCGAACTGGCTCAGCCGTGCCGACACGGATTGCCTGACGCGTATTGTCGACGCGGTGGAACAGAAGGTCCAACCGGCGTGCCCCCAGTCCCCTGCCCTCCAACTCAACGCATAAGACCGCGACGAGCTTGCCGATATAGCGGCCGATGGTTTCCGCCGCGCCTATAGGCTCGCCGAAGACGCGACGGACCGCAACGATCTCGGGAGGGCGCAAGGGCTCGATCGGCTCCGCCGCGAGGCCGAACGCCTGGTCCAGGCGACGGCCGATCTCGGGACCGAAGCGCAGCGTCAGCGGCGCGCGCGGCTGATCCATCAAGTCGCCGACATGATCGAAGCCGAGCGTGCGCAGGCCCGCGACAGTATCGGGTGGAAGCCGGAGTGCGACGATCGGAGGCGGCGCAGGAACGATCCAGTTTCTCCCGGAGGAATGACGAGGGTGGGGCGCGTGGCGTGGCGGGCCGCGGCATGGGCTGCGCCCCATGTATCGGCGACCGCCGCACGCGCTTCGACGCCGGAGGCCGCGAAACGCTCGACAATCTTCGTCAGCATCATGGCTTCGCCACCATGGAGATGGTCCGCGCCGGAACTGTCGATCACCAGACCGTCAGGTGCATCCGCCATGACGACGGGCGAGATCCGCTGCAAGGCCCAGAGCGCGAGTTTTTCCAGACCCTCCGCGTCGGCGCGGATGTCGGCATCCAGGACGACCAGGCCCGGGGCGAGCGCCTGCGCCTTGGCAACGGGCATGCCGATGCGCAGGCCGAGACCTTCGGCGCCGGCGTCGAGCGCGGTGACGACACGACGGCGACCTGTTCGGCCGATAAGAACCAGCGGTGCCTCATGCAGAGGCGATGCGCCGCCCAATTTCCTTCTGAGGCGATCCGTTGGCCACCTCGGAAGGAAGAGCGATACGACCCTTGTCATCGCAAGCTTCCACTTCAAAATCCGCACTTTCGCCCGCGCGACAACGAATGAGTTCAAGGAGCCATCGCGCGCGAGCGAGGCCTGGGACAGGCAGCGGCGCGGACGGCAAAACCGAGACGCGCCAACGGGTGATGCTCGCTGTCGGCAATCCGAAATCTGCGGCTTCGGTCTGTCGCCGCCAGCGGCGTAACGCGATGCCGAGTGTCCCGGACCCTTCAGCGGCAAGCTGCAGGCGACGCGACGCCGTCATCGAAAGCCGCGCGGTCTCTCCCACGACGGCACCAAGCCCTCCATGGCGAAGCCCTTCCTCCATGCAGGCCAGCAGCGCCTTCTCATCACCGGCCTCGACATGAATGAGCCGGTCGGGATGCAATCCGGCCTGCGCGATTGCCGGCATGAAAAGATCACGCCGCGTCACCACCCAGAGCACCTTGCCTTTGGTCCTTGCGGTGACGCCCGCCGCAAACAGCGCGGCCGCCGCGCCATCGACAGCACCATTGCCCCCGCCGGCCACCTCATGCAGGCTGCCGAGTGCCAGCCCACCTCCCGGAAGCCGTCTGTCGATGTCCGATACGCCGAAGGGAAGCACCTTTCGCGCGCGTCCTGTCGTGCCCTCGAGACGCGCGATGCGCTCTCGAAGTTCCGCGATCACAGGACTGGCGACGGCTTCCGGCATATTGAAAAAGGCTGCTCCTTGTGGCTTTGCAAAGGGTCTCTCCGCTGCTATGTTCTTTATTTGTTCTCAATCGCGGCATGAGTCAATCGGACTCGCAAAAGAGTCTTCGGGGAAGACGCTCATAGATTAGTTTGAGAACAACCGTGTGCTTGCGGACGGCCGTTGATTCTCAAGCGAAAACCGAGCGGACCGTGATGAATGCAGCGCATCTGGAAAAATTTGACGACAGGCAACGCGAAGCTGTCGAGCACGGCACCGCTCTGACCGGCCCGATTGATAGCCCACGGTTGATCATCGCCGGCGCGGATGCGCGTGCGCGGCATCCGGCGATAGGGAGATCGGCCAGTGTGCAACCTTTATAATCTCACCACGACCCGCGACGCGGTGATGCAATTCACCAAAGCGTTCCGAGACAAGGCTGGCTGGAACGAGCCCTCCGTCGACATTTATCCCAACACACTCGCGCCGATCGTTCGCGTCGGGGACGACGGACAGCGCGAGATCGTTCGCGCGACGTGGGGCATGCCCACGCCTCCCGTCTATCTCAAGAACAAGAACTACGATCCGGGCGTCACGAATATCCGTGACGTGGATTCATCCTGGTGGCGACGCTGGCTTGGGCCGACGAGCCGGTGCGTCGTACCTTTCACGTCATTCGCCGAGCCTGACCCGAAGAGCCAAGCACAAGGTGCGCGTGTTCCAAACGCGTGGTTTGCTCAAAATCCGGAGCGGCCGCTGATGTTCTTCGCCGGCTTCTGGACGCCCTGGAAGGGCGTGAAGAAGGTGCGCGACGGCGAGCGGGAATTCGAGCTCTACGGGTTCCTGACGACCTCGCCGAACGAGATCGTCAAGCCGATCCATTTCAAGGCGATGCCAGCGATCCTGACGACGCCCGAAGAAGTCGATCTATGGCTGACCGGCGAGTGGGATGAGGTCAAACATCTGCAGCGGCCGCTTCCCGGAAACATGCTCGTCGTGGTCGAGCCGCCGGCGAAACTCGATCGAGACGGCGCCGTGTAGGTCGCATGTGACCCGGCGGACCAAACGATGGAGACGACTGATCACGACGCAATAGCAGTCAACGACACGCCGGAACCACGGTCCGGACGAAAGATCATCCATGTCGACATGGATGCGTTCTATGCCTCGGTCGAACAGCGCGACAATCCCGAACTCAGGGGAAAGCCCGTTGCCGTGGGAGGATCGGCCGCGCGCGGCGTGGTCGCCGCTGCAAGTTACGAGGCCCGCGCCTTTGGCGTCAGATCAGCGCTGCCTTCCATAACCGCGAAGCGCCGCTGTCCAGACCTGATTTTCGTGCCGCCGCGCTTCGACGTTTATCGCGCCGTCTCCGCGCAGATCAGGGAGATCTTTGCCGAACACACGGATCTGATCGAGCCGCTCTCGCTCGATGAGGCCTATCTCGATGTCAGCGAGAACAAGCAGGCGATTCCGATCGCTACGGAGATCGCGATGCAAATCCGCGCTCGCATCAAGGAGGTTACGGGCCTCAACGCCTCCGCCGGCGTTTCCTATTGCAAATTCCTGGCGAAGATGGCGAGCGATCTGAACAAACCCAATGGCCAGGCCGTCATCACGCCGCGTATGGGGCCGGCATTTGTCGAAGCGCTCGCCGTGAAGAAATTCCATGGCGTCGGTCCTGCGACGGCGGCGAAGATGGAACGGCTCGGCATTCTGACCGGAGCCGATCTCAAAGCGCAATCACTGCCGTTCCTGCGGCAGCACTTCGGCAAGGCTGGCACATGGTACTACGCGATTGCCCGCGGGATCGATGAGCGACCTGTCCAGCCAGACCGGCCGCGAAAATCGATAGGCGCAGAGGACACCTTCACGGATGACATTTTCGACCTCGCCGCGGCGCGCGCGGAGGTCCCTCCGCTCGCCGCAAAGGTCTGGAGACATTGCGAAGCGAAGAACCTGCGCGGCAGAACCGTAACGTTGAAGGTCAAGTTCTCCGACTTTCAGCAGATCACCCGCAGTCGCACCGTCAGCACCGCAGCCGCTTCGGCCTCGGATATCGAGAACATCGCGCAGAGCCTGCTCGAACCCCTTTTTCCATCGGAGAAAGGAATTCGTTTGATAGGGGTAACCGTCTCGTCTTTCGATGAAGAGCAGACAGTTTCAGACGAGCAACTCCGCTTGTTGATTTAGCTGTTTCCAGCTTCCGTTGACTGATCGAGCGCCGCGAGGCGCTCGGGCGTCTCCAGAACCTTTCGGGCAGCCGCAGCCATCGCTTCGGCAATCGACGGATATGTCTCCGCCGAACTCATCGAAACGCCGTCGGGAAACGTTACGGTCGCCTGGAAGCCGTTACCCTTCTGCTCCACGGAAAGTTGAATGGTTGGCAAGCGGCACCGTGATGTTTTCGGCCGGAACGTCCTCGCCCGCCTTCTGCCAAGAGGATAGCAGAGACTGAAGACCTGTGCGCACTCGTTGATTGGCTGCGAGCACTTACGCCGCGCCGGCCCGAATTTTCGGACAGGCGCGCCGCTTCGACGAATGCCAAGCTGCTGCCAGAAGTCAGTCGACCGGAGACGGGGACGTGCGCGTCGCGCGTTCCATTTTCCTCAATTTCCCCGTAATGTCTGAGTATTCGTAAGTCTGACAATACAATGGAGCGGCGATGCTTCGTCAGGATCAGTTCGAAGGGTTAGCCGTTTTCGTGGCTGTCGCACAGGCGTCAGGTTTTTCGGCTGCGGCGGTCCGTCTTGGAATTTCGCCATCTGCGGTAAGCCAGGCCGTGCGCAATCTTGAGGAACGACTTGGCTTCCCGCTCTTCAATCGGACAACCCGGAGTGTCAGCCTGACCGAGGCTGGCCAGCGTTACTTCGATCGCATCTTGCCTTGCATCGAGGAGCTGTCGGCAGCCACCGAGGAGCTGGATGAGAATGCCGATCAGCCGTCCGGTCTCTTGCGGCTGAATGTACCCCGCGCCGCCTACATGATCATCTTGCAGCCAGCGCTTCCGGCGTTCCACGAGCGCTATCCGAAGATCTCCGTCGAGATCGTCATCGAGAACGCGCTGGTCGACATTGTCGGCAAGGGCTTCGACGCCGGCATCCGGTTTGGCGATCTGCTGGAAAAGGACATGATCGCACTGCGGATAGGCCCCCCGATCAGCGCCCATATGATCGCCTCGCCCGCCTATCTCAATAAGCGCGGCATGCCGGATCATCCTCGTGATCTTCAGAACCACGACTGCATCCAATTCCGACACGTCACCACGGGCCAGATCGAGCGCTGGGCATTCGCCAAGGACGGGGAGACCGTAGAGATGGTGCCGAACGGCCATCTCATCATCAACGATTCCGAGGCACTGGTTCAGAGCGCGCTTGATGGCCTCGGGATCGCATACATGATCAACGGCTACATCGAACGGTTCCTGGAGAGAGGTGAACTCGTCCGCGTGCTGGCGGACTGGAGCCCTCGCTTCGACGATCTTCACCTCTACTACCCTGACCGGCGACGCGTTCCCGCCAAGCTCAGGGTCTTTATCGACTTCCTGCGGTCGATGCGGATCCAGGGTGGCTCGAGCGCTTTGCTACACCCGGCCGCTCAGCGCGATCGGGCGTCGGCCTGACGTATCGGGGTCCATGTCCGTCGTCGACCGGCCGTCGATGATCTTCAGGACGCGGCCAGCGCTTGCGATCGATGCTGGACGGTGAGCGATGATGATGCGTGTCTGGCGATCGGCGACGGACGCAAGGTTCGTCAAGACCTCAGCCTCGGTATCTCTATCGAGCGCCGAGGTTGCCTCGTCGAGTACGAGAATGGGCGCCTGCGCAAGGAGGGCGCGCGCGAGCGCCACCCGCTGCCTCTCGCCGCCGGACAGCGCGACGCCGCGCTCTCCAACGACCGTATCGTATCCCGCCGGCAGTCGCGCAATGAAGCCGTCGGCGCAGGCGATACGGGCGACGTGCCGGATCTCTTCCAGCGTCGCCCCCGGTCGACCATAGGCGATGTTATCGCGAACTGATCGATGGAACAGCATCGGCTCTTGCGGTGCCACCGCCACAGCGCGCCGTAATGAGGACAGGGAAACCTCGGCGATATCCTGCCCGTCAATGAGAATGCGCCCCGCGCCGACGGGATAGAGGCGGTGCAGGAGCTTGATGAGCGTCGATTTGCCAGAGCCACTTTCGCCAGTGATCGCCACGCTCTCTCCCGGCTTGATCGACACGTCGAGATCCGTGAACACAGGGCTGCCTGTCTCGGCGTAGGCGAAGCCAACGCCCTGGAATTCGATGCCGCCTCTCGTGACCAAGAGGTCAGGAGCGGTGTCATTCGTCGGCTCTCCGCTCGCCCACGCAAACCGCAGCGCGTCGGCCGTGTCATCCAGCCCCTTCAGCAGCTCCCGGACATTGTCGCCGAGATTGCGCAAATATCCGCTCATCAGGATGAAGGCTGTAATGGCGAAGGCGACGTCCCCCGGAGAGGCTGCGCCCGCAAGCCAGGCTTCCACCATCATTCCCGTCATTCCGGCCTGCAGGACAAGCAGGACAAGATTCTGGATGATGCCGAGGTCAACAAATCGAGTCCAGGTGCGCATCGCCGATGCACGCCAGCGCGCCGTGTCGGCAGCAAATCTCTCCAGCTCGCCAGCCTCGCACGCAAAACTCTTCACGACGGCGTTCCCGGACAATGCGTCCGCCAGCGTTGCGTTCATCGCCGCGTCGAGTTCGTTCGAGAACTGGTTGGCCGGGCGAACGTAGCGCGCGGTCAGAATCAGATTCAGCACGGTGAAAAGGACGACTGCAGCGAGCGCGATCATGCCAGCCAGAAAACTGCGCAGCATGAGCATGACGGCCAGACCGCCGAGCACCAGCAACGCCGGGCCGACGCGAATAGTCAACGCATCGGTTACATTGTCATAGCCCCACATTGCCCGACTAATGCGACGAACGACGCCTCCAGCGAAGGCCGAGGCGTGCCACGAGGATGGAAGCGCCTGGACCTTGGCAAAGGTCTCGTTGGCCATTTCCTCCATGTTGCGGGCGGCAACGGGAATCCATAGACGATGACCGACATTGCGAGACAGGGCGAAGCCGAGGAACATTGCGATGAAAATCGCCCATGATCGCCAGACATTGTCTCCCGAGCTCCGCCCGGCCGCGATGTCGTCAACAAGCGCGGCCGATGCCCAAGGCAAGGCCAGATCGAATGCTGTCCCGAGCAACGAGGCGCAGACACCGGTGACAAACAGGCCGGCTCGCCTGCCCCAATAGCTCGTGACGAAACGCAGCACCGAGAGCATTGCCACAGGTGTGCCGACGTCGACGTCGCTCGCCGCTGCCGAGACCTCGGCCGCCGCAGGCTTACGCGTCAACCAACGGCCTCGTTCGATGAGCTGACCGTGAAGGGATCTGAAGGCGGGAGCCATTTGGAAACGCCACCTCAAGAAGCGCTCAGCGCGGTAACGAGAAGCCGACGACTTGACGGGGCGAATACGGCCCCTCGAGCGTCTTTACCTCTTCCTCGGTCAGGCGCAGCGGAAGTGCATCTAGTGCGTCCGTCAGATGTTGCGGCTTGGTGGCGCCGACGATCGGCGCCGTGACGCCAGGCTTTTGCAGCACCCAGGCGAGCGCCACCAGCGCACGCGAGACATTGCGAGCCGCCGCGATCGCGCCGACAGCATCGACGATTTGCGGGTCGGCGTCGGAATAAAGCGAGCGGCCGAAGACATCCGTTTCCTGACGCGCCGAACTCTCGTCCCACGCCCGCGCCAGGCGGCCGCGCGCGAGCGGACTCCACGGGATCACGGCCACGCCTTGATCGCGGCAGAAGGGCAGCATCTCCCGCTCCTCCTCCCGGTAGAGCAGGTTCAAATGGTTCTGCATGCTGACGAACGGGGTCCAGCCGTGGAGGCGCGCAGTGTAGATCGCCTTTGCGAACTGCCAGCTCGCCATCGAGGAAGCACCGATGTAGCGGGCTTTGCCAGCCTTCACCACGTCGTGGAGCGCCTCCATCGTTTCCTCGATCGGCGTGCGATCGTCCCAGCGGTGTATTTGATAGAGGTCGACATAATCCGTGCCGAGCCGCGTCAGGCTGGCGTCGATTTCGTTGAAGATCGCTCTGCGCGAAAGCCCGGAACCGTTGGGCCCCGGACGCATCCGATTGAAGACCTTTGTCGCCAACACGATCTCGTCGCGTCGCGCGAAATCGCGGATGGCACGGCCAACAATCTCTTCGGACGTGCCGCCTGAATAGCTGTTGGCGGTGTCGAGGAAGTTAATCCCCGCCTCGAGCGCCTGGCGGATCAGCGCGCGACTCCCCTCTTCGTCGAGCGTCCAGGCGTGTGTGCCTCGCGTCGCATCGCCGAAGCTCATGCAGCCGAGCACGAGGCGCGAGACCTCCAGGCCGGTCGATCCGAACTTGACGTAATCCATGGCACCGCCTTTCGAGCTCGCTGGACTGCTGCGCGCTCGCTGGTCGGCGAACGGAGACCCGCAGCATGTCAATCAGCATTGAACCGGGACCCCAGATCGGCGCCGAAAAGGGACCCCTTTTCAGGCGCGCGTTTTGTGCCGTTGTGGGCGTGACGGAGGGAGGGCGTAGCCCGACCGGAGTTACGCCCACAACGGCAGCGGCCTGAACGGGGAACTTCAGGCGCGGTTTTTGAAGCGCCAGCTTTCGTTGCCGGTTTCGACGATGTCGCAGTGATGGGTGAGACGGTCGAGGAGGGCAGTCGTCATCTTGGCGTCGCCGAAGACGCTGGGCCATTCGCCGAAAGCGAGATTGGTGGTGACGATCACCGAGGTGCGCTCATAGAGCCGGCTGACGAGGTGGAAGAGGAGTTGGCCGCCCGCCTGCGCGAAGGGCAGATAGCCGAGTTCGTCGAGAACGACGAAGTCCATCCGGGTGAGATAATCGGCGATGCGCCCCTGGCGTCCGGCGCGCGTTTCCGCCTCGAGCCGATTGACGAGATCGACCGTGTTGAAGAAGCGCCCGCGCAGGCCGGCGCGAATGCAGCTTCTGGCGATGGCGATGGCGAGATGCGTCTTCCCGGTTCCCGTGCCGCCGACCAGGACGATATTGCGCTGCTGGGCGACGAAGCCGCCGCTGGAAAGATCGCGCGCCAGCGTCTCGTTGACGGTGGCGCCGTCGAAGTCGAAGTCGTCTATGTCCTTCGCCAAGGGCAGCTTGGCGATCGTCATCTGATATTTGATCGAGCGGGCATGCTTTTCGGCGATTTCGGCCTTGAGAAGATCGCCCACGATCTGAGGCGGCTCGTGCTGCCGCTTGACGCCCGCCGCCATCACCTCGTCGTAAGCGCTCCTCATGCCATAGAGCTTGAGTTCTCCCATGAGATCGAAGATTTGCGTGCGTTCCATCATCAGCCCGAACTCCTCAGTTGATCGTATCTTGCGCAATCGGCGAGAGGGGCGTGCCGCAGCTTCAGGGCGTCCGGCGTGAGGATGGTCAGCGGCGGCCCGGGATCGCGGCGGCGCGCGAGGATGTTGAGAATGACGTCGGCGGAATGGACGCCCTGATCCATGGCCTCGGCGCAGGCGGCTTCGACCGCCGGCAGCCCGTCATCGAGAACCGCGGCGAGGATTTTCACCATTTGCCGATCGCCGTCGGCGGAGCCCGCGAGCTTGCGGCGGATCTTTTCCATGGCGGACGGCAGCACCCAGTCCTTGAACGGCGCGCCATTCCGCAGGGCGCCGGGCTTCCTCGCCAGGACGGGCACGTAATGCCAGGGGTCGTAGGCGGTCTCGTCTCGGCCAAAGCGCCTGTGATGTTCAGCGACGACAACCCCGTCCTGCCGAATGACGATGCGGTCGGCATAGGCCTGGACTTCGACGGGCCGGCCCACAGCGCTGGCCTTCACCGAGTATTTGTTGCTGTCGAAGCGAACGAGACATGTCTTCGACACCGCTGCGCTCACCGCATGGAAGCCGTCGAAGCGGCCTCGTAACGGCACGAGCTTGGGCCGCTCCTCCTCGAAGACCTCCCAGACTGTCTTATCGGCGATCTCGGGATGACGGTGCGCCTTGGCGTAGGCGACGCATTTGTCGAGCAGCCAGGCGTTCAACTCGTCATAGCTCTTGAACCGCAGACGCGGCGTGAAGAAGCGCTCGCGGACCAGGCCAACCTGATTTTCAACCTGGCCTTTTTCCCAGCCGGACGCCGGCGTGCAGGCCACGGGCTCGACGAGGTAATGTCCGCACATCTGAAGGAAGCGGCGATTATATTGCCGCTCCTTGCCGACGAAGATCGTCTCCACCGCCGTCTTCATGTTGTCATAGATCCCGCGCGCGCAGGCGCCTTTGAAGAAGGCGAAGGCGCGATCGTGCGCGTCGAAGACCATCTCCTGCGTCTCGCGCGGGTAGGCCCGCACGAACAGCATGCGGCTATGGCAAAGCCGCATATGCGCGACCTTCACGGTCGTCGTCACGCCGTTCAGCAAGACGACTTCATGGCTCCAGTCGAACTGATAGGCTTCGCCCGGCGCAAAACTCAGCGGCACATAGGCTTGCGCCAGAGCGGCGCCGCACGCCTTGCGCCAGCTTTTCGCGTAGCGGCGGACGGCGTCGTAGCTTCCATCGTAGCCGAGCCCCCGAAGCTCCTCGAAAAGCCGCACGAGCGTCAGTCGCTCCCGCGACGCCTTCGCCTCATTCTCGGAAAGCAGCCCCTCCAGTTGCTCCCGCCAGGGCCCGATTTTGGGAAGCGGCTGTGTCTCGCGTTCGTAGCGGAACTCCGTTGCGTCCGACCGGATGACCTTGCGCACCACCTTCCGCGACACGCGCAGCTCGCGACAAATCTCCTTGATCGGCTTCTTCTGGGAAAAATAGGCGCGCCGAATCTTCGCAATCGTCTCCACAACCAGCATCCCAAGCCAGGCCTCCCTCAGAAAAGGAGGCCAATGTGGACCCTCAGCCCCGGGGTCCCGATTGGATGCCGGTCACCCCGAAAACAGGGTCCTTATTCCACGCCTATTCACAG
>JAFVHU010000052.1 GCA_017474385.1 Afipia sp. | reverse complement strand
GTTCGTGCTGCGTAACAATGGCGAACTCGATCACGAATTCATCCTCGCCACAACGGCGGAGAATCTGAAGCATGGCGAGGCGATGAAGAAGAACCCTGACATGGAGCACGATGATCCGAATGGCAAACGGCTTGCTCCAAAGAAGGCCGATGAGATCGTCTGGAAGTTCACCAAGGCCGGCGAGTTCGAATACGGATGTCTGATCCCAGGTCACCGGGAAGCCGGCATGATCGGCACGATCATTGTCAAGTAACTGGCACGAGACTCAACTCCGACTGAAAGGAATCGAACATGAAGACCAATAAAATTGTAGCAGCAGCTTTCTCGATTTCGCTGGCCTTGGCGTCGGCTGTGGCGATCGCTCAAGGCGCGATGGCCAACGGCGAGGTCAAGAAGATCGACGAGGCTGCCGGCAAGATCACACTGAAACATGGGCCGATCAAAAACCTCGATATGCAAGATGAAAGCATGACGATGGTTTTCCGTGTCCAGGATCCCGCGATGCTGAAGACCGTCAAAGTCGGTGACAAGGTCAAATTCGATGCCGACAGGGTCAACGGTCAAATCACAGTAACCACTCTCCAAAAATCCAAGTAAAGGGAGAGACCGCAGCGGTGGCGACGGATTCACAAAATTTCGAATACGATCGCATCGCCGACCGGTTGTCCGGCCCCAACCCTGTAGAGCGAGCGGCGATCCTCGCTCTGCAGGCGGGCTCCAGGGTGTCCGCTCGGGACTTCAATTGCCACAAATCGGAAGCGTGCCTTTCCTGAAGCCATGCCCAGAGTTTTCATGACAGTGCGTGCCATCCTTCCTGCCAAAGGGCGAGATCTTCGTCTTGATCTTTTCCGCGGTATAGCGAATTGGGCAATCTTTCTCGACCACGTTCCGAACAACGCGGTCGCGTGGCTGACCACGAGGAACTACGGCTTCAGCGATGCCGCGGACCTCTTCGTATTCATCTCGGGGTACACGGCTGCGTTCGTCTACGCAAAGAGCATGCTCGAACAAGGCTTCATTGCGGGAACAGCTCGTCTGTTCAAACGCGTTTGGCAATTGTACGTCGCGCACGTGCTGCTGTTCGTTTTCTATATCGCTGCGATTGGCTGGGTCGCTCAAGCCTACAATCATTCGCATCTCCTGGACGAGTTCAACGTCGCAGGGTTGATCGATCATCCGATCATCACCTTGACGCAGGGGCTGTTGCTGAAGTTCAAGCCCCTAAATCTCGATGTTCTACCGCTCTATATCGTCCTGATGGCAATGTTTCCGCCGGTGCTGTGGCTGATGCTTCGGCAACCAGACCTTGCGATCGCCGGATCGCTCGGTCTCTATTTAACTGCACGGCAATTTGGCTGGAATCTTCCTGCGTATCCGTCGGGCGTTTGGTATTTCAATCCGTATACGTGGCAATTCCTCTTCATGCTTGGCGCTTGGTGCGCTCTCGGTGGAGCGTCACGAGTGCGGATGATTATTCGATCTTCGGCGGCTATATCGATCTGCGCCGGCTATCTGATATTTTCGCTGCTCATGACCGTCGCTGGCTATTTCGAGCCGCTGGGCGATCTGATCCCCAAATGGTTGTTGAGCGCTTTCAATCCCAACGACAAGACCAATCTCGCACCATACCGGGCTTTGCATTTTGTTGCGTTGGCAGTGCTGGTCGTTCGACTTGTTCCATTGGGCTGGGCCGGCTTGAAATCGCGCTGGCTTCGGCCGCTGATAGTTTGCGGTCAGCGTTCGCTCGAAGTATTTTGCGTCGGAGTGTTTCTTTCGTTCGTGGGCCATTTCCTGCTCGAGCTGATTTCGGACTCTTTCGTCGCCCAAATCGTCGTGAGCGCATCGGGAATCGGGCTAATGACGGCCGTTGCCTATTACCGATCATGGTCGAAAGAGCTGGACAAGCGGTCCCAGGCTAGGTCGGTTTCGAAATCGGTCACGTAGAAGTTCATTTTGCACAGGGAATGCCTAGATTAATCTCGATAATAGAGGAGCATAGATCGCGACATGAATAACTCAGCCGTATCTCCACGCCTTTTCACGCGGCGAAGCGCTTTAGGATTAGCATCCGCACTGCTGGCCTTTCCGCGGAGTGCTGTCTCTGCCGACGGAGCTGCGGTCTTGGTTCACAAGGACCCAAATTGTGGATGCTGCTCGGGTTGGATGCGCCATCTCAAGGAGGCAGGCTTCGCGGTTAAAGTCGACGAAACGACAAACCTTCACGCCGTCCGGACGCGTCTCGGCGTGCCATCCGACCTGGCCGCCTGTCATACTGCCGAAGTAAGCGGATATGTCCTAGAAGGTCATGTCCCTGCAACCGCTGTACGACAACTATTGGAGAAGCGTCCCAGTGCCGTTGGGTTGTCGGTTCCCGGAATGCCTGTCGGATCACCTGGAATGGAAGGCGGCGCCCCCCGAAAAGTATGAGGTCATTCTTTTCGGGACCTCTGGCCGTCAAACATTTATGCGCTTCCTGGGTGGGGATGTCGCTGGTTGAAGCGGTTCCCTTAACCATATTTCAGGTTACGCCTTCGCATGGTCGTTCCTGGTCCGCTGTGGTGGCGAACTTGTGATAGGATCCATCTTCCCAAGTTCACGATCATATGTGAAATTAGGCTATGGATTTTTGCCGATTCATCAGCCGGTTGCTCGCGGTCTTTGCGATCATCGGGCTCGTTGTTTCGCCGCTGGCCACGCCGGCGGCGGCAAAACTGCTGCCCGCGGCAGAGATGAGCGATATGTCAACCGACATGTCGATGTCCGCCGACATGCCTTGCTGTCCGGATACGCAGAAGAGCAGCGATTGTCAGGATTGTCCGCTTCGCGCGATGTGCGCGTTGGGCGTTGCACAGGCGCAGCCTCCTGTGGCGACCGGAATCCTGGCGCCTCTGCCATCTCACCGTCCGCTCACGGCTTTCGACGATCGGATCGCCGATGGCCTCGACGGTTCTCCACCGGATCATCCCCCTCGAAACCTGGTCTGACCGGCGCTTAGGCGCCGATTGCTGCTGCGCGGACGTAAGTTCGCGCAGATGACGCATGCCGCCTTGCGGCAGACCCAGGACAATCGAGGATACGAACATGAAGACGTTTTACTTCGCACAAACCTTCCAGGCGGCGCTGATCGCTGCCGCAATTGGGGGCGCGAGCACGGCCGCTCTGGCCGACATTAAGGACTACAAATTCGAGCTGGTTGATCAGTCCGTCCAGGCCGGGCCCGACAAGGTCATCACCGTCCGATTGATGAATACGAAGACCGGCAAGTCCGTGCCTGACGCCGTCATCTTCGCGACCCGTCTCGACATGGCTCCGGACGGTATGCAGGAGATGGCAACCAAGATCGCGCCGGTGCCGGGCGCGGAGCCGGGCAGTTACAAATTCAAGGCAACGTTTGGCATGGCGGGCCGCTGGCAGCTTTCGCTCGGCGCCAAGGTTCAGGGCGAAACTGGCACCGTCGAGAATAAGCTCGTCATCACGGCGCAGAAATGACCCGCGCCGTTCTCGCAAGCGCTGCCGCCGCGTTGATCGCGGCGGCTGGCATTGGATACGTCGCCGGCTTGCAGCCTTCGCCGACGCGTGTCATCGCCATGGTCACTCCCGCAGCGGCGGAAGGAAGTTCCGCGCCGATCTATTTTCAGGATCCAGACGGCAAGCCTGCGTATTCGCTGACGCCCAGGAAGACCGGGGATGGCCGCGATTATCGCGCCGTTCCGGCGGGCACCGACGTCAATTTTGATGAAGCAGCTCCGGACACGCTGTCACCAGCGGCGGCATCCGCCGGCGGCGCTACGGAACGTAAAATCAAATACTACCGCAATCCGATGGGACTGCCGGATACCTCGCCGAAGCCGAAAAAGGATTCGATGGGGATGGATTACATCCCTGTCTATGAGGGCGAGGACAGTGATGATGGATCGGTAAAGCTTTCGCCAGGGAAGATCCAGCGTACCGGCGTTAGCTCCGAACCCGCAACATCGCGCGTCATTCGAACCCTTATTCGTGCGCCAGGCGCGATCCAGCTCGACGAGCGCCGGATCTCCGTTATTTCGATGCGAGCGGAAAGCTGGGTGCAGAAAGTCGCGAACGTCACCACCGGCAGCAAAGTCAGTAAAGGCCAGCCGTTGATGGAAATTTACAGTCCATCCGTGGCATCGGCGGCTGCCGAATACATAGCCACCATCACGTCGAAAGGGACGAGCGGCGTCGCTGCGTATGGTCGCGGCTCGCGGCAGCGGCTGATGAACCTCGACGTCCCCGACACAGCTATTGCCGCCATGGAGAAGAGTGGCACTGTTCCGATCACCATCGACTGGTCGGCACCGCGCGACGGCATTGTGCTCGAACGTAACGCCATTGAAGGTATGCGCGCGCAGCCCGGGGATGTGTTGTTCCGGGTTGCGGATACGTCCGTGGTGTGGGCGATGGTCGACGTCGCGGAGCGCAGTCTCGGCACGATTTCGGTCGGGCAGCCGGTAACCGTGAAGGCGCGCAGCTTTCCGGGCCGCGAATTCGCCGGGAAGATCAGTGTCATCTATCCGCAAGTGAATCGGGAAACACGAACTACCCGGGTGCGGATCGAATTGTCCAATCCGGATGGCGCGCTGCTTCCCGACATGTATGTCGATGCGAATATCGATACCGGCAGCTCACAGCCCGTGCTTGCCGTGCCCGAAAGTGCCGTTCTCGATACTGGCAGCCGTCAGGCGGTATTTGTCGAGAAAGGACAGGGGCGATTCGAGCCGCGCGAGGTGAAACTCGGCCATCGCGGCGATGGCTATGTCGAAATCCGACAGGGTCTCAAGGAGGGCGATCCCGTCGTTATCTCGGCCAACTTCCTGATCGATGCGGAAAGTAACCTGAAGGCTGCCCTCAAAGGGTTTTCGGACGCGGGAGGCCAGCAATGATCGCCCGCATCATCAATTGGTCGGCTCGCAACCTGCTGCTCGTCCTGTTCGGCGCCGGCTTCGCCGCCGCCGCCGGCATCTACGCACTGGTCCATCTGCCGCTCGATGCCATACCGGATCTCTCCGATACGCAGGTGATCGTCTATACCGAGTATCCTGGGCAGGCGCCGCAGGTGATCGAGGATCAGGTCACTTATCCGCTCACGACCGCAATGCTGACCGTGCCCCGCTCCAAGGTCGTGCGCGGCTTCTCGTTCTTCGGTGTCTCGTTCGTTTACGTCATCTTCGAGGACGGCACCGATATCTACTGGGCGCGTTCGCGCGTGCTCGAATTCCTCAACGGCGCGGCCTCGCGGCTGCCGGCCGGTGTAAGCCCGACGATTGGTCCCGATGCCACGGGCGTAGGCTGGGTCTACCAATATGCGGTGGTGTCGAAGGAGTTGAACCTCGCCGACACGCGGACCATCCAGGACTGGAATCTGAAATTCGCGCTGGCGAAGGCTGAAGGCGTGGCCGAAGTTGCGAGCGTCGGTGGCTTCGTCAAGCAGTACAACGTCATCCTCGATCCGCAACGCATGCGCGATCTCGGCATTACCATGCAGAAGATGCGAGATGCGATCCGCGCCAGCAACGCCGACGTCGGCGGCCGCACTGTCGAACTATCGGAGTTCGAATACGTCATCCGCGGCAAGGGTTATCTGAAGAGCATCAACGATCTCGGCAACATCGTGCTGAAGACCAGCAACGGGACTCCCGTGTTGCTGCGGGATGTTGCGCGTGTTGAGCTTGGTCCAGATGAACGGCGCGGCATCACTGAACTCAATGGCGAGGGTGAGGTCGCCAGCGGCATTGTGCTGCAACGTTTTGGCGTCAATGCGCTCGACGTCATCGATAACGTCAAGAAACGCTTCAAGGAGATCGCGAGCAGCCTGCCGAAATCCGTCGAGATTGTCCCGGTCTATGACCGCTCGAACCTGATCAATGCGGCCATCGCCACGCTCAAGCATACGTTGCTGGAGGAAAGCATCGTCGTCGCGTTCGTCTGCATCGTGTTCTTGCTGCATGTCCGCAGCGCGCTCGTCGCCATCCTGATGCTGCCAGTCGGGGTGCTGATGGCGTTCGGTGCGATGAAGCTGCTTGGACTAGGGTCCAATATCATGAGTCTGGGCGGCATCGCGATTGCGATCGGTGCCATGGTCGATGCGGCGATCGTTATGATCGAGAATGCACACAAACATCTGGAGCGGGCTGAACCCGGACAGTCAAGGGTCGACATCCTGATAAAGGCGGCGTCCGAGGTCGGACCGGCGCTGTTCTTCAGCCTGCTCATCATCACCGTGTCGTTCATGCCGATCTTCACGCTGGAATCGCAGGAGGGGCGACTATTCAGTCCCTTGGCCTTCACCAAGACATTTGCGATGGCGGCGGCGGCGTTGCTGTCGGTAACGCTGGTGCCAGCGCTGATGATCATCTTCGTGCGCGGCAAGATCGTTCCGGAGCACAAGAACCCGATCAACCGCTTCCTGATCTGGATCTACCGGCCGGTCATCAAAGGGGTGATGCGCGCCAAGACCGTAGTCATCCTGCTGTCGCTCGCCGTGCTTGCGGTGACAATCTGGCCGGCGCGTCAGCTCGGCACCGAATTCATGCCTAACCTCAACGAAGGCACGCTGCTCTACATGCCCACCACGCTGCCGGGAATTTCGGTGACCAAGGCGGGCGAACTGCTGCAGATGCAGGACAGGATCATCCGCTCGTTTCCGGAGGTGGCGTCGGTCTACGGCAAGGCCGGCCGTGCAGCAACCGCAACCGATCCGGCCCCGTCAGAGATGTTTGAGACTGTCGTCAATCTGAAACCCAAGGAGCGATGGCGGCCGGGCGTAACGATTGATGGCTTGATCGCAGAGATGGACAAGTCTCTGCAGTTTCCCGGTGTCTCGAATGCCTGGACCATGCCGATCAAGGCGCGCATCGACATGTTATCGACCGGCATCCGGACGCCGATCGGCGTCAAGGTGATCGGGACCGACCTGGTCGTGATCGACAAACTGGCGAAACAGGTCGAGCAGGTTTTGAAAGCTGTGCCCGGAACGTCGTCGGCTTACGCCGAGCGGGGCATCGGCGGGTATTATCTCGACGTGACACCGGACCGTGAGGCGTTGGCGCGCTACGGCATCATGGTCCAGGACGTTCAGGATGTGATTGCGACCGCACTCGGCGGCCAAACCGTGACTACCACGGTGGAAGGCCGCCAGCGCTTCAGCGTGAACATGCGCTACCCCCGGGACCTGCGCGAGAATCCGCAGGCCATCGCCAACGACGTCCTGGTTCCCATGCCGGCCGGAGGCGCGGTGCCGCTCGGCGAGGTCGCTAAGATCGAGCCGGCGCGAGGACCGACATCGATCCGCACCGAGAACGGGCAGTTGGCCACCTATATCTACGTCGACATCCGCGACCGCGATCTCGGCGGCTATGTTGCCGACGCGCAGCAGGCGGTGCAAGCCAGCATTCAGTTTCCGGCCGGATATTACGTGGTCTGGAGCGGCCAGTACGAATATCTCGAACGAGCGACGGCGCGCCTGAAGATCGTTGTGCCGGTGACGCTGCTGATTATCTTTCTGCTGCTGTACCTCAATTTCCGTTCCATCGCCGAGACCATGATCGTGATGCTGTCGCTGCCGTTCGCGTTGGTTGGCGGAATCTGGCTGATGTGGTGGCTTAGCTTCAATATGTCGGTCGCGGTCGCCGTCGGATTCATCGCTCTTGCTGGCGTGGCAGCCGAAACCGGCGTCGTGATGTTGATCTACCTGAATCATGCATTGGCCGAGATTAAGGCGAGGCGTGACGCCGAAGGCCGCGCGTTGACGCGCGGTGATCTCTACGACGCCATCATGATCGGCGCCGTAGAACGCGTACGTCCGAAGATGATGACGGTCGTGGCCATCATGGCGGGGCTGCTGCCGATCATGTGGAGCACCGGTACCGGCTCAGAGATCATGCAGCGCATCGCCGTGCCGATGATCGGTGGGATGATTTCGTCAACGTTGCTGACGCTGATCGTGATCCCGGCGATCTATGGATTGATCAAAGGCTTCCGTCTGCCATCCAACGATCGTGGAAGCGATCATCCGCCATCGCTGACCGTCGAGCCGGTCAAGGAAGACTCACGACTTGTTTCGGAACCAGCCGAGTGAGGTGGCATCATGATGAGCGACATGATGCCTGGAATGATGTGGAGCATAGGGCTTCTCTGGTTGTTGGTCGTCTTTGTTTTGATCTTATCAGCAGCGGCACTCATCAAGTATCTCTGCTCCGGCAATAAGGGAGGTCAGAAATGAACAGGTCCATGATAACGGCGTTTGCAACAATCGCGTTCCTGCCGCCTGTGCTTGCGCAACAAGGTGATGCAGCCCGAGGCCAGCGAGATTTCCAAGCCTGCGCGCCATGTCACTCTCTGCAACCGGACCGAAACATGACGGGCCCAAGTCTCGCCGATCTTTGGAATAGAAAGGCTGGCGGTTTACCGAGCTTCAGCCGTTACTCACAGGCCCTGAAGTCGTCGGGAATTACCTGGGACGACGCAACGCTCAATGAATGGCTTCGGGACCCGCAACACCTCATTCCGGGCAACACAATGCTGTTCCGTGGCCTAAAGGACGCAGGACGGCGCGGCGATCTTCTGGCGTTTCTCAAGGCAGCAACCCAGCCCGGTCACGCTCCGCCATCGGCTGCGCAACGCGGCAATCAAATGGGCGGGATGATGGGCATGATGGGTGGCGGTGCGGTCCCAAATCTCAAAAAGCTTGAACCGGACGCACGGGTTCAGGCGATCACGCACTGTCGAGATACTTATCGGGTAACCACCGCGGACGGAAAGGCGCGCGATTTCTGGGAGCGAAATCTGAGGTTCAAGACCGACGTGAGTGAAGATGGGCCCCAGAAGGGCGCTCCAGCGATCGTGGCAGCGGGCATGATGGGAGACCGGGCCGACGTGATCTTCGCGGCGCCCGAAGAGATCAGCGGAGCTATCTCACCGCAATGTTGATCGGCTCCAAGCCCATCAATTCACGGCGGCAGGGCAACGGGCCGAGGATTTTTCGATCCAGGCGCTGTCGACTGTAACCAAACCGGCTGGATCAGCGAACTCATAGAGATAGTGCAAGCATGACGACCCACGAAATAGAACTCAAGACACTGATGCTTGCCAGCCTGGATGGCGACGCGGCCTCGCATCGCGCACTGTTAGAGCGACTGAGCCGCCGTCTGCGCGCGTATTACAAAGGCAAACTTGCGAATATTGGAAGAGGCGCGGCAGAGGCCGAGGATCTGGTTCAGGAGGCTGTGTTGGCGATCCATATCAAACGTCACACCTATAACCCGGACGAGCTGTTGACGCCCTGGGTGCATGCCATCGCGCGCTACAAGCTGGTCGATTTCCTACGCCGGACCCGCGCGTCGCTTACCGATGTGCCGATCGATGAGGCCGACGAGGCCATGGCACACGACGATCATAGCGACGCCGAGAGCACATACGACATCAGGCGGCTGATGGAGAGGCTGCCGAAAAACATGCAATGTGCCATCCAAGCTGTGAAACTCGACGGATTGAGCACAGCCGAGGCTGCGCAGAGGTGTGGACTTTCGGTGTCGGGCGTAAAAGTAAACGTCCACCGCGGGCTTAAGGCACTGGCGGTCTTGATTGCTCAGGAGGCCAAGTCATGAAGACGGACGATCTGGTTGCTGCACTCAGTACGCGCATTGAGCCGGTCGATCGTCGGCTGGTGAACTGGACGATGGGCATTGCGCTCTTAGCCGCAGCGGCAGTGGCGCTCGGCCTCATGCTCGCCGGACTAGGGATCCGCGCAGACCTCATGACGGCTCGCGCGTTGACGTTTCTTGTCCTGAAGCTCGCATTTACGGCCGGTGCGGTTGGCGTCTCGTCGATCTATTTAGTGCGGCTGGCGCGGCCAGGTGGGGAACGACGAACCTCGTCAATTCGGATCATGATGCCGTTCGCGGCGATCGTGCTGCTCGCAGCAATCAGCCTTGGGCTCGCGCCAAGCTCGCATTGGGACGAGATGGTCATGGGAGATCAGTGGCTTGAATGCCTGCTCTCCATTCCGATTATCGCGATCGTGCCCTTCGCCATCATTGTCGCGGCGGTACGAAGAGCTGCGCCCACGAACCTAGCGCGTACAGGTGCTGTCGCTGGTCTCATTGCCGGCGGCGTGAGCGCGATGGCTTATGCACTTCATTGCACCGACGATTCATTGCCGTTTGTTGCGGTCTGGTACGGCGGCACGATTGCGCTGTGCACGTTAGCAGGCGCAGCACTGGGACCGCGCGTATTGCGCTGGTAAAGGACCTTTGTGCAGGCAGCTTCACGTCAGCGTGAGCCTGTAACCGGCCGACGGTTTGCTCCGAACTCACTATCAGAAGCGCACTTCACGCGCTTCCAACAATGGAGCCGGACATGCTAACGAAACATCTTCTTAAGATCGCGCTTTCGTTGCCGTTGGTGGCAATAGCTGCATCGGCCCACGCGGGCGAGACGATCACAAGCAAGAGCTATTGGCCGAGTGAGGCTAGGCGGACCGTAGTTGGGGTCACCACCCCGCAAAACAACCCAAGCTCTGCGTTCGCTTACGACCGAGGTGCTTCACGTCTGCAGCCCACGCCGAATACGAACGACGGTGGATCTTTCCCGCGCTATCATGGAGGTCCGAAATCTCCCTGGTGAATCGCGCCACGAGAAATGACTTGGCCTTAATCCAACTGCTCCCACTGACTAAATGAACTGCCAGTGAGTCGACGCAGAATACCGCTCGTGGATTGCCGTCGCTTCGGAATTTTCCTCTGTTGCAATTCCAGGATGACGTTATGGACCTGTGGGGCTTCAAGAAGTGGCGGAGGAAATTGGGATACACGCAGGTCGAAGCCGGGGAAAAGCTCGGGCTCAGTCGCGGCGCCGTTCAGTATTGGGAAAGTGAGCACAGGCCGGTGCCGCTTGCCGTCGAGCTTGCCTGTGAAGAACTGTTGCGTCTTTGGAAGCAGCGGTCAGAGTTTGGCCCTGTGACGCTGCTCTATGCCGACGACGTCGACGATCCCTCTGCGTCCGTCGACAGCTTCGTCGTGCGCTCCGAGCGACATCCAAACAACAAAAGCGCCTTGAAAAGCGCCGCTCGACTGAGGGAAACCATGACCCGTCTTATCGCGTTCATCATGGAGGATGATGGCACCGTTATCTGGTCCGGACCAGAACTGCTGCGTGAGATCGACGCCTGGAAAAACGCGAGCGTCGGCGAGGAACCGTCCGCTGCAAGAGCTCCTTTCTCAAGATAGCAAACTTTAGGTTCTCTGAGCCGCTCAACCTGCTGCTTATCGTTTTCACTACTACCGCTCTCTCCGAACTGTTGGGGCCGCTCAGAGTCGTAGCCAGGCTTCCATTCGTTGGGCAGCTTCTCAAGCAGACAACGCACCAAACCAGAAGCGGCGACGGACGAATAATCGTGTCCGAATTGCAACATGCTGGAAAGATCGAAAATATCTTTCCCGAGGATGATCAATAAGTCTGCAATTGCCGCTAACCTGCTAAATTGGCTGCCTTGCGACGTTTCATATGCAGCGCAATAAATTCTGTGCACGTGTGATCGACTCTGTTCCTGTCGCGAAAGTTTTGGCGGCGTTCAATCGATCGGTGGCGAGGGGTCACTCAATGGCGAGGGGCTCATTTATGGCTGTATGGCGGGGGCTCACAATGAAAAAGGTCATCACATCTGCGGTAATGGCATTCGCAGCTGCGACGGCCGCCAACGCCGCGGATGTGCCTTTGAAGGCTGTCAAAGCCCCTCCGCCCGCGCCCTCCTGGTGGGATACGTTGACCATAACCGGTCACGTGGAAGTCGGTGCTTCGGGCAATGCGAATAATCCCGCCGTCACGAATTTTGGCCAGCTCTTCACGGATAAGGCCAATTCGGCTTTCTTGAATCAGGCATTGCTGACGGTGCAGCGTCCCCTCGATCAGAAAGCCACCGGATACGATTTTGGCTTCAAGTTCCAGGCGATGTATGGTTCGGACGCGCGCTATACGCATTTCCTGGGTGAGTTCGATCAGTCCATCAGCGGCCGCAATCAGTTCGACATCGTCGAGGCGCACGCACTTTTTCATCTGCCGTGGCTGACCACGGGTGGCATCGATCTAAAGGTCGGACAAATGGTGACGTTGGAAGGCGCCGAGGTCATTTACGCGCCCGACAATGCGCTCTACTCCCATTCGTACATCTTCAATTTCGGCATCCCGTTCAAGCATACAGGCGTGATGGCGACCACGCACGTCAATCCAATGCTTGATATTTATCTAGGCGTTGACACCGGCGTGAACACGACCTTCGGCAACCGCTTTAATTGCTTCAATTGCGGTGACAACAACAGGGCCGCGGCGTTCCATGGCGGTTTCGGCCTGAATTTGCTGGACGGTGCATTGACCGTAGCTGCAACCACCCATATCGGTCCGGAAAACCCCAATGTGTCCTCTGTTGTACTTGCCGGCGTCAATCCCAACACGGCTCTACGTTATCTCAATGATGTGACCGTCGTCTGGAAGGCAACCGACAAGCTGACCCTGACGACGGACATGAACTACATTCGTGATGATGGGTTTAACGCGACAGGCTACGGTGTGGCCCAATACGCGACCTATGCGATCAACGATTGGCTCAAGATCACTGGCCGCGGAGAAATCTGGCGCGACAATAACGGCTTCTTCGTCGCCTCTTTCCCCGGCAATCTGGATTTTGTCCGAATTGTACACGGTAACCCGTTGGGTGTAGCGATCAGCGGCGGACCGACGACCTACGGTGCGCTGACGGTCGGACTTGCCATCAAGCCTCCGGTCCCAAAACAAATCGAAGGCCTCGTTATCAGGCCCGAGATTCGCTACGACGCGTCCTTGAACAACACCACGCCATTCGGCGGAGGAACGAAGAGTTCGCAATGGACGTTTGCCAGCGACCTCATCATACCCTTTACGATCAAGTGACGTGAATTCTACACGATAGTCGAAACTTGTATTAGAGCCTACAGAAGGCGTCAGACGATTTCGGTTTAGCGGCGAAGTGCCAAGTGCAGGAGCCAAAAATTGTGCTGTGCACCTTAGTAGGCGCAGCATTGGGAGTGCCTTTGCGCTAGTAGTGGGACAGGTCAGGCAGCTTCACATCGGCGTGAGCCTGTAACCGGCAAACAACCTGTTCCGAACTCATTGTTAGAAGCGCACATGGCGCGCTTCCAAGATGATGGAGCCGGACCATGTCAACCAAACTCCTTTTTGCAATTTCGCTCGCCCTGCCAATTTTTGCGATGTCGGCATCGGCCTACGCTGGCGCGACAATTTCCGACAAGCGGTATTGGCCAAATGAGGCCAGGTCGAGCACCGCGGTCGGTAGCGCCCAGAGTTCAATATTTGCCTGGGAGCCGCGCACGACACCGCAAGTGCAGGTCCCTAGGAAAGTGCGGCACCACCAGCGTGCTGCGACGCCTCGATAACGGGTAACTAGGCGCAATGACGCGCGCGGCCCGAGTTGCACAAGCGGCGTCGGCGAGCATTCATTGAAACCCGGCTGCGGATTAGGGTTATCCCTGCAGCCGGGAGGGGGTGGCGTATCCCTTCGTTCACCAGAAGACTGAGGAATCCTATGACGCTGCTTGATCGTAATTTGCCTCAACACAAAGCGACGTCCGCTGACGCGGCCGGTCCATTCCCCAATAAAGTTAGCAGGTATTTCGCTCGACACCGCTTGGTGCTGTATCTTCTGCTAGGTATTGGGACCGTCGCCGCAGTTGTGCTGAACTGGAACTGGCTGGCCGCAGCGGGATTACTTCCCCTCGTGGCATTTCTGCCGTGCATGATGATGATGTTCATGTGCATGAAGCACGGCACCAGATCACCTAAGCAATCCGAATGAGACACTGACGGATGTGCCGGGCTCTCGCAGGTCTGGCCAGCATGGTGGCAGTTCGAAGGAGCGCCGATGTTATGCAAGCTCCAATGGGCTTTTCGCTCTTGGCGGCAAGGACGAATGAGCAAGCATGTACGATGGCGCAATCTGGGGGCCCGGTACTGCGAGTTACTCACCGTCGCGCGTCAGAACTGGCGCGAGGCGTGTTTGTTTCGGCATCTTGACGAACGCCGCCGAAGCGCTTCGCGCGTGAAACAGATGCCGCGCGTGAGCGATTGCAGGGCGCAACAATGGTGGCGAGATCACGACCTCGCAGGTACATCATTTTTGGGGTCAACCCGCCCTGCCGTGCGATCCAGGCGCGCACAGGAGCTGGATAGGTATTCATTAGATCTTGCGTCCCGGACGCGCTGACGACGCGTTTGCCGGAGTTATCGAACATCCATGCGGCATGGAAACCAAGCACCGCTTTATCGGTAGCGCAGATTCGGTCGCTTGGGACGAATCCGAGCACCATTGTGCAGGCCGAAACGCATGTGCCGGAAATGACGACGGGCTCACCGGAGTCGCGCACCTGACGGAAGTGCGTTGTGTAGTCCTGCATCTTACCGCCGACGTCATCGCTGATAATTACGGTCGCGGAAGCCGATGTAACGGTTAGCGCCATCGATACGACGGCAGCAATTAGGAACGCTCGCATGTCCTTTTCCTCGGCAGTGTCGGATCAATCGTGCGCCACGCGTCGCAAATCGCGTGCCACCAGCCGAGACGGTCAGCTAAGGGACTGATTTGAGATCAATTTTCATTGAAGTGGAGACGCGGCTCTCGCCTGTGTCGCTGGAAGGACGATTTTACAGAAGCCTAAAAACGAGGCATTCTCACGCCTCCTTGATGAAGATCGATGCAACAGGAGCAGTAACCTGCCAGTGCCACTTTCGAGTAAAGACCGGAGAAAAATCATGACTGTCGCACTCATCACGCCAGTCCTGACTGTATCCCGCATGGTTTAGCAGTATGTGGGCGGCCCAAAATCGAGTGTTGCCCCCACGACGCAGCAAATCGGCAGCGGTGGCGATATGTACGCGCAGGGATCAAAGCCAACAAATCCCACGCTTATCGCGCTGGCCCGAAGACTGTCGTTCCGCGCGGTAATTGAGAGGACGTCCGCTTCGGATCATTCATGTCCGCAGCGTGTCCGGTTAGCGGGTAATCTCGGAAATGCCGGTTGTCCGGTTTTGCAGGCTGAAGGCATCGGTTTGGACGTGATTCAAGCGCCGAAACCGGAGCCTTGAATCATGCGGTATGAACTCACGGACGTTGAATGGGCTGCCATCGGGTTGCGTCCCCCGAACGAGCCCCGCGCAACTTGATCGAACGGTCCTCAACAGAGCAAGCAATGTCGGCGCGCCGCGACCCGATAGGACAAGGTCGCGGCCAAATATCTTGCCTTCATCAAGCTCGCGTCAATTTGCATTTGGCCGCGTGCTAATGAGTTCGCGCCCTGGACTAGGGCGCCGGAATGATCGATTGTACGGTGTAGGTGCTGCCGGATCCGCTCAGGGTGAATTTGACCTTGTCACCCGTCTTCAGCTTCGCAAGATCAACCGAAGGAGCGACCGCGAATTCCATCTTCATTGCCGGCCAATCGATGGCGGGGATCGGACCATGATCGAATGTGATCTTGTGGTTCGCTGCATTCAGGGCCGTGATCGTGCCGGTTGCGTCCGCAGTTTTTGTCTTCTTCGTGTCGCTCATCTTGGAGTCGTTCATCCCCGGCATCTTCTTCATGTCGGACATCTGGGCCAGCGCGCCGCTTACCGGCAAGGTCAATGCTGTGCTGATCAATGCCGAAGCAAGCACGGCACGCAGGGTCGGGTGGTGGGCGTCATTCATACATATCTCCTGTTGTTTCAGATATCCGTCGCCAATACCTCTCTAGTTCGCAAGGCCGACCAGCCGGGTTACAAGCTCACGGTTTCGTGAAGAGCGACGTCGATGCTGGAAATGAGTTCTCCAGCGCGCGACTGAAGACCCTAGACTTCGCTAGGCGAGCAACAAGGTGCAATGGCTATGGACTGATGCTGATGGAAAGTCCGTGATGCCAGACGCCTGCTAAAAGCTTCACAATGTCACGCTCTTTCATGCGGAGGGGTATGATGCAGGAAAGTGGACTCAAGCTTCTAGCGGACGCGGGAATACGCACCCTGATGCTGACCGGCGATAACGGCCGGACGGCGGAGGCGATCGGCGGGCAGTTGGGATCGACGTCGAATCCGACCTGCTGCCCGAGGACAAGCAGCGAATCGTCGGGCGTTTGCGGAGGGAGGGCTGGTCCGTTGCCAAGGTAGGCGACGGCATCAACGACGCGTCGGCGCTGGCCGCCGCCGACGTTGGCATCGCGATGGGGGGCGGCGCCGACGTCGCCCTTGTGAACCCGCGCGATGTGCGACCAGATTGCCGGATAAGGGTTGGATGGACGGAGCCGCACCGCTATCTTGAAGTCAGCGATGCTGTTATCAAGGGCTCCGGCAAACAGATTTTCTCTTCCTCTGCCAAGATAAAGCGCTGCATTTCCTAGGTTGAGTTGCAGGGCGGCACTCAAATCGGCAAGCGCGTCATCGTATTTTTCGAGTGCCAGCTTGATTGTAGCCCTATTGGTGAGCGCGGTCACATCCTTGGGATTCAAGCGGATCGCCGTATCAAGATCGTCCAATGCAGCTTTGAAGTGTCGAAGCGTAAGATGCAACACGGCCCTATTGACGTAGGCATCAGAAAACAGCGGTTGAGGCTCTATCGCGTTGTCATAATCTGCGAGGGCGCGGAGCTTGTGTTGCTTCAATGCGAAAGTGTGGGCGCGATTGTAGTATGCTTCGGCATAGCCAATTCGAAGGTTGATCGCGCGGCTGAAATTTTCGATCGCGCGATCGAAATCTCCCAAACGTTCATAAACGTTCCCAGATTATTGAAAACAAGCGGATCCGTCGGATCTAGTTTGGAAGCAGTCAGAAAGTCCTGCAGGGCTTGCTGATACTGACCTTTGTCGCCGAATACGACGCCGCGATAAAGATGTACCTTGGGGAAGTCCGGAATAAGAGCGACGGCCGCGTCGAAATCGGCAAGTGCTCGATCGCGAAACCCAAGCGCTTCGAACGATGCGCCGCGGCTGTACATGAGAAATCCGCGCTGTTTGTCGTCAAGAAGACCGTGCTTGAGGGCGTCGTCGAACAATCGGATCGCCGCCCCATATTCGCGGCGATCCTTTGCCAGGAATCCTGCCTGCGCGAGATCCAGCGCGCTGCGCTGTGCTGAGCTTGGAAACGCGAAACATAACGTTATCGCCAGGACAGCAATTGTGAGAAAACACCGGTACCGTGATTCAAATGAACTCTTCATCGATCCGCTCTTCCGCTGCCGGAGATCGAGCGCCGCACCAGGCTAGATGGCCATAATGGAACGCTGCGAAAATGAGGGCGAAGCGCCCGCCGTAGGGTGTATTGTGGCGCCAGATATCGCCGCGCATCAGATAGGCCGCTTCGCTTTGTGGCGCCAACATCCTTCTCGTGACCGAACCACGGATCCCGAGATCGACAATGCGTAAGCGGCATCATTGCCGCGCCCCGGGTGCCCCTTCATCCTGACCATGCGTCGGTCGCTGAGACATTCGTTTGAGTGTTGCTGTGAGGGCACGACCGTCGCAGAGGAGCGAGATTCTTCACCGCCCTTGTTGCAATTGCGAATTAGTTGCAGCTATATATCTGGCAACGCAAGCTGGTTCAATGGGGCAAATGATGAGGGCGTTCTATGTCTTTGGGAACTGTTCAGGTAAGCAATCCGAGGTTTCAACGGATCCTTCTGTTGGGAATTGCGGTCGCCTGAACGAGGTTGCGCTGCGCTTTATGAAACGGTCACAACCTTGCATTAGTTGATCGCAAATGAACTACCGCTTGAAAATCATATCGAGCTTCGCAGGGGCTATCTGCGGTTCTTTAATCTGCAGTCCCTTGGCAATGGCCGGAAATGTTCCGGTATCGCTTCCTGCCGAAGCGCCCTTGGCGAATGTCTACGATTGGACCGGGTTTTATGTGGGTGCCCATTTCGGATATTCGGCGGGGGCGTCCAATTGGGCAGCGACGGAAGGGGGGGCTTCCACGCCAAGCTTGATGGGCGCGCTGAATTTTTACAATCCTTTCGATGCCTTCAAAGGCACCGGGAGCTATTCCAGCGGTCTGCAGGGTGGCTACAGCTTCATGGTTTCCCCGCGTGTGTTGCTGGGCATTGAAGCAGACGCAACATTCCCGAATACCATTTCTGCAAGCCAAACATTTTCATCTGCGTCGGTCGGCCAAGCGAGCTACGGGGAAACCGTACTTCACTCAGGCAGTGTACGCGGTCGCCTTGGCTACGCAATCAACAACTGGTTGCTCTACGGAACGGGCGGATTTGCTTGGAGCTACAATCAACTAACACGCACGCAACTCGACGGCTCCCCGATAGGTGTATTGCCAGGCACTATTGAAAAGCACTCTTTTTGGCGGCTTGGCTGGATCGCGGGGGCCGGCATCGAAATGCCCGTCGCTGACAGTTGGACGGCGAGGATCGAATATATGCTGGCCGAGTTTGGCCGCCATTCCGTCACGTTTCCTGCCGGAGGCCAAAGATTCGACGCAGACTACGCGTCTCACACGGTGCGCGCCGGTTTGAACTACCGGTTCGGCGGCGATGCGCGCAAAAATGAAGTTCTTTCGAAGGATGGGCTTACTGATATCGAGACGGAGAACTTCGCCTTCCATGCGCAAGCCACTTTTCTCGGACAATATGCGCTTCCCTTCCGGGCGCCCTATCGCGGCCAGAACAGCCTCGCTCCCAATCAAGCTCGGGAAACCTTTGACATTACGTTTTTCGCCGGTATGCGGCTTTGGGAGGGAGCAGAGCTGTGGATCAATCCGGAAATTGATCAAGGGTTTGGCTTGAGCGGAACGCTGGGCGTCGCCGGGTTTCCAAGTGGCGAAGCCTACAAGGTCGGAGCCGCCTATCCCTACACGCGTCTGCACAGGATGTTTGTCCGGCAAACGATCGACCTCGGGGGAGAACAGCAAAAGATCGATTCCGGCTTCAATCAATTTGCCGGTTCGCAGACGGCTGACCGGTTGGTCATCACTGTCGGAAAATTCGGCGTTGGCGACGTGTTTGACACCAACAAATACGCCCATGATCCCCGTGTCGACTTCATGAACTGGTCGATCATCGACACTGGAACACTGGACTATGCGGCTGATGCGTGGGGCTACACCTACGGCGCCGCCGTTGAATGGTATCGCGGATCCTGGACGCTGCGCGCGGGCTTGTTCGATCTTTCAGTCGTTCCCAACAGTACCATGTTGGATCCGCGGTTTTCGCAGTTTCAGGGGCTCGCCGAAATTGAGCATCGTCATGAACTTTGGGGGCAGCCCGGCAAGATCGCGGTCACGGGTTTCCTCAGCCGAGGACGAATGGGAAATTTCGACGACGCCGTCCGGTTGTCCCAGCTCACCGGTCAGCCGGCCGACATCGCAGCCGTGCGACGCTATAGAAGCCGAAGCGGCGTAAGCATGAACCTCGAACAGCAGTTGATGCCAAATGTCGGCCTCTTTGCGCGCGCCGGCATCTCTGACGGCAACGTCGAACCCTACGAGTTCTCCGATATCGACAGAACGATTGCGGCCGGGTTGTCTCTATCCGGCGCTATCTGGGGACGTGCGGGCGACACGATTGGCATTGCCGGTGTCTTGAACGGCATTTCAACTTCGCATCAACGTTTTCTGAACGCGGGGGGGCTTGGCATCCTGGTCGGCGACGGCCAGCTTCCCAATCCTGGTATCGAAAAGATCTTTGAAACGTACTACAGCATTGCTCTGTCGTCGTGGTCGCGACTGACGTTCGATTATCAGTTCATTGCGAACCCTGCGTACAATCGCGATCGAGGTCCGGTGTCAGTATTGGGAACGCGGCTTCGCTGGCAGTTCTAGCTAAAGCGCGCATCTAATCACGGGTTATCGTCAAGGCGACCGCATGCCAGACCAAAGCGCGCGACCGCCCAAGGGTAGGTACTTCACTGTGTTCTTCCTTCGGTTGCGGGGACAGGAATGTCGATAGCGCCATTCCGCTCCTCATGCCGGAGCAGCACGTAAAGCGCCGGCAGGACGAGAAGCGTGAGCACGGCCGAGGAAATAATCCCGCCGATGGCGACGGTCGCAAGCGCACGCCGGACCTCGGCACCGGGCCCTCCCGGATACGGACGAAGGAGGTTGCATCGGTCGTGAAAATGACACCGTCGCCCTTGCGTCCCGTCCATGCGACCACAGCGATCAGGTCGCAGATTGCGCCGACCTGGTCGGGGCGGCAAGCAATCTGCAACTGCAGAAAATGATGGTACGTGAGATCGGATTCGCTCGCCGCGTAGGAGCCGCCGGTGCCCCTTCCTCGGCCCTTACCCCGCGCATCGAGGAAAAAGAAGCCTGGAAATTCCGGCAGATCGTGCAATGCCCGGACGACATGGTCCTTCATGTGAGGCCTGATCAGCGCGGTGACAATGGTCTTGCCTGATTCACTGCTCATGAACGGCTCGTCCCTTGACGAACCCCGCCTGGTTCTTGGCGCGGACGTCGTTTCTAAAAAGGCCTTGGCCGCCAGCGTTTGGTCTTCAGCACGCGCGCGCGAAATCACGATGTTCAAAGACGGTAATACCGTCGGATTCGAGGTGGTCGGCGGTCCGTCCGCGGGGTACTACCGGTGGCAAGGCGGGCGGTTCGTCCGGTCAGCCGTATTCAGAAAGAAATAAGGACAACAAATGGCATCTTGGATCATCAGCCATTTTCACTTCGACGGAGCGGACATCAGCTTCCGCAAGAAATTCCGCCTGTTCTTCACCGTCGCCGTCATTGTGCTGCTTCTGGGAGGTGCCAAGGCCGCAGTGCACTATTTCGGGTTGGAGTTTCTCGAGCTCAATACGCTTCTGACCAGCGGCATCGGCGGCGCCATTTTCATCATTGGCTTCCTGATGTCGAGCATCTTGGCCGACTACAAGGAAGCCGAGCGCATTCCAGCGGACATTCGCGCATCGATCGAGGGTATCGATGGTGATCTCGAGTCGTTTGCAGTCGCGAATCCGGATTTTGATCTGCTGGCCTGCCGACGCATCCTGATCGCCACAATCGACAAGCTGCGACGAGGGCTCGATCACGCCAACGATCACAAGGACATTCCGCCGGTGCTAGAGGAGATCGGCAAGCTGACGCCGATCTTCGGACGCCTGGAAGCCATGGGAATGGCGGCGAACTTCGTGGTGCGGCTGCGGACGCTGCAGGACGTCATCCGCCGGGCAGTACTGCGCATCTATCAGATCCAGCGGATCGAATTCGTGCCGTCGGTCCACGTGCTGGTGCAGACGCTGGTCACGGCAATCGTCCTCATGGTGCTATTCTTGAAAACGGAGGGCGATCCGGCATCGGCAATTATGTTCGGCTTCATCTCCTACATGTTCGTCTACGCGCTGTATCTCATTCGCCTTCTGGAGCAGCCGTTCGCCAAAGGCCATGGCTCGGTCGATGACGTGAGTTTCTTTCTCTTGGACGAACTAGAGGCCAAGTTGCGGACGTCGATGGGTGAGGACCCTGCTGAAGGCTCCAGCGGTTCAAGCGGAAGCTCTTGCAAATCCCCGGTGCAATAGCTGTCCATGATCTGCACCTTTTGATCAGTCACATCAGGCTACGATGGTAGGAGTCGCCCAACTGGTTGCCGACGTTTCGATGAGTCGAGGCGCTGCGGGTCGCGCGCCTCGCGATGAAGGAAGAACTGGATGCGAGCGGAGGATGCTGTGTCATGCCTGACATCGGATCGCTTCCAATCTCTCAATTGGCTGATGGTCGTCAGCGGCACGCCAGCCGGATCGAACTCACAGGATGTGGAGGACATCAACAGATTGGACACAGATTGGGCAATGTGCCTGACTAACCTTCGCTGAGGGGTAGGTCTGCGGTCTGGGCCGATCTGAGCACTACCAACTCATCAGTGATGACCGCCGCCATGACCGCCAAAGCCGTGACCTCCAAAGCCATGGCTGAAATGATGGCCGCCGCCGAAACCGAGCGCGATTCCGGGCCCATATCCGTAGTAGCCAGAACCATAGCCGTATGCGTAGTAGGGATTGTAACCATAGCTATAGTAGCGGCGAACGTGCCGCCCAGATCGATAGCAGCGGCCACGACGGTCGCACACCAGATGAACGGCTTTGACATTTTGATCTGGCGAAGCCGCAGGTGACGTCACAAAAAGGGGAGCGGCGGATGCCGACCCCGCTAACGCGACGGCGAAAACCCCACCCGCACCTAGCAATCCGATTGTTCGATACGTTCGCTGCCAAAGGCCGAAGCTCGACATGATAAACCTCTCGGAGAGAGCAAAACTACATTTACGTCCGTGCTAAGTCATCAACGTAAGACTCCCCGCTTTGTTCCATATCTGATCGCTTGGGTTGCGCGGGCTTAAAGCGCATGTTGGGCAATATTGGTGTGCACATTCCAGGACTTTAAGTCTCCTTTTCCCGGGCGATCTCCTTCAATGGCGCGTATCGCAGAGCCGTATACGTGACGGCGCCTAGAATAGCGGCGATGTCGTACAAGCCGTAGCCAACTGCGGCCCCCAGCGCGCCCGTTACCCGTAGACTTGCCGCTGTTGCTGTGCCCAAGGCTTGCGTCCGGTGCTTTAGTATCGCGCCGCCGCCGATGAACCCAACACCGGTGATCAATCCTTCCAGGATATGCGCCTGGCCGATTGAATCGACCCCCAAGATGCGGATTGCCACCAGCACGAAGCCGCAGGCGGCCATTGCAACAAGTGGAAAGGTCCGGATGCCAGCGCTGCGCTCCTGGCGCTCTCGATTCCAGCCGATCGGGAATGCAAGTACGTACGCGACTCCAAGGTTAATGAGATGGGATAGCATCTCCCATCCGCTCGTGGCGATCATCATGCGCCGGTCGCTCGCGCCGACGCGATTGCTATGAACACGCGATCGAATTTTTCTGAGCCTTCCTGGTGCGCGTCCCCGATTTCCCGGAAGGTTGCGGCGGGACGATTGCGCTTTCGAAAATTGGTGATCATAAGCTGTAATCATGGTATCCTTGGCTTCTTCTGCCGGAGGAAGACGATTGTCGGGGAATATTCCTCATTCGGCCTCACCTCAGCGCCGCAATTCTTGTTGCGATCGGCGCGTCTATCTTCCCGTGCCATGCGGCCCTCGCTGGACCCAAGGAAATTGCTCAGCTGGGCCGCAATGAACGCGTTAGCCGCGAACAAGGAGAGCGGCACGGCACATCAGTCGCGCGATGCCACGTTGCATCGCCAGCCACTCCGGGCCCGGTCGCCCGAGGGAAAGAGCAGGCCGCTGCGTCGCGTACGGCCCATGCTACCGAAATCAACCTTTTCGTCGGCAATTTTGAGCTATCGCCGAATCGTACTGACGGGAGGGATCAGGCGACAGCGGCTTGAGCTTGCGATCTGACGACCCCGATTCCGTCGACGAACTTTACACCGGGGATGAGCCTTGGCAACGGGTTGTGACCATCGAGACAGCGCCAGCGTTTCTCGGCGAGCTCGAAGATCATGGCAGCGCGCTCTTGTTGGAGAGACATCCCTTGGTTCGCGCGCCGCGGTTGGGCGGCCGTCTTCGTGGGACGGCTAGTGCCGGGCGTGCGCACGCTGATCTCTGTGCCGGTCGGTGTGGCCGGTATGGCGCTTATCCCCTTTCTCCTCACCACATCCCTCGGAACGCTGCTTTGGACCGGGCTCCTGTCCGGGCGGGCTATGTCCTTGCCGAACGTATCGGGAAGTAGGAGGGTGGATCGAACCGGCCGGCTACGCGGTCACCGTCCCTGACGCTCGGAGTTTAAGGCTATCGGACAGCAGGTTTTTATGAAGGAGTTCGCGCTTGAGACGCCTTTTGATCTTGGTTGCAATTGCCCTGTTGGCGACCGCGCCCGCCATTCTCTTCCGTCTCTGGGGCCTGCGCCCCAGCCCGGTTCTGGACGCTGCGATTTTCGGCATTGCGATCCTGGCTGCCGGATTTTTGTTATCATGGGGCGCCGAAGCTGCCGAACAGCACATTTCGCAGGGCCTCATCCTAGCCGTCGTCGCGCTCGTCACCGTGCTTCCGGAATACGCGGTCGATCTCTACTACGCCTACCAGGCCGGACGCGCGGGCCCGGAGTCGCAGTACGTGCACTATGCCGCCGCCAACATGACGGGGGCCAATCGCCTTCTCGTCGGGCTCGCCTGGCCATTGATAGTCCTGTTGCACTGGGTCAAGGACCGGCACCGCTACATTGAGCTCGCACCCGCCAACGCCGCCGAGATCGGATTCCTGTTGCTCGCCAGTCTTTATGCGTTCGTCATCCTGTTCAAGGGGCGTATCACGCTTCTGGACTTTTTGGTGCTGGCCGCCATCTTCGGCGCATACGTCTGGCGCGTGCGGAACTTGCCAAAGACCGACAACCCGGACGAGGAGGAGGAGCCCGGACCGGCTGCGGCGCTGAACAAGCTCTCCCCCGGACGGCAGTGGGCGGCAATGGGAGGCCTCGTCGTCGTAGCCTGCGTTGTCATTCTCGCGGCCGCCGAGCCCTTCGCCGAGGCGATGGTGGAAACCGGACGGGTGATCGGCATCAACGAATTCCTGCTGATCCAGTGGCTGGCGCCCCTCGCCAGCGAAGCTCCCGCGGTCTCGGTCGCCGTGCTGTTTGTGCTCGCTAACCGTGCCGGGAACGGGCTTACCGCGATGATCAGCGACAAGATCAACCAGTGGACCCTGCTCGTCGGGATGCTGCCGTTGGCGATGACCGTCGGAGCGGGCGCCGTCTCGGCGCTGCCGCTTGACGCCCGGCAAAGCGAGGAGTTCTTCCTCACGGCGGCTCAATCGCTGTTCGGCCTCGCGCTATTGCTGCGCCTGCGCCTCAGCGTCACCTCGGCGCTCGCGTTGGTCGGCTTGTTCAGTGTTCAGGTTTTCCTCGCGTTTTACTACAGAGCCGATGAGGCCCGGACCATCGCCACGCTGACTTGGCTCGCGTGGGCGTATCTCGGCCTTTCGGCGATCCTTTTCGCGGTCAATGGCAGACGGCTTATCGCTATCTTGCGCACAGCGTTCTTTACGCGTTCTGCGGCAATCCAACCCGCGGGTTCGCGCGACCAGATGGCGTCGGCCGTTGACGGCCTTCCGCGCTGAACACCGGCGACCGTATTCAGCGCGCGAGCGCCTAAGATCGTGATAACGAGCGAATGCTGTCGCGAGAACACTATGAGAAGGATTTCCATCGGTCCGGCGACAAGCGTAGCCCGACTGGAGTTGCTGGGCCGACGGAGCGTTGCTCTGAAAGGGGCGATCCGGTGGTCGCGGCCGGCAAGGTGCCGAGTTTGTTCCTCAACCGACTGAGGACTGATTCGTGCCGGGCCGCCCTGTCACCGTCCAGTTGAGGCTTTATATGCGAAGCTCCAATTGACCGAGACGCTGACCGTTGCCGTAGCCAAGGCTGGATTCAGCCCGGCTGACGCTCTCCTGCTCAGAGGCCCCGCCGAGTTCGGCGACCTTGCCGACTATCGGCGCTTCGTCGACGGTGTGTCAGCCAGCAATGACCGCAACGCCAAGCAGATCGATAGAAAGGTAATCTCGCTCTGGGCTGCGTCCCGCGGCGATCCGGTCGCGAAGAAGTGAGCAAGATAGACCACGCGGTTGGCCAGAACTCGTCCTAGACTTTGCTTTCGAACCTGCAATGGCGGACGCCGTGGGCGTCATGGTTCCAAAGCGAATAGTCGAGAGGAGGGATTGGTCGTGTTGCGCAAGACGATGGTCGCCTTGATGGCGATAGCCTCGGTCAGCATTTTGACCATCGATGCTGCGTCGGCTCAACGCGGCATTGGTGGCGGCGGTTTTCATGGCGGTGGGGGAGGCTTCCACGGCGGTGGCGGCTTCCGGTCCGCAGCGATCGGCGGCGCCCCCTTACGCCACAGCTTCGCAGCCGCCCCGTTCCACGGCGGCTTCCAAGACGGATTTCGCCAGCACCATCAGAGATTCCCGAGTGCCGCGGCCACCGTCGGCTTCGGCCTGGGTTACGGGGCTTGGCGTTCCTACTATGACTCCGGGTATCCGTACTATGCCGGCTACTACGACGACGCCTATTACTATGGCAGTGGCGGCTGCCACATCGTCCGGCAGCGCGTGCTGACTCCGGTTGGTTGGCGCATCCGGCCTGTTCAGGTGTGTGGCTGATCGTCTGCCTAAGGGGAGGCCGGCCGAATTTAGTTTCGTGCCGGCCCCGGGGGGATGATTATTGTGGCCCCGGTGTTCTCTTCACCGAGCCGTCGGTTGATGCCGCCGCCCAGAACGACATCCGCACAAGTTTGGAAATTTGTTGTCAGCAACTGATCTTTATGCCGACATCGAGGCGATGCTCGACAGTCTTCTGTGAAGAATTCCAAGCCAATGATTTGCAATCTGGGAATCAGGAGACCACGATTGTCGCTCGCGATCGCGGCGGCGGATATGGCGAGGCGACTGCCAAGGCGCTTCCGCATCCGACCCTAGTCGCCGACCGCTGGCGTCTCATGGATAACGCCAGCCGCGCCCTCCTCAATGCAGCGCGCAAGCCCATACGCCAAATCCGGATCGCGATCGGTGCCACCACAGTCAATCCAGAGTTGCTTACCCGCCACAAAGGAGGTTCTGCGCGGCCACCTCGCGTCCTACAGTTTCAGCTTCCGAGTACGAAATGACATTCAATGGTTCTGCAAGCTACTCGTTCACAGCTTGATGCTGGCCAGATTGGGGCGCGCACAAGTTGGGCTGGTTCTTCGTGCTTTGTTGGTCGGCTCCTCGGTGGCCGCCAAAGATATCGGGGTGGGCGCGGCTCAGGTGAGCCTCACAGCGCCGCCAGCGCTTCCCGTGGCTACGCCTCGCAAATGAGCGCCGAGATCCTAGTTTGCTTCGCGCTGGACCGGATGGATCATGTTCTCTCGACTAGCATCGTCAAGGGAATCCAGCACCGCAGCGTTCGACGAAGCGGGGCTGGCCATGGTGCTCGCTCCGGTCCGGTATCGCAGCCTCCGCCACTGGCGTACCACTGACCGACGGTCAACTGACTGATAACGACGGCGAAGCGGCTGCCGTAGCCATCCTCCGAGGATTCGAGGATGTCGCTGGGTCGCGTCAAGCGGCCATGCCGACGATAAATTATATAATAATTTCAATAGTATATCAGTTTGCGGTGTTGTTCTGAATGGCGCGCCATTTGCTTACAAAACTGCGAACCGTAGGCCATCTTTGCTGTTTGAACTGACGACAGACGATGTGTCTAACGCTGCGCCAGAAGTATCGCGACGAGGACGATCAGGCCTGCCGACAATAGCTTCCAGAAAAGCAACGGATTGCTCTCGTAGAGCGCCTTCCGCGTCGTGACTGCGGGCTTCGCCCACATCGCTCCATTTTCCAGTTCGTGCGCGAATTCGATGACGTCGCCGAAGCGTTGTGTCGGATCGACGTTGAGCGCCTTGCCGATGACCGCGTCGAGCCAGGCCGGCAGATCAGGACGATAGCGCGACAGCGAGGCGGGCTTGCTGAAGCGAGGCCGCGAAAACGGTTCGATTTCGCCATAGGGATAGGCAACGGTGAACATGCGGTAAACCGTCACGCCGAGTGCATAGAGATCGGAAAATTCATCACCGGTGCGCCCGTTGAAAAGTTCCGGCGCCATGTAACTTGCGGTGCCGGGAATGTCCTGAGCGGGAAAATCTTCGAGAAGAGGTACCCGGGCGACGCCAAGATCGACCAGCCGCAATCCGCCAGTCGTCAACAGGATAACGTTGTCCGGTTTGATGTCGCGATGAATGATCCCCGCCCGATGCAGGGTCGCCACCGCACGTGCCAGCTTGGTCGCGATCCCGATACCTTCGGCGAGCGTAAGCTGCGGTGAGCGCTTCAGGCGCTGCTCGAGCGTTTCACCCTCGTAAAGCGGCATCACCGAATAGAGCCGGGTCTGACGCCCGGCGGGGATTTCGACGATCTCGCCGATCCACAAGCTTCTCACGCGGGCCGCCACCCATGCCTCGCGCACAAAGGCGAGACGGTATGAACCTTCGCTGGCAACGCGTGGATGCGGAAATTTCAGCACCAGCTTGCGGTTCTGCAGCTTATCGATGGCGATAAACAGCCGGCTGTAGCGTCCGTCGGACAGCATCTCGCCGAGGACGAAATCGTCGACGGTCTCGCCGGACGATGGCAATTCCAGAATGGGAAGGGTTTCGATCGCATGAGTGAGTTCGTTGCGGTCAGCGGGCGGCAGGTCTACGACGTCGAGTACCAAAGCGGTCATGTTGTCGTTGCTGCCGGCGGTCAGCGCCGCGTCCACTAGCGTGCGCGCGGTTTCTTCTGGCGAAGCGCGCTCATCGAGCAGCACCTGCAAGCGGCCGTCGTCGAGGACGCCGTGAATGCCGTCGCTGCAGATCAGCAGTCTATCGTGTTGCCGCAGGCCAACCGCGGCATAGTCGAGGCGCGCGAAATCCTCGAAGCCGACGGCGCGGCTGAGCACGTGGGCGAGGTCGCCGCGTCCCGCCACGTGATCCTTGGTCAGCCGCTCCAGACGGCCTTCGCTCAAGCGGTACGCGCGTGTGTCGCCGATATGAATGACATGGCAGGTGCGCCGGGACAGGATGATCGACGAGAACGCGCAGCTCATACCGCTGAGCATGGGATCGACACGGCCCTGCGCATAGATCCAGCTGTTGGCGGCCTCCAGCGCCCGCGAGGCGATGCGGCGAACGCCAAGCGTCTCGGGGAGGGAATAGTAGGCGTCGAAAAAACAACGGACGGCCAGTTCGGCGGCTTCCCGTCCGCCCTTGTGACCTCCGACGCCGTCTGCCACCGCGGCAACGATGTCGCGGCTGAATGCGCCGGTCTGACCGAGGCAGGCCGCGACGTAGTCTTCGTTGGCAGCTCGTTTGCCGGTCTCGCTGACGAAACCGACGCGGACCTGAAGACTTCTCTGCGAACCGATCGTCACGTCACAGACCTACCAAGCCTGGAAAAGCGCGTGTCGTCAGACACGCGCCCCCGAAACCGCCCCCCATGTCGTGCGCCAACGGACCTTGACCATGGCAAGTCCGAGAAAGCCAAGCAATGCCAGCACTCCGAAAAACAGGAAACCGGCCCCAAAGCCGCCGGTTGCGGCCTTGGCGGTACCGAGCGCCTGAGCCAGGAAAAAGCCGCCGACCCCTCCGGCGCAACCGACCAGGCCGGTCATCGAGCCGATGTCCTGACGGAAACGCAACGGAATGAGCTGAAATACCGCGCCGTTGCCCATGCCGAGCGCCAGCGCGCCGAGCGAGAACAATACGACCGACATCCACGCGATGCGCGGCATCTGGAGCAGCGACCAGCCCGCCGCAGTCGGCGCCATCGGTCCTTCCGGCATGAAGGCGATCACGAAATAAGCGGCGACGACAACCGCGAACAGCATCGACAACGAGCGGATGCCGCCGATGCGGTCGGCGATGAGACCACCGACCGGGCGGAAGCCGGAGCCGAAGGCGACGATCAGCGAGACAAGCAGACCGGCTGCGACGCCGGAGACGTGGTATTGCACGGTGAAGTATAGCGGCAGAGCGTTGGCAAGTCCGACAAAGCCGCCAAACGTGATGAAGTAGAAGAACATAAACCAACGGCTGTCCGGGTCGCGCAACAGCGTGCCATAGGCTTTCAGCGAGGTCGGCTTGCGCTCGCCCGGCGCGTCCTTGGCCGCGAACGCATAATATCCGAGCACCAGCAGCATCGGAATCAGCAACAATCCGAACACGGCTTGCCAGCCCCAGTGCTCGGCGATCGATGGCGCAAGCATCGTATCGAGAACGACGCCCATATTTCCTGCGCCGGCGATGCCCATCACTACACCTTGATACTGAGGCGGATACCAGCGGCTCGCCTGCGGCAGGGCGACGGCGAAGGACGCCCCGCCGATGCCGAGCGCCAGCCCGAAGATCTGGATCGCGAGCTTGCTCTCGAGCCCGAACCGCCACACCCAGGCCGTCGCCGCGGTGACGACGAGTTGCGCGATGATGCCGGTCCGCTTGGCGCCGATGATATCTGCGAGGATGCCCATCGGGACCCGCAGCAGGGCGCCGGCCAAAACGGGAATGGCAACGAGCGTGAACTTCTCGCTGACAGCGAGATTCATGTCGTGCGCGATGTAGACGATCAACGGACCGAGCGCGACCCAGGCCATGAAACTGATGTCAAAATACAGGAACGCGGCCAGAAGCGTCGGCCAATGGCCTGCCTTCTTAAACTCAGCAAACTTCATTGCTACAGCCTCAGACTTGGCTGACGACGCGCAACGCGCGGCCGATCTCAGCGCAAATGGATTATTTCCGGATGTGAATGGGCGCAAATGAGAAGGCATCTCGTCGTTGAGAGCTCTCGGGTTCAGTACCCTGCGCCACTGGCAGCAAGAGCAGCAATTAGTGTGCCAAGGGAACGGGTGCGCGGCTTTGCAAGCAATCGCAGTGCTTTGCCGGTGCTGGGCCGTCGATCAAGTAGACCTTCTCTGCTCTGTTTGTCGGCAAATGCAGCCGCTCGAACGGGCATGATGGTGTTTTTTTGTGCGACGCGAAAATGGCAGGCGGTCGATCGCGCCTAGGCCAACGGTTCCGAAAACGCCGGTGCTATGCACAATAGATGGCCTATTTGGCTAATATTTCGGCCAGGAACTGTGCGTCCAACAATTTGCGGCCCCAGAACACGAGACAAAGTCGCTGCTATCGTTGGTAAAATTGCCAAACTCCGACTTGGCACGCCTCTTGAATTGGATAGGTCACCATTAATCGTCACTGGCGACGGTTATCTGCCCGCGGATGGGCGCTCCTCCACATCACCATTCCTAAGTTCTTGAGATCCTCAGGAGCTTCTCGCCGATCAACGACGCGCGGATGCGTTGGGGAGCGGCGCCACCGCAATTTGAGAGGCAGACTATGCTCGAGAGGATTAACAAGCAAAAGCTGGTGGTGATCGGCAACGGCATGGCCGGCATCCGCACAGTGGAAACACTGCTCGAGCGTGCGCCGGACCTCTACGACATCACGGTGTTCGGTTCCGAGCCCTACGGCAACTACAATCGTATCCTGCTGTCGCCGGTTCTCTCCGGTGAGAAGTCGGTCGACGATATCATGCTCAACACCGAGCAATGGTACGACGACAACAACATTACGCTGTGCAAGGGCGAAACGATCGTCATGATCGATCGACGCACCTGCGAGGTCGTCACCGCCGAGGGTTCGCGTGTTCCCTATGACCGCCTGCTGATTGCGACCGGCTCCAATCCGATTATCCTGCCTGTTCCGGGCAAGGATCTCCCCGGCGTGATCGGCTTTCGCGATATCCATGACGTCAACCGAATGGTCGAAGCCTCGACCAGCCGCCAGCATGCCGTCGTTATCGGCGGCGGCCTGCTCGGCCTGGAAGCCGCCAACGGCTTGATGAAGCGCGGCATGAACGTCACCGTCGTGCATTTGCTCGACTGTCTGATGGAGCGCCAGCTTGATCCGGTCGCGAGCGGAATGTTGCGCAAGTCTCTGGAGGAGCGCGGCATGGTGTTCAAGATGCCGGCGCAGACGCAGGAGATCCTGGGCGATGACCATGTCACGGCCGTGCGCTTTGCCGATGGCTCGGAACTCCCGGCCGATCTGGTCGTGATGGCCGTCGGCATCCGCCCGAACATCGAACTCGCGCAGAAGGCGGGCATCCATTGCGAGCGTGGCATTGTCGTTTCCGACACCATGCAGACCTATGATGGACGTATCTATGCGGTCGGAGAATGCGTGCAGCACCGTCGCCAGACCTACGGTCTCGTCGCGCCGCTGTTCGATCAGGCTAAGGTCTGCGCCAATCAACTCGCCATGAAGGGCTTTGCCAGCTACTCGGGTTCGGTGGTCTCGACCAAGCTCAAGGTGACAGGCATCGATCTGTTCTCCGCCGGCGATTTTGCCCCAGGCGAGGATAAGGAAGAAGTCGTGATGCAGGACGCCGCGCGTGGCGTTTACAAGCGTATCGTTCTGCGCGACAAGAAAATTGTCGGCGCCGTGCTCTACGGAGACACTGTCGACGGGCCTTGGTACTTCCAGCATCTGCGCGACGGCACCGATATATCGCAGATGCGCGAGCGTCTCGTGTTCGGTGCGGCCAATCTCGGCGACGGCGGTCATGCCGGCCAGAATTCGGCCGCTACTATGAGCGACGAGGCCGAGATTTGCGGCTGTAATGGCGTCTGCAAGGGTGCCATCGTCAAAGCGATCGTCAACAAGAAGCTCTTCACCATCGATGACGTGCGCGCCCACACCAAGGCATCGTCATCGTGCGGTTCATGCACCGGCCTTGTGGAACAGGTGCTCGCGTTCACGCTCGGCGGCGACTATTCGACGGCGCCGAAAGTCAAGCCGATCTGCAAGTGCACCGACCACAGCCATGATGATGCGCGTCGCATCATCATCGAGCAGCAGTTGAAGACCATTCCCGATGTCATGAAGTTCATGGACTGGAAGACCACCAACGGCTGTCACTCCTGCAGGCCTGCGCTGAACTACTATCTGCTCGCCACATGGCCCGGCGAATATCATGACGACCAGCAGTCGCGTTTCATCAACGAACGCGTCCATGCCAACATCCAGAAGGATGGCACCTATTCGGTCGTGCCGCGGATGTGGGGTGGCGTGACCACGCCGGACGAGTTGCGCGCGATCGCCGACGTGGCGGACAAGTTCAAGATTCCGACCGTCAAGGTCACCGGTGGTCAGCGCATCGACCTTCTCGGCGTAAAAAAAGAGGACCTGCCCGCGGTCTGGGCTGATCTCAACGGCGCAGGCATGGTGTCCGGCCATGCCTATGCCAAGGGACTGCGCACGGTGAAAACCTGCGTCGGTTCGGAATGGTGTCGCTTCGGCACCCAAGATTCGACCGGCCTCGGCATCAAGATCGAGAAATTCATGTGGGGCTCATGGACGCCGGCCAAGGTGAAGCTTGCGGTGTCGGGTTGCCCGCGCAACTGCGCCGAAGCGACCTGCAAGGATGTCGGGGTGGTTTGCGTCGATTCCGGATACGAGATCCATTTCGCCGGTGCCGCCGGCCTTCACATCAAGGGTACCGAGTTTCTCGCCAAGGTAGCGACCGAAGACGAGACGCTGGAAGTGATCTGCGCATTAACGCAGCTCTATCGTGAGCAGGGCTGGTATCTGGAACGCATGTACAAATGGTGCGACCGCGTCGGTCTCGATGCGATCCGCAAGCTTGTGGTCGACGACCTGGCCAACCGGAAAGCACTGTTCGGACGCTTCTCTTACTCGCAACAATTCTCGCAAAGCGATCCATGGGCGGAGCGCGCCCAACATGGCGTCGATCGCAACGAGTTTGTGCCTCTGGCGGAATTGGAACTCGCATGACCCAGTGGATTGAAATCGGAGCCCTGGACGATATTCCTCGTCTCGGCTCGCGCGTGGTGCGGACGGCGTCGGGCAACATCGCGGTGTTCCGGGCCCAGGATGACGAGGTGTTCGCGCTTGACGATCGCTGTCCGCATAAAGGTGGCCCGCTGTCGCAGGGCATCGTCCACAACAAACGCGTCACATGTCCGCTGCACAATTTCGTCATCGAGCTTGCGAGCGGCGAGGCGGTCGCGCCGGACCAGGGATGCACGCGCTCGCATCCGATCAAGGTGGAGGACGGCACCGTGTGGTTGTCGCTTCGTCAGACAGCGGCCGCTCCCGCCGATTGAGGATGACCACGCGTGTCAGTGAAGACAACCTGCCCTTATTGCGGTGTCGGCTGCGGCGTCGTCGTCGGCAGGGATTCTGCGGGCGCGGTCACTGTCCGCGGTGACCCGCTGCATCCTGCCAATTTCGGGCGGCTTTGCGCGAAAGGATCGGCGCTGGCTGAAACCATTGGTCTTGAAGGGCGCCTGCTCGAGCCCGTGGTCAACGGACAAACCGCGAGCTGGGACGCCGCGCTTGATGTTGTAGCCGACGGATTCAGCAAGGCCATAAGGGAGCACGGGCCGGATTCGGTGGCTTTCTACGTCTCGGGTCAGCTTCTCACCGAGGATTATTACGTCGTCAACAAATTCGCGAAGGGTTTTGTCGGCACCGCCAATATCGATACGAATTCGCGGTTGTGCATGGCCTCAAGTGTGGCGGGCCACAAGCGCGCCTTCGGCAGCGACACGGTTTCTGGCTGCTATGAGGATCTGGAATTGGCCGACCTCCTGGTCCTTGTCGGCTCCAACGCGGCCTGGTGCCATCCTATCCTCCACCAGCGCATGATGGCGGCAAAGGCCAAGAATCCTGCTTGCCGCATCGTTGTCATCGATCCGCGCCGGACCGCGACATGCGAAGGCGCGGATCTGCATCTGCCCGTTCGTTCGGGCAGCGATTCCGTTCTGTTCAACGGATTGCTCGCTTATCTCGCGAAGACGAAGGCAGCCGACGGCGCGTTCGTGGGCGACTTCACCACCGGGGCCGAGGCCGCGCTGGCGCAAGTCGGTGGCCAGACCGTGACGTATACCGCGACCGTCTGCGGGCTGACAGGTGGTGCGGTCGAACAGTTTTTTGACTGGTTCGCCAAAACCGAGCGTGTCGTCACGCTCTATTCCCAGGGGATCAATCAGTCGAGCAGCGGCGTCGATAAGGTCAACGCGATCATCAACTGCCATTTGTTGACCGGCCGTATCGGACGACCCGGCATGGGGCCGTTCTCGCTCACCGGCCAGCCCAATGCTATGGGCGGACGCGAAGTCGGCGGGCTGGCCAATCAACTCGCAGCTCACATGGAGATCGAGAATCCGCAGCACCGCGAACTTGTCCAACGGTTCTGGCGTTCGCCTGTGATCGCGGACAAGGCTGGCCTCAAGGCGGTCGAGATGTTCGACGCGATGGCCGACGGGCGCATCAAGGCGGTCTGGATCATGTCCACCAATCCGCTGGTCAGCCTGCCGGACGCGAATCGCGCGCGCGCCGCGCTTGATGCCTGCGATCTCGTCGTCGTATCGGATTGCATGCGACATACCGACACAATGCATCACGGTCACGTGCTGCTGCCTGCGGCGACGTGGGGCGAAAAGGACGGCACCGTCACCAATTCCGAACGCCGTATCTCCAGGCAACGGCCGTTCTTGCCGGCACCCGGCGTCGCGCGCCCCGATTGGCGGATCGTCTGCGATGTCGCCCGCCGCATGGGATTTTCGGGCTTCGACTATACGAATGCGGCAGAGATCTTTCGCGAGCATGCCAGCCTCTCCGGCTTTGAAAATCATGGCGGGCGGGATTTCGACATCTCCGCCCTCGGTACGCTCGATGATCGCGCTTACGATGCGCTGGCTCCGGTTCAGTGGCCGGTGACGCGGGAATATCCGACCGGCATGTCGCGGCTGTTCGAGACCGGAGGATTCTTCACCCCCGATCGCAAGGCGCGCTTTATCCCGGTTGTGCCGCGCCCTCCCAAAAACGCAACCAGCCGCGAGTATCCCTTGGTCCTCAATACCGGCCGCATTCGCGATCAGTGGCACACGATGACGCGGACCGGGAAGTCGCCGCGGCTGATGATGCATATGTTCGAGCCGCGTGCGGAATTCCATCCGGACGATGCGCGCAAGGCGGGTCTCGACGACGGCGCGCTCGCACGTCTGTCCAGTCCATGGGGTCGGATGGTGACGCGTGTGACTGTCACCGCCGAACAGCGGCGCGGCTGCGTATTCGTGCCGATGCACTGGAATGGTGAGTATGCGGGTGACGGTCTCATCAATGCGCTGGTTAATCCCGCGACGGATCCGGTATCCGGACAGCCGGAATCCAAGCACACGCCAATCAAGGCCGAGCCTCATCTGCCGAAATGGCATGCCTTTATCCTCAGCCGATATGAGATCGAACGCCCGGAGGCGGGTTACTGGGTTTCCGGGCGTGCGGGCATGGGCTGGCGAATGGAACTGGCGATGGAGGAACGGCCGGTGAGTTGGCGCGACTGGGCGCGTGCGCAACTCCGCGCTGAACAGGCGGACATCGAATGGATCGCCTATCGCGATCCGAGCATCGGCCGCTATCGCTATGCGAGCATTCGCGACGGGCGATTGGAGGGATGCATCTTCATCGCACGGGACCACAGACTCGTGTCGCGTTCATGGCTGACCAGCCTGTTTTCGGAAAACACGCTCTCGCCAAAGGCGCGGATGTCGCTGCTCACGGGGCAGCCGCTGGAAGCAGGCGAAGACATCGGGCCGATCGTTTGCTCGTGCTTCGGCATCGGCCAACGTCAAATCTCGGCCGAAATCCTCAAGGGAGCGAAGAATATCGAAGCCATCGGCCGGCAGCTGAAAGCTGGCACCAATTGCGGGGCATGCAAACCAGAGATTAGTAAGCTGCTCAATGGCGGGCTCGCATGAGTTCCCATTCGGCATGAGAGCAGAATAGTGATGTAAGTGGTCCATGAGCCCTGGTGAGTTATTTGCTCAGACCACCCACCGCTTTGGCATTGAAGAGCCTCAAGAAGGCACGGGCCCGTCGTCGGCGGCGCTCACGTATCCCGTGATTTATATTGTAGTTTAAATGGCATATGAGTTCGTGAGTTCGCGGTTTTATTCTGAATGCCGCGCCATTATCACGCACGGCCAAAGTCACCGTGCTCCGCCCGGCCGCTCCGTTAGATGGCCGAGCAGATCGATTGGCAGCGGAAACACCACGGTCGAGGATCGTTCGCCTGCGATGTCGTGCAGCGCCGCGAAATAACGCAGCTGCATCGCCTGCGGTTCCTGGGCGAGTATCCGGCCAGCCTCGACAAGTTTCTCGGCGGCTTGCTGCTCGCCCATTGCGTTGATCACCTTCGCGCGCCGCAGCCGCTCCGCTTCGGCCTGCTTGGCGATGGCGCGCACCATGGTTTCATTGAGATCGACATCCTTGATCTCGATGGTGGTCACCTTGATGCCCCACGCATCGGTTTGCTGATCGAGCGTCTCCTGGATGTCGGCGTTAAGCCTGTCCCGCTCGGCAAGCATTTCGTCCAGTTCGTGTTTGCCGAGTACCGAGCGCAGCGTGGTCTGCGCGAGCTGGCTGGTTGCGGCCATGAAATTTCCGACCTTGATGATCGCGCGCTCGGGATCGATGATGCGGAAGTAGAGAACGGCGTTCACCTTGACCGAGACATTGTCGCGCGAAATTACGTCCTGAGGCGGCACTTCCTGCACCATCACCCTGAGATCGGCCTTCACCATCTGCTGCACGAACGGAATCAGGATAATGAGGCCCGGACCTTTTACGCCGGTGAAGCGTCCGAGTGTGAAGACGACACCGCGCTCGTATTCCCGCAGAATGCGAATGGCGGAGGAGAGAAATACGATCACGATGATCGCGAGCAGCATATAGGTTGCGTAATCGAGCATCATCGCACACCTCCTTCACCGGTGTTGAGCGCCGGCCGGCGACGCACCATCAGCGTCAGATCCGTTATGCTGGCCACCTCGACCATCTCTCCGGGCTTGAACGCTTCCGTGCCGCGGGCTTGCCAGCGCTCACCCTGCGTGAAGACGTGGCCTTCAATATCGTTCCAGTCGAGAACCTCGGCGGGCAGGCCGCGCATGGCCTGCGCGCCGACTTGTGCTGGAGCTTTGCGGGTGCGCCGAAGCGAGCCGAGCACGATGAGAATCAGCCCGATGAACATCGCCGTCACGATGCCGACGAACGTCCATGACAGCCGGTATCCGGGCGCTTCGATCCTGAACAGCATCAGCGCACCGAGGACGAAGGCGATGGCTCCGCCGAGGCCGAGAACCACGGTCGGGTTGAAGGCCTCGATAGTCAGAAGCGCGATCCCCACCATCATCAGCCCAAGGCCGGCATAATTGATCGGCAGCAGGTTGAGGGCATAGAGGCCCAGCAGCAGACAGATCGTGCCGACCACGCCGGGCGCGACGGCGCCAGGAGACATGAATTCAAAAATCAGACCGTAGATGCCAACCAGCAGAAGAATGAAGGCGACGTTGGGGTTGGTGATAATCGACAGAAATTGCGAGATCCATCCGGGGTCGATCGTCTCGATCGTCGCATCCTTCGTCGCCAGATGCCGTCTGTCGCCACCGGGCAATTCCACGACGCGGCCATCGATTTGTTTGAGCAGTTCGGCCGGATCGCGCGCGATGAGATCGATGACATTCGCTTGCAACGCGGCGCTTGCGGAAAGACTGGCTGCCTCGCGGACGGCTTTCTCGGCCCAATCGGCGTTACGTCCTCGCAGCTCGGCCAGGCTGCGGATAAATGCGACGGCGTCGTTCGTCGCCTTCGCCGTCATTGCATCCTTCGGCTCCGTTTGCTGGGCGTTGTCTTTTTTGTCCTTGCTGTCCTTGTCGGGGATGATGCCCGGCAGGCCCGGCACCGGACTGCCGATTTGCACAGGCGTCGCTGCGCCGAGATTGGTGCCCGGCGCCATTGCGGCGATATGCGTTGCATAGAGGAGATAAGTGCCGGCGCTGGCAGCATGGGCTCCGGACGGAGCAACATAACCTATGACGGGAACGGGCGAGGCCAGCATATAGGAGATGATCTCGCGCATGCTGCTGGCGAGGCCACCCGGCGTATTCAGACGAAGAATGACCGCGTCTGCGTGTCGTTCGTGTGCCTTGGCCAAAGCGTCCTTCACATACCCGGTGGTCGCCGGTCCGATCGCTCCATCGATCGCGATCGTCAGCACAAGTTTGCCGCTCTCTTCCGTCGAGGCGGGAAGGGGAGAGAAAACCAAAGCGGCGGCTGCAATTGCCGCAGCAAGAGTCGCCTGTACGGTCTGCACAGCAAGGACTCCCTTACGAAAATGATATGGGGATATCCTTGTCGAATCTCAATGTGGCCGGGATTGAAGCGAGCCGGCGCTCGCCTGCTGAAACGGACGTGACGACTGTGGAAGGTGAGAAGCCTCTTTGTAATTATGTAGCAAATTCAAGGGTGTAAAAGTTCGCGGGTTGTTCTGAATGGCGCTCCATTTTCACGACCTTGCCGTCCGCGCCGCCAGCGTTGCGGTATCAGCCGCTAGCGATGCACCCCGTGCTGGATCGCCAGCAGCACGACAATGATGACCGCCAGAATCGCCGACAGGCCTTTCCAGAACAGCAGGGGATCGCGCTCGATCAGCGGCGTGGGAGATGCGTTCAGATAGCGCGCGTTGGGATGGCGAAGATCGAAAACGTATTCCGATAACGCCTCGTAGCGCTTGAGCGGGTCCGGATGCACGGCGCGCTTCAGTGTCTCGTCGATCCAGAGTGGGATGCCGCGGCTGTCGTCGGGCGCGGAGTTGTACTTCAACTTTCTGTAGTCTGATTTCGTTCGCGCTTTTGCGATCTGCGCACCATAGGGCAATTTTCCCGTCAGCATCTGATAGGTGATGACGCCGAGCGAGAACATGTCGGAGCGCGGCGAACCGCTGTCGCCCTGGAAATATTCCGGCGCGGTGTATTGCACGGTGCCGAGGATGTTAGCGTCGATGGACGGGGTCGCCTCGACGACGCCGGTGACTTTGGTCGAACCGAAATCGATGATCTTCACCGTTCCGGTTTTGTCGATCATGATATTGTCCGGCCTGACATCCTGATGCAGCATCTCCATCCGGTGGAAGGCGCGCAGGCCCTTGGCGATCTGCTCCACGATGCCGCGTACCGTTTCCAGATCCGGTCTTGGATTGTCGATCATCCACTGGGTCAGGGTCTGGCCGTCGATGAACTCGGTGACGACATAGAGAAAGTTGCGCTTTCGGGATTGCAGGCAGGGCTTCAGCACATGGGGACTGTCGATGCGCCGGGAGATCCACTCCTCCATCATGAAGCGTTTCAGATAGGCCGGATCGCCGCGCAGATCGATTGACGGAATCTTGATGGCAACCAGTTCATCGGTTTCGGTATCGACCGCCAGATAGATGTGGCTTCGGCTGCTGGCATGAATTTGCCGGACGATCCGGTAGCCGTCGAAAACCATCCGCGCATCCAGAAGCGGAGGCGGCGGCAGCTCAGTGGTCTGCCCGAACGCCTCGTTGGCTTCGCCGTGCGGCAACTGATCGATGCGCACGATCTGGACGGTCAGGTTGTCGGTGCTGCCTTTCAGATAGGCCTGCTCGACAACCAGTTTCGCGGCCCGGTCCAGATCATCGGCGTTGTCGTGAATGGCTTTCGCGATGAAGCGGTCGCCGACATGCTCATAGGCGCCGTCGGTTGCGAGCAGGAACACATCGCCCTTTTCGATCGGCAGCGCCTGATAGTCGATTTCGATTTGCGGATTGATTCCCAGCGCGCGGCTGAGATAATTCTGTTCCGACGAGATGACGACGCGATGATCGTTGGTGAGTTGCTCGAGGGTGTTGCCGGCGAGTCGGTAGATCCGCGAGTCGCCCACGTGGAAGATGTGCGCGGTGGTGGATTTGATGACCATTGCGCTCAGGGTGCAGACGTAGCCCTTGTCCTTGTCGTAACGGTACTGGCTTCGCCGCGTTTCCGAATGCAGCCATGAATTCGTCGCCGCCACGACGCGCTGCGCCGACGTTTTGACCGACCATGATTCCGATGTGCAGTAATAGTCCGTCAGGAAGCTTTTGACGGTGGATTCGCTCGCGACCGAACTGACCGTGCTGCTGCTGATGCCATCCGCCAAAGCAATGGCAATGCCTTTCACGCTCAACAGCGGCTCGGCCGGAATCAGAACGCCGTAAAAATCCTGATTGGTCTCCTTGCGACCCTTATCAGAATGCTGTCCGACCGATATCTGCAATTCACGCGACATTGATGTTGCCGAAAAAGGAGCCCCAACTTGTCGGCCGGGGCTCCTTCCTGCAAGTGGGATCAGGAGACCGCGCGAACCGCCGCGCGCTTCGGCGCCGTCCTGACATGGGTGGCGTAGAGGGTCAGGCCTGTGAACGCGAGGCCGCCGACAAGATTGCCAATCACGGTCGGGATCTCGTTCCAGATGAGATAGTCCAGGAACGAAAACTTCGCGCCCAGAAGCAGCCCCGATGGAAACAGGAACATGTTCACCACGGAATGCTCAAAGACCATGTAGAAGAACACCAGGATCGGCATCCACATCGCAATCACCTTGCCGGGCACCGTCGTCGAGATCATGGCGCCGACGACCCCGGTCGAGACCATCCAGTTGCACAGCATGCCGCGGAAGAACAATGTCGCCATGCCGGCTGCGCCGTGCGCCGCATAACCCAGCGTTCGGGCCTCGCCGGCGTGGCCGATAGCGGCGCCGACCTTGTCGGGCTCTTGTGAGAAGCCGAAGGTCGTCACGAATGCCATCAGAAAGGCCACCGTGAAGGCTCCGGCGAAGTTGCCGACAAACACCAGACCCCAGTTTCTGAAAACGCCGGCCAGCGTCACACCCGGCCGCTTGTCGATCAGCGCAAGTGGAACGAGCACGAACACGCCGGTCAACAGGTCGAATCCGAGCAGATACAGAATGCAGAATCCGACCGGAAACAGCAGCGCTCCGACCAGCGGCTGGCCGGTGTTCACCGTGATCGTGACGGCGAACCATGCCGCCAGCGCCAAAATAGCACCCGCCATATAGGCGCGGATGACCGTGTCTCTGGTGGACATGAAGATTTTGGATTCGCCGGCATCCACCATCTTGGTGACGAATTCCGAAGGCGCGAGATAGGCCATCACAGATCCTCTTTGTTCGCAGTAAAAATCAAAAACGCCCGGCGTCCTTCATGGATCGCGGGCGTTATCTCGGCCGCATGATGTCGATCGCGCGGGCTGGATTTGGAATGATGGCCGTCGCGCGCGACTCGGCAGCAGCGCAGGCTGCGCGCGTAGCGCACCTGTTTGCCGTCATTGATGTCGCGTATCGGGAGCTTTCGTCCGCGCGCTCGTGCCGTCTGATTCATTGTGTCCTGTTTGCCAATGAGGGTCGGCCGAAACAGGAACGCGCATGCGTAAGTCAGGCATCGTGACGAATGCGCCGAGCTCCTATCGGACCGCAGTCGTCATTGACTGTGCTTCGGGTGGAGCAATCGTCGTGCCAACAGCGGTCGGCTTTGATCGGGCAATGTTTTTTGGAGTTCCGGGCGAAAATTCTCGCCGGCTTTATCTGCGTGGTGATGCGAGTCTATGCAGCATGCCCATATCGTGGGCATGCTGTTACTTCGCCGCCGTTCTCAGCCATTCGCGAAACAGGTTTAATTTCGATGCCACCGGCCTGTCTTGCGGCGTGACGAAGTAGTAGCCCGCCGACGGCATCGAGACATTGAACGGCACCACCAGACGTCCGTTCGCGACGTCGTCCGCGACATAGGCGGTATGGCCCATGGCGACGCCAAGACCATCGATGGCGGCCTGAATGGTCATAAAGGCCAGATCGAATGTCAGCCCGCGGTTTTGCGACAGGTGAGCAGGCAGGCCTGCGGCCGTGAGCCAAAGGCGCCAGTCGTCGATAGTGCTGGACGTATGCAGCAGCGTGGCGTGTTCCAGATCTTCCGGCCGCTTGAGCGCGCGCTCGCCCGTCAGCAGCTTCGGGCTGCAAACCGGAAAGAGATGTTCGGCCATCAGCCACTCGGCATCCAATCCCGGCCATCGTCCTTGTCCGTAGCGGATCGCTGCGTCGACATTGCTGGTGCGGAAATCCACCAGCTCGGTCGAGGTGGTGATCCGCACATCGATCTCCGGATGCTGTTCCTGAAAGGACGACAATCTCGGCAGCAGCCATTTCACCGCGAGCGATGTCAGGGTGCTGATCGTCAGCACGCGATCGTCACCCTTTCGCAGCAGGCGGTCGGTGGCGGTGCGCAAGTCCTGAAATGCGGCGCGGATGCCCGGCAGATATTCGGCGGCCTGCGGCGTCAGCGCCAGCGAGCGGCTCTGCCGGATGAACAGCCGGATGCCGAGTTCTTCCTCCAGCCGCCGGATCTGGTGGCTGATGGCGGTCTGGGTGACGTTCAGTTCCTGCGCGGCGTGGGTGAAACTGAGGTGCCGTGCGGCGGCCTCGAATGCGCGCAAACCGTTGAGCGAGGGCAATCTGGCGGTCATCGGCCCCTCTAATGCATGATATTATCTCATATTACAGGGGACAAGCTATCGTTTGTCAATGGGGGTTCGCGAGCAGATATTCGCACTATCAAATTTGTTTCAGGAGGCTACCATGTCTGCTTACACCACCAACTTGATGACAAATCATCATCACTCGACCCTTCGCCACCCGGTTGCGGCTGCGATCTCCGATCTGCTGCACACCTGGAGCGAGCGCTCCAAGCGCCGGGCCGAACTGGCCCGCCTCACCGACAAGGACTTTCACGATGTCGGCGCGAGCTGGAGCGACTTCGCCTACGAGGCCAACAAGCCCTTCTGGCGAGCGTAAGCGCCTGCCGCGAGTCTGATCCGTCTTCGTCCTCCTCCCCGGATCAGACTCGCTTTTTCTTCTCGCACGAAAGCCGATGGAGCACGCCATGCTGGCCGAAACCGATCATCGCTTTGTCCTGAGCAACCTCGGCCGTTACACCGATGTTGTCCGGTTGAAAAACGGCAAGCCGCTGACGGTGCGTTTCATCGAGCCTAAGGATGGCGATGCGCTGTTGTCTTACTTCCGGTCGCTGTCGCGGCAGTCGCGCTACAATCGTCTGATGGGGGCCGCCAGCGAGTTGCCGCCGTCGGAACTCGACAAGGCCCTGCATATCGGCGAGGGCAGCCGTTTCGCGGTCATTGCCGAAATGAAAGTCGACGGTATCGAGACCATTGTCGGCGAATCCCGCTACAGCTACGACGCGGAAACGCAAAACACCGAATTCGGACTGTCGATTGGTGATGCCTGGCAGGGCCAGGGCATCGGTTCGGCGATGCTGTCCAATCTCGAATGCCGCGCGGCGGCACTCGGCGCATCGCGGCTGTTCGGCGAAACCTTTCGCAACAATGAGCAGATGATCGGGCTGGCCCGCAAGGCGGGCTACGTCTTCGCGGGAATGCCGAGCGACTGGCGGCAGGTGCGCTTCGAGAAGCCACTGCATCGCGCCACCGAGATTCCCTGCGAGAGCTGGAAGCAGGCCGCGATGGCGGGCTGGCTGCCGAACGAAGCGCTGCTCGCCGCGCACTGATCCTCCGATCTTTACGGCCCGGCGCGCTCTGCGCGCCGTCGGCTTGTATGCCCTCCGCCGGATCGAATAGTGTTCAAAAAGGCGCCGGTTCCGGCGTTCGATCCGGGAGTATCTGATGGCGCAATCCGTAAAAACCGATGTCTGGCTGGCCGCGGGCCTCCGCACGCCGTTCGCGAAAGTCGACGGCCCGCTGAGCGGCGTCGACGCCATCGCGCTGTCGGTCCCGGTGGTCAAGCACATGGTCGAGCGGCTGAACGGCGGCAAGCCGGATTTCGCGGTGTGGGGCAACGTGGTGCCCAACCTCACCTGGAGCAACATCGCGCGCGAAATCCTCATGGACGCCGGGGTCGATCCGACGGTGCCGGCCTATTCCACCGTCATGGCGTGTTCCACCAGCATGATGGGCGTGTTCGAGGCGGCCGGCATGATCGACGGTGAGGTGCGCAATCTCGCACTGGTCGGCGGCGTCGACAGCCTCAGCCAGGTTCAGCTTGGCCTCGGCATGTCGTTGTCGAACTGGGTGCGCCAGTTCCAGACTTCGCGATCGCTCGGACAAAAACTCACCCATGCCATCGATCTCAAGCTCAGCGATGTGCGTCTTTACATTCCGGCGGTCAGCAATCGCACCACCGGCATGAGCATGGGCGAGCACACCGAAATCACCGCCAAGGTCTGGAACATCTCGCGCGAGGCGCAGGACCAGATCGCATTGGAGAGCCATCAGCGTGCGGTCGCCGCATGGGACCGCGGGTTTTTCGATGGCCTCGTGATTCCGTTCGACGGCGTGAAACGCGACACCATTCCGCGCAAGGATACCTCGCTCGAGAAGCTGGCGCGGCTGTCGCCCTCATTCGATCGCACCAGCGGCAAGGGCACGCTGACCGCCGGCAATTCATCACCGCTCACCGATGGCGCATCGAGCATCTGGGTGGCGTCGCAAAAGGGCTTGGAGAAGCTTCCTTCCAACACGCCGCGCGTGAAATTGGTCGACTGGGAAATCGCGTCGGTGGATTTCCGCACCGAAGGCCTCTTGATGGCGCCGCCCTATGCGATCCCGAGGTTGCTGGCGCGGCATTCGTTGACCTACGCCGACATTCAGCTCTGGGAAATCCACGAAGCCTTCGCGGCGCAGGTGCTTGCGCATATCAAGGCGCTGGAGAGCCCGGAATTCATCCGCGACAAGGCCGGCGTCAAAGCCGAGTTCGGCAAGTTTCCGCGCGAGCGTATGAATCCGAACGGCGGCTCGACCGCACTCGGCCATCCGTTCGGCGCCACCGGCGCGCGAATCCTCAGTCAGGCGGTCAAGGAGCTGGCGGCGATGCCCAAGGGGAGCCGCGCCATTGTCAGCATCTGCGCCGACGGCGGGCAGGGCACCGTGGCATTGCTGGAAGCCGCCTGAGAACTCTCACGGCTTCCACGCCATGCCGTAGACCTTTCGTCCCGACACCGGATTGACGTCGTCATGGGTGTGGACGAAGCCGTTGCGCTCATAAAAGCGGATCGCGCGGGCGTTATCCGTGTTGACCAGCAGCGTGATGCCGCCCGGCGACATCGCCTTGGCCTTGCCGATGAGCACATTGCCGAGGTCAGATCCCCATACTTCGGGTGCGACCACGAGTTGGTCGAGATAGCCCGATGCATCGATGGTGACGAAGCCCGCCATGTCGCCGTTTCGTTCCGCGACGACGATTTGCGCAACCGGCACCAGTTCGTCCCGCCAGCGCGCGCGCCAGCCCTCCAGCCGCTGCGCAAAATCGATCAACGGATAGGCCTGCTGCCAGGTACGAAACCAAAGATCGATGGCTGCGTTCTCATCGCCGGCCGCGTAGGGCCGCAGCGTGAAGGATGCACTCATGATCGCGTGCAGGTCTGCGACGTGCGGATCATCGCTCAGTCAGCTTCAATTCGATGCGGCGGTTGCGCTTGTAGGCTTCTTCGGTTTTCTCAGGGTCCAGCGGCTGGAATTCCGCGAACCCTGCCGCGACCAGACGCTGCGACGGTACGCCGAGCGAGATCAGATACTGCACCACCGAGATCGCGCGCGCCGATGACAGTTCCCAGTTCGACTTGAACTGCGGGCTGTTGATCGGCCGCACGTCGGTATGACCATCGACGCGCAGCACCCAGGCGATCTCCGCCGGAATCTGCTTGTCGAGATCGATCAGCGCGGTGGCGAGCTTGTCGAGTTCGGCGCGGCCTTCCGGTAGCAGCAGCGCCTGTCCGGTGTCGAAGAACACTTCGGACTGGAATACGAAACGGTCGCCGACGATGCGGACATCCGGCCGGTTGCCGAGGATGGCGCGCAGTCGCCCAAAGAATTCGGAGCGATAGCGCGACAGCTCCTGCACGCGCTGGGCCAGCGCGACGTTGAGCCGTTGGCCGAGATCGGCGATCCGGGTCTGGGATTCCTTGTCGCGTTTTTCCGATGCATCGAGGGCTTCTTCGAGCGCGGCCAACTGCCGGCGCAGCGCACTGATCTGCTGGTTCAGCACTTCGATCTGCGCCAGCGCGCGCGCCGAGACTTGTTTCTCCGAGTCGAGCGCCTTGCCGAGTTCGGTGGCGCGGCCTTGTGCACTCGCGCCGGCTCCCGCGAGGCCGTCATACAGACCCTTGACGCGGTCGCGCTCGGCCTCGGCGGACGCAAGCCCCGCGCGCATTTGCGAGAGCTGCTCATCGAGGTTCAGCTTGCCGAGTTTTTCGAGCGAGAGAAGATCATTGAGCTGCGCGATCTGCGCATTCAGCCGCTCAAGCGCCTTGTCTTTGCCGGTGACCTCCTGCGACAGGAAGAACTGCACCACGAGAAACACCGACAGCAGAAACACAATGGCGAGAACCAGCGTCGACAGCGCATCGACGAAGCCCGGCCAGTAATTGAAGCCGCTGTCGCTGCGGCGTGAACGCGAAAGCGCCATAAGCTGCTATCTCCGGCTCAATTGTTTTCGGGCTGACGGGCGAGACGCTCCAGAAGCTGTTTGATTTCCTTGTTCTGCTCGCCCTGGCCGTCGGCCCATTCGCGGATCAATTGCTGCTCGGTGCGCATGTGATGCACCAGGCCCTGAATCGCTTCGGCGAGATTGGCCATCGCGGTGGAGGCTGTGCGGCTCGATCCCATTTCCTCGACGGCCAGTCGCAGCCGGTCGAGCGCGGGATTAAGATCGCCGTTCACCGCGTGACCCTCGGCGGAATACTCCTGCACGGTCTCCGCCAGCCAGTCTTCGAGATCGGTGTAGAAGCGGTTCTGCGCCTGGCTCGATTGCAAATCGAGAAAGCCGAGGATCAGCGACCCGGCGAGACCGAACAGCGAGGACGAAAACGAGATGCCCATGCCGCCGAGCGGGGCGGCGAGGCCTTCCTTCAGCGTGTCGAACACCGAGCCGGCATCGCCGCCGACCTTCAGGCCCTCGATCACCTTGCCGACCGAGCCGACGGTCTCGATCAGGCCCCAGAACGTGCCGAGCAGGCCGAGAAACACCAGAAGTCCCGTCATGTACCGCGACAGGTCGCGGGCTTCATCGAGACGGGTCGCAATCGAATCCAGCATATGGCGCATGGTTTGCTGCGAAATACTCATGCGCCCGCCGGTGCGATGACTGAGCATGGCCGCCATTGGTGCGAGTAGCGTGGGGCGCCGGTCGACCGCAAGGCCGGGATCGGAAATGCGGAAACTGTTGACCCACGAGATTTCGGGATAAAGCCGGATCACCTGCCGGAAGGCCAGGATGATACCGATGGCCAGGACGCCGGCGATCAGCGCGTTGAGGCCGGGATTGGCGAGAAACGCCACCCAGATCTGCTTGTAGAGCACGACAACAAGCAGGCTGCACAGAACGAGAAATACCAGCATCCGGACCAGAAAGATGCGCGGTGTCGACAGTTTTGTGACGGCGATGTCGGCTGCTGTGCTGGGTGGAGGAGTCTTTGCCATGGCGGATCTTCAATCCTTGTCCGTGGAACGTGTCAGCATCAATATGGCACAGCGGGGGCGGGAAAAAAGACACCATCGCCGAATTGACCCCAACTGCGGAACCACGCCCGAAACTGGCGTCGGTAACAATGGCGTTCTCGGTCAACTGCTGAGGCGAGGATATGATCCGGTTTTTCCGGAGCGCATCCGTCCCATCGGTAACTCAGGGTGGGTCGAATAAAGTGTCTCCTCGTCATTTGCGAGGAGCGGAGCGCCGAAGCAATCCAGAAAACCGCGCGCGAAGCCTCGATTGCTTCGCTTCGCTCGTAATAACGGCTGGCTATTGTGCTGCTTAGCCCAGCGGCTTCAGAATCTTCACCAGTTCGCGCTGGATCGTCTCATTGCCGCAGACGACATGGCCTGTCGCCATTGCGGTGTCGCCGCCCTCGATGCCGCTGATGACGCCGCCGGCCTCGCGCACCATGATCAATCCGGCTGCGATGTCCCACGGCTGAAGATTGCGCTCCCAGTACCCGTCGAGACGTCCGGCTGCAACATAGGCGAGGTCGAGCGAGGCCGCGCCGAAGCGGCGCAGGCCCGCGACACGATTTTGTATCTCGGCCATTTCGCGGCGGGAGAGTTCGTGATCGCCGCGTCCGATGTGCGGCAGGCCGCAGGCGACCACGCATTCGTTGAGCTGCTTGCGGGCCGCGACGCGCAGGCGCTGATCGTTGAGGAACGCGCCCTTGCCGCGCTCAGCCATGTAAAGTTCATCGGTGGCGGGATTGTAGATCACACCTGCGATGATGGTGTCTTCGCGTTGCAGAGCGATGGAGATCGCGAATTGCGGAATGCCGTGCAGGAAGTTCGTCGTGCCGTCGAGCGGATCGACGATCCAGGTGTTCGACTTGTCGGTGCCTTCGCGTGTGCCGCCTTCTTCGCCGAGAAATCCGTAACCCGGCCGCGCCTTGGTCAGATCATCATAGAGCATCTGTTCCGCGCGCTTGTCGGCGAGCGACACGAAATTCGCCGGACCCTTCAGCGACACCTGAAGGTTCTCGATCTCGCCAAGATCGCGACTGAGGCTGCGGCCCGCGCGGCGCGCGGCCTTGACCATGACGTTGATGAGCGCTGAATGAAGCATTGTCTCGGCTTGCTGGATGAGGGTGGGGGCTTGTTGCTGCGGGATGCTTGGCGTCAAAGCACAGGCACGTCAAGGGCGTTCATAGCGTTTTCGAGCGAAGCGGGGACCGGTTTGCGTTAAGAAAACGCGTCAAATGAGAGCTTCGTTCCGAGTAACAAAGACCCGGCTCATTTCGTGCCAAACCACTTCTTGGCGAGGTCTTCGGATTTCGCTTTTTCTATCGGAGATAGCTGCGCAAACTTCGCGTCGAGGTCAGGATCGCCGTTCCCGGCGGTCTTCGCGATCAGATGCCATTTGAAGCCCTGCTCTTTGTCGGCAGGAACGCCGAGTCCGTCGACAAGAATGCGCGCCAGGCGATTTTGCGCGATCGGACTGTTCTGCCGCGCTGCCCTGTTCAGCAGCGCGATGGCGGTGGGCACATCCTTGGGCGTGCCGGTGCCGTTGTAGAGCGCGATGGCATATTCGACCGCGGCATCGAGATTGTCGACCATCGCGGCGGCGCGCATCAGCTTCGCTGCCTCGACAAGATTTTTCTCCACGCCGCGGCCTTCCTTATAGAAGGTCGCGAGTGCGTATTGTGCTTCGGGATTTCCGGCATTGGCCGCCTGACGGAACAGCTCGGCGGCGCGTTTGATGTCCTGCGGAAAGACCTGTCCTTCAAGATAGAGCAGCCCGAGATTGTAGGCGGCTGCTGCCTTGCCGAGCTTGGCGGACGATGCCAGCAGCCGCGCACCTTCATCGCGATTGGCGGGACCGCCGCGTCCGGCGATCCTCATCATTCCGAGCGCGAACATGGCTTCGCGATCGCCGCGATCGGCGGCCTGCTTGTACCATTCCGCAGCCTTTGCGTCGTCGCGCTTGATGCCGAGCGCATTGGAATAGAGTTCGCCCAGCAGCGTCATCGATTTCGGATCGCCGGTTTCCTGCGCGCGTTTCAATGCGATGTTGAAGGCTGTACGGTAAAGGCCCATCTGGTAGGCGCCGTAAGCGAGATCGGCATTCGGATCGTCGGGAACGACGGGTGCGGCGGCCTTTTCAGGTGCGCTCTTCTTCTGTTGTTTCGGTGCGTCGGCTTTCGGTGGGGCAGCTTTCGGCGCGGTGGATTTCGGGGCCGGGCGCGGCGCTTCCGGTTTGATTGGCTCCGGAAAAGGATTCGGAGCGCCCTGCGCGAGAGCATTCGCCGAGAACGCCACAACACCGGCAACGACCGATGCAAGAAGTCTTGCATGAGCGGCTGCAAGGGGCGTGGTACGGCGAAGCGCGGTCATCGCGGTTTTATCCTCCCGTGACCGTGGCTTGCGCAAGAGACGACTCGAAGCCGCGCGCAATGGCCTGGCTGGCCTCGACCAGGGCGGCCTGCGCGCCGCGCGAATCCTGCCAGATAAAATCGCCGGCCAGGACAAAATCCGCGCCGGCCGCCGCGAACATCTGTGCCTCATCCAGCGTTGCCGCAAAGCCCACGCATGGAGGTTCGAACAGTTCGGCCCACCAGTCCAGCCGTTCGCAGATCGCGTCCGCCGAAGGCCGTTCGCCATTCGCATCCGGCTCGCCGAACAGCACGTAATCCGCGCCCGCTTCACCGGCCAGCATCGCGTCGTGCCGCGTGATCAGCCCGCCGACACCGAGAATGCGATCGGGCTTCAGTGTCGGCATCGCCTCCTGCATGGCTTCGACGCCGATGAGGTTGGCGCCGTCTGCGCCGCCGCGTGCCGCCAGTTCGTAATGGCCGTCGAGCAGCGCCGCGGCGCCAGCTCGCTGGATCACAGGCGCCAGCGCCTTGACGCGCTGGATCATGCCGCGCTCATCGGTCTTCGTGAGCCGCAGCAAAACCGCGGCCACATCGGCCGCCGCCAGCAACGCGGGCAGTTCGGATGCAAGCTGCGCGGGATCGGCAACGAGTGGCGTCGCCAGATAGAGCCGTGGCGCGGGGCGCGGCGGGGGAGGTTTCGTGGCCATGATGTCGGTGTGATGCCCCTCGTGGAGTAGATTTGACATTCGCCCCCAACTTTCCAGCAGATCGGTCAGGCGAATGTCAAATCTAAAACTCCACGAGAACTTATATTGCTAGTGGTCCGACTGTTCTGACATTCGCAGCGGTGCCGGCTGAAATGGGATGCGAATGTCAGAACAGGACCACTAGACTGCGGCCAAAAAAGGGGCGGGACTGGTCCCGCTGTTTCAAAAAAACTATTCAGTAACAGGCCATCCTTCGAGGCTCGCCGCAACAGCGGCTCGCGCCTCAGGGTGACGCTCCACCACTTCTTGTCGTCACCCTGAGGTGCCGTAGCGAAGCGGAGGCCTCGAAGGGTGGCGCGTGATCTAAGCGATCTTCGCCTGAAGCTCGCCCTTGGCGTAACGCTGCGCCATCTGGGCGGTGGTCAGAACCTTCTTGATCTTGCTGGCCTGGCCCGCGGTGTTGAACTCCTGCAAGCGCTGCTTGCAGAGCTTGGTCATCGCTTCCATCGCCGGCTTGAGATATTTACGCGGATCGAACTCGCTCGGATTTTCGCTCAGGATCTTGCGGATCTGGCCGGTCATCGCCATGCGGTTGTCGGTATCGATGTTGATCTTGCGCACGCCGTTCTTGATGCCGCGCTGAATTTCGGCGACCGGCACGCCCCATGTCGGCTTCATCTGGCCGCCGAACTTGTTGATGATGTCCTGCAGATCCTGCGGCACCGACGACGAGCCGTGCATGACGAGATGCGTGTTCGGCAGCTTGCGGTGGATTTCCTCGATCACGTTCATGGCGAGAATGTCGCCGTCCGGCTTGCGGGTGAACTTGTAGGCGCCGTGCGAGGTGCCCATCGCAATCGCCAGCGCGTCGACCTGGGTTTCCTTGACGAACTTCACGGCCTCGTCCGGATTGGTCAGCAACTGGTCGTGGGACAGCTTGCCCTCGAAACCGTGACCGTCTTCCTTCTCGCC
>JAFVHU010000051.1 GCA_017474385.1 Afipia sp. | reverse complement strand
CGATTACTTCATGACGAATCCGAGTCTGTCAGGCCGTGGAAAGTCGCTTAAAGAATCTTCGCCACGCCGTCTTACGCGCCGTTCGGAGCGTTAGTGGTTCGAAGAACGAATCCGTGAGCCCGGCACTCGTTCGCGAGCGGCAACGTGCTGCGCGCAAGCCATCGAAGAGCGTTGCCGTCATCGACATCGGATCGAACTCGGTTCGTCTTGTTGTTTACGAAGACAAGACACGCAACCTCGCGCCGGTCTTCAACGAGAAAACATTGTGCGGTCTCGGCCGCGAAGTGCAGTCGACCGGACTGCTCGCTGCCGACGCCGTCGAGAAGGCGCTGGCGGCGCTGAAGCGGTTCAAGGCGCTCTGCAAGATCATGAAGGTCGGCGAGGTCCATGCGATCGCCACCGCAGCCTGCCGCGACGCGACCAACGGACCGGACTTCATCTCCAAGGCCGAGCGCATCTGCGGCTGCCCCATCAACATCCTGTCGGGCGCGCGTGAGGCGAAGCTGTCCGCGCTTGGTGTCGCGTCAGGCGTGTACAAGCCGGATGGCATCGTCGGCGATCTCGGAGGCGGCTCGCTCGAACTCATCGATGTGCGCGGCCATCGCATTCGCTCGGGGACGACATTGCCGCTCGGCGGTCTCGCGTTGCAGGACGCGTCCCAGAAATCGCTGAAGAAGGCGGAGCGAATCGTCGCCGCCGGGCTGACCGGATTGCCCCAGCTCAAGGCGGGCGCGGGCCGTACGTTCTATGCGGTCGGCGGCACATGGCGCGCGCTGGCGCGCATTCACATCATCCAGAGCGGCTATCCGCTGCATGTCATGCACGGCTACACCATTCCCGCCGCCGACGCGCTCGATTTCGTACGGCGCCTTCGCCGCCTGGCCGCGAGCAACACGCTTGCCGATATCGAAACCGTGGCCGATGCCCGCCGCCCGCTGCTGACCTACGCGGCGCTGGTGCTCGAATACATCATCCGCGTTGCGAATCCGAAGACGATCGTGTTCTCGACCTACGGCGTTCGCGAAGGATTGCTCTATGAGATGCTGCCTGAAAAGGAGCAGCAGAAAGACGGGCTGATCGCCACCGCGCAGACGATGAACGAGTTGCGCTCGCGCTCGCCGCGTCATGCCGACGATCTGATCGTGTGGACCGACAAGCTGTTCCGCGTCGCGGGACTTCGTGAAAACGAAGACGAAAAGCGGCTTCGTCATGCCGCCTGCTGGCTGTCCGACGCTGCCTGGCGCGCCCATCCGGATCATCGCGGCGAGCAGTCGCTCGATTTCATCATCAACGGGAATTTCGGCGCGGTGACGCATGAGGGTAGAGCGTTTCTCGCGCTCGCGGCGTTTTATCGCTACGCCGGATTGAACCCGGAAAATGAGGCGCCGGAAGCCGTGCGCGCGCTCATTCCGCCGGCGATGGTCGAACGCGCGCGCCTGATCGGCGCTGCGTTCCGCGTTGCCTTCATGATCTCCGCGGCGCAACGCGGCGTGCTGCCCCACACGCATTTCCGCAATCAGGGCCGCAAGCTCATCCTGGTGTTCGACACGCGGGCCACCGACCTTGCTGCCGATCGCGTCGTCAATCGCTTCAAGCAGCTTGCGCGCCTGATCGGACGCACCGCGGCGATCGTGAAGTAGTCACATCCCATCGGAAATCGGGTGGAAGGCCTGTCGTCCTTGAACTAGTTCGGGGTCATCTGACAGGAGCCCGAACATGATCGCAGCAGCAAAAGTCAAAACGCCGGCGTCGCCGACGCGCGTCGAGGCGATGGACTGGCCCGGCATCACAGCGCATCTCGACGGCAACGGCTGGGCGGTTCTGCCCGGACTGCTGTCGCCCGATGAATGCGGATCGGTTGCCAGTCTCTATGGCGACGACGGCATCTTTCGCAGTCACATCATCATGGGACGGCACGGGTTCGGGCGCGGCGAATATAAGTATTTTTCCTATCCGCTGCCGGACATCATCTCTTCATTGCGGACGGCGCTGTATCCGCAACTGGCGCCGATCGCCAACCGCTGGAACGAGTCGATGGGGATCGACGTGCGTTATCCAGAGGCGCATGCCGATTTCATCAAGCGCTGCCACAAGGCGGGGCAGACCCGGCCGACGCCATTGCTGCTCCAGTACAACGCAGGCGATTACAATTGCCTGCATCAGGATCTGTATGGCGAGCATGTTTTTCCGTTGCAGGTCGCGATCCTGCTGTCGGGACCCGAGCGCGATTTCACCGGCGGCGAGTTCGTGCTGACGGAGCAGCGTCCGCGGATGCAGTCACGCGCGGCGGTGGTGCCGCTGAAGCAGGGCGACGCCGTGGTGTTCGCGGTTCATCACCGCCCGGTACAGGGCACGCGCGGGACTTATCGCGTCAATCTGCGCCATGGCGTCAGTCAGCTCCGCTCCGGCCACCGGCATACCGTCGGCATCATTTTCCACGACGCAAAATAAGGGCAGGCGGCGCTTTTGGCGCGGTTTCCGGTTTGGCACGGTTGTCGCATAGGACCACGTTCGATAAGACCGTGTGTCCATCATGAGAAGCCGAAGCTGAAATGAGCAATGCCACCCTGGATCGCGTCGTCAAGGAAATCGCCGACGAGATGATCGAACGAAAGGATCGCGGAGACGTCGCGACCTATATTCCCGAGCTGGCTGGCGTCGATGTCAACTCGTTCGGTCTTGTCGTGGTCGATTCCAGCGGACATGTCGCGGCGGGCGGTGACGCTGACATGGCGTTTTCGATTCAAAGCATCTCCAAGGTGTTCACCTTCACGCTCGCATTGGGAATGATCGGCGACAAGCTGTGGCAGCGGGTCGGGCGCGAGCCGTCGGGCAGCCCGTTCAACTCGATCGTTCAGCTCGAGCGCGAGCGCGGCATCCCGCGCAATCCCTTTATCAATGCCGGTGCCATTGCGGTCACCGATGCCATTCTGTCTGGACATCAGCCGCGGGAAACGCTGGGTGAAATCCTCAGGTTCATGCAGTTCCTGTCGGGGGACTCGTCGATCAAGATCGACGAGTCCGTTGCTGCGTCGGAGCAGCGCACCGGTTTTCGCAATATCGCGCTTGCGAATTACATGAAGTCGTTCGGCGTCATCGAAAACCCGGCAGAGCTCACGCTCGGCGTCTATTTCCATCAATGCGCTATCGCAATGTCGTGCCGTCAGCTTGCGATGGCCGGGCGGTTTCTCGCTCACTCGGGACGCAATCCATCGACCGGATTTCTGGTCGTCCCGCCGGAGCGGGCGCGGCGCATCAACGCGGTGATGCTGACATGCGGGCATTACGATGGCTCGGGGGAGTTCGCTTATCGGGTTGGTCTGCCGGGAAAGAGCGGAGTCGGCGGGGGCATCCTGGCCATTGCGCCGGGCAAGGCATCCATCGCGGTCTGGTCTCCGGGACTCGATGCCAACGGCAATTCACGGCTTGGCCGCGACGCCTTGGAAACCCTCAGCAAGCGGATGGGCTGGTCGATCTTCGGTGCGTAACGGGCGGGGCACACGCTCAAAGTAAAAGGGCCGAAGCGCTGTGCTTCGACCCTCTATTTGACGTCGCTGGTCACCGGGCGGTCTGGCCACCCGGGCGTCATGCCGGCGCGGGGCATCAGTGTTCGCTGCCCCGTTTGGCGTCTTCAATAGCGGCTTCGTGGTACCAGCCGCTGCCGGAGGCTGCGTAGTCCAGTGTCGGCCTGGCGGGCTCGCTACGGCTGCTGAGCGCCGCACGGCCACCAACAGGGAATTGGTAGATCTTGGCCGTCGGCTGGGTCGAATTAGGTGTCATTCCAGTCTCCTTTCATTGCGCGTTTGTCGCGTGGAGAACTAATGTATGAGGAACGCACGTCTTTTGCGCGGTTTGCCCTATAAAAAGCAGGCAAATGCATACAATTTGCGCATCTTCGATTCTGCGCCTTCACTCAGCATGCTCCTGAAATCTTAACGCTCTCGCACTTGAAGGGTTTCCGCACTCAGGCGGCTTGAATGCCGCCGCCGCCAAACGAGGCAGGCGAAAAAAGTGGCGTAAAAACACGCACTCGGACGAGCGGGTCTGCGAATCACTGGGCTGCGGCGGGCAAAGTGACTGGCCGGAAGGACCGGTTGATCCGGGCGGGATCACGGCCCATTAGGGGGCTGGTTGGCACGTTAAATGCTTGTTAAGGCGTCAGCCGTTTGCGGCCGGGTCCCCTCGGCGGCTAAACCGGCCGGGAATTTAGCGCCGCAATCTTTCACCCAAGAGAGACCGAAATGACAAAGTACAAGCTCGAGTACATCTGGCTCGATGGCTATACGCCGACCCCGAACCTTCGCGGAAAAACCCAGATCAAGGAATTCGATGCGTTTCCGACCCTCGAGCAGCTCCCGCTCTGGGGCTTCGACGGAAGCTCGACCCAGCAGGCCGAAGGCCACAGCTCGGATTGCGTTCTGAAGCCGGTTGCCGTCTATCCGGACGCAACCCGCATCAATGGCGCTCTCGTCATGTGCGAAGTCATGATGCCGGACGGCAAGACCCCGCACAGCACGAACAAGCGCGCCACCATCCTCGACGACGCCGGCGCATGGTTCGGCTTCGAGCAGGAATACTTTTTCTACAAGGATGGCCGTCCGCTCGGCTTCCCGACGGAAGGTTATCCGGCTCCGCAGGGTCCGTACTACACCGGCGTCGGCTTCAAGAATGTCGGCTCGGTTGCTCGCGAGATCGTCGAAGAACACCTCAACCTGTGTCTCGCCGCCGGCATCAACCACGAAGGCATCAACGCCGAAGTGGCGAAGGGCCAGTGGGAATTCCAGATTTTCGGCAAAGGCTCCAAGAAGGCCGCTGACGAGATGTGGATCGCGCGTTACCTGCTTCTGCGTCTCACCGAGAAGTACGGCATCGACATCGAATTCCATTGCAAGCCGCTCGGCGACACCGACTGGAACGGCTCGGGCATGCACGCCAACTTCTCGACCGAGTACATGCGCACGGTCGGCGGCAAAGACTATTTCGAAGCTCTGATGAAGCAGTTCGACAAGAACCTGATGGACCACATCGCCGTCTACGGCCCGGACAACGACAAGCGTCTGACCGGCAAGCACGAGACCGCGCCGTGGAACAAGTTCAGCTACGGCATTGCCGATCGCGGTGCTTCGATCCGCGTTCCGCACTCCTTCGTCAATAACGAGTACAAGGGCTACCTCGAAGACCGCCGCCCGAACTCGCAGGGCGACCCCTACCAGATCGCTTCGCAGATCCTGAAGACGATCTCCGAAGTTCCGACGGGTGCCAAGAAGGCAGCAGCCTAAGCGCTTGGGGCCGAGCTATCAGAGATAGCTTGAGCCATGAGTTACCCCTTTTGGTTCAGGTGACCGCCGGGCGGAAGTTCAAGCTTCCGCCCGGCTTGTTTTTGCGGACTGCCATCCCGGAATCGGGTGGATGCATCGTCCTGAATCGGTTGAAGTGAAGCAGGCGCGGCGAGGCCGTGTCGTTCACTATGGAACCGATGATGCGTGATCTGTTCGACGGCGATGTTGTAGACCTGCGCGATGTGCAACTCGCGCCGGGCGCGATGCTGCTCGCTGGCTTTGCGCGGCCGCTGGAAGCGCCGTTGATAGAAGCGGTGAACGCCATCATCGAACGCGCGCCGTTTCGCCATCTCGTCACGCCCGGCGGGCACCGGATGTCGGTGGCGATGACCAATTGCGGCAGGGTTGGCTGGGTCAGCGACCGCACCGGCTATCGCTATGATCCCATCGACCCTGAAAGCGGTCATGCATGGCCGCAGATGCCGGCCGCGTTTGCGGATCTGGCGGCGCGCGCCGCTGCCAGAGCAGGCTTCGCCGATTTCCGTCTCGATGCCTGTCTCATCAATCGCTATGAGCCCGGCGCCAAGCTGTCGCTGCATCAGGACAAGGACGAACTGGATTTCGATGCGCCGATCGTATCGGTGTCGCTTGGGTTGCCCGCGACATTCCTGTTCGGCGGCCTGAACCGGTCCGACAAGACGGCGCGCTACCGGCTGACGCATGGCGATGTCGTCGCGTGGGGCGGGCCAGCGCGGCTGGCCTATCACGGCGTGATGCCGCTGGCGGACGGCGAGCATCCGCTGCTTGGTGCTCAGCGCATCAATCTGACGTTCAGGAAGACGCGCTGAAGCGCTACTCGCGATCGACCCGCACGACGCGGCCCTTGTCGATGGCCAGCGCGAGGCGGCCTTTCTTCAAAGCCAGCGCGGCTTCGCCGAACAGCTCGCGGCGCCAGCCGTGCAGCGCGCCCACATCGGCGTTGTCGTCGGCGGCGATCTGTTCGAGATCGTCCACGGTCGCAATCACCTTGCTGGCGACGGCGTGCCGCTCCGAGGTCATGCGCAGCAGAACTTTCAGAAGTTCCACCGTCGCGCCGCCGTTGGCATTGCCGCGCGGCTTGTCGAGTTTCGGCAGCTTGGTCAGGTCGCGCGCGATGCCGCGCTTCACTGCGGCGACGATGTCCTGTCCCCATTTCGATTTGTCGAAGCCCTTCGGCAGCGACCGCAGGCCGGCCAGCCGCTCAAGCGAGGTGGGTGCGTGAGTGGCGATGTCGCCGATAGCGTCGTCTTTCAGAACGCGCGAGCGCGGCACATCGCGGCTCTGCGCTTCCTGTTCGCGCCACGCCGCAACTTCCATCAGCACCGCGAGTTCTTTCGGCTTACGCACGCGGGTCTTGAGCCGCTCCCATGCTCGCTCCGGATGGAAGTCGTAGGTCTTGGGCGAGGTGAGAACTTCCATCTCTTCGCTGACCCATTCGCTGCGGCCGCGCTTCTTGAGATCGGCGTCGAGCGCGGCGAACACATCGCGCAGATGCGTGACGTCGGCGACGGCGTAAACGATCTGGTCCTGCGTCAGCGGACGATGCGACCAGTCGGTGAAGCGGTGGGTTTTATCGGGACGATGACCGGTGATGCGTTCGACAAGCTGGTCGTAGGCGATGCTGTCGCCGTAGCCGAGAACCATGGCAGCGACCTGGGTATCGAACACCGGATGGGGGATGATGCCGGCACGGTGAAAGATGATTTCGATGTCCTGCCGCGCAGCATGGAACACCTTCAACACGTCCTCGTTGGCCATCAGGTCGAAGAACGGCTTGAGGTCGATTCCCTCGGCGAGCGCGTCGACAACGGCGGCCTCGTCCGCGCTGGCCAGTTGAACGACACAGAGCAGGGGATAGTAGGTGGTTTCGCGCAAAAACTCGGTATCGACTGTGATGACGCGGTGTTTGGCGAGGCGGTTGCAGACGGCGGTGAGTTCGTCAGTGGTGGTAATAATTTCCATGCGGGGGTTATGAACGCCTTGAGCGGATTTTTCCATGCGAAAATCGGCTGATAGGGCAGTCCGCAGGACATGGCCGGGGACATCTCTTATCCCGGTCTGAACCGAAAGTATGTGCTGCGCGACCAATGATTATTGCCGCAATGCACTATTTTCAGGGAGATTCGCCATGGCTGGGAGATTTCGTATCGGTGCCGCCGCGGCAGGTCTCATAATCGCATCGCTGGTTCCGGTCGTGGCCTTGGCGAACAACCTCAATGTCAACGCCGGGACCCACATCCCGATCCGGCCTCACGTCAATCTCAATTCGACGATTCATCTCGACATCAAGTCACGTACGTTTCAGGACGTGGATCTCTCCGAAACCTGCCGGCCAGACGAGCGCATCAAAAAGAAAGGCAAGCGCGAGTGGCGCTGCCGTCAGGATCGCTAGGGGTCGTCCGCAAGATGAAATTCAGAGGTGGCATGCGTGGCGGCAAGGGGGCTGCATTGCGCGCGCGAGTGTGATGAGGTGCGGCTCCACATGCGGGCTTTGTCACCATCATGATTACTGGACTTGATCACGCCGTCGTTCTGGTTCGCGACATCGAGGCCGGTGTTGCCGGTTATCAGACGCTGCTCGGCCGCGCGCCGGTGTGGCGCGCACAAAGCGACGGAGTTGCCACCGCGATCTTCGTGCTCGGGAACACCTCGCTCGAATTGATGGCGCCTGCGGGTGAGGGCGAGGCTGCCGGTCGCGTCCGTGCCGCGCTTGAAGAGCAAGGCGAAGGGCTCGCCAGTCTGGCTTTTGAAGTCGGCGACATCGCGAAGGTGCATCACCGCCTCACGCGGCTCGGCCTTGCACCGGACGCCATCAGCGATGGCGCGAGCAAGGACGTTGCATCGGGCCGCATGCTGACGTGGAAGCGCACCCGTGCGTCGGCGGAATCCACCCACGGCATCCGGCTGTTCTTTCTTCAGCGGGGCGAACGGCTGGCGCGATCTCCGGAGACGGCATCTGCCCCGGTCGATGCGCTCGATCATCTTGTGATCGCAACACCCGATCCCGAACGAACTGCGGCGCTCTACGGTGCGCGGCTCGGGCTCGACATGAAGCTCGATCGAACCATCGCTGCGCTGGGAACGCGCTTTCTGTTTTTCAGGACCGGCGATCTGGTGTTCGAGGTTATCCATCGCTTGAAGGATGGCCGTAGCGATGGCCCTGACAAGATTTATGGCGTTTCATGGCGTGTCGCCGATGTTGCGGCCACGCGGACCCGGCTCGAGCAGGCGGGCCTTGAGGTCTCCGAACTGCGCGAAGGCCGCAAGCCGGGCACGCAGGTTTTCACGGTGCGGACCGGGACCTTTGGCGTCCCGACCATCGTGATCCAGCAGGACAAGCGCGAGGCCTGAAAACAGTTCACGCCCCGCCTTCAGGACGGCCAGCGGGCGCATTGTTTTTATTAAGCTTTTTCCCGTTATCCGGGAGGGTAACCGCCACCATCCGGTTGCCGCGTTCCCTGCGCTCGGGTAAACCCTGCGCCTATCCCCTGATTCTTGTCTCTGACGCCGTTTTCCAGGATTTCCATGCACCGTTATCGTTCCCACACCTGCGGCGCCCTCCGCGATTCCGACATTGGCCAGGAGGTCCGGCTGTCCGGCTGGTGTCACCGCATCCGCGACCATGGTGGACTGCTGTTCATCGATCTGCGCGACCACTACGGGATGACGCAATGCGTGGTCGATCCGGATTCGAAGGCATTCGGTCTGGCCGAAAAACTGCGCGCCGAGTGGGTGGTGAAGATCGACGGCAAGGTCCGCCGCCGTCCCGAAGGCACGGACAATCCTGATTTGCCGACCGGCACAGTTGAAGTGTTCATCGCCGACATCGAAGTGCTCGGCGAGGCCGGCGAACTGCCGATGCCGGTGTTCGGCGATCAGGAATATCCCGAGGAAATCCGACTCAAGTATCGCTTCCTCGATCTGCGCCGCGAGAAGCTGCACCAGAACATCATGACACGCGGCGCCATCGTCGACTCGATGCGCGCGCGGATGAAGAAGGCCGGCTTCTTCGAATTCCAGACGCCGATCCTCACCGCGTCGTCGCCGGAAGGTGCGCGCGACTTCCTCGTACCGTCGCGCATTCATCCCGGCAAGTTCTATGCGCTGCCGCAGGCGCCGCAGCAGTACAAGCAACTGCTGATGATGTCGGGCTTCGACCGCTACTTCCAGATCGCGCCGTGTTTCCGCGACGAAGACCCGCGTGCCGACCGTCTGCCGGGCGAGTTCTATCAGCTCGATCTCGAAATGAGCTTTGTCACGCAGGACGACGTGTTCGCCGCGATGGAGCCGGTGATTACCGGTGTGTTCGAGGATTTCGCCAAGGGCAAGCCGGTCACCAAGAAATGGCCACGCATTCCGTTTGCTGAAGCACTGCGCAAGTACGGCAGCGACAAGCCGGACCTGCGTAATCCGCTTGTAATGCAGGACGTGTCGGAGCACTTCCGCGGTTCCGGCTTCAAGGTGTTCGCACGCATGCTGGAAGACGCCAGCAATCAGGTTTGGGCGATTCCCGGTCCGGGTGGTGGATCACGCGCGTTCTGTGACCGTATGAATTCATGGGCGCAGGGCGAAGGCCAGCCGGGCCTCGGCTACATCATGTGGCGCGAAGGTGGCGAGGGCGCGGGCCCGCTCGCCAACAACATCGGACCCGAGCGCACCGCCGCGGTCCGTGAACAGCTTGGCCTGAAGGAAGGCGACGCTGCGTTCTTCGTCGCGGGCGATCCGCAGAAGTTCTGGAAGTTCGCAGGCCTTGCGCGCACGAAGCTCGGCGAAGAGCTGAACCTGATCGACAAGGACCGGTTCGAACTGGCGTGGATCGTTGACTTCCCGATGTACGAGTACAACGAGGAAGAGAAGAAGGTCGACTTCTCGCACAACCCGTTCTCGATGCCGCAGGGTGGCCTCGAAGCGCTTGAGACGCAGGACCCGCTCACGATCAAGGCGTTCCAGTACGACATCGCCTGCAACGGTTACGAGATTGCGTCGGGCGGCATCCGCAACCATCGCCCGCAGGCGATGGTGAAGGCGTTCGAGATCGCGGGTTATGGCGAGGAAACGGTCATTGAGCGTTTCGGCGGCATGTATCGAGCATTCCAGTACGGCGCACCGCCGCACGGCGGCATGGCGGCCGGTGTCGATCGCATTGTCATGCTGCTTTGCGGTACGAACAACCTGCGCGAAATCTCGCTGTTCCCGATGAACCAGCGTGCCGAAGATTTGCTCATGGGCGCGCCATCCGAGGTCTCGCTCAAGCAGTTGCGCGAGCTTCATATCCGGCTCAATCTGCCCTAGTGCGGTGGTTCGCAAGTCCGCATCGTTTCTGCGGCACGCTCTTTTGCGGACTTGCGAACCGAAACCGCACTAGAATTATAGTTTCTAGTGTCCTTTTGAATCCGAAGTTAGCTATGGAATGCGCTGCCAAAATGAAGCGAACTTCGGATTCAGGACACTAGTATTGAATCGCATAACCGTCGCAGGACGGGACTAAACAGCACCGGCGCAAGCCGGGGCAAAGAGAATATCGGGAGCGGGTATGGCGTCGACGTTGTCTGAAGAACTTCGCCTCGCGGCGTTGGCGTATCATCGACTTCCCAAGCCCGGTAAACTCGAGATTCAGGCGACCAAGCCGCTGGCGAACCAGCGCGACCTCGCGCTGGCCTATTCGCCGGGCGTGGCGGCGGCGTGCGAAGCGATTGCCGCCGATCCGCACGAGGCGGCGACGCTGACAACGCGCGCCAATCTTGTTGCCGTCGTCAGCAACGGCACCGCGGTGCTTGGCCTCGGCAACATCGGCCCGCTGGCCTCCAAGCCGGTGATGGAGGGCAAGGCCGTCCTGTTCAAGAAATTCGCCGGCATCGATGTGTTCGACATCGAGATCGCCGCAGACACCATCGCGCGTGTGGTGGAGACGGTGGCTGCGCTGGAGCCGACTTTCGGCGGCATCAACCTCGAAGATATCAAGGGGCCGGAGTGCTTCGAGATCGAGGAGCAGCTCAAGGCGCGAATGAAAATTCCCGTCTTCCACGACGACCAGCACGGCACTGCGATCATCGTCTGCGCTGCGGTTCGCAACGCGCTGATGATCAACGGCAAGAAGCTGGAGGACTGCAAGATCGTTGCGTCGGGCGCAGGCGCGGCCGCGATCGCCTGTCTCAATCTTTTGGTGTCGCTTGGCGCGCAGCGCAAGAACATCTGGGTCTGCGATATCGACGGCCTTGTCTATGAAGGCCGCAATACGCTGATGGATAAATGGAAGGCCGTCTACGCGCAGAAGACCGACAAGCGCACGCTCGGCGACGTGATCGGCGGCGCGGACATTTTCCTCGGCGTGTCCGCGGGCGGCGTGCTGAAGCCCGAGATGGTCAAGGCAATGGCCGACCAGCCTCTGGTGATGGCGCTGGCCAATCCGAACCCCGAGATCATGCCGGATGAAGCGCGAAAGGCGCGGCCCGATGCGATGATCTGTACCGGACGCTCGGACTTCCCCAATCAGGTGAACAACGTTCTGTGCTTCCCCTTCATCTTCCGGGGCGCGCTCGACGTCGGCGCCACGGCGATCAACGAAGCGATGAAGGTCGCTGCGGTGGATGCGCTGGCGCAGCTCGCGCGCGATCCGCCGTCCGATGTAGTGACGCGTTTCGACGGCGGCGAGACCCAGGGCTTCGGTCCCGGCTCGCTGATCCCGAGCCCGTTCGATCCCCGGCTGATCCTGCGTGTGGCGCCGGCGGTGGCCAAAGCCGCCATGGAGTCCGGCGTCGCGACGCGACCCATCACCGATTTCGACGCCTATACCAGCCAGCTCGATCGCTTCGCATTCCGATCCGGCCTTGTGATGAAGCCGGTGTTCGCGAAAGCCAAGACCCAGCCGGTGCGCGTGATCTACGCCGAAGGCGAGGACGAGCGCGTGCTGCGCGCGGTGCAGGTGGTGCTCGAGGAGAAGCTGGCGCGTCCGATTCTGGTGGGACGCCCGTCCGTGGTGGCCGCGCGCATCAAGCGGTTCGGCCTGTCGATCAATCCCGGCAGCGATTTCGATCTGATCAACCCCGAAGACGATCCGCGTTATCGCTCTTACGTGCAAAGCTATATCGATCTGGCCGGGCGGCACGGCATCACGCCGGAAGCTGCACGGACTCTGGTGCGCACCAATGCGACCGTGATTGCGGCGCTCGCGGTGGCGCGAGGCGAAGCCGACGCCATGCTGTGCGGCGTCGACGGCCGTTACATGAGCCATCTGCGGCGCATTCGCGAGATCATCGGCGTGACGCCGGGACTCGCGGACTATTCGGCACTGGCGCTGGTCATCACCAGCAAGGGCGCCTATTTCATCGCCGACACCCAGATCCGTCCGAATCCGACGGCAGAGGAGCTGGCGGAAATGGCGGCGCTTGCCGCCGTCCACGTTCAGCGGTTCGGCATCAAGCCGAAGGTCGCCTTCCTGTCGCATTCGGATTTCGGCAGCTACGATTCCTCGTCGGCGCAGAAGATGCGGCGCGCCACCGAGATATTGGTGAACGACCATCCCGAGATCGAAGCCGACGGCGAAATGCAGGGCGATTCCGCACTGACTGCGCTGTCGCGCCAGCTCGTGCTGCCGCATTCCCGGCTCGAAGGTTCGGCCAATATCCTGATCATGCCGAACCTCGACGCGGCCAATATCGCCTATCAGATGATCAAGATCCTCGCGGACGCGCTGCCGGTCGGGCCGATCCTGATCGGACCGACGCGTCCGGCGCACATCCTGACGCCGTCGGTGACGGCGCGCGGGATTCTCAACATGACGGCGGTTGCGGCGGTCGAGGCGCAGGAGCGGGCGGGGCGGCAGCAGCCGACGCTGTTCGGTTGACGGCAACTCCTGTATAGTCCCGTTCGCGGGATTTCAGTGGGGCCGACAAATGCCAGCCATCGTTACAGTTGGACGTGTTTTATTCGTCGTTCTGTTTGTGTTTTCCGGCGCCTCCAAGCTGTTCGATATCGCCTCAACCACCCAGGCGATCACCGAGAAGGTCGTCCTTCCGGCGATGCTGACGCAGTACACGAGCCAGCTTGAGGGTATCACCGGGATGCCGACCGCGCAGATGCTGGCGATCCTGGCGGGCGCTCTGGAAGTGATCGGCGGATTGTTCATCGCGCTGAATTTCGGCACGCGGACTTTCGCCTGGCTGCTGGTGCTGTTCGTCGCGGTGACGACGTTCTATTTCCACAATTTCTGGGACATGACCGGTGCGGACCGCATCAACAACATGATCCATGCGCTGAAGAACCTGTCGCTGATCGGCGGCCTCCTGGTGATCGCGGGCTATCCGCGTCCGGTGGCGATGGAAGACAGCGGCCGATACACCGGCGTCTAGCTCCGCCGCCACGCCGTCACGTCGACCTCCCGCGCGGCATCGAGAATGCGCGTCTCCGTTGGCGTGAGACCGTGCGCGGCGAGAACGTCCTGCGGCGAGCGCGACGGCACATCGGGGAAGCAGCCGATGCCGTCCGGAATTTTCAAACGGTGCGCCTGCGACAGCCAGAACGTGTCGTAGCGATCCATGAACATCTCAAACACACCGGGACCGCCAATGATTGCGGCTGTTCCTGTGGTCACACCGGCATGACGGCAGGCGTCCTCGAACGACGCTCCTGCGGGATTCCACAAGGTCGCTTTGGAATTGGATGGATCGGGGGCGAGGGCGGAGACGCTGCGCGTCAGTATAATGCGCGAGCGCTGGGGCGAATGCGGCTGGTCCTCGAAAGAGTATTTGCCGTGAACGATCAGGTTCGCGGCGTCGAGCGCGGCATCGAAGAACTTCTGATCAGCGTCGAACTTCAGCGTCGCGGGCATAACGCCGTGCGCGTCGGCGAGCATGCCGTCGGCGGAAACAATCACATAGCCTTCAATGCGCATGACGTGCGGTTTAGCCATTTCCGGGAAAGCCGCAAGTGCGCGTTGTCCGCTACTCGGAAATGGTCTGCACCACGCTGTTAAGCGGGCGCGAACTCACCGTCGGCAGCTTGAGACCCTTGACGACTTCCTCGTCGTATTGCGCGATGGTCTGCATCGGCGCCTTGGCCTTGACCTGGACCACTTTATAGCCGCCGGCCTTCAGCCGCTTCATCAGTTCAGGCAGGGCTTCTGCGGTGTGCTTCTGAAAATCGTGCATCAGCACGATGCCTTTGCCGAACTTGTCGAGCTTCGTCATGACGGTGTCGACGATCTTCTGTGCCGTGCTGGCCTTGAAGTCGAACGAGTCGAGATCGCATGACCAGATCGAGATGTTGCGTTCGCCGAGATACGTCACCATGGCGGGCGGATGCTGAAGCGCGGGGAAGCGGAACAGCGGCGACGGTGCCGCGCCGAGCGCCCATTCGACCGCGCTGAAGCCCTTCTCGATCTCTTCCTTCTGCTGTGCTTCGGTCAGCTTCTTGTTGTTGAGATTGGCGTGCGACCAGGTGTGCGCGCCGATGGTGTGGCCCTCGGCGGCGACATGCTTGAGAATTTCGGGATAGTAGGTGGCGTGTTTGCCGATCGGGAAGAAGATCGCCTTGGTGCATTCGTCGGCAAGGGTCTTGAGGACCGACGGCGTGTTGACCGGCCATGGGCCGTCATCAAACGTCAGCACCACTTCCTTGTCGCGCAGGAAATCGAGCTGCTTGAAATGCTCGAAACCGAAGCCGGGACCGCCGGTGGTGTCGATCTGCACCACGCGCGCGACGCCGATGGCGTTCGGGTTGGCGCAGTTGGCTTTTGCGGCTGTCGGAGCAGGTGCCGGAGCTGGAGTGGTCGCGGCAGGAGCCGGTGTGGCGGCGGGAGCAGGAGGTGGGGTGGTGCGCTGCGGGATGAGGGCCTGCGACCAGACGCTGGTGAAAGCGCAGACCGAGATGGCGCTAGCGGCGAAAAAAGTTGCCTTGATACGCATGGAAGTACCCCTGAACGCAAAATCCCCCGCGTCCGGTCCGCCGGACGCCGCCGTAGTCCCCGGCGATCAGCCTAGACCCACATGGTTTATTGCGCCAACCGATTTTCAACAGGAGCGTTGGCAGGGTTAATTGAGGCGTGTGTGAGAGTTCCGTCAGGAGGTGAGCGCGCGGGCGACGGCGGTGACGACGCGTGTATCGGTGGGCTCGACGCGGGAGGAAAACGCCTCGGCGATATGGCCGTCGCGGCCAACGAGGTACTTGTGGAAATTCCAGCCCGGCAGGTCGGCCGGGCGCTCGGCCGCCGCCCACTTGTAGAACGGATGGGCGTTCGGCCCCTTCACGCTCGTCTTGACCGTGACCGGGAAGCTGACGTGATAGGTCTGCTCGGCGGTGTGGGCGATGTCGCTTGCTCCGCCCGGCTCCTGTGCACCGAAATCGTTGGACGGCACGCCGATGACCATCAGGCCGCGGTCGCGAAACTGCGTCCACAACTCCTGCAAGCCGGCGTATTGCGGCGTGTAACCACAGAGCGAGGCGGTGTTCACCACCAGCACCGGCTTGCCGGCGAAGTCGGCGAGGCGGATGTCGCCGCCTTTCAGGTTCTGGAAGGAAAAGCCGTAGGCAGTTATGCGGCTCATGGCCGCCTGTGCGAACACGGATTGCGCCGTGAGCGGAAGTGCTGCGCCCGCCGCGATGGCCGTAATGACATTTCGGCGGTCGATCATGATGCGCTCCCTGATCCTGATACGGTGTCGCCCAAGATAACGGATTGTCGCCGCCGCGAGTTTCAAGAACCCGTGACGAACATCAGGGACGCTTTGGCGGCTTGTCGCACCATGGCATCGGTAGCAGCGGTTCGTAATATTCGTTCCACTCGCAGATATATTCAGGGCCGCTGCGCTTCAGGACATGTTTGACCGGCTCGGCCTGGCTGATGGCGACGTGAGCAACGATCAGCGCCACGCCGATGGGATAGGCCCATTTGCTGAACCGCAGATCGCTCATTTTCTCCAGCAGCAGCGCGCCGGCGAGGATGATGAGCGGGTCGGTCAGGATGAAGTATTCCGGTTTCAATCCTCGCCGCACGCCCAGGGCGTCGATGCAGGTGGCGAGCAATACGAGCAGCACAGCCTGAACGGCGACCTGCCGTTCGCCCCTGCGCCACGCAAGGACGATGCCCGGAACGATCAGCCAGATGAGAAAAACGGTCGGGCGCGGCGACGTAAACAGCACGAAGGAGTAGCGCTCAAGAACGCTTTTCAGTCCGGACAATAACAAGCCGAACGCAGCCATCAGGCTGCTGTCGCCCGTGCCGGCTGCGGGCATGTCGGCGAACATCAGCATCTTCTCGATCGGATTGATGACCGCGACGACGTTCTGGACGTTGTACTGAAGATAGAGCGCGAGCAACCCGAATGCGGCGCCTGTGACGACAGCAAACATCGCGGCCAGCGTCTCGGTCACGCTGATCCGCCAGATGGCGGCGTAAGCAATCATGCAGACAGCAATCCAGCCAAGCAGTGCGATCTGGTAGAGGCCGAACCTACCGCCGATCAGCGGACGGATTGTCGCTTCCGCAGTTGCAGCGGAATCCATGCCCGCGGCAAGCAGAGGCAGCGCGAGCCATCCGAAGAAAACCGAGGCTGCGCCGGCGAACAGTACGACCGCCCACGCTCGCGCGGACTTGTTCCAAAACGCCCCACTGGCACCTGTTGATGCACCGAACGGCAATATCAGGAACGATAACGCTGCGATCGGGAGGATGATCTGGATCTTATTCTCCATGCCGAGCACGCACAGAGCAGCCGCTGCTGCGAGCGCCAGCGGCCGCCATATGGTCGCGCAGCGTCCGGCGATGATCAGGATCATCAGCGCGAAAATGAAGAAGCTCGCTGCGATCATCTCGCTGCGCAGGATACGCATTTCGACGGCCATGCCACCTGAAAAGGCAAAGGCGAATGTCGCGAGCAGCGCGATGCGCCAGTCACTGAAAAGACGCCGCGACAAGGCGGCAAAAATTGCAACGAGCAGGGTGGCGGTCAGCCACGCAACGATACGGCCCGCGCGAACGGCTTCGGTCATCGCGGCATCAAACGCCGGAACATTTAAAGCAGACGGAATCGAGGAAAGTTTCCAGGCATCGAGCAAGCCCAGCGCATGCATCGCCTGAAACCACCACTTCACCGATAGGATGGTGAAGTAGGACGGATGATCGAAGAACGCCTGCGGCTTGCCGTCGTTCATCACGAGCGCGTTGTAGACGATCATGAAATCCATGTCGGCATTGCGCCAATAGATGATGAAATATCCCGCGAAAAAAAACGAAGCGGAAAGCAGCGCCAGGATGAAGGTCAGTCCGCCGTTCCAGCCGAAGGGAGTCAGCCGCGCCAGCGCGTCGCGTTGCGGTTTTTGATGTGCTCTACCTGCGGGGCTTTCGACGGATGCCGTCATGCGGGTTTGGCCGGCGTGCTGCAATGGGGTAGAGGCATCAGCGGCATGTAGTAGGGCCTCCATTGACAGTAGCCTTCCGGCCCTTCGCGTTTCAGGACAAACTTCACTGGCTCAGCCTGGCTGACCGCAACATGCAGAACAAGAAGCGCTGCACCGATCGGATAGGCCCATTTGCGCAATCGCAGGTCGTTCATCCGGTCGAGCAGAACTGCGCCCGCGATGATGATGAGGGGATCCGTCAGAATGAAATATTCTGCCTTCAACCCACGCCGTATGCCGAGCGCGTCGATACCGATGGCCGTCAGGAGCAGCAGTGCCGCCTGCAATGCAACCTGTTTCTCGCCGCGCCGCCATGCGTAGAAGATACCGGGGATGATCAGCCAGGTCAGAAACACCGCAGGGCGCGGCGACGTAAAAAGGACGAAGCTGTAGCGCTGGAGAACGCCGACGATTCCCTTAAACAATAGTCCGACGCCGACGATGTTTCCGTCGCGCGCTATGTCTTGCGCGCTGGCCAGATCGATGAAGACCAGCATCTTCTCGATCGGATTTATGAGCGCGACGGCATTCTGGACGTTGTAGTCCAGATTGAGGGCGAGCAATCCGAGCGATGCGCCGGCAATCACCGCGCACATCGCCGTCAAGGTCTCCGTGAGACGTATGCGCCAGATGATGGCAAACACCGTCATGCCGATGTCGATCCATGCGGCAAGCGCAATCTGATAGAGTCCGAAGGTGCCAGCGATCAGTGGACGGAGCTTGGCGGTCGCGATCGCATCCGGATCGAAGCCGGCGCGGATCAATGGCAGCGCGGCGACGAATAAAGCGGCTGTGACGATCGCAGCAAACAGGGTCGTGAGCCACGCCCGGCTGCCGTTGTCCCAGAAGCCGGAGCTTGCGCCGGAGCCGGCGCCGAACGGCTGTATGATCATGGGCAGCGCGGCGATCAGCAGGATGACCTGCACTTTGTTTTCCATGCCGAGGATGCAAAGCGCAGCAGCGGCCATCAGCGCGAGCGGCCGCCATGTCCTGGCGCGTTGGGCGACAACGATCAGGGTCATGAAAGCGAAGATGACGAAACACGCTGCGATCATCTCGGTGCGCAGAATGCGCATGTGAACCGCGACGCCGCCGGAAAATGCGAAAGCGAACGTTGCGAGCAGCGCGATCCGCCAGTCACGCACGATCAGGCGGATAAGCCCTGCGAAGGCTGCGACGAAGAGCGCAGATATTAGTCCCGCCAGCACGCGGCCGGAGCGAACAGCCTCGGTCATCGCGGCATCGAATGCAGGGATATCCGATGCCGGGGGAAGGGACGACAGCTTCCAGGCGTTCAACAGCCCCAGATGATGAAGCAACTGGAACCACAGCTTCAGCGATACGATCGTGAGATAGGCGGGATGATCGTGATAGGCTTGCGGCCCTCCGTCGTTCATCACAAGGGCATTGTAGATGACGACCAGGTCCATGTCGGCGTTGCGCCAGTAGATGACGAAATAGCCGGCAACGAAAAACGACGCGGCAAGAAGCGCGAAGATCACTGCCAGTCCGCCGTTCCAGCGGAACGGTGTCAGCATCGCAAGCGCGTCGCGCGGGTGCGTTTTGGCGACAGGCGCGGCGGCGGACCGGATGTCGGGGGAAGTTGTCATAATGGCGCGTTCTAGCTTAACGCGCCGCCGAAAGCCAACCGGGTTGCAAGGCATTTTGACGCTGATTGATGCTGACGAAACTCTCTCCGGTCATTCCCGCGAAAGCGGGAATCCAAGTGTGCCAAATCCTGGGTCCCCGCTTTCGCGGGGACGAGCGAAAGAAACAGTCTGCTCGGACTACCGCAGCGGGACGATGAAATCCGTGCCGCGTCCTGTCTCGTCGCCAAGACCGCGATCCGACACGGTGATCGATCCGCCCGGCGCCAGAGCCGAGGCGATCCGGGTCATGGCGTCTTCAGGGATGGTCAGGCGGTCAAGCGCTTCGGATGGCGATGACGGCGGCGCAGGGACTGCCACGGCGGCGACCGGCTCGCCGCGCCTGCGCCGCGGAGCCTCTTCCGTTGCGCGCGTGGGCGCTGGCAGCGAGACCACCGACCAGCGCAGCGCCTCGGTGTCATTCTTGTCTGTGCGAGCCGTGAAGACGTGCGTGCCAAGCGAACGGTCAGATGCGGCGATCGTGACCGGCGCTTCGAACCACGGTTCGAAATTCTGCCGCACGTAGATCTTGTTTTCCTTGCGGCTGACGAAAGCGGCGACATGTCCGGTGCGCGGTTTCATTGGGCCGATGAATTCGGCAGATCCCTCAGGCGCGAGCGCAACCGGCACTGGCGCTGCGCCGGTATCGGTCACTCGAGTCTGATCCTTGTCGGTCTTCGGAGCCTCTGACTTTTTGTCGGCAGGCTTTCCGTCTGGAGACTTATCGTCGGGTGACTTGTCATCGGAGGCACCGGCATTGCCGTCGGTGTTTTTCGCAGCATCGTCCTTGGCTGCGGCGCCATCTTTCTGTGAGTTTGAAGACGGAGTTTTGGCATTCTCCTTGGCGCCTTCCTTGGGCGCCTCGGGTTCGGGCGTGACGCCGCCACGGCCAGCATCCCATGAACCACCACCGCGACTGGCATCCCATGCCTGCGCAACGACGGTGTCCGCGTCGCTCGTTTGCGGGAGTGCGCCGCTGGCATCTGCAGTACGAACTGGCGCGTCTTCAGAGATCGAGGTCAGCCGCAATTGCGGTTTGTCGTGCGACGCGGCGTCGACAATCGACGACCGGTCGGATTTCGGCGTGGTCTCTGCGTGCTTCTCCGGCTCCGGCGTGGCCGCCACGGGTTTTGTGCTCGGCTTGCGAGCGATCAGCAGCGGATGGGAAAAATCAGCAGGTGAGACTTCGCCGGGCGTGATGATCACGCGCGCGCCCATACGGGTCCAACCCCACATCCGCATCGCGAAATTCATCGGCATGCGGATGCAGCCGTGCGACGCCGGATAGCCGGGGAGGACGCCCGCGTGCATCGCGATGCCTGACCAGGTGATGCGCTGCATGTAAGGCATCGGCGCGCCGCTGTAGATATTCGAGCGATGATACTTGTTCTTCTGGATGACGCTGAACACGCCCATCGGAGTCGAATGGCCGCGCATGCCGGTGGAGACCGGCGATTCCGCGAACAGGCCGTTCTGGTCGTAGAGCTTCAAGGTCTGCCTCTCGATCGAGATCACGACGACGATCGGACCGACCGGCTTTGCGGTGTCCTTCGGGGCATCGGGCAGTTTCTGTTTGGCGCGCGCGACGCGCGGGCGGCGTGGCTCGATGCGCTCGTACGGTTCGGGATAGTAAGCGGCGCCGGAATCCATCGGCCAATAGACCTGGGCGTCGGCCGGCAGCGCAAATCCAGCGGTCAGCGTCGCGGCAAGCCATGCGGTTCGCAGCCCCACGGACCGGGCCGGCCTGGAACTGATGTCACTGCCAGGAAAAGGGGAGGTTGTGCCGACCGTTTTCTGCTGGTCGCCCGAAGATGGTAGCCAATTGCCGTACACGCGAAGTTCCTCAATTGATTCCAGTATTAGTGTCGCCAACTGGCTGGATGTTCATCGCTGTTCCGGTCTCGTTACCGCATTCTGCGTGATTCACGGTGCCGAAATAGTAACGTCCCGAATCCGAAGTTCGCTTTATTTTGCCGCACGTCCCGAGCGAACTTCGGATTCGAAAGGACGCTAGAAACTATTGATTTCTAGTGTGGTTTTGGTTCGCAAGTCCGCAAAAGCCCACTGTAGTGACCATGCGGACTTGCGAACCACCACACTAGCCGTTGAGCCTTCAAAAGCGCTTAACGGCGACTTATCCGTGGTCACAATACCGTGCCTTCCCACGGGGCTGATGCCACCCCACATAAGGGGTTCCGGCGCGGGGCAGCCGTCCGGAACTGTTCTGAAGACCCCTTCCTTGGAGCCTCCCAATGTCCTTCCGTCCGACCCGACTGACAGCCGCCGCGCTGTTGGCCACCGCCTTTGCGTGGCTGGCCATAACGCCACTGGCCGCGGCCGATGAGCCGGACCTGATCTTCCGGCGCTCGACCGTGTTCAAGCTACTCAGCCCGGATGACAAACTTGCAACTTATGGCGTCGATGACCCGGCGGTTGACGGCGTGGCCTGCCACTTCACCGTGCCAGAGAAGGGCGGCTACAAGGGCTGGCTCGGGTTGGCCGAGGAGGTCTCGGATATTTCTCTGGCCTGCCGGCAGATCGGGCCAATCCGCTTCAAGTCCAAGGCGCCGCAGGGCGAGGACATGTTCCGGCAGCGCCGCTCGCTGTTCTTCAAGAAGATGCAGATCGTGCGCGGCTGCGACGCCAAGCGAAACGTGCTGGTCTACATGGTCTATTCCGACAAGCTGATCGAGGGCTCGCCGAAGAATTCGACGTCTTCGGTGCCGATCATGCCTTGGGGCAGCAACGACACCATCCAGAAATGCGGCGATTTCATTTCGGGATAGTGCGCGCTGATTGAAGACCAATCCACGTCACTGCAAGCGAAGCAATCCAGAGCAAGACTGGATTGCTTTGTCGCGAGTGCTCCTGACGAACGGAGCCGTTGCGAGCTTTACGCAGCCGACCTGTTCTTGAGCATTCCGACGATCGCGGTCAGCACGGCGCCGGCAACGCCGCCGCCTGCAGCCTGACCGATGATCGCGCCAATATCCGGCGTCGAAGCCGAGTTCGCCAGCATTGGAATCAGCATTCCGAGAATCTGGCCGCCCACGCCGCCGCCGATGGCGCCCGCGATCGTATTTCCCATTGTTCCAAGATCGATGTTCTTGGCCGCGCCGCCAGCGACGTTTCCGCCGATGGCCCCGCCGATGATCTGGATCAGCAGACTAACAAGCATGCCCGACATGATTTCGTCTCCCGGTCCGGATTGACGTTCATCACGACGGCGCCGGACTCATTCGCCGCGCTCTACAACTGTAGGACAATGAAACAGGCGGTCACGCTGCAACTGCGAAGCTGGACGACGAAAAGCCGGGCGACAAGTCATCGAATTGTCTTGTGCGAATTCGAATCAAAGATGACGCGTTCGCGAACGGCTAGCGCTTGCCCTTGCGATCGACGCATTTCTTGGAGCGTTCGACGCCGGATGCAGAGAGACGCAGGCCGGCAACTTCCTTGATCTGTCCTGCGGGGCAGGAGCCATCATCGACATAGATTTTCTGACCGAGCCGCAGGTCGGTGATGTCGGCTTCACGCCCGACGATGTCGGCGCGTGCGGCAGCGGTCAGCGCCAGCGAAGCAATCGCGCCAAGCAACAACGCGCGCGGGAGGAATATTGCGATCATTCGAATCTCACTTGCTTTCGATCTTCACGCCGCCCGGACCGACATTGATCTGCAAGCCCTCCGGCTTCTTGTTGTCCTGATAGACCTTGTAGCCAAGCACGGCGACCGCGATGACGAGAGCTCCGACGACGGCGTAGAGGATATTGCGGCTGTCCATGTGGTCTCTCCAATGCGTCAGTGCGAAACGCTCGATGAAAACAGATTGATGGTGCCGACACCCGCGATGATCAGCGCGAGGCCAATCACGGCGGGTGTGTCGAGCTTCTGGCCGAACCAGACGAGACCGACGAGTGTGATGAGCACGATGCCGAGACCGGACCAGATCGCATAGGCGATCCCGACCGGCATGGTCCGCAGGACCAGCGACAGGAAATAAAACGAGGCCGCGTAGCCGAGCGCCGTCAGGATCAGCGGCTTCGGCTTGGTGAATTGCTCCGACGCCTGAAGCGCGGAGGTTCCGATCACCTCAAGAATGATCGCGATGATGAGGTAGGCGAAGGTCATGCCTCATCGTAGTCGGGCGGCCGTGATTCTGGTAGGCGCGGTTGCCCCCGCGAAAGTGCAGCGGAGTCTAATGCTTCGCCACTGTTTCCCGGACTTCGGTACAGCATGCCGGGCATTCATAGACGAAGTCGACCCTCGCCAGATCCCAGTGGGGCTGAACCTCCCTGATCTGCATGGGAAGGCTCAGGCAGCTTGGACACACGGTCACGGCCGCATGAAAGATCTGCTGCTTTCGGTGATGCTGTGCATAGGCTGGCATGATTGCTCTCCTTTATTTTGGGAGCTCATTCTCATCGCCGGCGAGTCGTCATCGATTGTCGCCGATGATGAGCCATCCTATCGCGCAGGTTCTAAACACCTCATCAACTCTTGCGAACGCACAAAGAACATCCGCACAAACTCGGCGTGTGTGACTAAATCTACACAGTTGTTGCCTTGGTTCGGTCATATTGTGATTGCGCCTTCGCGACATCGGTCATGTGCCGCTCGGCCCAGATGCGCAAGGCATCGACAGTCTCGCTAAGCGTGCGCCCCAGCGGCGTGATCGAATACTCCACCGTCACCGGAACGGTCGGCGTGACCTTGCGCTTCACGAGGCCGTCACGCTCGAGCCCCTTCAGAGTCTGCGACGCCATCTTCTGCGTAAGCCCGCCGATCTCCCGGCGCAGTTCGTTGAAGCGCCAGGGCCTGCGCGACAGCAGGATCAGCAGCAGCACGGTCCACTTGTCGGCGATGCGATCGAGCACCAGCCGGGTCGGGCAGTCCTGCGCATAGGGATTGGCCGGCCAGTTTCCACGCGGAGCCTTGTTTCCACGCGCAGCTTTGGCGGGTGGTTTCTCCAAGGGGACCATGTCTCGGGAAAGTGCCTTCTTCACAGCGGCGTCGCGAGCGGGCATCTGATGTCCATTCGTTAGTTGGTATCTATTGGATACCATATCGCAAAAGGGACGCAAATCATGAAAATCGCTTTGATCGGCGCTACGGGCCAGGCCGGTTCGCCCATCCTCAAGGAACTCGTCAGCCGCGGCCATCAGGTCACGGCCATCGTCCGCAATCCCGAGAAGGTTCAGGCGCAGGCGAACGTCACGCCGAAGAAGGGCGACGTGTTCGACAAGGATGGTCTCGCCGCGCTGCTCAAGGGGCATGATGCGGTCATCAGCTCGGTGCACTTTTCCGCAAGCGATCCGTACAAGCTGATCGATGCGGCGAAGGCCTCAGGCGTGAAACGCTATCTGGTGGTCGGTGGTGCCGGCAGTCTCGAAGTCGCGCCCGGCGTGACGCTGGTTTCCACGCCGGAATTCCCGGCGGCTTACAAGGATGAAGCCACCAAGGGCGGTGAATTCCTCGCGCTGCTGCGGCAGGAGAGGGAACTCGACTGGACGTTCCTCTCGCCGTCGGCGCTGTTCTTCGACGGCCCGCGCACCGGCACGTTCCGCCTCGGCAAGGATCAGCTTCTGACCAACGAGAAGGGCAGCAGCATCTCGTTCGCGGACTATGCCATCGCGCTCGCCGATGAAGTCGAGAAGCCGGCGCATTCACGGCAGCGGTTCACGGTGGGGTACTGATCTTTCAAAAAGGGCTCCCGCCCACCGTCATTGCGAGCGAAGCGAAGCAATCCAGTCTTGAGAAAAGACAAAGGCTGGATTGCTTCGTCGCTTTGCTCCTCGCAATGACGGGGGTGATCTCCAGCCATTACCTCCGAGATCATCGCCTCCCTTCCAACGGTCCCTTAAAACTGGCTACACTCGTGCCAATGATCCGCGCGGCAGACGCGGGCACGAAGGGACGAACGCGATGGACGCCAAGACAACCTCAAACGAGATCCAGCGCCGTATTCTCGATGCGGTCGACGATGCTTTCGATCGGCAGCTTGAGACAACGAAACAGTTCTCTTCCATTCCCTCGACGCGCGGCGCGGAAGGCCCGTGTCAGGACATGATGCATGACTTGCTGCGCGAGCGCGGCTACGAGGTCGACGACTGGCGCATCAATGTCGATGATCTGAAAGACCTGCGCGGCTTCGGTCCGATTGACCATGATTTTTCCCGCGCGCGTACGGTGGTCGGAACGTATCGTCCGGCGCGCGAGGCGGGACGCTCGCTGATCCTGCAAGGTCACTGCGATGTGGTGCCCGCCGGTCCGCTCGACATGTGGGACACACCGCCGTTCTCTCCGGCGGTGAAGGACGGCTGGCTGTATGGCCGCGGCGCGGGCGACATGAAGTCCGGCACCATCGCCGCGCTCTATGCGCTGGATGCGCTGCGCGCGGCCACGCTCAAGCCGACAGCGCGGATTCATTTTCAGTCCGTGATCGAAGAGGAGAGTACCGGTGTCGGTGCACTCTCGACGGTGCAGCGCGGCTATCGCGCGGACTGCTGTTTCATTCCGGAGCCGACCAACGGCAAGCTGGTGCGTTCGCAGGTCGGCGTGATCTGGTTTCGTCTCAAGGTGCGCGGCAAGCCTGCGCATGTCTACGAGGCGGGCATCGGCGCAAACGCCATCAAGGCTGCGTATCATCTGGTTCAGGCACTTGAGGTGCTGGAAGAGGAATGGAACAGACGCGCCGCCAGCGACAGGCACTTCAAGGTCGTGAAGCACCCGATCACTTTCAATCCCGGCATCATCAAGGGCGGCGACTGGGCGTCCTCGGTGCCGGCGTGGTGCGACCTGGATTGCCGGATCGCGGTGCTGCCGGGCTGGCCGATCGCCGATCATCAGGCTGAGATCGTCGCCTGCGTCGAAGCCGCCGCGAAACAGCATCCGTTCCTGGCGCAAAACCCGCCGGTGGTGGAATGGTCGGGCTTCCTGTCCGAGGGCTATGAACTGACAGACGCCGAGGAGTCCGAAGCCGTGCTGCGCTCCGCCTACGAGACGGTCTACGGCAGCCCGATGAAAGAACTTGTCTTCACGGCGCTGACCGACACCCGGTTCTATGGTCTCAACGCCGGTATCCCGAGTCTTTGTTTCGGCGCGAATGCGGAAGCCATGCACGGCTTCAACGAACGAGTCGAAATTGAATCGCTGCGCAAGACCACGCAGGCGATTGCACTGTTCGTGGCAGGGTGGTGCGGCGTGGAAACTGCATAGGACGGAGGATCACTTGCGTAAGCCAGCGAGCATCTCGGGATATATCGAGTTGCTCATGACGGGGAGGAAGCAAATGCGACGCTGTGTTTGCGTTTTCGGCTTGCTCGTTTTGCTCATGACAAGCGCGGGAGCCAAGGAAACCGTGTTGCCTGGTTTGATCCGCGCTCCAATGGCCATTGCGATCGATCTGCCCGATGGACGCAAGGTAACTCTCGAAGGTCTTGTGATCCGCCCCGACAGACCCGGGCGCTTCCCGCTGGTCGTTCTGATTCATGGGACGCCTCGCGGTGATGGTCCGGCTTTTTTTGCGACGATTGCCCGCCAATCGCCAGCCCGGCTTAACGGCCCGTCGGTTGCCTTCGCGCAACGAGGTTACGCAGCGGTCTCGATCATGCGCCGCGGTTTCGGACGTTCCGAGGGGCCGTATGCCGAAAGTATCTCAGGAACGTGCGATGATCGGGATTATCTGGAAGCAGGACGAACGTCAGGTACGGATGTTGCCGGTGCGGTAGCGGCGCTTCGGCGTGAACCGTGGGTGGACCCCGATCATGTGTTGCTGCTTGGCTGGTCGTCAGGCGGCCTGGCTGCTACTGCGGCTGCTGCGACCAATCCTGCGGGCGTTGTCGGCGTTTTGAGTGTCGCTGGCGGTCGCGGCTCGTTCGCGCCCGGCCGAACTTGCAGCGCCGGCAGGCTGGTCGAAACGTTCGGCGTGTTCGGCAAGACCGCGCGTGTCCCTGCCTTGTGGCTGTATTCCGAAAACGATCAATACTTCGGTCCGACGCTGGCCCGCCAAATGTTCGAGGCCTACACAGCCTCGGGCGCTCCAGCGCGGTTACAGATGCTGCCGCCGTTCGGCACGGACGGTCACATGGTGCTGGATGCTGAGCCGATCGAAATTTGGTGGCAACCCGTTCAGGCATTCCTGACCGCGTTACATATGCCAACGTCGGCGATGGTGGAGTTGCCTCCGTTGGCTGTTCTGCCACCGCCAACGCCCATGAACGCTGCATGCACCGCCGTCTTCAGGCGATACTATTCCGCGCGTACCGACGCCAAGGCGTTGGCCGTCACCCCCGAAGGGCATTGCGGGTCCAGCGTTATGGCGCGATCGCTCGACGAGGCCAAGGAAGAGGCGATGGCACGATGCACGCAGGCCTGGAAGGATTGCCGACTCTATGCGGTCGGACAGGAATTGGTCGAGCGTTCCAACTAGCGCGCGGCGCAACGCCCAATGCTTCATGCATCGCTTTAACTGATCAGTTGATTGGAGGAGGTCTTCATCCTTCGCCTGAATATGAGGAGCAAGAACGTGACCCTGCTTGAAATGATCCAGTCGCGGCCGATGCCGTTCGCCATCCTGATGGGTGTCACCTTCGTCGAAGCCGCGAAGGACAAGGTGGTCGCGACCATGGTGGTACGCGAGGACCTCTGCACCCTGGGGCATTCGATCCACGGCGGCGCGGTGATGGCCTTCGCCGATTCCGTCGGGGCGGCCGCCACCATCATCAACCTGCCGCCCGACGCCAAGGGCACCACCACCATCGAGAGCAAGACCAACTTCACAGGGGCCGCGAAGGCGGGGAGCACCGTACGGGCGACGACCACCCCGATCCACCTCGGGCGGCGCACCCATGTCTGGCAGACGAGGATTGAAACCGGCGAGGGCAAACTGGTCGCCGTGGTCACCCAGACCCAGATGATCTTGTGATAAATTAGTCCCGGTGGCTAATTATTGGCCAAAATCGCCCGAAAACCGGCCGCCGGAACCGCCTGAACAAGCGACTGTGAGTTTCGCGGCGTTGCGCAATTGCTGCAGATTCAGGTAGATCAGCCCCCAGACTAAAAGCGTCAACGGAACAGGTCTTTCCTGCGGGTCTACTGTTGCGCCCGAAACGACCGAGAAAAGTCCGATATGAATGCGCTCGTCCGGATTGCGCTGAGCCGACCCTATACTTTCGTCGTGCTGGCTCTTCTTCTTCTGATCGTCGGGCCGCTCGCGGCCCTGCGAACGCCGACCGACATCTTCCCTGAAATCCGCATCCCGGTGATCGGCGTGGTATGGCAGTACACCGGCCTGCCGCCCGACCAGATGTCTGGACGCATCGTGACGCCGTTCCAGCGCGCGCTGACCACGACGGTCAACGACATCGAACACATCGTCGCCAATTCCTACAACACCTACGGCGTCATCAAGATCTTCTTCCAGCCGAACGTCGATATCCGCACCGCCAACGCGCAGGTCACCGCGATCGCGCAGACCATGCTCCGGCAATTGCCGGCGGGGTCGACGCCGCCGCTGATCCTGAACTACAGCGCATCGACGGTGCCGATCATCCAGCTTGCGCTGGGCGGCGAGGGGCTGACCGAGCAGAACATGTTCGACATCGCAACCAACCAGTTGCGAACACCGCTGGTCACCGTGCCGGGGGCCGCGATCCCGTGGCCGTTCGGTGGCAAGCAGCGTCAGATCCAGCTCGACATCAATCCGACTGCGATGCAGGCGCTCGGCCTGTCCGGACAGGACGTCGCCAATGCGCTCGCCGCGCAGAACCTGATCACGCCGGTCGGCACTCAGAAGATCGGCAACTTCGAATACAACATCCAGCTCAACAATGCGCCGCGCAAGATCGAGGAGCTTGGCAATCTGCCGATCAAGGTCGTCAACGGCGCGACGGTCTATATCCGCGACGTGGCGCAGGTGCGCGACGGCAATCCGCCGCAAACCAACATCGTCCATGTCGACGGCACGCGGTCCGTGCTGATGATGGTGCTGAAGGCGGGCGCGACATCAACGCTCGATATCATCTCAGGCATCAAGCAGAAGATCATCGACACCAAGGATCAGTTGCCGGAGCAACTGCGGGTCAATCTGCTCGGCGACCAGTCGATCTTCGTGCGCGGCGCCATCGCCGGCGTGGCCTTCGAGGGCGTGCTGGCCGCAGCGCTGACCAGCATCATGATCCTGCTGTTCCTGGGAAGCTGGCGCTCGACCATCATCATCGCGATCTCGATTCCGCTGTCCGTGTTTGGCGCCATCATCTGCCTGTCGATGGTCGGCGAGACGCTCAACATCATGACGCTTGGCGGTCTGGCGCTGGCGGTCGGCATCCTGGTCGACGACGCCACCGTGACCATCGAAAACATCAACTACCATCTCGAACACGGGATGGAGGTTGAGCCCGCCATTCTCGAGGGCGCCCGGCAGATCGCCACCCCGGCCTTCGTCACGCTGCTCTGTATCTGCATCGTGTTCGTGCCGATGTTCTTCCTCACCGGTGTATCGCGCTTCCTGTTCGTGCCAATGGCGCTCTCGGTGATGTTTGCGATGGCGTGGTCGTTCATCCTGTCGCGCACGCTGGTGCCGACGATGGCGAAGTATCTGCTCCATCCCCATCCGCATGATGAGAACGGCAATCCGTTGCCGCCGCCGGAAACCCGTAATCCGCTGGTGCTGTTCCAGCGCGGATTCGAGGCCCGGTTCGCGAAGTTCCGCGACGCCTATCACGGCCTGCTGCATCTGGCGTTGGGCCACCGTAAGGTGTTTGTCACGGGCTTCCTCGTTTTCGTCGGGGTGTCGTTCCTGCTGGTGCCGTTCCTTGGCCGCAACTTCTTCCCGTCGGTCGACACCGGACAGATCCTGATCCACGTCCGCACCCAGGTCGGTACGCGCGTCGAGGAAACTGCCAACAAGCTCGCGGATATCCAGAAGGTGATCCGGCAGGTCATTCCGTCCGACAAGATCGAGACCATGGCCGACAATATCGGCATGCCGATCTCGGGCATCAACCTGACCTACAACAACACCGGCGTGATCGGCCCGCAGGACGGCGACATCCAGATCAAGCTGAAGGAAGATCACAAGCCGACCGATGAATATGTGCGTGAGTTGCGCGAGAAGCTGCCGCGCGAGTTCCCGGGCGTTTCGTTCGCGTTTCTTCCCGCCGACATCGTCAGCCAGATTCTGAACTTCGGTTCTCCCGCGCCGATCGATATTCAGGTGCGCGGCGCGAATACGGTTGAGAATTTCAGGTACGCCAACGATCTTCTGCGGCGGATCAAGCTCATTCCGGGTGTCGCTGACGCGCGCATCCAGCAGTCGCCGAACAATCCCAGCTTCGACGTCAACGTGGATCGCACCCGCGCACAGTATGTCGGTCTCACCGCACGCGACGTCACCAACAGCATGGTCGTGAATCTCGCCGGCAGTTCGCAGGTTGCACCGACGTTCTTCCTCGATCCGAACAATGGCGTGTCCTATTCGATCGTGATGCAGACGCCGCAGTATCAGATCGACTCGCTGAACAAGCTGGAAGCCTTGCCGATTTCCTCCGCCGGGATACCGACAGCGCCCATGCTGGGCGGCATCGCGGATATCAAGCGATCGACGTCGAGTGCTGTGGTGTCGCAGTACGATATCCAGACCATGGTGCAGATCTTCGCTACGCCGCAGGGCCGCGATCTTGGCGCGGTTGCCGCCGACATCAACAAGGTGATCGCGGACACCGCGAAAGACCTGCCGCGCGGCAGCCGCGTGGTTCTGCTCGGCCAGGTGGAGACAATGAACAGCGCCTTCGCGGGACTGCTGTTCGGCCTGCTCGGCGCGATCGTGCTGATCTATCTCCTGATCGTGGTCAACTTCCAGTCGTGGTCCGATCCGTTCGTGATCGTCTCGGCGCTGCCCGCGGCGCTGGCCGGCATCGTCTGGATGCTGTTCGCGACCCACACCACGCTATCGGTGCCCGCGCTGACGGGCGCCATCATGTGCATGGGCGTGGCGACGGCGAACTCGGTTCTGGTGATCGCCTTTGCCCGCGAGCGACTGGAAGAACTCGGCGATCCCGTCGCCGCGGCGCTCGACGCGGGCTTCGTCCGGTTCCGGCCGGTGCTGATGACGGCACTGGCTATGATTATCGGCATGACGCCGATGGCGCTCGGCATGGGCGAGGGTGGCGAACAGAATGCGCCGCTCGGACGCGCCGTGATCGGCGGCCTGATTTTCGCAACGACCGCCACATTGCTGTTCGTGCCGGTGGTGTTCAGTATGGTTCACAAGAAGCAGCAGCCCGCGACATCCGCGACGGCGCCGGAGATGGTTCATGCAACCTGACAAGACCTCGTCAGTCTCGCCACGCAAGCTCAGGCTCTATGGCACCGTCGCCATCGGTGTGCTCGCGGCTGTGGTGGTCACCGGCATCATCACCCGCTCGAAGGGCGACGCCAATCTCAAGGAGTGGACGGACGCGCAGGCGATCCCGTCGGTCGCGGTCGCGTTGCCGGGGACCAAGCCGCTCAACGCGACGCTCGACCTGCCGGGCCGTCTGGAAGCCTATTCGCGTGCGCCGATCTACGCGCGCGTCAGCGGCTATCTGAAGAGCTGGAGCGCCGACATCGGCGCTCAGGTCGCGGCCGGACAGAAGCTTGCCGAGATCGAAGCGCCCGACCTCGACCAGCAACTGTTGCAGGCTCGCGCGGACCTCGCGAATTCGCAGGCCGCGGCCAAGCTGTCGGCCGCCACGCTGGCGCGCCGCAAGACGCTGCTGGCGTCGAACTTCGTCTCGCAGCAGGAAATCGATGAGCGTTCCGCCGACCTTGCCAGCAAGGAAGCGCAGGTCAATGCGATGAGCGCGAATGTGCAGCGGCTCGAGGCGCTGGCGAGCTACAAGAACGTCACAGCGCCGTTCGAGGGCGTCGTCACCGAACGCAACACCGACGTCGGCGCGTTGATCAATGGCGGCACCGGCTCGGGTGCTGCGATGTTTGTGGTGTCCGACGTCAAGAAGCTGCGTCTCTACGTGAACGTGCCGCAGAACTATCTGCCCGGCATCAGAATGGGCGCGAAGGCGACAGTCACGGTACCGGAATATGCCGGACGCACGTTCCCGGCGACCATCGAGGCCTCGTCGCAGTCGGTCGATGTGTCGTCCGGCACGACGCGGATGCAGCTTGCCATCGAAAACCCCAAGGGCGAACTCCGTCCCGGCGCTTTCGCCAACGTCAAGCTGGCGCTGTCCAGCGATGCGCAGCCCCTGAGCATTCCGGCCAGCGCGCTGGTGTTCAACAACAGCGGGTTGCGGGTCGCTACCGTCACCGCGGGCGACAAGGTGCTGTTCAAGACCGTGACCATCGCACGCGACCTCGGCCGCGAGATTGAGATCGCCACCGGCCTGTCGCCGGATGACCGGATCATCGTGACGCCGCTCGACGGTATCGCGGACGGCGATCAGGTCCGCATTGCGGGCCAAGGCAAGGACGGCACGCCGCGGACCAGTTCCAACGCCACGACCAAGACCGAGTAGCCTTCATCCTTTGGTGCGCCGTGGTACGGTGAACGCTGGAGGATCTCATGCAATCACTTCTGGAAGCAGCGGGCAGTTTCCGGCTCGGCCCTCATCTGGTCGCGCTGACGATAGCTTACTTGCTGGCGCTCCCGATCGGCTGGAACCGGGAAAAGGAAGAGCGCAGCGCCGGCTTGCGTACCTTTCCGCTCGTCGCGCTGGCGACCTGTGGAATCGTGCAGGCCGCCGAGCACGTCCTCCAGGGCCACCCCGAGGGCACCGCGCGCATCATCGAAGGCTTGATGACCGGCATGGGTTTCATCGGTGGCGGCGCGATCCTGAAAACCGAGAATTCAGTGCGTGGCACTGCCACTGCTGCCAGCCTGTGGGCGACGGGGGCAACCGGTGCGGCCGTCGGGCTTGGGGCTTACGACGTCGCCGTGATGATCTCCCTATTCACGTTCTTGACGCTCTGGCTCCTCACTCCGTTCAAGCAGGAAGGCAAGGGCGAGGAGAAAAAGAAGTAGCGTCGCGGCGACGTCCTGCGCGCAACCGCGCACAGGACACAAAGCCATCGATCGCGACGATTACTTGCCGACCTTACCCGGGTAGCCGGGGTTAGTCGGACTGTCGCCGGGCAGGCCGCTCGGAGATGCGCCGGTCCCGATCTTGCCGGGCGTCGATGTATTCGGCACGCCGGGCTGGTTGATACCGGTGTTGCTGCCGGTGGTACCCGGTGATGGCGAAGTGGCCGCAGGTGGCGGGGTTGCCGGAGAGACGCCAGGCGAACCGGCGGCCGAGCCGCCCGGCGAGGAGGGCGGGGCGACCTGGGCGGATGCCGCAATCGTTGTGGCCGCGAGCGAAGCGGCGATGAGCGTTGTCAGAAGCAATTTACGTCGCATTAGAACCTCCGTTGATATTGGAGGCCCAACACATCAGGTGGGATGCCGTTCCGGAAAATCGCCGTGATGCCTTCGTGAGTGCCTTGGCGTGAAAATAATCATCGTGCCGCTGTTCGCGTCTTGGAACATTCACCGAAAAAGTGCATTGTGATTTCTGCCGTCCCAGAGATTGAGTGTCATGCGTACCGTCGTCGCTCTCGCACTTCTTTGCACTGTCTCAGCGCCATGCCTGGCGCAGGAATTGTCACCCAACTTCCTGAAAAAAGAACCTTATTTCCTCTCGCCGTGGTCCGTCGTCTATGTCGACAACGGCAGTTGCGGCGTGGGCAAGGTGATGAAGGTGACGGGTGCGCTCGGCGCGCTCCGTCGCAAGAAAGCCTGCATCCCGATGGGACGCGAACAGGCATCGCGGGCCGTCGCGATCCCTTGATAGCCGCTCACTGGCGGCGCTTTTTCCATAGTTCGACCAATGGGCCGCGCGATCCGTAGACCGGATCGGTATCCGGCAGCGCCACCTCCGGAATGCTCTGGACCGCCAGGCGATAGTTTTCCGGGGTCGGACGCCAGATCTGCATTTGCGGGCCGGGCGGGTAGGCACCGACCACCACAAAATCCTCACTGGCCGACAGCCGCTGGTGGCCTGTGCCTGCGGGCAGGATGGCCACGTCGCCCTTTCTGATCTCGAAATCCTCGCCGTGGTCGCCGCCGAAACGTACCAGCGCGCGGCCGCGTGCGACGCCCAGCACCTCGTGGACCGTCGCATGATAGTGGAGATAGTCGAAAATACCGTTGCGCCAGGTCTGGCCCCAGCCGTTGGCGTGGAACGTGTCCTCGATGGCCTGCTCCGGATCACCGTTATCGACGGCAACCGCGCCCTTGTAGAGCAGGAACGGCAACGGATTGTTCGGGACCAGTCCGTCGTCCGGAAAGATGAAGGATACGGGTTTGATCCTGAACGATGGCGTCGATGGGTCCGAATGATAGGTCACAGTCATGGGGCCGAATCCATGTTCCGTCATCAGATGGGGGGATTTTGCCGGCGGCGAATGCCTGCGCGGCGGGGTCGCCAAATACAACGCGACTACGGCGACTATGTTCCCGCCGCTTCAGCCCGGTCTGGGTCTCAAGACCAAAAGCAAAGGGCGCCGCAAGTGATCGCGACGCCCTGATAATTTGAAAGTCTGATGGCGTGAGTTGCGTCAGTCCGCTTTCACGACGTCACCGAGCTGATCCCAGCTCTTGCCGTTCCAGCGCTGCATCTGCATTTGCGTGTAAGCCTGATTGACCTCAGGTGTTGTATTGATCTTGATGCCGGGCAGAACCGTCGGCAGTGCAAAGTCCTTGAAGCTCTTGGTCTGCTTCACGATGTTTTCGCGCGACAGATCGTTGCCGGACTGCTTGATGAGCTGCTCCAGGATCATGCCCTGCTGGTATCCGAACAGATAGTTCTGGTCAGACAGATCGGCGCCGGGGAGATACTTCTGCGCGAAGACGATGAAATCCTTCACGCCCTGATCGTCCTTCCACTTCGGATCGGTCGCGTCTTTCTGAAAGCCCGCCGTCAGGACCCCGGTGACCTTGTCCAGGCCGACCGGAACGAACGTGTTTCCGATCGAGGCCGCGACGAAGTTGATAAGAGTGAGGGGCTTCCAGCCCATCTCGTTCACCTTGCGCAGCGCCTGTGCCGCAAACTTCGGCGTGCCTGCGATCAGGAGCGCTTCGGGAGCGGCGGCCTTGAGATTGACGACCTGGGAGTCGACCGTCGGGTCCGCGACTTCATAGGCGAGAGCGATAACCTTCGACGCGAATTCGTCCTTGTAGATCGGCTTGAACGCGTTGACGAAGTCCTTGCCGAGATCGTCGTTCTGGTAAAGCACGCCGATCTTCGCGTTCGGAAGCTGCGCCTTGAAGTACTTCGCGTAAACCTTGCCTTCGGTGTCGTAGCTCGGAAGCGAAGTCGTCGTCAGCGGATATTCCTTGGAGTCCGTGAATTTGGTCGCGCCTGTGGTGATGAAGGCGTCGGGGATCTTCTTTCCGGTGAGGTACTTGATCGTCGCGGAATTCGACGGCGTACCGAGCTGCCCGAACATAAACGAGACTTCGTCGCTCTCGATCAGCTTGCGGGTGTGCTCGACAGCCTTCGGCGGGCTGTAGGCATCGTCATAGGTGATGAGATTTATCTTGCGGCCGTTGATGCCGCCGCGGTCGTTGATCTGATTGACATAAGCGATCAGCCCCTTGCCGGCGTTGCCGAGCGACGAGGCCGGTCCGCTGAACGGGAAGGTGGCCCCGACCTTGATCTCGGTGGCGGTGACGCCCGGAGCGTCCGCCGCGACGGCAGCCGTGGTCAGCGTGAGCGATGCGGCCAGCGCAGCGAATAATATCCTCGACATAGTGGTTTTTCTCTCCCGTGAGCCGCCCGTCCATCCGATGCGGATTATTAGTTCGATTTTGGAACTGGAAATTAGCTTCGGCCAAAAGGAGGCGCAAGCGGAAAGAATCTACGATTTAAGGAGATTTGTGCGACATAAGCGCCGCCAGCCGTCGCGGTGTGGATGGCGTCGTATCAATTTCAGACTGAAGATTTGGCGCGGACCGCAGCAAATACCGTCAGCGGTGCTCGGTGAATTCATAGCGGTCGCGGATCAGGGTGTTGAAGAAGTCGCCCTTCGAGGCCGCCCGGCAGAACTGGAAGTAGACCTCGCCGGGAACGCCGAAATAGCTGTAGGACCGTCCGCTCGTGAAAGTGACGTGAAGCTCGCGCCCCGGCGCGTTATAATCGATCTGCGAAATCACGCTTGATGCGACCTGCGGCATACGGCCCTCGATGATCCCAACCCGTCGAATATGGGGTGCGGAACGAACGATACCAACCCGCAAACGTGTCCGAGACAGACCAGTCCGAGAGATGCCTGATGAGCCCGACAACCGTCAAACCGAAAACCACCACCAAGACCAAGATCAAGCTGGAGCGGCCGCCGCTTTGCAAGGTGATCCTGCTCAACGATGACTACACGCCGCGCGAATTCGTCGTCACCGTGCTGAAGGCGGTTTTCCGCATGGGCGCGGAGACGGCGAGCCGCGTGATGCTGACGGCGCATCAGAAGGGCGCCTGCGTCATCGCGGTCTACACGCGTGACGTCGCCGAGACCAAGGCCAAGGAAGCGACTGAGCTCGGCAAGGCCAAGGGCTATCCGCTGTTCTTCACGACGGAGAAGGAAGAGTAGGCAGGGCCGCTTCCACCCGATCGTCCAGCCAATCGTAAATCATGGCTGCCAGTCCGGAGCGTCGCCTTGCCTGAGTGCGGCTTCGGACGGTAGCGTGCAGCCGATGACATCCGATCCTGCAACGATCCTGCCGCCATTGTTCGCGTGCCTCGAGACGCTTGGCATTGTCGCGCGTCACCTCGATCCTCAGGCCCTTGGCGAAGTGATGGAGGCGGTCGGCACGCCGGATGCGGCGTTGCGCGCGGCCTATTCGGACTTCAAGCCATCCGATGCATCGGACGACGTTGGAAAGCGCCTTGTCGCCGCGAGCGACGAAGCTCTGTCGGCATTCGCCGAATTACGTGCGGCGCTCGGCGGCGGCGACATCCGTGCCGTGTTCAAGGCTCTGCGGCATCTGCCGCGTGCACAGGAGGCGCTTTATCCGCTCGCCTCCATGATCCCCGCGGTAAACAGCTTCTTTCTCGATTCATCCCTGCGCTCCGACGCCGATGTCCTTGCGCGCAGCATGCAGCCGCCGCGTGACGGCGAGACCGGCGTGATGCACTTCGACAATGAACCGCGCACGCGCGGCGGGTTCTCGCTCTATGTGCCGGAAAGCTACACGCCGGATCGCGCGTGGCCGCTTGTGGTCGCGCTGCATGGCGGCAGCGGACATGGCCGCGGCTTTTTGTGGAGCTGGCTGCGCGACGCGCGCAGCTTCGGTGCAATCCTTATCGCGCCGACGTCCGCGGGCAATTCGCTGGGCTCGACATGGGCGCTGATGGGCGACGACAACGACACGCCGAACCTCGCGCGCATTGTGGCGCAGGTGAGTGCGCGATGGACTATCGATCCCAAACGGCGGCTGCTGACAGGCATGAGTGACGGCGGCACGTTCTGTTACATCAGCGCGCTCGATAGCGGCTCGCCCTTCACGCACCTTGCGCCGGTGTCCGCGACCTTTCATCCGATGCTGATTTCGATGGCCGACGCGCAGCGCATGCAGGGGCTGCCGATCTATCTGGTACACGGCGCGCTGGACTGGATGTTTCCGGTCGAGGTGGCGCGGCAGGCGCAGCGGGCGCTGAGCGCGGCGGGCGCGAACGTGACCTATCGCGAGATCGACGATCTCAGCCACACCTATCCGCGCGAGATCAATGCGCCGGTGCTGGCGTGGTTGCGTGAGGCGTGAAGCTCAACCGCGATCGCCTTGATCTCTGCCGCATTGTTTTAAGAGTGTTTTAATAGGTGCGGAGAACTATCGCGAACCATCTTGAGAGATCGTCTTGCACGAATGTAATCGTCCCGCGATCCTTCAAGACTGTGACAGGTGGCGACGTGCGCGCATCGAAAATTGCGCGACCTAGAAACAGCAGAAACGAATCCCATTCCGCGTGTGAATAAACGTGCTTAACGTGGAGTTGCGTATGCCATGGGATGTCCAGTTTCCCCAACCGATCGATCTGCCGAACGGCACCGTTGCAACAACCCTCCGAGAAGCTGCCGATTACATCAGCCAGCTTTCCAAATCCGAGCAAGACATCAAAGAATGGCGGGTCGCGAGCGATGCCCTCGCTCAGGCTGCACATAACGCCGGATCTGTCTGGTTCGCCCGGATCGGGATGATGCGGGCGCTTTGCCGAAAGAATGCCAAGGCGGTTCACCGCGTGCGAAAGGATCGCCGCGGAAAGCAAGGCACGCCTCAAGCAGAACGGCTCACCAGAGAAGAAGCTGATCTAAAGCAGCACCTTGAGCAGTTCTGTTTGTCGGTGCCCCGACGGGGCACTTGAAGGGCTTCCCGCGGTCCGCGAGGCGTTGCGCGGGAAGCCCGCAAGATCAGTGTGATGTGAGAGGCGGTCGCGGCTTCGCGGATGTATCGCGCTTTGGCTTGCGGCCGGGGGTCTTCACGCGGGCAGGCCCTTTAACGGAAAGGGCCGCCGCGCCCGTCGCGTCGATCGTGGCCTTAGGTTTCGGTGACGTCACCGCGACAGTGTCTGTGCCGGAATCAGAACTGTTGATTCCGAGTGGGGAAGGAACTGGTTCGCCGGGCTTTGCGGCGACACGTTGCGCGACTTGATCCTGAAATGCGGCGAGCTGGCTTTTTACATATTCGCTTTGCAACTGGAGCACTTCGCTCAGGTTCTTTGCACGCGCCAGCTTTCGCGCATGCGCAAATGTAGCCCGCAGGTTGTGTTCGGTCAGATCGAATGATTTCCTCGAAAGGTCGCCGAAGGCGGTCGGCGAGCTTCTGGATTGCGTGACGTCAAACGATTTCCGCGCGGCTTGCAGAAAATCGCCAATCGCCTTCTCGGCCAGATCGATATTTTTCTCCGCAAGGTTTCTCGCCGCTTCCGGCACCTGCACGGAAAATTTCTCATACATGATCGCCTCCCTGGCTCGCCCCCGGATCGCAGTATGACCCAATGTGCGGCGTATTCATGTCCCGGAGGTCGCGAGGACCCGTGGTTGCTGTAGCCGGTTCGTGGCACTACAATGACAGCGCCGGGGCCACAGCACTCAAGACAGTTGATGAAACGATCCAGCACACTCGCTCAATGCTTCACCGCCGGTGTCATTGCTCTGGCGATGTTTTCAGCAAATCGCGATGCGCACGCGCAGTCGGCCGATCTGGTTCTGTGCGACCGGCTCGCCGCGGATCCTGCTGATCCTGACAAGCCCGCGGATGTGAAGGGCGTCGCCACCGTTGCTGCGGCCGATGTCGCGACCGCGATCAAGTTCTGCAAGCAGGCCTCCGGCGCGCGGCGCGCGATGTACCAGCTCGGCCGCGCCTATGCGGCGAACAACCAGAGCGGCGAAGCAATCGGCGCGTGGCGCAAGGCCGCCGACAAGGGCAGCACGTCGGCGATGGTCGAACTCGGCGTTGCCTATGCGACAGGCGCGGGCATTGCCAAGGACGAAGCCGCGGCAGCGAAGCTGTTCGAGCGCGCAGCGCAGGGCGGCAATCCGCGCGGCGTGAGCAATCTCGCCGCGCTGTCAGGCAAGGGTGGTGCTGCGCCTGCACCTGCCGATGCGGCCCGGTCGCGCAGCCTGCTGGCGAAGGCAGCCGAGACCAATGCGGAGGCGCAGTTTCAACTGGGACTGATGTTGCAGGATGGCGTCGGTGGTCCGAAGGACGACGCCGGCGCACGCAATCTGTTTGAGAAGGCCGCGGCGCAGGATCATCCCGGCGCGCTGGAGCGAATGGGCGCGTTCGCGAAAGAAGGCCGCGGCGGGCCGCAGGATTCGAGTGCAGCGAAAACCTATTACGAGAAATCCGCGGCGCTCGGCAACGAAGACGCCAAGGCGGCGCTCAAGCGCGCCGAATGTCCCTATGTGCTCAAGGACAAGTCCGGCAAGGTCGTCACCAACCTGTGCTTCTGACGGCAATGGAGGCGCGTTAGCGCTCGCCCGCTCTTTGCTCGCGGTCGACGTGCGAACTGATCGCGGTTTCAGTCGGGCGAGGACGCGGCGCTCGCTCAGTGGGCTCGGGACTAAAGCGGAAGATTTCCAGGCTACGCAGATGCGTCGACGCCCGCGAGACGAACACCGGCGTGTCGCCCGCGATTGCCCGGATGGTCTCGGCGCCGCAGCCCGAGCAAGCATAGGTGAACTCGAGCTTGGTCATCGCCCAGCGGACGTCCTTCACCTCCATGAGGTGGCGCCGGCAGTCCGGGCACACGATCACGGCCGGTTTCGCATCCCGGAGCGGCACGTTTTCGAGCATCTGAACTCTCCTTCCTGACCGAAAGGACGGCGGACATAGGCGTCTGAAGGCCCTTGCGCAATTGCAGGTCCCGGCGACGGGTTGAGTTTACCGCCAAGCAGGGGGTAACTCCCGGGAACTGTTGCGATATGCACAGAAAAGGTGGGTCTGCTAGAGTGCCAACCGCAGCGGGTAGGAGGCCTGATGGATCGCTGGAGCGGATTTGGCTATGTCGTGTTCGGGACATTGTTCGTCCTGTTCCTGCCGTTTGTCGTATCGCTGCTCGGCCGCGACGCGCGCCTGAAATTGCTTTCGCTGGGATTGTGCATCGGTGCGTTGCTGCTGACGGGGTTCGATTCATTGCAGTTCGTCAGTTGGGTCGGCGCGTGTATCTTTGCCGGCCTTGCAATTCGGACGCGGCTCAAGGCCAAGGTGGCCGAGGCTCAGGCGAACAAGGCCAAAGCGGATCGAACACCATTGGCTTGATGTCTTTGGTCAGGAGAGGCGAACTATGAAACTGCTTGTCGTATTTTTTGCTGCGGCGCTCGCCGTCCTGCTCGATGCGGACTCATCGCCTGTCACCGCGCAAACCTTCCAGAGCTTCACCTGCGCCGACGGGGCGAGTTTCACGGCGGCCTTTCTGAAATACGATCCGAAACAAGTCCATCTGCAACTCGACGGCAAGGCTGTCGCGTTGAAGAAGCGGTTCACGCTGACGGGTTCACGCTACACCGGCCGCGGCATCACGCTGACGATGAACAAGTCCGGCACCATTCTGCGGCACGGCAAGCGCGGGCCGACCCGATGCACCAGACAGGGATAGCGGCGTAACGAAACGCGCCGGCTCACACTGCCGCGGACGGCGGCTCTTTCTCGCCGTGGGTTCGCATCATCCATTGACGGTATTTGCCGGGCTCGCGGCGTTTGAGAGCGGGCCATGTCCAGGACATCGCGCGCCGGGCGTTGCCGTCCTTGTCCGCAAGCCAGATCCGCCCGATGCTCAGAGGGATCGGCGTGTCCTCGATGGATTGCCAGCTATGGTAATCGTCCGTCCAAACCCGCCGAATTCGATTCCAGATCGCCATCGAGACATCCTCGCAACCGGCCACCCGTCAAATGCTTTCAAAAAGCGAGAGCATCATGTCCCAACGCCTTGGTTTTTGAAAGCCGCGGCGCAGCGGAACCTGTCCGGGATTCAGGTTGCGCGCGGGCCGCTGCCCGCTACGCTGACAGACGACACAGGAGCCGCGCCTCATGACCGACCGCATTCTCGTTCTCTACGGGTCCTACCGTTCCGACCGGATGGGCATCCGCCTTGCGGATTTCATCGTGAAGGGGTTACGCGAGCGCGGCGCCGACGTCGAACTGATCGATGCGAAAGCCGTCGGTCTGCCGATGCTGGATCGGATGTACAAGGAACATCCGAAGGGGCAGGCGCCCGCCGCGCTGGAAGAACTTGCGCAGAAAATCATCGCGGCCGACGGCTTTGTGTTCGTCATCGGCGAATACAATTGGGGGCTTCAGCCGGGCCTGAAGAATCTCACCGACCATTTTCTTGAAGAATGGTTCTGGCGGCCAGCGGCCATTGCCAGCTATTCGGCGGGACGGTTTTCCGGTGCGCGTGCAGCGCTGGCGTGGCACGGCACGCTGTCGGAGATGGGCATGGTGGTGATCTCGTCGACCGTCGCGGTCGGGCCAATCGGACAATCGCTCTCCGAGACGGGCGAGCCGACCGGAGAGGGCGGCAAGGCGCTGGCGCGATCGTTTCCGCGTTTTGCCGACGATCTGATGTGGTGGGTCGAGGCCGCGAAGACTCAGCGGGCGAAGAAGAAGCCGCCGTATTAGCTCAGGTCTGGTCGCGGGCGATCAGCACAAACGCCGAGAGTGACGCACCGGCGCAAAGTATCGCGGCGCAGACGCAGGCGATCCCGAACGCGGTGGCGAGCGAAGACCCCGTGGTGGCCAACACCGCGCCGATCAACGCAGTTGTCACAAGGCCGCCGGTGCGTGCCACCGCGCTGTTCAGCCCGGAGGCCGCGCCGACGTGGTGTTCATCCACCGACATCAGGACGGCGGTGGTCAACGGCGCCACGGCACCCGCCATGCCGAGCGCGACGATGACTATCGCAGGCAACACATCGCGCCAGTAGCTTTGCGCCGCGCCGACGCGGATCATGAGAAGAAAGCCCAGCGCGACGACAATGGGCCCAATGATCAGCGGCCATCGCGGTCCCGTTTTGGCGGCGAATGCGCCCGCAAGCGGCGAGGCCAAAGCGATCACCAGCGGCAATGGTAACAACGCCGCACCGGCCTGCGTCGCGGAATAGCCGCCCGCTGTGATGAGCACGAACGGCACCAGCACGAACAGGCCACCGAGCGCGCCATAGAGCAGGAACGTCAGCAGCGTGAGGCCAACGAAACTCGGTGAGCCGAACAGCACGAGCGGCATCATCGCCCTGTCGCCGCGGCGATGCTCCACCCACAGGAACGCGATCAGAAATGCACAGCCTGCCGATATCAGCGCCACGGCCAAACTCGACCAGCCGTGCGCGGAGCCTTCGGTCAACGCCCACGTGGTGAGCCCGAGCCCGAGGGTAGCGAGCAGTGCGCCCATGCTGTCGAGCGGGTCCGATTCCTGCTCGCTGTCGGTGGGCACGGAAATCCAGGCGAGCCAGATGGCGGCCAGCGCCAGCGGCAGATTGACCAGAAACGCGAACCGCCAGCTTCCGATATCGATCAGCCAGCCGCCGAGCACGGGACCGATCGCCCCGGCCGCAGCGCCCGTCGCGGCCCAGATGCCGATGGCGCGGCCTTTCGCTTCGCCGGAAAATGTCTGGCCCAGGATGGCGAGACTGTTCGGCATCAGCATCGCCGCACTCGCGCCCTGAACGAAGCGCGCGGCGAGCAGCCAGCCCAGCGTCGGAGCCAACGCACATGCCAACGAAGCAAGTGCGAACAGCGCGACGCCCGCGATCAGCAACCGCCTGCGGCCATAGCGATCTCCCGCCGCGCCGCCGAGCAGCAGGAGTGCGCTAAGCGGCAGGAGATAGGCGTTGACCACCCACTGCAGCTCGCTGGCGCCGGCGTGAAAGTCCGCGCCGATCGCGGGCAATCCGACATTGACCACCGAACCGTCAATGAAGGCGAGGCTCGATGCCAGGATCGTCGTTGTGATGATGAGGTTCGGGCGGTCCGCGGTGCCACCGCATGGCTGGACCTGCGCGGTGGCGGCATCGGAAGACGTATGAAAAGGGGTACTCATCCCGGCCTTGTACCGGAAACGGTATCATTTAACGACCTCGAAACGATCCGGTCGTATGCTCGGTTGTTTTTTGAAAGTCATTTTTCCCGTCGGCCTTAGCTCAGGATTTGCTGTGCACAATCATTTCATTCAGGAACTACAGGACGCCATCGGCAACAGATCGGCCGATCGCAAAGTCACGTCGCTGCGCAAGGTCACGGATCTTTTCCTCGATCAAGGAAGCCGCCTCGGTCAGGCGCAGATCGAAATCTTCGACAGTCTGCTGCTCAGTTTCATCGACGACTGCGATATCGATGTGCTTGTGGAACTCAGCCGGAAACTCGCGCCCGTGCCGTTCGCGCCGGTCTCTGTTGTGCGCAAGCTCGCCACCGATCTCAACGTCACCGTCGCGAGCCCGGTGCTGACGCAGTCGCCCGTGCTATCCAGTAACGATCTTATGGAGATCGCAACATCGCGCGGGCAGGGACATTTGCTGGCCATCTCCGGCCGCACTGAAATCGGTGCGACCTTGACTCAAGCGCTGATCGATCTCGGCGACAAGGACGTGTTGCGCCGCGTCGCCGGCAACGAGGGCGCAACGATCTCGCGCGCCGGATTGTTGCGGCTGGTTGCAGCCTCAAAAGGCGATCCTCTGCTGGCGGAGAAAACCGGGCTGCGCGCCGATCTGCCGGTCCGGCTGCTGCATGAACTGCTGGACCACAGCGCAGGCGCCGTTCACGCGCGGCTGATGGCCAAGGCGCCGGCTTCGCTGCGGGGTGAAATTCAAAGCCGTGTCGAGACCATCGCACTGGAATCGAAACGTCAGGCGGAACGTCCGCGCGACCTTCGTTCGGCACTGGCGCTTGTCGAGCGGCTGGTGGAGAACCGCCAGTTGACGGAAAACAAACTGCTCGAGTTCGCCAAGGACCGGCAGTACGAGACGATCATCGCAGCCCTTGCGGCGATGACGGGCGCGCCGATCCCGCTGATCCAGCCCTTGATGCGAATTCATCGCCACGACGGTTTGATGACCGCGTGCCGAGCTGCCGATCTCTCATGGGAAACGGCGAAGGCGGTGATCCTCAGCCGCCTGTTGTCGCTGCCCGCGGCCGAGATTGAGCAGCTTCGCAAGAAGTACGAGGAGGTTTCATTTTCTTCGGCCAGGCGTGCGCTCACCATCTGGCAGGAGCAAACCATGAAGCCGCGGCGCGCCGGGTAGGCGGAGTGATCCGTCTATCGCTCACCCGCCGTGCCGTCCTTGGACGTCTGCTCTCTGGAGCCGGGCCCGGTCAGCCACAATGGCACGTAGGGCTTCTGTTTCGGGGCAGCCTTGTCGATGATGACAGTCATCATGGTCAACTGCGTGTGGATCAGGGCTGTGTCGTCGGTTTCAGATGCAGCCTTGATCAGCGTACGAAGATGTTTGAAGGCTTGAACTGACTCCATCGTGGCCTCCCCTGTGTGTTCGACCGAATGACTTAACTCCAAGGGCTTTCAACAATCTTCGCCGGCGCAGAGCGGCTTCGCTGGCTGATCCGCTCCAGCGCACGAACGACCTGATCGTCATCGAGCACGGATCGCAGGCTGCTGATCGTTGCCTCGCGGTCTTGAGGCCTGGACCCGATGTCGCGGCCGAGGATGCGACGCGCCATCTGAACAGCCGCAATGACAGTTTCCTGATCGTCCATTGTCGTGAACTCCGCTGTCCCCAGCAGCTTACCGTCCGGGTTATTCAAGGTTCAACCGGAACGCCGGCAGTTTGGTTCCCGGCAGATCGATTTTTCAGGACACGCGAGGCATCCGCCAGATGGGTGACGCTGATCCCTGATCAACGGCAAAGGAAGTGGGTTCATGAGCGGCCACCGTCCCTGTAGGCTGGGTTCCAACCACTGAACTTTTCTACGCTTTCACGTGTATCGCCCGTCTCGATGGACCCAAGAACCCAAGGAGCCAGACATGAGCAATACCCAAGCGCGCAGCGACATGAAGCTCGAGGTCGTCGTCATCCCCGTGTCGGACGTCGATCGCGCCAAAAGCTTTTATGGCGGATTGGGATGGAGGCTGGATGCCGACTTCGCCGCTGGTGACGACTGGCGCGTGATCCAGTTCACGCCGCCCGGCTCAGAGTGCTCGGTCATTTTTGGAAAGAACGTGACTGCGGCGGCTCCCGGCTCCGCGCAGGGGCTGTACCTGATCGTGTCCGACATCGAGATCGCCCGCAACGACCTGCTTGGTCGCGGCATCAAGGTCGGCGAGGTATTTCACGGCGTCGGCGATAAACACACCGGCACGGACGAACCTTTTCTGTCCGGGAGTCACCGGGTCAGCGGTCCGGCTCCCAATCGTGGCAGCTACGGCTCATACGCCTCGTTCAGTGATCCGGACGGCAATGGCTGGCTGTTCCAGGAGATCACCACGCGATTGCCCGGACGGGTCGAGGCAGGGGACACGGTCTTCAAGTCATCGGCAGAACTCGCGGCATCATTGACGCGTGCGGCGATCGCACATGGGGAGCACGAAAAGCGTACGGGCGGCAAGCACGACGAGAACTGGCCGGCGTGGTACGCCGCGTACATGGTGGCGGAGCAAGCCGGGACGCCATTGCCGGCATAGCTGCCGGGAGCGCTGCTCTTGCGGGATGTTAGCTGTGGCGCAGCCGGGCAGGGCGGAGTAGATACCCCACCCATGGACGAGGCGCGGCCGGGCCGTATGGCGAACCCATGCGGTGTGAAGGCTTGTTGCCGGATTGAAGCAATGAAAGGACAAGAGACATGATCGAGACCGTTGGCATCATCGGAGCCGGCACCATGGGGAACGGCATCGCGCAGATCAGCGCGGCTGCGGGGCTTGCGGTGGTGATGGTGGATATTTCCGACGCGGCCGTGTCGCGCGGCGTCGCCACCATCGGCGGCAGCCTCGATCGGCTGGTCAAGAAAGAGAAGATGACCGCGGCCGACCGCGACGCCGTGCTGGTGCGGATCACCGCGACCACCGACAAATCAAAACTGTCCTCCTGCGATCTGGTGATCGAAGCCGCGACCGAGAACGAGGAATTAAAGATCAAGATCCTCAAGGATCTGTGCGCAAACCTGCAGCCGCGCGCGCTGGTCGCCACCAACACCTCGTCGATCTCGGTCACCCGCCTCGCGGCGGCGACAGATCGCCCGGACCGCTTTATCGGCATGCATTTTTTCAACCCGGTACCGGTGATGCAGTTGCTCGAACTGATCCGCGGCTTGCAGACTTCCGACGACACCCACGCCAAGGCGCTCGCTTTCGCCCAGCGCGTCGGCAAGGTGGCGGTCACCGCCAAGAACAGCCCGGGCTTTGCGGTCAACCGCATTCTGTGCCCGATGATCAACGAGGCAGTGTTCGCGTTGCAGGAAGGCATTGCCTCCGCCGAAGAGATCGACGCCGGCATGAAGCTCGGCTGCAACCATCCGATCGGCCCACTGGCGCTGGCCGACATGATCGGCCTCGACACCATGCTGTCGGTGATGGAGGTGTTCTACACCGGCTTCAACGATCCCAAGTACCGGCCTGCGCCGCTGCTCAAGGAGATGGTCGATGCCGGACATCTCGGCCGCAAGACCGGCCAAGGATTCTACAGCTACGCCAAGGCGTGAGAGGAGGCGGGTTCAATCCGCCGCGCCTTACGGCCGCATGAAGGCGAAGTCCGCATCGGGGTCGCAGTTGTCAGCAAGGAAGTGCAGTTCCGACTGCACGTCCGACACGCTCCTCGTTTCGAGATATTTGCCGACCACAAGACCGAGCAGCGCACGGCAGACGCCGTCGCTGTCCTGTCCACCAGCTTTCGCCTCGGCGATCGCTGCTGCGAAATGACGGCTTGCGATTTCGGATGAGGACATGCATGTCTCCTGTCTCGGTGATACCGGCTTGAGCATGGGAAACTAGACGGCGCCTTGACCCGGATCAAACGGGAAGTGCACCCGCGCTCCTTCAAACAGCCATGCAGGAAAATTTTCTCCCGGCAAATTTTCAAATAGCCACGCGCAGCGTCTTTTTGCTGTGCTCTCGGCTTTGCAATACCGGACGTGGACCAGGTTGCCCCTGTCTGTTTGGATAGTTGTGCAACGGCCGGAATATGTAATCATCGGTCAGGCTCACAGGTTTGGTGCGGAGGTCGATATGCTGCTCATCAGGTTGCTGACTGCGGCTGTTGTTGTGATGATTTTCGCCACTGTGTCGGATGCGGCCCGCGCCGCCGACGCGTGGGGCTGCAACTACGACAAATGCGTAGCCTATTGCACCAAGGTGAGCGGGAAGAACTGCACGGTCTATTGCGAGCGGCGGCTGCAGGACAAGCGCCGCGACAAGGTCTGCAAATAGCGCGGGCGGGCATTGCGCCGGTTGCCTACGGTGGTCCGGCGGCCTAAATCAGCCGCATGACCGACCAGACAGCTCCCGCCATTCATACCTTCCATCCCGACCTGACCGAAGAAAAGATCGCGCAGCTCGTCGCGACGTTCTACGGCCGCGCCCGCGCCGATGACCTGATCGGTCCGATTTTCAACGCGGCGGTCGCGGACTGGGACCATCACATCGCGCAGATCAGCGATTTCTGGTCATCGATGCTGCTCAAGACCGGCCGCTACGACGGCCGCCCGATGCGTCCGCATCTGAGGCTGCCGATCAAGGGCGAGCACTTCGACCGCTGGCTTTTGCTATTCGAGAAAACCGCGCGCGAAATCTTTCAGGGCGATGTGGCCGAAGCCTTCATCATCCGCGCCCGCCGCATCGCCGACAGCTTCGAGATGGGCATCGCCACCACGCGCGGCGAGATCGCGCGGCCAAGGCATAGCGTGTGAGGAGCCTTGAGGCCGTAGCTCGCATGGAGCGAAGCGCAATGCGGGAGGAGGTTGGGCAGTCCCGGATTTCGCTGCACTCCATCCGGGCTACGGTGGCTATTCGACCTTGATGTCCGCCGCGGTGATGACCTGCTTCCAGCGCGCGATCTCCTCGCCGACGAACGTCTTGAATTCCTCCGGCGTGGTGCCCATGGCGACGATGCCCTGCTGCTCAAGCTTCTTCTTCAGCTCGGGATCGGCGAGGGCCTTCTTCGCCTCGGCCGCCATGCGGTCGACGATCTCCTTCGGCGTGCCCGCAGGCGCGATGATGCCCGCCCAGGTCCCGGAGGCGAAATCCTTCACGCCTTGCTCGATCAGCGTCGGCGTATCGCCGGCCGCCGGAACGCGCTCCTTCGCGGCCACGCCGAGTGCCTTCGCATTGCCGGCGCGCACCTGCTCCATCAGCGGCCCGATGATATCGAACATCACGTTGATCTGGCCGCCCACCAGATCCTGCAGCGCGCCTGCGGTGCCCTTGTAAGGAACGTGCTGAAGATTGATGCCTTCGCGGCTTTTGAGCATTTCCATGGTCAGGTGCGCCGCGGAGCCGATGCCGCTCGACGCGAAATTGAGCTGGCCCGGCTTCGCCTTGGCCAGCGCGATGAGCTCCTGCATGTTCTTCGCGGGCAGCGAAGGCGTCGCGACAATGATCAGCGGCGCGACGCTCATCAGCGAGACGTAGGTGAAATCCTTTTCCGTGTTGTAGGGCAGGTTCGCCTTGAGCGTCGCATTGACCGAATGCGCCGCGATCACGGTGCCGAAGGTGTAGCCGTCGGGCGCCGCCTTGGCGATCGTATCGGTACCGATGGCGGCGTTGGCGCCGGGCTTGTTTTCGATGACGATGCTCTGCCCGAGCGAGGCCGCGATCTTCTCCGAGACAAGACGCGCCATCATGTCGGTGTAGCCGCCCGGCGTGTAGGGCACGACCATGCGGATCGGCCGGTTCGGCCAGCCCTGAGTGGATGTTTGTGCCGATGCGCCACTGGTCGCGGCGGAGATGACGACAAGCGCACCCAGCGCGCGGACGAGGGATTTCATTTCAGCGTTTTCCTTACCCATTGCGCGGCTTTCTGACGAGCCGCAGCTTTTGATTTATTGTTCTTCTTCCCGCGCCGCGTTTGTCGCGCGGGCAGGCAGCGAATCCTACATCAAACGGGAGCAGGGTGGAAAGGTGCGCCAAGGCGCCGTGACGCTGCGACATTGCATATGACGCCATCAATGCGCGACGTCAGCGGCGGACGAACGCCGGAAAGGTCTCGCGCAGCCAGACGATCGGATCGCCGGTCAATCCCAATGCATGTAGCAGGACGGCGACGGCGAAAACGACGAACGCGGCCTTGATCATAATAGTGAGCCAGAAACCGCCGGGATTGTCGGCGCGGCTGATGCTGGATTTGGCTTTGGTCGAGGTCTGGCCCGAGACGATCTCGCCGACGATGAACCATGCACCAAGAACGGCGGCGGCGCAGAGCACGGTGATGGCGAGCAGGGGCATGGGGGCGGGCAGGGGAAGCTGCTGTTATCTGCGCGGCGTGAGGTCGATCGAGCGCACGAGGATGCGCGAGGGACCTGCCTCCAGATGGCCGTCGCTGTATTTCTGCGCGGCGCATGTCGTGATGCGGTCCTGCAGACGCGCGAACTGGTCGCCGCGCTGGCTTTCGCGGACATTGCGCGCCTTTTCCGCGTCGTCCATCGCCGAGTCGGAGACGCCGCACTGAATCTCGGTTGCGCCGTCAGCCATGAAGAACAGGAACGTGCCGGTCTGGTAATCGTGACCCTGGGCGCGAAGGAAGGTGAGTGCCATGGGGATCATCCTTTCAGGCATGAGATGCCGGTGCCCTGCAGGAGCGTAGCACGATCCGGGGGTGTGAACCGGGTATCTTTCATCGGATGCCGATGCTGACGTGCGGGCGACGCTGGCTAAATACCGCCGCATTAATGTTCGACTTTGGTCGAGTCGATATTCGCCGGGGGGGCCCGTCAAAGCGAATATCCCCGGGAGGTTCTGCATCAGGAAATGCCAGGTCGTCGGCCTTCGCGGTCGAGGATGACTCATGTCCAGGATCTTGTGTCCAAGTCCGGGGAGGGAGCATGAAGGAAGCCACGAGGCGGGCGGCCTCGGACGTGTTTGCGCAAATCGTAGCGATTACGTCCCTCCTGTTTATCGCGGGAGTCGTTTTCTACTGGCGCTGATCGGGACAACTGGAATGTCATTGGAAGTTTAAGGACACGGACAGCGTTGGTTATCGTTCACAGCAAAAGGGGACAGCACATGAGCGAGTCAGCCCCCAGTCCAACCATTGACGACCGTCTTGAAAATGCAGAGCCGGCAACGGACAAGGAAGCGCCGCTCCAGCAGTGCTGGATCGATGTCATCGCAGCCGTCAGAGAGGAACAGGAGCTGTTCAACTTTGACTCGTGCATCGAGGGTCCGGCGCGCGCGCCTGACACCGGCGCGGAAGGTGAGCCGCCGGCGCCGGGTCAGCCGAATTCATCGGCGTGTCTGATGAACGCGAAACTGATGCAATCCGAGTCTGCGGCGGAGCCATCGACGCTGATAGGGCCGACGATACCGTTGTTCGCACGAATCGTCGGCCACGGTCTTCAGCCGGCAACGCACGGGCGGCACATCGATCTGTTTCAGCACATGAAGAGTTTGTTGGCAGAGATGCTTGTGAAGCGCGGCCGGGAATAGGCCACTTCGGCAGATGGTGCGGTCCCGGATTTCGCTACGCTCGAGCGTGGTTGCGGCTGCGGGTTCAAAAAAGCTCAACGCTTGTCGAGATTGCAGGTCAGCACGTTGCCGAAATCGCCGCCCTGCTGCCAGCAGCCGGAGGTCTTGCAGGTCGCCAGCTTCGGCGAGCAGTGATCCGACACGCAGCTCTTGTCGGCGGCATACTTGGTCTTGCAGCGCGAAACACAGGTGTTGAACGAACCGCTGCATGTTGCGGCCTCAGCAGGCGCGAACAGCGTCAGGGCAAGCATAAAGGCGAGGGCAGTCGCGGAAACGATTTTGGTCACAATGGTTCTCCCGGAAATGAATTAATCCTAACTGGCTTGCAATATCCGGACTTTAACCGCGCGCGATGACACCGCCACTACAAAATGAGGGAGCCGGACAGTGTCTGTCGCCCGCATGAAGCGAAGCGCAATGCGGGGTTGCGCGCAATGTGATCATCCCCGGATTTCGCTACGCTCCATCCGGGCTACGTTTGCTGAAACTGGAGTTGTTCGAGGGAAAATCTGACAAGATTTTTCGAATGGCGGATGCGTCCATGAATTGAAATTCGCTTGCTATGTTGTTTCGCTCCGTTTCATCGCTCTTAGGCTGGCCATATACTTTCTGCCCCGTTCTGAGATTGACCAAGTTAAGAATGTTTCGGTGCGTAACGTGCCAAACATTTCATACTGACGCGTACGACCAGTTGATTGAATTAGCCCTAGTGCTTCAAGATGAGAGCGTAGATCGATGCAATGCTCGGACGTTAAGGTATGGTTAGCATACGTCCCCGGCTTTCGCTTCACATTGTGCTTGTTGCACCACATCTCTCCTATGTGCCTGCATATCTCTGACTCTGAATTCTGTTGGACAAACATTTCAAAGAGACTCACGAATATTTCTTTGAATGAGATCAGCAATTCGCCGACGATTTTCCGTTCATGCCCGTCATAGATTTTGAGGGCAATGATTTCGTCTGGGCCTGAAATATCGTCGGGAAATATTACTCTTCCATCGCGGGTCTCAGCCAAAAGAACCTTCAATTGTTCATTCTCAATCCGGGTTCGTTCGAGCTCTTGCAATAATTTCGGATCGATTGCCTGGTCTCCGCGAACCCAGCCAGTTCGGGGGAATAAATTAGTCGTTTGAACTACTGCTGTTAAAACCTTGGTGCACAAATCCTGCGGTGAGGTCCAAAAATCGACTAATCTGCCTGTACTAAGCTTTGTTCGAAAGAGTTCGAGATTCTTTGCTTTTTTTGGATCTTTGTCTGTCTTTCCTATTTCGATTTTATCAGTGTCGCCATGGAGAAAAGCCAGAACTGGGATTCCTTTTGATCGCGCGTACTCATATTCATGTTCTGTATAGCTCAGTTTATCATCGGCTAAAGAGCCGTATCTTCCTGCCACAATGACAACATAATAATCGCTGCGATCAATGACTCTCTTGATAAAATCAAGTTGTTGCTGATCGGTGGCAGGAAACAGCTCCATTCCTGCCGCGATGTATCCTGCCTTCGCAAGAGTGTTCGTTACTTGGCGCCGCTCGTCGGCCAAGTCCGAAAAAGTGGAGCTAACAAATACTTGAAAGACTTTTTCCATTTCACGCCTTATGCTCTCAAAAGAAAAAGCCGCTCTTTCAAGCGGCTTCTTGATTTTTGAACTAAGTAGCTGATCCTCACGAACATCCCGTCGTTGAGCCGCACGTGTCGCACTTCATGCACGTGCCATTCCGCACCAGCGTGAAGTTCGAGCACTCGGTGCACATGTCGCCCTCATAGCCGCGAGCCTTGGCTTCTGCGCGGCGCTCGGCCTTGGTCGGTGCGGCCTGTGCGGCTGAACCGGCTTTGCTCCACTGCTGCGCTTCCAGCTTTTCCGTCGGCGACAGTTCGCGCTCGGGCTCTGCGGTCTTGAGCGCGGTGAGGGCGCTTGCCCCCCCACCCGGCGCGCTGCGCGCGCCACCCTCCCCACCAAGGGGGGAGGGAGAAGAAGCCGTCGCGCCGGCGGACGCAATCGACGTGACGTTGCTGGAGGCCTGCGCGTCGGCAGCGCCGCCCTGCATGACAACGAGCTTGTCGGTGCGCGAGCGGGTGAGGCCCTTCGACAGATACTTCGAGGAGTTCGACGCATCCGGCGACTTGCCTTCCTCGACGCCCTTGCCGAGCGCGTCGAAGCCGGTCTCGCTCGGATCGACGTGGGCGAGATCGAAGCGCGACTGGTAGGACACTGCGAGTTCGCGGAACACGTAATCGAGGATCGAGGTCGCGAACTTGATCGAGTCGTTGCCCTGCACCGGGCCCGCGGGCTCGAAGCGGGTGAAGGTGAAGGCGTCGACATACTCTTCCAGCGGCACGCCGTACTGGAGGCCCAGCGAGACGGCGATGGCGAAGTTGTTGATGAAGGAGCGGAGCGCCGCGCCTTCCTTGTGCATGTCGATGAAGATCTCGCCGAGGCGGCCGTCATCGTATTCGCCGGTGCGGAGATAAACCTTGTGCCCGCCGACCACAGCCTTCTGGGTGTAGCCCTTGCGGCGATCCGGCATCTTCTCGCGCTCGCGCATCACGATGATACGCTCGACCAGCTTCTCGACGATCTTCTCCGAGACCTGGGTGGTGCGTGCCGCCATCGGCTTGTCGTAGAACGCGCTCACAGAATCTTGGACCGCATCGTCCTCGTCCTCATCATCGCTGATGAGCTGCGAGTTCAGCGGCTGCGAAAGCTTCGAGCCGTCGCGATAGAGTGCGTTGGCCTTGAGCGCAAGCTTCCACGACAGCAGGTAAGCGGATTTGCAATCCTCCACCGTGGCGTCGTTCGGCATGTTGATGGTCTTGGAGATCGCACCCGAGATGAAGGGCTGCGACGCCGCCATCATGCGGATGTGGCTTTCCACCGAGAGATAACGCTTGCCGATCTTGCCGCAGGGATTGGCGCAATCGAACACCGAGTAGTGCTCGGCCTTCAGGAAGGGCGCGCCTTCCACGGTCATCGCGCCGCAGATGTGGATGTTGGCGGCTTCGATCTCGCGCTTGGAGAAGCCGAGCGCGCTGAGCAGGTCGAAGCCGGGGGCCGCGATGGCTTCCGGATCGAGCTTGAGGGTGTCGCGCAGAAAATCTTCGCCGAAGGTCCACTTGTTGAAGGCGAACTTGATGTCGAAGGCGGTCGGCAGCGCCGCTTCGGCCTTCTTGATCGCCTCATCGGTGAAGCCCTTGGCTTTCAAGGTCGAGACGTTGACGCCGGGCGACTGGCCGAGCGAGCCGTGGCCGACAGCGTAGGCTTCGATCTCGGCGATCTCGTTCTCGGGATAGCCGAGCGCGCGCAGCGCTTCCGGCACGGCGCGGTTGATGATCTTCCAGTAGCCGCCGCCGGCGAGCTTCTTGAATTTCACCAGCGCGAAGTCCGGCTCGATGCCGGTGGTGTCGCAATCCATCACAAGGCCAATGGTGCCGGTCGGCGCGACCACGGTGGTCTGCGCGTTGCGGTAGCCGTGCTGTTCGCCGAGCTCGAGCGCCTGATCCCAGACGAACTTCGCGCGGGTGACGATGTCGCCCTGCGGGCAGCTCGCGTGATCGAGCGGCACGGGGTTCACAGCGAGCGCTTCATAGCCGTTGGAGTGGCCATGGGCGGCGCGGCGATGGTTGCGGATCACGCGCAGCATGTGCGCGGCGTTCTTCTTGTAGCCGGGGAAGGGGCCAAGCTCCTTCGCCATCTCGGCGGAGGTGGCGTAGCTGGTGCCGGTCATGACTGCGGTGAGGGCGCCGCACAGCGCGCGGCCTTCCTTCGAGTCATACGACAGACCCATGGTCATCAAGAGGCCGCCGATGTTGGCATAGCCGAGGCCGAGGGTGCGGTACTCGTAGGAGAGTTCGGCGATCGGCTTGGACGGGAACTGCGCCATCATCACCGAGATTTCGAGCACCACGGTCCACAGACGGCACAGATGCTCATAGGCTTCGATGTCGAAGCGGCGGGTCTGCGTGTCGTAGAAGGTCAGCAGGTTGGCGGAGGCGAGGTTGCACGCCGTGTCGTCGAGGAACATGTATTCCGAGCACGGATTGGATGCGCGGATGTCGCCGCTGGCCTTGCAGGTGTGCCAGTCGTTCATGGTGGTGTTGTAGTGCAGGCCGGGATCGGCCGAGGCCCAGGCGGCGTAACCGATCTTTTCCCACAGATCGCGGGCCTTCAGCGTCTTGGTCACCTTCTTGTTGGTGCGGCCGATCAGATTCCAGTCGCCATCGGTTTCCACCGCGCGCAGGAAATCGTCCTTCAGCGAGACGGAGTTGTTCGAGTTCTGGCCTGCGACGGTGAGATACGCTTCCGAATCCCAGTCGGTGTCGTAGGTGTCGAACGAGATGTCGGTGTAACCCTGCTTGGCGAACTGGATCACGCGCTTGATGAGATTGTCCTGCACCAGCGCGCGGCGCGCGAACTTGATCTCACGGCGGAGCGCCGGGTTCTTTTCAGGATCGAAGCAGTCGTCGCCTGAACCTTCGCAGTTCACGCAGGCCTTCATGACGGCCTTGAGGTGCTTCTGGTTGATCTTGGAGCCGGTGACCAGCGCCGCAACCTTCTGCTCCTCCTTCACCTTCCAGTCGATATAGGTCTCGATATCCGGATGGTCGGCGTCGACCACGACCATCTTGGCCGCGCGGCGCGTGGTGCCGCCGCTCTTGATGGCGCCCGCTGCGCGGTCGCCGATCTTGAGGAAGGACATCAGGCCGCTTGAGCGGCCGCCGCCGGAGAGCTTTTCGCCTTCGCCGCGCAGGCGCGAGAAGTTGGAGCCGGTGCCTGAGCCGTACTTGAACAGGCGTGCTTCGCGGACCCACAGGTCCATGATGCCGCCTTCGTTGACGAGATCGTCATCCACGCCCTGGATGAAGCAGGCGTGCGGCTGCGGATGCTCGTAGGACGATTTGGATTTGGTCAGCTTGCCGGTCTTCCAGTCCACATAGTAGTGGCCCTGGCCGGGACCATCGACGCCGTAGGCCCAGTGCAGTCCGGTGTTGAACCACTGCGGCGAGTTCGGCGCGACCATCTGCTTGGCGAGCATGAAGCGCAGTTCGTCATAGAACGCGCGCGCGTCCTCTTCGGACGAGAAGTACGAGCCCTTCCAGCCCCAGTAGGTCCAGCAGCCGGCGAGGCGATCGAACACCTGCTTGGCGGAATGCTCACCGCCGATGCGCTCGGATTCGGGCAGCGCTGCGAGGGCTTCGGTGTCCGGCACCGAGCGCCACAGCCATGACGGGACGGTTTCTTCCTCGACCTTCTTCAGGCGCGAGGCGACGCCGGCTTTACGGAAATATTTCTGCGCGAGAACGTCGGAAGCCACCTGCGACCAGAACTCCGGCACCTCGACGTTCTCAAGGCGGAACACCACCGAGCCGTCGGGGTTACGGATCTCACTTGTCGTCAGCCTGAAATCGATCGCGGCGTAAGGTGACTGATCGGCTTTGGTGTAGCGGCGTTCGATGCGCATTGTAGTGCCCCGTCTTTTGCCGGCGCTCCCGTCCCTTGACGGTAAGCCGGAGATTTCAATTTGCGAACCGGTTCGTTCGCAGTTCCTTGCCGTTCACGTCGTCCCGTATTCGGGTCCGAAGCCGCGGCCTGTTAACTCTGGTGGGCGAAGTCCGGTCCCCAAAACCGGCCTTGCCCGAACGCCCCAAACTCGCCTTTTGCGCCGCGGTTTGCCGCGGTTTTGCCATTACGCCCGGATGGCTCTCCGGCTCCGAAAAAAGGGCAGACAAATCCACGTCCCGCGACCTCGACCGGTCTGACGGAGCTGCCTTCTCGACCCTTTTCGGGAGGTGCCCGGCGGGACTGAAAACCCCCGCGCCGAACAGTCCCAAAGCTAGGCCGACTCCATCCGGCACGTCAAGGATTAGTGTCGAAACCTGAATCAAATACTAAATATGGTGGAAAATGCGGATTTCCAGCGG
>JAFVHU010000050.1 GCA_017474385.1 Afipia sp. | reverse complement strand
TTCTCGTCGCGCGCCGCCCAGATCATCGTCTCGTGGGCATTGGTGAAGCGGCGACCGCGGAAATTCGGCATCGGGTTGGTCTTGCGCCACACGATGTCATTGAGGACCCAGAAGCCGAGGTCCTGCATGATCGCGCCGACACGGAAAATGTTGTGATAGGAGCCGATCACCCAGATCGTCGCCGACGGCTTCATGATGCGGCGGGCGGCAAGCAGCCATGCGCGCGTGAAATCGTCGTAGGCGGCGAATGATGAGAACTTGTCCCAGTCGTTGTTGACCGCGTCGACATGCGATTCGTCGGGGCGTTTGAGATCGCCCTTCAGTTGCAGATTGTACGGCGGATCTGCGAAGACCAGGTCGACCGAACCGGCCTGCATCTTCGACATCTCGGCGACGCAATCGCCAACGACGATATGCGAACCGGGCATTTCAAATTGAGTGCGGGGCGCCTTTGCAGACGCCCCGCGACGCGACACAACCATGACTCAAAACCTGACTCAGGCGACGCAGTCGGCGACGCGGGACTAACAAATCCGACTGTCCTCACCATGAATGCCCAAGGTAAAAATCGGCTTAATCGTGAAAAGGTTTGTGACGAATCCGAAATTGAATCCGAAATCGTATTTGCATCGTGGATCGCAAGCGCGCGTGGTGCGTTGAACGGCCAGTCGTCGCCGGAAATTATTCGCGGCACATGCAACTTGTCGCGAAATTCAGCCGTTATTCATGTCACTGAGTGGAAACACATCGAAATGCCGCATGCGGCAATGCAACGCCGCACTAGGCAATTTTTGCCGGGCGCGGTATGAATCGTTAACAGATACTTTGCGGCTCCGTTGCGTGTCGCCATGACGCGCCCGCCGGTTGAGGAGATTTCCGATGCGTTACGATGATTTCCGCCGCAGCGACAACATCGACGATCGCCGGGACGACAGCGGATATGGCGGTGGCGGTGGCGGAGGCGGCGGCTTCGGGTTTCCGATGGGCGGTGGCGGCGGGCTCGGCATCGGCACGGTGATCGTGCTCGGCCTGATCGGCTGGGCGGTCGGAATCGATCCGCGCATCCTGATCGGCGGCGCGGAAATCCTCACCGGCGGCCAGCAGCAGGCGCCGAGCTATCAGACCGACCGCAGAACCGGCAGCCCGCCGAAGGCCGGCGCGCCGTCCGACGAAATGGGCGGCATGATCGCCGGCGTGCTCGGCGAGATCGACGATCGCTGGAGCGAAATCTTCTCGGCGAGCGGCCAGACCTATCGCGGGGCCCGCATTGTGCTTTTCAAGAATGCCACCAACGGCGGCCGCTGTGGCATGGCGCAGTCGGCCATGGGCCCATTCTATTGCCCGCCTGACCGGCAGATTTTCCTCGACACCGGATTCTTCCGCGAGGTCGAGACGCGATTCCGCGGCTGCTCCGGCAACGCGTGCAAATTCACCGCCGCCTATATCATCGCGCATGAGGCCGGCCACCATATCCAGAACCTGCTCGGCATCCTGGACAAGGCGAGGCAAATGCAGGAACAGGCCGGCAGCAAGGCCGCGGCGAATAACATTCAGGTGCGGGTCGAGTTGCAGGCGGATTGCCTGTCCGGCGTCTGGGTCAACCGCGAAGAAAAGAAGCGTCCGGGCTTCCTCGAAGCGGGCGACATCGACGCGGCATTGCAGACGGCGTCCGCGATCGGCGACGATACGCTGCAGCGGCAGGCCCAGGGCCGTGTCGTGCCCGACTCGTTCACCCATGGCTCGGCTGCACAGCGCAAGCGCTGGTTCATGACCGGCTACCAGCAGGGCAGCGTGCAGGCCTGCAACACGTTCGCGCCCGGCGTGCAGCTCTAGCCGCGGCCGGGTGAGCTAAGGTGCGTCATCCTGAGGTGCGAGCAGCACTTGCTGTGAGCCTCGAAGGATGACAATGCAGAACGCCGTCGCCCTTCGAGGCCTTCGCTGCGCTACGGCACCTCAGGGTGACGGCAAGGAAAAGACACGCGATGTCTTCTGTTGATGAATCAAAAGCGTTCATCCCGCTCAATATTGCGGTGCTGACGGTTTCCGATACGCGCTCGCTCGCCGACGACAAATCGGGGACGACACTGGCGGATCGGCTGACGGCGGCGGGCCATCGTCTTGCCGCGCGTGACATCGTCACCGACGACGTCGAGGAAATCCGCGCGAAACTGAAAGCTTGGATCGCCGATCCCGGCGTCGATGTGGTCATCACCACGGGCGGCACCGGCTTCACCGGCCGCGATGTGACGCCGGAAGCGGTCGAGCCGCTGTTCGAAAAACGGATGGATGGATTCTCGATCGCATTTCACATGATGAGCCATGCCAAGATTGGCACCTCGACGATTCAGAGCCGCGCCACCGCCGGCGTTGCCGGTACGACGTTCATCTTCTGCCTGCCGGGCTCGCCCGGCGCATGCAGGGATGGCTGGGACGGCATTCTCGCGGCACAGCTCGATTACCGCACCAGGCCATGTAACTTCGTGGAAATCATGCCACGGCTGGACGAGCATCTGAAACGCGGCAAGGCGAAGGGTTGAGCTTCTTACCTCTCCCCGCAAGCGGGGAGAGGGAGTTGGCTCAGGCTTCGCTCCTCAGGATGACGACGAACTCTAAAGCGTCAGCTCCCACGTCTCGCCGATCAGGTCGTGACCGAAACTGTGATGCGGTTCGGTCGCGACATGCACGAAGCCTGCCTTCTGATAGATCCCGCGCGCGGCAAGCAGCATGCTTTGGGTCCATAGCGTGATCTTGCGATAGCCGCAGCTCCGCGCGAAGGCGATGCACTCATCGACCAGCCGTTTGCCGATCCCGAGACCGCGGCCCGCCGGATCGATCAGCAGCAAACGAATCTTTGCAACCTCATCGGTGTGCTTCACCAGAAATACCGAGCCGACCTGCTGGCCGTCGATCTCGGCAATCCAGCAGCGCTCGCGGGCCGGATCGAAGTTTTTCAGGAACTGCGCGGCGATCTCGGCGCACAGGCCTTCGAATGAAATGTCCCAGCCGAATTCCCGCGCGTAGAGCGCGCCATGCTGCTGCACGACCCAGCCCATGTCGCCGGGCCGGTGGGTGCGCAAGGTCACTTCGGGGCGCGGGGCCTCGTCGTCGAGCAGCCGCTCGATGGTGGTCATCGCGGCCACAAGGCGCTCTTCGCCGCCGCCGGGAAGCTTTTCAAGCATCACCCCGACCTCGTCATGCGAACTGCGATTGAGACGTCCGAATGCGAGGCGGCCTTTGGTCGTCAGCGCCAATCGGAATTGCCGCCGGTCCGAGGGGACCGGCTTTCGCGTCACCAGCCCTTTGTCCATGAAGGCTTGAACGATGCGGCTCAGATAGCCCGGATCGAGGTCGAGTTGAGCGCCGATCTCCTTTGCGGTCGGCTCATCGCGGTGCGCGAGCTCGAAAAGCACGCGGGCTTCCGTCAGCGAGTAGGGGCTCTCAAGCAGTTGCTGCTCGAGCACGCCGATCTTGCGGGTGTAGAAGCGGTTGAACCGCCGGATCGCGGCGATCCGGGCTTCCTGGTCATTTGTGGAAGGTGCGCCCATCGGCGAACGACGCCTCGTCTGATGTCAGACATACATCTTCGAGGTTTTGTTGACGCAGTCAAGTATTATTGTTGACGGGGTCAACTATTCTCAGGCGGCGACGAAAATCCGGGTCCGCAGCACGGCACGACCGGCGCGGCCGAGCTTTGAGATCAGTTTGGCCTCGGCCCGGCGCGCGGCGGGGGCATAGCCGCCGACCCGCTCGTAATGGTCGCGGGAAATCAGCAGGCCCTGATCGGTGGACGGGCCGGAAATAAAGCGTGCGAGCGATTTCACGCCGTCGCGCACCGTGGCGTCCTCATAGGGAGGGCGCGCGTAACGGAAGATACCGGCCCGCTGGCGGCCGCTCAGCGACACGTTCTGAATGAACTGCGAGGTTTCGTCGATCCAGCCCGAATCCAGCACCGCGCCCGGAAGCAGGAACAGCAGCCAGGGAGACCGGCTTTGCTCGGCGCCTGCCGCGAGCGCCGCGGCACGCGAGCCGTCGAACTTCAGGAAATTGCATCCGGCGACATCGGCTACCCGCTCGATGGTGCCGGTCTGCGAGCGATCGACCAGCACCACGTCCCGGACGATGCCGGCTGCGGCGCCGGGCACGAGGGCCGCGAGGGTGGCAACAACCGGTTGCTCGACGCCTTCGGTGGGCAATGACACGCTGATCATGACTTGGTGAAATACGTGCCCGCCAGACGACAGATGCGGCATCGTTATCATCTTGTCACACTCAGAACAGCCCATCCCGTGCAGCTTTTTGCAGCATTCATTAACGGGCCGGGATCCGGGAACTGCCTCCGCGGAGATGCCTTGCCGGTCGGAGGACATCTCAAAAGAATCTGTGGGAGGGGATCGTTGAAGTTCTTGTTTTGTTCTCATGCGATGCTATGTTCTCCCCATGAGCCATGCATCCCATGCCCTCAAACACCCGCCGGTGACGCCCCCCTCTGATCCGGCGGGTGGTCCTTCTCCCTTTGCCGAGATTGAAGTGGCGATCGACCGCCAGCGGCGGCGGGGCCGCGGCGCGCAATCCAATGCCAGTGGGCGCTATGAGGCCGAAGCGCGCGTCACCTTCGACGACGGCTGGCAGAGTCTCGAGGATCTGCCGCCGTTCAAAACCACGGTCGCGGTCGATACCGCGCGCAAGGTCATCACCCGCAACGACTCGCCCGACATCGGCTTTGACCGCTCGATCAATCCGTACCGGGGATGCGAGCACGGCTGCGTCTACTGCTTCGCGCGTCCGACCCACGCCTATCTCGGATTGTCGCCGGGGCTTGATTTCGAATCCAAACTGTTCGCCAAGCCGGATGCGCCGGAACTGCTTGAAAGGGAATTGTCCGCTCCGGGCTACGAGCCGCGGATGATCGCGATCGGCACCAACACCGACCCGTATCAACCGATCGAGCGCGAGCATAAAATCATGCGCGGCATTCTCGAGGTACTGGAACGTACCGGGCATCCGGTCGGCATTGTCACGAAATCCGCGCTGGTGACGCGCGACATCGACATCCTAGCGCGAATGGCGAAGCGAAACCTCGCCAAGGTTGCGATCTCGCTGACGACACTGGACCCGAAACTCGCGCGCACCATGGAGCCGCGCGCCGCGACGCCGCCGAAGCGGCTGGAGGCGCTGAGCCAACTGTCCGAGGCCGGCATTCCGACGACGGTGATGGTGGCGCCCGTGATTCCCGCGCTGAACGATTCCGAGATCGAGCGCATTCTGGACGCCGCCGCTCATGCCGGCGTCAAGGAAGCGAGTTATGTGCTGCTGCGGCTGCCGCTCGAAGTGCGCGATCTGTTCCGCGAATGGCTGATGGCGACTTATCCGGACCGCTATCGTCACGTCTTCACGCTGATCCGCGACATGCGCGACGGCCGCGACTACAACTCGCAGTGGGGTACCCGCATGAAGGGCACCGGGCCGATGGCCTGGATGATCGGGCGGCGGTTCGAGATCGCCTGCGAGAAGCTTGGCCTCAACAAGCGGCGTATGAGGCTGACGACCGCCCACTTCGCACGGCCCAAGCGTGTCAACGAGCAACTGGATCTGTTCTGACTGCAAGGATGTTGTGTGATGAGTCTCCCCAAACCGGTTGCGCGATTCACGGTCGTGACGCTTGGCGTCAGCGACATGCGCAGGAGCATCGCGTTTTACGAATCGCTCGGCTTTGAGCGAAAGCTTCGCGCTACCGGCGAGGAGGTCGCGTTTTTCGACACCGGCGCGACGGTTGTGGCGCTGTATTCATGGGAGAAGCTGGCGCTGGATGCCGGTCTCCCGGCGCAGCCGCAGCCGGCGGGCTTTCGCGGAATCACCCTGGCGTGGAACTGCCGCAGCGAGAGCGAAGTCGATGAGGTGCTGACGTTCGCTGTCGCTCAGGGTGCGCGGCTGCAGAAGCCCGCGCATCGCACCGATTATGGTGGATATTCGGGGTATTTTGCCGATCCCGACGGCCACCCATGGGAAGTTGTTGTCGCCCCCGGAATCGAGGTCGGGGATGACAGGCGCGTCCATCTTCCCGAATAATAGTGGGGATTAGCGGTTGCGCGTTCGATCTTGAGAACGCAAGCATAGCCGCATGAGTCGAGCGAAGCCCTCCGCGGTTCCAGCCGCGGCAAAAAAAGCCAAACGAACCGGCGTGATCGCCGTCACGTCGCCGAGCTTTCGCCGCGAGCGTGCGCTGCTCAAGCGAGGCGTGTGGCCGGTCGCGGGATGCGACGAGGCAGGGCGCGGGCCGCTCGCAGGGCCCGTGGTTGCGGCCGCCGTGATTCTCGATCCGAAGCGGATTCCGAAAGGCATCGACGATTCCAAGCGCCTGACACGGGAGCGCCGCGAGGAGCTATTCGAGGAAATCTGCGCGACCGCGCTGGTGTCGGTGGCCATCGCGCCGCCATCGCGGATCGATCGCGACAATATCCTGCGTGCGTCATTGTGGGCGCTGGCGCGCGCGGTGCGTGCGCTCCCCGATGCGCCGAAACATGTCTTTGTCGACGGCCGCGACCGGCTGGCTGTGTCCAGCGATTGCGAGGCCGTGATTGGCGGCGACGGTATCGTGCTGTCGATTGCCGCGGCGTCCATCGTCGCAAAGGTCTCGCGCGACCGGTTGATGTGTCGCCTCGCGCTGGACCATCCCGGTTACGGCTTCGAGCAGCACATGGGATATGGTGTTCCGGCCCATCTCGAAGCGCTCGACCGGTTAGGGCCGACAATTCATCATCGCCGCTTTTTCGCGCCGGTGGCGGCCGCGCGCGAAAAGCATGAAGGTTTAACTGCCGCGAATGCGCCGAGCAGGGTTGCGGCTGTGGTCAAGGAAACTCGTCTTGCGGATTCGCCGTCACCCTGAGGTGCGAGCCGCACTTGCGGCGAGCCTCGAAGGGCGGCGGCGAAAAATAGGTATTCCGTGTGACGTCATCCTTCGAGGCTCGCAAGAGCTCGCGTCTCAGGATGACGGCCTCGGTTGCCTGATCGCCTCATGCGCTTTATCAGTGAGGTGTCCTTCCGCTAGGCCGGTGTCCCGTATCCGACGTTTGCTTTATCGTGCGGCGACTTCCGAGCAAACGTCGGATACGATGGGACACTGGCAAATCATAATTCTGGTGATCCTTTGGTTCTGACATTCGTAAAGTGCCCGCGGAGGATATGATACGAATGTCAGAACCGGATCACCATTCGAACGTTTCATGCGTTTCACATCCCTGATCGTTGAACTGGTCCGCGCGCGGCCCCGCCTGATTTTCTGGCTCGTGGTGCTGACGCAGGCGGCGCTGTGGCTGTTCCTGCCGTGGCTGCTGTATGGAAGCCCGCCGGGCGAGGTGGCGACGGTGCTGGCGTTCGGCCGGGAATATCAGGTCGGCACCCATCTCGGCCCGCCCGCGGCGTTCTGGCTCGCCGATGTCGCCTTCCGCCTGTCCGGCAATCACATCTTCGGCGTCTATCTGCTGTCGCAGCTTTGCTTCATCGTGACGTTCTGGGCGCTGTTCGCGCTCGGCCGCGCCATCGTCGGCGCGCAGCAGGCAGTCCTTGCCGTATTGCTGACAGCAACCATCACCGCATTCGCCTTTCCCGGCGCCGAGTTCGGCCCGCTGATGCTGGCCCGGCCGCTCTGGGCGCTGACGCTGCTTCATACCTGGCAGATCATCGGGCAGGGGCGGCGCAGCGCGTGGTTCATGCTGCCGGTCGAGATCGGCCTTCTGATCCTGACCACATCGGCGGCGCTGCCGCTGCTGGTCATGCTGGCGGTCTTCGTGCTGGCGACGCAGAAGGGCAGGCGCGCGCTGCTCTCGACCGATCCGCTTTATGCGGCCGTCGTGGTGTTCGTGGTGGTGCTGCCGTATCTGGTGTGGTTGCTGCGCGCGAATGTGGCGATGCTGCCATCGTTGCCGGCACTGGCGCAGTTGCAGGACCGGTTGCTTGGATGGGCCGGGCTTTTGGCCGGGCTGCTGTTCGCGCTCTCGGGCGTGGCGCTGCTGCTGATCGTCAACTCGCGCTACTTCGACCGCAAGGCGGACGATCCGCCGCTGATCTTCCGTCCGCCGCTCGATCCCTTCGCGCGGCTTTATGTTTATGTGTTCGCACTGGTCCCGCCCTTCGCGCTCAGTTTCATCTCGGCCCTGTTCGACAGGGATCAGATCATCGGCGGCGACGGCATTGCGCTGCTGCTCTCCGGGCTCGCCATCGTTGTCGCCGCCAGCGATCTGATCGCGCTGCGGAGGCAACAGCTTTTGCGCTCGGTGTGGCTGGTCATCATGGCGGCGCCCATCGCCGCGATCCTCGGCATCACCTTTGCCCTGCCCTGGATCGGAAGCGCCGAGGTCAAGACTTCGCTGCCGGCGAGCGAGATCGGACGTTTCTTTGGCGAGAGTTTCGAACGGCGCACAGGCCGTCCGCTTGCCGCGGTCGCGGGCGATCCGCAAATCGCGACGCTGATTGGCTTCGCGGCGGCATCGCGCCCGCATGTGATGTTCGATGCGACACCGCAGCAGACGCCGTGGATGACGCCGGCGCGCTTCACCGAGAGCGGCGGCGTGGTGGTCTGGCGCGCGGCCGATACCGCAGGCACGCCGCCCGACGACATTCTGAAACGTTTTCCCGGTCTGGTGCCGGAAGTGCCGCGCGCATTCGAGCGCACGGTCAGGGGCCGTCAGCCGCTGCTGCGGATCGGCTGGGCCATCGTGCGGCCGCGGCCGCGATAACAGCGAGGCGAGATGAGCGAACCGTCGCAGACGTCACTGGAAGCAATCGTCGATCGCCGGTTCGGCCTCACCCAGAACGGCACCAATGTCCGCACCGAATTCGTCGCGGGGTTCACCACATTCCTGACCATGGTCTACATCGTTTTCGTCAATCCGGTGATCCTCGCCAACGCCGGCATGGACAAGGGCGCGGTGTTCGTCGCGACCTGTCTTGCGGCGGCGGTCTCGACGCTGGCGATGGCGTTTCTGGCGAACTATCCGATCGCGCTCGCGCCCGGCATGGGGCTGAACGCGTTCTTCGCGTTCACCGTGGTGCTCGGCTACAAGTACACATGGCAGCAGGCGCTGGCCGCGGTGTTCTGCTCGGGCGTGATCTTTTTCGCGCTGACGTTTTTCCGGCTGCGGGAATATGTCATCGACGCCATTCCGCGAAACCTGAAATTTGCGATCTCCGCCGGTGTCGGATTGTTCCTCGCGATCATCGCGCTTGAGCAGGCCAAGATCGTGATAGCCAGTCCGGCGACGCTTGTCACCGCGGGACCGCTCGGGGTCGCACATCCCGCGCCGGTGCTGTGCCTGCTGGGATTTACGCTGATCGTGGCGATGAACGCGCGCAACATCGCCAGCGGCACATTGATTGGCATTCTCGCGGTGTCGCTGCTCGGGTTGCCGCTGGGACTGACAAGCTTCAATGGCGTGGTGTCGCTGCCGCCGTCGCTATCACCGACATTGTTCCAGCTTGATTTCTCGCGCGCCACCGAACTCACATTCCTGATCGTGGTGTTCAGCTTTCTCTTCATCGATGTGTTCGACAATGCCGGAACGCTGATCGGCGTCACCCACCGCGCCGGTCTTCTCGACAAGGACGGCAACCTGCCGCGCATGAAGCAGGCGCTGATGGCCGACAGCTTTGCGGCGATGTTCGGCGCGCTGATCGGCACCTCGACCACCACGAGCTATATCGAAAGCGCGTCCGGCGTTGCGGCGGGCGGCCGCACCGGGCTGACGGCGGTGTTCGTCGCGCTGTTCTTCCTGCTGGCGCTGTTCTTCGCGCCGCTGGCCGGGATGGTGCCGGCCTATGCATCCGCTGCGGCTTTACTCTATGTCGCCTGCGTGATGACGCGCGGTCTCGCCGACATGGCATGGGACGACGTGACGGAATATGCGCCGGCGGTGGTTACGGCCATTGCAATGCCGTTGACCTATTCGATCGCGACCGGCATTGGCCTCGGCTTCATCACCTACGCGGTGGTGAAAATTCTCGCCGGGCGCTTTTCCGACGCGAAGCCTGCGGTGATGCTGCTGGCGCTCGTGTTCGTCGTGAAATTCGCGGTCGGCTAGCACCAGATTAGCACCGACGTTGCTGCGGCGGCGATTTGCTCCCTCTCCCGTGGGGAGAGGGTTGGGGTGAGGGCGTAGAATCTATCGATAGAGCGTACGCCCTCACCCGATGCACTTCGTGCATCGACCTCTCCCCACGGGAGAGGTAAGCATCATCACATCACGTTTGGGTTCTGTGCTTGTACAGGTGCAGATTCCCGGATCAGGACTAGGCCGCGACCCGCCGCTGCGTCAGCGCGGCGATAGCAAGACCTGCCAGCGCAATCGCAACCGCCGGGAACACCACGATGTTGACCATCGACCAGCCGTAGGTCGCGAGCAACTGGCCCGAGGAGAATGAGCCGATTGCCACAAGACCGAACACGATGAAATCGTTGAAGGCCTGAACCTTCTTGCCTTCCTGCGGGCGATGCGACTCCACGATCAGCGCCGATGCGCCGACGAAAGAGAAATTCCAGCCGACGCCGACCACGAACAGTCCCGCCCAGAAATGCATTGCGGTGATGCCCGACAGTCCGATCACGGCGGCGGCGGCTTCCAGGATGAGCCCGACGACGGCGACCTTTGCCGCGCCGAAGCGGGCGATCAGGTGCCCGGTAAAGAAACTCGGCCCGAACATCGCGACGATGTGCCATTGGATGCCGAAGTTGGAATCGCTCAGCGACAGTCCGCAGAACTTCATCGCCAGCGGCGCGGACGTCATCAGGAAGTTCATGGCCGTATAGGAGACCGCGCCGCAAACCACGGCGGCGATGAACCGCGGTTTCCGGGCGATCTCCAGCAGCGGCCGCCCTCCGGTCATCTGCTGTGCAGGGGCAGGCCGTGGGGCGTTGACGCCGGCTAGCACCGCCATCGCAATCAGCGCAACGACGGCCTGAACCAGAAAGCTCACCGCGAACAGATAAGGCGGCCAGAGATCCATGGTCCACTGCACGAGTTGCGGACCGAGCACGCCCGCGAACACGCCGCCGGCCATCACCCAGGAGATCGCTTTCGGCCGGTAGGCGACACTCGCGCTGTCGGTCGCGGCAAAGCGATAGGATTGCGAGACCGCGCCATAGACGCCGCCGAGGAATGTCGCGAAACAAAACAGAGCGAACGAGCCTTGCAGGATGGCGAGCGCGGCGAGGAGGCCGCACAGCGCGCCGCATGCGGTGCCTGCGATGAAAGCGGCGCGGCGGCCGTAGGCTTGCGAGATCATGCCCGTGGGCAGCGTGCCGGCCGCAAGTCCGAGCATGTAGATCGACAGCGGCAGGGTCGCGAGCGAGATGCTGGGCGCAAGCTGCGCGCCGACAATCGAGCCGGTCGCGAACACGACGGCGGCGTTCGCGCCGGTCAACGCCTGCGCCGCCGCAAGGCGGCGGACATTCGCCCGCGCGGTCGTGTCGTCAACCGTCTCTGCTGTAATAGCCGTCACGTTCCACCGGATACTGTTTGGATATTCCTTCCGCGTTTATGGATGGAAAGAGGAGATTCTTCCACGCGCAATCCTGTCGTGGCCGCCATGCAAGCTTGCAGTGCTATCCGAAAAAGGAAGCGTCAGACGAGGGCGCCGTCAGGCGTGCAGGGCTTTCTGGATCGCGCGCAAGTCCTGCCAGGTCATCCGCTTGTAGATCGGCTGCCGCAGCAGATAGGCCGGGTGGAAGGTCGCCATCGCCTTGATCCTGCGCGTGCCGGTGTCGTAGTCGAACCACTTGCCGCGCGTCTTCATGATGCCGTCCTTGAGGTCCAGCACCGCCTGCGACGACGGCTTGCCGAGGCAGACCAGCACATCGGGATCGACCAGTTCGATCTGCCGCCGGATGAAGGGCAGGCAGATCTGCGTTTCCTGCGGCGACGGATCGCGATTGCCGGGCGGCCGCCATGGAATAATGTTGGCGATGTAGGCCTTGCTGCGATCGAGACCGATCGCCGCCATCATCAGGTCGAGCAGCTTGCCGGAGCGTCCGACGAACGGAAGCCCTTCAAGATCCTCGTCGCGTCCCGGCGCTTCGCCGACGAACATGATCTTCGCTTCGGGATTGCCGTCGGCGAACACCAGCCGCGTCGCGGTCGACTTCAGCGCGCAGCCGTCGAAGCGCTCCAGCAGCGCGCGCAGTTCCTGCAATGATGCGGCCCTGGGCGCGATCTCGCGGGCCGATGTGATCGCCGCATCGGGTGCGGGCGCCGGTTCTGCAAGCACCGGCGCGGGCGCAGGGTTCGCAGTGCGGAACAGCGCGGGCTTGGCGGCGGGCTTTTCCTCGACCGCCGCCTCTTCCGACAGGCGATTGACGGGGGTTTCCGACAACGCGCAATCCACTCCAGCCTCTAGATAAAAGGCGAGAAGTTCGCGGGCGGTGGGCATGGGTTCGGGTGTCGTCACGGCTGCCAATCTAGATCGGATTGCGTTGCAGCGAAACGGGGTTGTTCTTGCGCCAAAAATCGGGAAGAACGATGATTAGAAGCATTCTGAACCAGCATTTTTGAGATGACATCATGAGCACCGAAGAGCTGCCTCCACGCGATTCCATGGAATTCGACGTTGTGATCGTCGGAGCAGGGCCCTCCGGTCTGGCTGCTGCTATCCGGCTGAAGCAGATCAATCCGGACCTCAGCGTTGTCGTCGTCGAAAAGGGCTCTGAAGTCGGCGCGCACATTCTGTCCGGCGCGGTGATCGATCCGGTATCGCTCGACAAGCTGGTTCCGGACTGGCGCGAGGACGCCGACTGCCCGCTCAAGACCCAGGTGAAGGACGACCAGTTCTTCTGGATGACGGGCAGCGCCGCGATCAAGCTGCCGAACTTCATGATGCCGCCGCTGATGGATAACCATCATTGCTATATCGGCTCGCTCGGCGACGTCTGCCGCTGGCTTGGCCCGCGCGCCGAAGCGCTCGGCGTCGAAATCTATCCGGGCTTCGCGGCCGTCGAAGTGCTGTACGGCGAGAACGGCGAGGTGCGCGGCATCGCCACCGGCGACATGGGTGTCGGCCGCGACGGCAAGCCGAAGGACAGCTTCACGCGCGGCATGGAATTGCTCGGCAAGTACACGCTGTTCGCCGAAGGCGCGCGCGGCTCACTCACCAAGCAATTGATCGCAAAGTTCTCGCTCGACAAGGACAGCGAGCCTTCGAAGTTCGGCATCGGCATGAAGGAAGTCTGGCAGATCGATCCGGCCAAGCACAAGAAGGGGCTGATCCAGCATTCCTTCGGCTGGCCGCTGAACATGTCCACCGGCGGCGGATCGTTCCTCTATCACTACAACGAGAACCTCGTCGCCGTCGGCTTCGTGGTGCATCTGAACTACGACGATCCGTATCTGTCGCCGTTCGAGGAATTCCAGCGCTTCAAGACGCATCCGAAGATCAGCCCCGTCTTTGAAGGCGCCAAGCGCATCGCCTACGGCGCGCGTGCGATCACCGAGGGCGGCTACCAGTCGGTGCCGCGTCTGACCTTCAAGGGCGGCGCGCTGGTCGGCTGCGCGGCGGGCTTCGTCAACGTGCCGCGCATCAAGGGCGTGCACAACGCGATGGGCACCGGCATGCAGGCCGCCGAGCACGTTGCCGCGGCGCTGGCTGCGGGCCGCGCCAACGATGAAATCGTCGCGTACGAAAACGGCTGGCGCGATTCCGCCGTCGGCAAGGATCTGTTCAAGGTCCGCAACGTCAAGCCGCTGTGGTCGAAGTTCGGCACCGTGGTCGGCGTTGCACTCGGCGGCCTCGACATGTGGACCAACACGCTGTTCGGCTTCTCGCTGTTCGGCACCCAGTCGCATGCCAAGCCCGATGGCAAGACGCTCGATCCTGCGAAGGCACATCAGCCGATTCCGGGACCGAAGCCGGATGGCAAGCTGACCTTCGACCGGCTCTCGTCGGTATTCCTGTCCAACACCAACCATGAGGAGGATCAGCCGATCCATCTCAAGGTCGCGGACATGAACCTGCAAAAGACCTCCGAGCATGATGTCTATGCCGGTCCGTCGAACCGGTATTGTCCTGCCGGTGTCTACGAGTGGATCGAGGAAGATGCCGGTCCGCGGTTCCAGATCAACGCGCAGAACTGCGTCCACTGCAAAACCTGCGACGTAAAGGACCCCAACGGCAACATTACATGGGTTCCCCCGGAAGGCGGCGGCGGGCCTAATTATCAGTCAATGTAAGCACGATTGCGCGAGAACAGCGGACCGCCACGATTGCGCCATAGTAGATGGCGCTCCTCAGCCGCCTCGAATCCTTGCGGATACGGGCCAAACAAGCCATTGTCCCGGTGTTGCTGACCTGACCGGTCGCACCCCTTTCAATACATGGAGCCGGCGAGCGTGATCCTTCAACGTCGTTTCAGCCGCGTGGCCGTCGCCACTGTCGCGTTCGCATCGGTTCTTGCGTCCGCCGGTCCGCTTGCGGCCCAGACCCGCACCAGCGCCAGCGAAGATTCCAAGCAGGGGACGTACCCGAGCGGGCGTGACCTGCTCGGTCTCACCGTCTCCGGCAGCTATCTCGCCGCGCGCCATGCCAGCGTCGATCGCGACGCGACCGCCGCATCGGCGTTCTACCGCGCGGCGCTGCGCTCGGACCCGAAGAACAACGAACTGCTCGACCGCGCCTTCATCGCCTCGCTTGCCGATGGCGACATCGACGAAGCCGTGAAGCTCGCCGACCGCATTCTCACCATCGACAAGAACAATCGCGTCGCGCGGCTGGTGGCGGGCGTGCGCTCGCTGAAGCAGAAGCAATACGGCGCCGCGCAGCAGAACATCAATCAGTCGGTCCGCGGGCCGATCACCGATCTGGTC
>JAFVHU010000049.1 GCA_017474385.1 Afipia sp. | reverse complement strand
ATGAAATGGCACCCGGACAAGAATCCGGGCGATCCGTCGTGCGAGCACAAGTTCAAGGAAATCTCCGAGGCCTACGAGATCCTCAAGGACGGCAACAAGCGCGCCGCCTATGATCGCTATGGTCATGCTGCGTTCGAGCAGGGCAATGGCGGCGGCCACGGGCCGGGGTTCGGTGCGGGCTTCGCGTCTTCCTTCTCCGACATTTTCGAAGACCTGTTCGGTATGGCCGGGCAGCGCGGCGGCCGCGGCGGCCGCGAGCGTGGCGCGGACCTGCGCTACAACATGGAAATCACGCTGGAGGAGGCATTCTCCGGCAAGACCGCGCAGATCAACATTCCCGTCGCGGTCACCTGCGAGACATGCTCCGGCAATGGCGCCAAGGCCGGCACCAAGCCGAAGACCTGCTCGATGTGCGGCGGCGCCGGGCGTGTTCGCCAGGCGCAGGGCTTCTTCACGCTGGAGCGGACCTGTCCGGGCTGTCAGGGCCGCGGCCAGATGATCGAAACGCCGTGCACGTCCTGTTCGGGACAAGGCCGCGTTCAGAAGGAGCGCGCGCTGTCGGTTAACATCCCGCCGGGCGTCGAGGATGGCACCCGCATTCGTCTCGCCGGTGAAGGCGAGGCGGGCGTGCAGGGCGGTCCTGCGGGCGATCTCTATATTTTCCTGTCGCTGGCTGCGCACCAGTTCTTCCAGCGCGATGGCGCCGATCTTCATTGCCGCGTTCCGGTGTCGATGGTGACGGCGGCCATGGGCGGCGAGTTCGAAGTGCCGACCATCGACAAGGCCAAGACCAAGGTGAAGGTGCCGTCGGGCACCCAGTCCGGCCGCCGCTTCCGTGTTGCCGGCAAAGGCATGCCTGTGCTGCGTTCCCGGCAGATGGGCGACATGTACGTGCAGGTCGTGGTCGAAACGCCCCAGAACCTCACCAAGAAGCAGAAGGAGCTGCTGGCGGAGTTCGAAAAGCTCTCATCGGGCGAAACCCAGCCCGAAGCGGCTGGATTCTTCAAAATGGTCAAAGACTTCTTCGGAACCCGCGCGAATACGCCCTAGGCGCCATCCTTGACGCTTTTTGCTTGCGTCTATACTCATTTGTGAAGGAAATTTGACGCCTCGCCCGTCCCCGGGCTCCGCTGGAAGTATCATGGCTCCCCAATCCACTGTGCGTGCGTTGAAAAAACCGCTTCGTCTTGACGACGAAGTCCGTTTTCTCCGCTCCTGGATTGAAAAGCCGCTGCACATGGGCGCAGTAATGCCCTCCAGCAAGGTGTTGGCGCGCACGGTCGCGCGTTATGTCGATCCGCATTCCGACGGCCCCGTCATCGAGCTTGGACCCGGCACCGGCGCGATCACCGATGCGCTGATTGCGCACGGTGTGACCGAGAAACGCCTGGTGCTGGTGGAGTTCGATCCGGGCTTCTGCGCGCTGTTGCGCGAACGCTATCCGCAGGCGACCGTGATTCAGGGCGACGCCTATAATCTCGATCAGACAATGTCCGAGTGGAAAGAGCCCGCTGCCGCCATGGTGTCGGGCCTGCCGCTGGTCACCAAGCCGATGCTGGTCCGCCTGAAGCTGATGCGCGATGCATTCCTGAAGATGGAAGCCGGCGCGCCCTTCATCCAGTTCACCTATTCGGTGGCGCCGCCGATCCCCAAATCACTGCCGGGAATCCACACCCAGGCCTCCGAGCGGGTCTGGATGAACCTGCCGCCCGCACGGGTCTGGGTCTATCGTAAAGGCTAGGGCATGATCCCGAAAAGTGGGCACCGGTTTTCAGACCACATCATGCCCATTTAAAGCTCGCCTCCGGCCTTTTGCGTCTCAAAATCCCCCAAGCTATAAACCGGTCGCGCCTTCGCTTGATCCGGAGGTGACAGGGACATCATGGCCGCGCTGAAAATCCTCGTCATTCCCGGCTCGCTGCGCACAGGCTCGTTCAACGCACGGCTTGCCGCTGTGGTGGTCAAGGAACTGGCGCTGCTCGATGTCGACGTCACGCTGATCTCGCTCGCTGATTATCCGCTGCCGATCTATGACGGCGACCTTGAAGTGAAATCCGGCGTGCCGGCCAATGCCGTCAACCTCAAGCGCATGATCGGCGCGCATCACGGCGTCTTCATCGTCAGTCCGGAATACAATTCGTCGGTGCCGCCGCTCTTGAAGAACGCCATCGACTGGGTGACGCGGGTACGCGACCGCAACGAGACGTTCGGCCAGGTGTTTCGCGAGCGTGCCTTCGCAATCGGAGCCGCGTCCGACGGAAAATTCGGCGGGCTTCGTGTGCTGATGGCGCTGCGCCAGATTCTGGCGCTGGGCTGCGGCGCGACGGTGATCCCGAAGCAGATGGCGCTGTCGTTCGCCGGTCAGGCCTTCGATGACATGGACCGCCTGAAAGATCCGGCGGATGCCGAGCTGCTGCGCGGAACCCTGCGCCAGTTGATCGCTGCTGCCCAACAGATGATGTGAGACCGCATGAAGCCCACCCACGTTGAAACCCGCGACCGGCTGATCGTCGCGCTCGATCTTTCCAGCGTCGAGGCGGCTGAAGCGCTGATTGCGCGGCTCGGCGACAGCGTGACGTTCTACAAGATCGGATACCAGCTCGCTTATGCCGGCGGGCTTTCGCTGGTACCGAAACTGGCCGAGCGCGGCAAGAAGGTTTTCGCCGACCTCAAGATGCACGACATCGGCAACACGGTTGCCAAGGGCGTCGAGAGCGTTGCGAAGCTTGGCGCGACGTTCCTCACCGTGCATGCCTATCCGCAGACCATGAAGGCGGCGGTCGAGGCGCGCGGATCGTCGCTGAAGATTCTCGCGGTCACGGTGCTGACCTCCTACGACGATGACGATCTGCACGCGGCGGGTTTCCGCTTCGGCGTCTCCGATCTGGTCGAGGCGCGCGCCTTGCAGGCGCAGGCGCTTGGTGTCGATGGTCTCGTATGTTCCGGCGAGGAAGCCGCCACGGTGCGCGGCATTGTCGGCGCGCAGATGGCGCTGGTGACGCCGGGTATTCGCCCTGCGGGCAGCGCTGTGGGCGATCAGAAGCGCATCATGACCCCTAGCCGCGCTATCGCTGCGGGCGCGGATTATCTCGTTGTCGGCCGCCCGGTGGTGGAAGCCGCCGATCCGAAGGCGGCGGCGGAAGCAATTGTTTCCGAAATCGCGCAGGCCGGCGGCTAAAACAAAAAGGAGAATAGCAATGCCCAAGGGTTACTGGATCGCACGGATCGATGTGCATGACCTCGACGCCTACAAAAGGGATTATGTCGCGCACAACGGCGCGGTGTTCAAAAAGTACGGCGCAAAGTTTCTGGTGCGCGGCGGCATCCACGAAGCGCATGAAGGCCCGGGCCGTTCGCGCAACGTCGTGCTCGAGTTCAAGGACTACGAGACCGCGCTCGCCTGCTATCACTCGCCGGAATATGCAGCCCTCGTGAAAGCACGCGCGCCGCATTCCAAGGGCGAGATCGTGATCGTCGAGGGCTACGACGGCGAGCAGCCCTGAGCATGAAGAGTTTAGATTAAGGGTCGATCCGTCATCCTGAGGTGCCGAAGCGAAGCGGAGGCCTCGAAGGATGATGGCGTGACGTCCCCGCATCCTTCGAGGCTCGCAAGAGCTCGCACCTCAGGATGACGAGTTTTATTTCCCCATCCCGTTCTCAGGTACGATCAGCGGCACAAACCCGAACACGTTGCTGCTGTCGGGATCGACCAACACGCGGACGGCATGGACCAGCGTGTCGCCGTAGACCATCAGCTTGTTGACGCCGGGGATCGGCTTGCCCTTGCTGTTGCGCAGCGGGGCGATTGAAAAATAATGCTCGTCGCCGTGAATCAGCAGCACGGGCTTGCCGAAACTTTTCGCGCCGGCCTCGATGGCGTCGAGCGTGTTGGTAAAGCCGGACTGGCGCGGCATTGCTCCGTTCGGAAATCGCGACTCGTCGAACTCGGCCTGCACGAACATCACAACGGCCTTGGCGTTGTCGGCGCTCGCCTTGGCGAAGCTCGCATTGATCCAGGCGACATTGGCCTTGTCGCGGGCGAAGAACTCCGGCGCCGCATCGGGGTCCTGCGCCTCGAAGCCGTTGTTCGAGCCCGGCACATGCGCAGTAAAGAACATCACGCCGTTTTTGGCGAACCGCGTGTTCTCCACGTAGGTCGAGAATTCCGGCATCAGCAGCGCCTGGCTCTCCACATCAAGCGGCATCTTGCCGAGAGATTTTGCGGGCGCTGCGAAAAACATTTCGCGCAGTTTCGCCAGCCGCTCGCGCGGATTGTAGCCGCCCGCGGCCTTGCGGTGGCAATCGAGCCATTCGTTGTCGCCGATGGTGTAGACCAGGGCACCTTCGAAGGTCTGGATCTGGTCGTAGGATTTCTTCAGGACCTCGTCGCTGCACGGCAGCCCGCCGGATTTGATGTCGCCCACATGCAGGGTGAAGGCCGGCTTCAGCGCGTTGACCGCTGCAATCAGCCGGTCGAACTTCGTATAGTCCTCCGGCAGGTTGTAGGGCATGTCGCCGAGCGCCACGAACGAGAACGCATTGTCGCCGCCGATGCGCTCAGCCGCTTGCGCGGGAGCAATTGAAGTCGCGATCGCGAGCATCGCGGTGGATACGGCAAGCAAGAGGCGCATGGGTGGTGTCCTTCGGGAGGTCCCTCAATAGGTCGGCCGCGTGACCCTTGCATGACTTCAGACAGGGCTGTCCAGCCGCGAAAAGCTGGTATTTGCGCCGCGCGGCTCCGGTTGCCGCCGTGGTCCTGCGCCGCTATACCGCCAGAGCAAGCTTAGAAACGTGTTTTGAGGGCTGGAAATGGCCGATATGCGCCTGATCGTTGCTGGAGCCGGTGGCCGGATGGGGCGGACCCTGATCCGCGCCATTGCCGAAACCCCGGGGTGCGTTTTGTCCGGCGCGCTGGAGGCACCGGGTTCCGAATTGCTGGGCCAGGATTCGGGGCTGCTCGCCGGACTGCCCGGCAACGGTATCGAACTGTCGGCCGATCTGTGGGCGCTGTCGAAGAACGCCGACGGCATTCTCGATTTCACCGTTCCCGCCGCGACCATCGCCAATGTCGCCATTGCGGCCCAGCGCGGTATCGTTCACGTCATCGGCACCACGGGTCTCTCGGCATCGGACAACGCGGTCATCAAGAGCGTGACCTCGCAGGCCATCGTGGTGCAATCGGGCAATATGAGCCTTGGCGTTAATCTGCTGGCGGCGCTGGTCAAGCAGGTGGCGAAGTCGCTCGACGAGGATTTCGACATCGAGATTCTCGAAATGCACCACAGGCAGAAGATCGATGCGCCGTCGGGGACCGCCTATCTGCTCGGTCAGGCTGCCGCGGACGGCCGCGGCGTCAATCTCGATCAGCGATCGGTCCGCGCCCGCGACGGTCACACCGGCGCGCGCATTCCGGGCGACATCGGCTTCGCGACGCTGCGCGGCGGCACCGCCACAGGCGATCATAAGGTGATTTTCGCCGGGCCCTATGAGCGCATCGAACTGGCGCACAAGTCGGAGGATCGCATGATCTTCGCGCGCGGCGCGCTGAAGGCGGCGATGTGGGCTCAGGGCAAGAAGCCCGGTTTCTACACCATGGCCGATGTGCTCGGCATCGGCACTTCTTGAATTCATCAGCGAAATCGGAATCGAAAGAATGAGCGACCGTCTTCTCGTGCTCGTGCGTCACGGCCAGAGCGAATGGAATCTGAAGAATCTTTTCACCGGCTGGAAAGATCCCGGTCTCACTGAACTTGGCGTCAAGGAAGCCATCGGCGCGGGCCGCAAGCTGAAGGAACAGGGGCTGACGTTCGATGTCGCCTTCACCTCGGTGCTGACGCGCGCGCAGACCACGCTCGATCTTGCGCTGAAGGAAATGGGTCAGACCGGCATTCCGATCACGCGCAATCTTGCGTTGAATGAACGCGACTACGGCGATCTGTCGGGTCTCAACAAGGACGATGCCCGCGCCAAGTGGGGCGAAGAGCAGGTGCTGGTCTGGCGGCGGTCCTACGACGTGCCGCCGCCCGGCGGCGAAAGCCTGAAGGACACGCTGGCGCGCACGCTGCCTTACTATGTGCAGGAAATACTGCCCTGCGTGCTGCGCGGCCAGCGCACGCTTGTCGCGGCCCATGGCAATTCGCTGCGCGCGCTGATCATGGTGCTGGAAAAGCTGACACCCGATCAGATTCTGAAGCGCGAGCTCGGCACCGGCGCGCCGGTGGTCTACCGGCTCAACGCCGACGCCACCGTGGCGTCGGTCGTCGATCTGGCGTGATAGGTAAACTAGATCGTCATTGCCGGGCTTGACCCGGCAATCCATCTTCTCGATAGAATCTTTTTTGAAGATGGATGCGCGGGTCAAGCCCGCGCATGACATTCAATATGCGTTTGAAGGCGTTACTGCCCCGCCGCCTGCCCGCTTTCCCAGCCGAGCATCGCGCGCTTGCGCGTGATGCCCCAGTGATAACCGGTGAGAGCGCCGCTTTTGCCGATCACGCGGTGACACGGCACCACGAATGAGATCGGATTCCGGCCGACGGCCGCACCGACCGCGCGCGACGCCTTCGGCTTTGCGATCTTGCAGGCGACATCCCCGTAGGTCGTGGCGCGGCCCATCGGAATCTTCAGCAGCGTTTCCCAGACCCGGACCTCGAAGTCGGTGCCGATCAGCACCACGCGCAGCGGCTGGTCTTCGCGCCATTGCGAGGAATCGAAAATCCGTTTCGCCAGCGGCGCGGTCTCGGCGAACGATTCGATGTAGGTCGCCAGCGGCCAGCGCCGCTGCATGTCGGCCAGTGCCGGCATTTCCTCGCCCTCGTCCGCGAATGCCAGGCCCGCAAGCCCGCGCTCGCTAGCGATGACCACCGCCATGCCGAACGGCGAGGGATGGAAGCCGTAGCGCAGCGTCATGCCCTCGCCGCCCTTCTTCCATTCACCCGGCGACATCGCCTCATGGGTGACGAACAGATCATGCAACCGTCCCGGACCGGACAGGCCGGAGTCATAGGCGGCATCGAGCACGCTGGCGGAATCGCGCAGCAGGCGCTTGGCGTGGTCGAGCGTGAGCGCCTGCATGAAGTCCTTCGGTGTCAGTCCCGCCCAGCGCCGGAACAGATGATGCAGTTCGTCGGGCGTCAGGTGCGCGGCATCCGCCATGGCTTCGATGGTCGGCTGGGTACGCCACTGCTCGGAGATGAACCCGATCGCGCGGCGGACCGAATCGTAATCGCGCAGTGCCGCGCCCTGCTTGGACGGCTTTGCGAGTTGCAGATCGGTGAGCATGGATTTCATCGCGGTGTTCATCATGGCGGCATCCGTTATGCGGTGTCCATCATGATCCGGATTTAGGCCGTTCGTCTTGCGCCAACCACCCGTTTCCCGATTCCAGCTCAGGTCACCGGATTATAGGTCGGGCCGCGTTTGGCGGCCTGGAGCGCCGCCAGCAAAGCTTTGGAAAAACTTGCCTTTTCGTCCGGGCCGAGAAAGCCGCCGATTGAAAGCCGCCGTCCTCTGGAGACCAGATAAAGCTTCTCGATGCCGAATTCGGCGTGCGATTTCTGCTCGAGCTGGACCCACATCGGATTGAGCGTCCATTCGGCGATATGCCCGCGATGGCTGATGCGCCGGACGCGGATTTCATACGGCGTAACGACGATGTCCTCGATGGCGTCGGCGCGGCGGAAGTTCAGTTTGAACGCCCAGTAGATGATCAGCGCGTCGAGCCCGAAGAAGGCGAGCACCGGCCAAGCGCCCATCATCAGGAACATGATGCCCGCCGCGAAACTGACGGCGATGATAAATCCCATCAGCACCAGAAAGCCATGGCGGCTGAGCGAACGATGCGGCGTCAGCCGCGCGCTGAACAGCGGCGCGTCCGCGATCTGCTCAAGATCAAAATCGTTGCGCTCATCCATGGCGCCTTACTATACCGGGAACATGGCAAAAAAGGCGATCACTTCTCATTCAAAGCCAAAACCGAAGTCGCGTGCGGTCAAGACGGCAAAGCCCGCGAAGGTGCTGAAAGCAGGGGTTGCCGGATCGCAGCCCGGCAAGCCGAAGGCGTTCAAGCCGGTAAAGTTCAAGCCTTGGACTGAATCCGAAGTGGTCGAGGCTTTTACGCGCTTCCGCAAGGCCAATCCCGAGCCGAAGGGTGAACTCGAACACCTCAATCCCTACACGCTGCTGGTCGCGGTCGCGCTGTCGGCGCAGGCGACCGACGTCGGCGTCAACAAGGCGACGCGGCATCTGTTCCCCGTGGCCGACACGCCGGAGAAAATGGTGGAACTCGGCGAGGAGAAGCTTCGCGACTACATCAAAACCATCGGGCTCTACCGCACCAAGGCGAGGAACGTCATCGCGCTATCGGAGCAGCTGATCGTACTGTACGGGAGCGAAGTGCCGCGTGATCGCGCGGCGCTGGAGGCATTGCCCGGCGTCGGCCGCAAGACCGCCAACGTCGTGCTCAACATCGCGTTCGGCGAACCGACCATCGCAGTCGACACCCATCTGTTTCGCGTCGGCAATCGTACAGGATTGGCGCCCGGCAAGACGCCGCTTGAGGTTGAGTTGGGGTTGCTCGAGATTGTGCCGCCGCAATTCGCGCGCCACGCCCATCACTGGCTGATCCTGCACGGCCGCTATACCTGCGTCGCGCGCAAGCCGCGCTGCGAAGTGTGCATCATCAACGATCTGTGCCGGTGGCCGGAAAAGACGGTGTGAGTGTTCTTCACCTCTCCCCGCGAGCGGGGAGAGGTCGGACTGCGAAGCAATCTGGGTGAGGGGCAAATGCATTGCGTCGGCCAAGCCCCTCACCCCGACCCTCTCCCCGTAAGAACGGGGCGAGGGAGAAGCCATCATGCCGTCGGGACGCTGGTCCGGCGCACCGGTTCAAGCAATTCAGGCCGCGGGCCCGATAGCCGCTTGTGCATGTGAACCATGAAGGCCATGCCGAACAGCGGTGTCGCCAGATTCACGATCGGAATCGACACGAAGGCGGCGATGAACAGTCCCGCCGTGAAGACAGTCGCGCTGTTCTGCTTGCGCATCAGCTTGGCTTCCTCCGGCGTGCGGAAGCGCATCGCGGCGAGTTCGAAATACTCGCGGCCAAGCAGCCATGCCGTCGCGATGAAGAACACGATGAAGCCTGCACCGGCGATCAGCACGAACGGCAGCGCGATCAGGTAGACCAGGATCGTCAGCAGTGCCGTCTTTGAGCCTTCGATAACGGCGCGGCCAACCGGAAGCGCGACGCCTGGCTTTTCAGCAGGATAGTGCTCGCGCTCGACAATGTCGGCGACGTCGTCGACGAACACGCTGGCGACCAGCGAGGTGATCGCCGGCATCAGGAACACCGCGCCGACCACGACACCGAGACCGGCCGCGATCGAGACAATCCATGTGAGGATGTTGATGAGGGTGTGGTAGTTGGAGCCGACCATGGTCTCGGCCCACAGCCCGCCAGATCCGGCGAGCCAGCTCAGCAGCCGTTGCAGCGCGACCGCGGCTGCGACGATCAGCACCAGCGCAAGGCCGACCGACTTCCACAGGATGGAACGCATCGGCGGCGACAGGATCTGGGACAACGCCTTGAGCGCGGCGTCAAGCATGGGCTTTCCTCCAAGAACTCCTCGCGAGTTCGACAGGGGGAATTAGACATGCGGAGGGGGTTCGGCAAGGGCGGGAGAGCGGCGTGTTTGGCCGCGCGAGCGGATTCTTTATCCGCTTCGCTCGAGATCGGTTTCCGGTTCAGGCTGCGAGGTTGCGCGCCGGTTCGGCTTGCGCCGAAGCTTGCTCAAACGGCGCAACAGGCGCGAGCGGCGCTTCTGGCGTTTCGAAGACTCCCTCTGGAAAGGGATCAGTTTCGTCCGTCACCTCCGGGGACGGCTTTGTCGTATCGGCCCAGTGCAGCGCCGTGTAATCGAAACCGCGGACGATGGTCGGCTTGACGATCTCGAAATAGGGCGAGATGTCGAAGTCGCGCGGCATGTAGAGCGAGGAATCGCGGATGTGCAGGATTTCGCGGCGCGCCTGGCGGCTCGCGGCCTGCGTGATCTTCGGCAAGATCGGATAGCGCACCGCGCCGAACGCCTGCGCGATCAAGGCCGAGCAGATGATCTTGGTCGGATCGCCCGAGCCCAGTGAAATCATCCGCCGCCGCCAGCGCTGCGGGACCGGCACCGGAATGAGATAGCGCATCAGATCGAGAATATTCTTGGTGTCGTAGCCGAAGCCGACGCGGTTGATCGCGTAGCGGCAGACCGTGGTGCGGTCCTCATAGGACAGCCCGACGGGGCGGCAGAGGCGGGTGTGATAGGGATAATATTTCGAGAGCGGCGCGGTGGTAACGCCTTCGCCGATATTGGCCTCGATCAGCACATGCGGCTCGCCGTCGGGCTCGTTCGCGCCATCGATCGGGCCGACATAGAGCGCGGCGTGAGACCACGTCGATTGGGTGAGATACTTGATGATGCCGGAGACGCGGTTGTTGCCTTCGACCAGCAGCACGTCGCCGGCTTCGATCAGCCCGCGCAGCCGCTCCGGATCGCTCGGCGTAAAGGGTTCATAGCCCGGCACCTCTTTCTGGAGGTAACCGGCAATGATCTTGCCGACAGTATCGAGCATAATGCCCATTGGAGGATCCCCCCGAGCGGCACGTTCCGGCCGCTTTCTTGTTGGCTTATTGTTGTCGAAAGCAATTTCAATTTAGTTCATGCGTCAAGCCCGTCGCTCATCAAACATTCACCATGACCGTTGCCGGAAGCCTTATGATACGGCAATTTCGTCTGATATCCCTGTTTTTGGTCGAATTTCGGAAACCATGACATGACAATTACCCGGCGCGATCTTCTAGCCGGCTCGGCGGCAATGGTGCTTTCGCCGTTCGCGACGCGTGCCCTGGCTGCGCCGCTGCCGCGCGACGCCGAGGTGGTTGTGATCGGCGCAGGTGCCGCCGGGATTGCCGCCGGGCGCCGCATTGCCGCGGCCGGCCGCAAGGTTATCGTGATCGAAGCCGCTCCCAACATCGGCGGGCGCTGTGTCACCGACGCGGCCTCGTTCGATGCCCCGTTCGACCGGGGCGCGCGCTGGCTCTACAACGCGGAGACCAGTCCGGTCGCGAAACTGGCGCGCGGCGTCGGCATGGACATGCTTCCCGCCCCACGCGGCCAGCGCATCCGGATCGGCCGCCGCAACGCGCGTGCCGGCGAGAGCGAAGATTTTCTCGCCACACTGGTTCGCGCCAATCGCTCCATGGGCGATGCCGTGCGCGGCAAGGCCGATATGCCGGCGGCGGCCGGGTTGCCGAAGGATATCGGCGTGTGGGCGGGCACGACGGATTTCCTGCTGGGCGCCACCGCCACCGGCAAGGACCTGAAGGATCTCTCCGCACTCGATCTCGTCGCCATGGCGCAGCGCGACGGGCCATCGGCCTGCCGTCAGGGACTGGGTGCGCTGATTGCCAAGCTCGGCGAGGGGTTGCCGCTGATGCTGTCCACGCCCGTGACTCGTATCGTCTGGAGCAACCGCGACGCGCAGCTCGAGACACCGGCGGGAAAGCTCAACGCAAAGGCTGTCATCATGACGGCATCGACCAACGCGCTGTTGTCCGGGAAAATCAAGTTCGCGCCTGAACTGCCGAAACGCCAGCAGGATGCGGCGTCGAAACTCACGCTCGGCAGTTACGATCACATCGCACTCGAATTGCCGGGCAATCCGCTTGGGCTGTCGCGCGACGATATCGTGATCGAACAAAGCACCGACCGCAGCACCGGCTTTCTGCTCGCCAATCTTGGCGGCTCATCGCTGTGTCAGGTCGATGTCGCGGGCTCGTTCGGCACTGAGCTGTCGGCGCGGGGCGAGGCGGCGATGGTGGCGTTTGCGACGGAGTGGCTGACGAAACTGTTCGGCGCGGACGTCAAGAACATCGCCCGGCGCACCACCGCGACACGCTGGAACGACATGCCGTACATCTATGGGGCGATGTCGGCGGCCTCGCCCGGCGGCCAGCCGGCGCGCAAGGTTCTGATGGAGCCATTGGGCAGCCTGTTTTTCGCAGGTGAAGCCGCGCACGAAACCCAGTGGGGCACCGTCGGCGGCGCCTGGGAATCCGGCGAGCGCGCCGCGGAGGCAGCCTTGCGCAAGATCGGCGCGCTTAAAGATGCGCCGGGGCCCGAGAAATCCGGCAAGAAGCCGAAGCGCACGCAGTCGCGCGCGGCGGCGGAGCCGCCCGCCCCCGGCGAGCGCAGCCTGAACTGGCCGCGCTGACGAGCGATCAGCCGCGCAGCACGCCGCCGGTCTTCTTGGTGACATCCGCGATGATCTTGGAGGCGACTGCGTCGATCTCCTGATCGGTCAGGGTCTTCTCGCGGGGCTGCAAAGTCACGGCGATGGCGATCGATTTCTTGGCCTCGTCGATGCCCTTGCCTTCATAGACGTCGAACACCGTCACATTGGTGATCAGCTTCTTGTCGGCGGCCTGTGCCGTGCGCACGATATCGCCGGCCTTGACGCTGCGATCGACAATGAATGCGAAATCGCGCGACACTGGCTGGAACGGCGACAGCTCCAGCAGCGGCTTGGCGCGGGTCGGCTTCGCCTTGGCATCGGGAATCCGCTCGAGGATGACTTCGAAGGCCACCAGCGGGCCGTCGGCCTTCAGGGCTTCCAGTGCGCGCGGATGCAGTTCGCCGAAATATCCCAGCACATTCTGCGGGCCGATCTGGATCGCGCCGGAGCGGCCGGGATGCAGCCACGCCGGAAAATTTTTCGACTCAGCCGCCGAGACAACCTGAAGCCCTTGCATCGGCGCACCCGCCGCGGCCAGCACCGCCAGCGCATCGGCCTTGGCGTCGAGCGCATCGACGGTCGCCGAGCCGGACCAGAAACGGCCAATGCCCTTCGATGAAGCCATCGCGCGGCGCACGCCGCTCGCGGCCATGAACTGGTCTTCGGGGCGATCGCCCTTGAAGATCTGTCCCACCTCGAACAGCGCCACATCCGCGAAGCCGCGATCCGCATTGGCCTGTGCCGCCGCGACCAGTCCCGCGATCAGCGAGGGACGCATGTCGGAGAGATCCGACGCAATCGGATTGGCCAGCGTCAGTTCGGGTTTTCCGCCGCCGAACAGTTCGGCCTGCGGTTTGGAGACGAACGACCACGTCACGGCCTCGGTCATGCCGCGCGCGGCCAGTGCGCGTTTGGCGCGGCGGGTGCGGAGCTGAATCTGGGTCAGCACCGGCTTGCGCGGCGCATCGCCGCGTTCGAACGGCGTCAGCGGCACGCTGTCGACGCCGACAATGCGCACGATCTCTTCGACGATATCGGCCTTGCCATGGACGTCGCTGCGCCACGACGGCACCGCGACCTTCACGACAGGGCCGGTGCCTGCGACCATGAATCCGAGATGGCCCAGGATCAGTTTTATCTGCGGGAACGGCACCTCAATGCCGGCAAGACGTTTCACCTCTGCCAGCGGGAATTCGATGATGCGGTCGTCGCCATGGGATTGTCCGGCGACCACGATCTCCGACGGCGTGCCACCGCAAAGATCCATCACCAGCTTGGTCGCCATCTCGAGGCCCGGCACCATGAAAGCCGGATCGACGCCGCGCTCGAAGCGATAGCGCGCGTCGGAATTGATGCCGAGCTTGCGTCCGGTCTGCGCGATGTTGATCTCGTTCCACAGCGCCGACTCGATCAGCACGTCGGTGGTATTTTCGTCGCAGCCGGAGGCTTCGCCGCCCATAATGCCGGCGATGGATTCCACGCCGTTGTCGTCAGCGATCACGCAGACGGTGTCGTCCAGTGCGTAGGTCTTGCCGTCGAGCGCGATGACCGTCTCGTTGCGTGCGTGGCGCACGGTGAGATTGCCCGTCACCTTCCTGGCGTCGAACACATGCAGCGGCCGCGCGCGGTCGAAGGTCATGAAGTTGGTGATGTCGACCAGCACGTTGATCGGGCGCAGGCCGATGGAGGTCAGGCGCTTTTGCAGCCATTCGGGCGAGGGGCCGTTCTTGACGCCGCGCACGAGGCGCAGCGCGAAGCCCGGACAAAGTTTCTCGTCCTCGATCTTCACCTGCACGGGGCAGGGGAATGCGCCCTTGATCTGCTTCGGCGCGTTGTCCTTGAACTTGCCCATGTCGGCGGCGGCGAGATCGCGCGCGATGCCGTGGACGCCGGTGCAATCCTGACGGTTCGGCGTCAGATTGATCTCGATCACCGGATCGCCGAGGCCGGCCCACTCCGCATACGCCTTGCCGACCGGCGCGTCAGCCGGAAGCTCAATGATGCCGTCGTGGTCTTCGGAGAGTTCAAGCTCGGCGGCCGAACACAACATGCCGTGGCTCTCGACGCCGCGGATGGTGCCGACGCTCAGGGTAATGTTCTTGCCCGGAATGTAGGTGCCGGCCGGTGAGAACACGCTGACAAGGCCCGCGCGCGCGTTCGGCGCGCCGCAGACGACCTGCAGCGGCTTGTCGCCGTTTGCGATCTGGCCGTAATCGACCATGCAGACGCGCAGCCGGTCGGCATTGGGATGCTGCTCGGCGGAGAGGACCTTCGCGATGACGAACGGCGCGAGCGCCTTGGCCTTGTCGTCGATATGCTCGACCTCAAGCCCGATCATGGTGAGCTTGTCGGCGATCTTCTCGAGCGGCTCGTCGGTGTCGAGATGCTCTTTCAGCCAGGAGAAGGTGAATTTCACGACGACAACCCTCCCGCCAGCGTCGGGACATCGAGCGGCTTGAAGCCGTAGTGATTGATCCAGCGCGTATCGCTCTCGAACATTTGCCGCAGATCGTTGATGCCGTACTTCAGCATCGCGATGCGATCGATGCCCATGCCCCAGGCGAAGCCCTGATAGACGTCGGGATCGATGCCGCAGGCGCGCAGCACATTCGGATGCACCATGCCGCAGCCGAGAATCTCCAGCCAGTCTTCGCCTTCGCCGAAGCGGATTTCGCCCTTGTCGCGGCGGCACTGGATATCGACTTCCAGCGACGGCTCGGTGAACGGGAAGAACGACGGACGGAATTTCATGTTGACGTTATCGACCTCGAAGAACGCCTTGCAGAATTCAGCGAGAATCCATTTCAGGTGGCCGAGATGCGAGCCCTTGTCGATCACGAGGCCCTCGACCTGATGGAATTGCGGGGTGTGGGTCGCGTCGCTGTCGATGCGGTAGGTGCGGCCCGGACAGATCACGCGGATCGGCGGCTTCTGCGACAACATCGTGCGCACCTGCACCGGCGAGGTGTGGGTGCGCAGCAGCGGCCGCGAGCCATCTTCTTTGCGGTTGAAGAAGAACGTGTCGTGCATTTCCCGCGCCGGATGGCCTTCGGGGAAATTCAGCTTGGTGAAATTGTAATCGTCGGTCTCGATGTCCGGACCCTCGGCAATCGAGAAGCCCATGTCGGCGAAGATCGCGGTGAGTTCGTCCATCACCTGAGAGAGCGGATGAATGCGGCCCTGCTCGGCGGGCGTCTCGCGCGTCGGCAGCGTGACATCGATGGTTTCCGATGCCAGCCGTGCATCGAGCGCGGCGTTCTTGAGAATGTCGCGGCGCGCGGCGAGCGCTTCCGTCACCTTGTCTTTCGCGAGATTGATCTTCGCGCCTTCGGTCTTGCGCTCGTCCGGCGACATCTTGCCGAGCGTCGCAAGCAGCGCGGAGATCGAGCCCTTCTTGCCGAGTGCGCCGACGCGCACGGCTTCCAGCGCAACTTCATCGGAAGCCGCGGCGATCGCGCTAAGGATTTCGGTTTCGAGTTTGGCGAGGTCGGACATTGTAGAAAGCCCCATCGGAACGGTGGTGTGTTTGAACCGTCCGGTGGGGTTTAATCAAGCCCAGCCGAACGGGTCGGAGCGTTTTACGCTCCGGTCGTGTCGGCCTCGTACAAGAGGGGCATGCCTAGGCCGCGAACGCGGCGATCGGCAGGCTTACGCCGCGAGAGCGGCTTTGGCCTTTTCAGCAATCGCCTGGAACGCCGCCGGTTCGTGGATCGCGAGATCCGACAGCACCTTGCGATCCACCACGACGCCCGACTTGGCGAGGCCGTTGATAAACACGCTGTAGGTCATGCCGAACGGGCGCACGGCCGCGTTGAGGCGCTGAATCCAGAGCGCGCGGAAGGTGCGCTTCTTCAGCTTGCGGGCGCGGAAGGCGTACTGGCCTGCCTTGTCCACGGCGGCCTTGGCGGCGCGGATGGTATTCTTGCGGCGGCCGGAAAAACCCTTGGCGGCCTTGTAGACTTTCTTGTGCTTGGCGTGAGCCGTCACACCGCGTTTAACGCGAGCCATGACTGATCTCCTTCATCTGAAAATTGAATTGGTGACAGAGTGCCGCGCTGTCGCGCGGCCCGGTGATCAGGCGTTTGGCAAGAAGTACTTCTTGACGTTGTCGCCGTCGGTCTTGAACAGAATGCGGGTCCCGCGGAGCTGACGAATCTGCTTCTTCGTCCGCTTGATCATGCCGTGGCGCTTGCCCGCGTGGGCAGACACGACTTTTCCGGTCCCGGTGACTTTGAAGCGCTTTTTAGCGCCCGACTTGGTCTTCAGCTTGGGCATTTGGCTCTCCTGTTGCCGCAACAAAAAACCGCCCCGAAAGGCGATCTGGCGGCTGAAATGCTCGTTAGAGCGTTGATAATGCTCGACTTAATCCCGTGTGGAGAAAATCAGCATTGGCGTCGCCACGGCAGCCCTTAATCAGCCGGGCGACGAAGGTTGGGCTTATGGCAGACAAGCCGCGAATTGGCAACGATTAAGACCATTATTGAACGCAGGGAACCGTTTCAGCGACTATTCTGAAGACCTTCGCGCCCTCATGCTGGAAAGCCAGTCCCATGAATGTCAGCGTTCTGAAGTGGTCGGCCCCCTTCGCCTTTGCCGCAGCGGTTCTCCTCGCGGGTTCTCCCGCCCGGGCCGCCTCGTTCGACGGCCCCTGGACGGTCATCATCGTCACCCAAGCCGGCAACTGCGACGCGGCCTACAGCTTTCCGCTGCAAGTCAGCGGCGGCCGGATCGTCTCGGCTGGCGGCGCGACCATCAGCGGGCGCATCAGCGGTGGCGGCGGGGTCAATGTCGCGATTTCCAGCGGCGGCTCCTCCGGCCGGGCCAGCGGACGGCTGTCGGGCTATTCCGGATCAGGCCGCTGGAGCGGCATCCTGAAGGGGGCCCGATGCAGCGGGCGCTGGGAAGCGCATCGGTAATATATTATTGGAATAATTAGATATTTTCGAAAGTGCCGCGCAGTTGCTGCGCTGTGCTGGAAGTCTCGCCACAATCTGACTATATCCCTCCCAGCACCCACCACATGTGAGGGATAGAGATGGCCGCGCGCGCCAAGACGATTGCCTTGTCCTTGTATCCAGCCGCCCGGCTGTTCGCTCTGGCCGCCTTTGCCGCTGCGGCCCTGACGGCGGCTGTTGTGCTGGCCAGCTCGGCCAAGGCCGGTTCCTCATTCGACGGCTCGTGGAAGGTCACCATCATCACCCAGTCCGGCAATTGTGATCCGGTCTACAGCTATCCGGTGAAGGTCGAGGGCGGCCGCGTCAGCTATTCCGGTGATGGCGGCTTCGATATTTCCGGTCATGTCGGCGACGCCGGCACGGTCAGCGTTGCGATTGCGCACGGTGACCAGAAGGCCAGCGCCAGCGGCAAGCTCTCGGCCAATTCCGGCTCCGGGCAGTGGAGCGGCAAATCCTCGAGCATGACGTGCTCGGGCCGCTGGGAAGCCACCCGCGCTTCGTAGTTCTTCAGCGGGATTTGCTGAAACGAGAAAGCGCTGCTCTCCGCGGCGCTTTTTTATTGGCGAGGTTCTGCAATCGATCGGTTTTGTCGCGGCTATCAGGCCGGCGCGTTGGCGATCCTGATCAGTTCGTCGAGGAATTCGCTCTGGCGCTGTTTCGGCAAAGGCCTGTCTGACAGTGTGAAGCCAAGAAACGCCCAGTAGAGAATTTGCGCCCGCGCCCGCGCCACATCCGGCGGACATCCCGCCGCCGTCAGAAGGCTTTCGATATAGGATAGCCGGCGCTTGTCGATCGCCTGCACCGCCGCGCGCGCCGCCGGATCGACGGTGGCCCAGCTCCGCACAGCGACCTCGACCGGGAGTCTCGCGCTGAACGCCCCGCGCAGCAACACGTTGAGCGGCGCCTCGCGGTTTCTGGATTGTTCGAGATTGGCGATGATCTGCTCGGTCGAAATCTCGCGCCACCGCTTGAGCAGAGCTGAGTGAAACGCGCCGACATCTGCGAAATGCCAGTAGAAGCTGCCGCGTGAGACGCCCATGGCTTTCGCCAGCGGCTCGGCCTTCAGCGCGGTATAGCCGCTTTGAGTGAGCGTTTTCAGGCCCTGATCGAGCCAGTCGTTGGCGGAAAGCTGGACGGTGGTCACGCAAGCGTCTCCGATGTTCGGAAGCGACCATACATAACTGTATTGACAGGCACCAGCATCCGGTGCATCGTCACCATACAGTTATGTATGGCTACCTTATGGAGGCAGCGTGATGCGCGATTTGCTTTTGCAATGTTCCGGTGCGCTCGCGATTGTGGTGGCGCTGGTTCATGGTGTGCTCGGCGAGACGAAGGTGTTCGCGCGTGCGACCATCGAGCCGCCGCGCTTGCGGACGCTGATACGGCTGGTCTGGCAGGCAGGCACGCTGGCGTGGATCGGCGGCGGAGTGCTGCTGATCGCGGCGCCGTATATGGCGTCGGAGCCGGCGCGCCACTGGATCGTTGCGACGTTCGCGGTGGTGTTCGGATTTGCGGCGCTGGCCAATGCCTACGCTACACGCGGACGTCACTTCGGATGGATGCTGCTGAGCGGTGTGGTCGCCCTCGGGATCGCGGGTTACTAAGGCATACCCGTCAAAGGGAGCCGCCGCGGGTTACTGCAACGGCGGATCGCCGGTGGTCTGCTTCTTGGCGAGATCCATTTCAGTGACGGCAATCAGGATTTCAGCGCGGGTCTTGAGGTCGGGCGCTTCCAGCAGCGCCTGCTTTTCCGCAGGCCCATAGGGCGACATCATTGCCAGCGCATTGACCAGCGCCTCATTGGGCGCGCTCTCAATGCCTTCCCAATCGACCTTGAGCTGATTGGCTTTCAGAAACAGCGTAAGCGCCTGGAGCAAAGCCTGGCGGTCAACTTGCTCCTCGCCCTTGCGCGCGATGAAGTCGTCGATGAACGCGGCAAAATCAACGCGGCACTGGCGATAGGGGGTGAGAACCGTCTTCTCCTCCATCACCTTGAAGCGCGCAATGCCGGTCAGTTCCAGAATGTAGCGGCCGTCGCCGGACTCGGCGAGCTGCGTGATGCGTCCAACGCAGCCGACCTTGAACAGCGAGGGCCGCTCGTTGCTCTGGGAATGGGTCACGTCAGGCTGGATCATTCCGATCAGGCGGTGGCCGTCGCGAAACGCGTCATCCACCATCTGAAGATAGCGCGGCTCGAAAATATTCAGCGGCATCTGGCCGCGCGGCAGCAGCAACGCTCCCGGCAACGGAAACACCGGAATGATTTTCGGCAGATCGGCGGGTCCACGGTATTCGGCGTTGATCGGCATCCGCTTCCCTCACATCAGTCGTACGGAAATTCCGTAAAGAGCCTCAGGAGAAAAGGATCGTTGAAAGACGCTTGCGGCCTTCAATGGTCGCATCGTCATTCGGTCCCCACGCTTCGAAGAACTGCACCAGCTTCTTGCGCGCACCGTCGTCGTCCCACTTGCGGTCGCGCTTGACGATTTCCATCAGGTGGCCCGCCGCTTCGGTACGCTTGCCGCTGGCGTTGAGTGCGACGGCGAGATCGAATCGGGCCTGATGATCGAGCGGGTTGGCGGCGACCTTCTGTTCGAGGTCCGTCACCGGGCCGACGGCTTTGGCCTGTTCGGCGAGATCGAGCATGGTTTGTACTGCGGAGATCGCGGCATCGTTGCGCTTGGACTCCGGCACCAAAGCCAGCGTCTGCTTGGCCTGCTCCAGCGCGCCGGTTGCGACGTAGCATCGCGCGAGACCGGCAAGTGCGGTGAGATTGGTGGCGTCGACGCCGAGCACTTCGGCATAGATCGAGGCGGCAGTCGCTGCGTCGCCGGCCGCCATCGCGGTCTCGGCCTCGTTGAGAATTTCGGCGATGTCGCCTTCCGGCGAAGGCATGCCCTGGGTCAGCTTGTCGATAAAGGCCGTGACCTGGCTTTCAGGCACCGCGCCCATGAAGCCGTCGGCTGGCTGGCCGTTGACGAAGGCGATGACGGCGGGAATCGACTGGATGCCCATCTGCCCCGGAATCGCGGGATGCTCGTCGATGTTCATCTTGACCAGCTTGACCTTGCCTTTGGCGGCACGGACGGCTTTTTCGATGGTCGGCGTCAATTGCTTGCAGGGGCCGCACCATGGCGCCCAGAAGTCGATCAGCACCGGCTGGCGCTTCGATTCCTCGATGACGTCCTTCACAAAGGTCTGGGTCGTGGTGTCCTTGATGAGGTCGGGGGGCGTCATTGCCGCCGGTCCGCTGCCTTGCTCGACTATGGTCACGTGATCCTCGTCTGCCGCATGTCTTATGGAAGAGAGCCGCTTCTAGCACGATCGGGGCATTTTCCGGCAGCTTCGATCCGCCGCGGTGAAAATGGCCGATATGCAAGAAAGCGCGAATTTCCGCGCGGGCCGGGTGGCCGTCAGGCCGGGAACGGCGCAAAGCCACAGATGGAGGTCTTTTGGCTAATTTTCAATCGGGTGATAGGCCGCAAAGGCTCGTGAAAACATCGATTTGGCTCGAAATCGCCGGAACCGGGCATGAGGAATAAAGGATTCGCCCTGTTGCATTGCATGGCCGCATTTGGCATAGGTTTGCCCGGCGGCGCGCTTTGCGCCCCGCCAATTCTGATGCGGGTGTAGCTCAGGGGTAGAGCACGACCTTGCCAAGGTCGGGGTCGAGGGTTCGAATCCCTTCGCCCGCTCCAGAAATTCTCGATT
>JAFVHU010000048.1 GCA_017474385.1 Afipia sp. | reverse complement strand
CGCCGTGCTGGGCGTGATCAAGGGCGGTCACACCGACGAAGTGCTCGGCGCGCTGAGCGACACCCGCAACGCCGCGGCCAATTCCGTCGGATTCCGAATCACCAGTGTCGCGATCACCGGCCGCAAACAGCTCACGCAGGATGAGATTCTCGCCGTCGGCGGCGTCAACGGCCGCTCGTCGCTGCTGTTCCTCGATGCCGCGACCGCACGCGACAAACTGAAAGCCGATCCGTGGATATCTGACGCCACCGTGCAGAAGCTTTATCCGGGCCGCTTGCAGATCGACATCACCGAGCGTTCGCCATTCGCCCTGTGGCAGGAAAACGGCCGGGTCTCCGTGATTTCGGCCGACGGCACGGTGCTTGAGCCCTATGTGGCGCGGCGTTTCGTATCGCTGCCGCTGGTCGTGGGCAAAGGTGCGGAAACCCGCGCCAAGGATTTCCTCGGCCTGCTGGCGCAATACCCGCAGGTGCGGTCCCAGGTTAAGGCGATCGTGTTCGTCGGCGAGCGGCGCTGGAATCTGCGCCTGGCTGACGGCGTCGACGTTCGCCTGCCGGAATTCGAGGTCGAGAAGGCGCTGGCGACCCTGTCGAAGATGGACAAGGAGACCGGCCTGTTCTCGCGGGACATCACCGCCATCGACATGCGGCTGCCGGATCGCTTCACCGTGCGCCTATCGGAGGACGCGGCGAAGGCGCGCAACGATCTGCTCAAGGACAAGAAACCACCGAAGAAGGCTGGAAGCGCATGACCAGTCTCGATGGCGTCCAGACCCCGAAGACCCGGCAGATGCCGCCGAACAAGACGGCGCTTGTCGCCGCGCTCGACATTGGCACCAGCAAGATCGCCTGTCTGATCGCGCGGCTGAAGCCGTGCCCGCCGAGCGATACGCTGCGCGGCCGGACCCACGCCGTCGAACTGATCGGGCTGAGCCACATCCAGTCGCGCGGCGTCAAGGCCGGCGCGGTGGTCGACCTCAACGAATGCGAACAGGCCGTGCGTCAGGCGGTGGCGTTGGCGGAGCGGATGGCCAAGGTCCGCGTCGAATCGGTGCTGCTGTCGGTATCCGCCGGCCGTCTGCAAGGCGATATGGTCGAGGCCTCCTCGGAATTGCGCGGCGGTGCGGTGACCCCCGCCGACATGAGCCGCGTCATCAGCGCCGGCATGCATCATGCGACGCCGCGGGGACGCACCGTGCTCCATGTTCTGCCCGCCACTTACTCGCTGGACGGCGTCAAGGGCGTCCGCGATCCGAGCGGAATGGTCGCCCGCCACTTCGGCATCGACATGAATGTCATTACTGCCGATGCAACGGCGGCAAAGAACCTGATGCTGGTGGTCGAGCGTTGTCACCTCAACGTCGAGGCCATGGCCTGCGCGCCTTACGCGGCCGGACTCGCAGTTCTGACCGATGACGAAGCTGATCTCGGCGCTGCTGTGGTCGAGATGGGCGCGGGCACCACGACGATCGCGACGTATTCCGCCGGGCAGTGTGTTCACGCCAGCGGATTTGCCGTCGGCGGGCAGCATGTGACGATGGATTTGGCGCGCGGTTTAGGTGCGTGCATTGCGGATGCCGAGCGAATCAAGACGTTATATGGCACCGTGCTGACCGGCGGTTCTGACGCGCGCGAAGTCATGAGTGTGCCGACGGTGGGAGGTCACGACGGTGACGCGCCGCAGATTGTATCCCGCGCCACGATTGCAAACATCGTGAAGCAGCGGGTCGAGGAGATTTTTGAGATGGTCAGGGACCGGCTCGCGGATTCCCCCTTTGCGGCAGAGCCGAGGGCGCGAGTGGTGCTGACCGGCGGCGCATCGCAGCTCACCGGCATTCCAGATCTCGCCAGCCGCATTCTCGGCCGCGAGGTGCGCATCGGGCGCCCGCTCGGCTTCGGCCGGCTGCCCAACGAGGCCAAGAGCGCATCGTTCGCGGTGCCGACCGGCCTCCTGGTCTATCCGCAATTCGCACACCTTGAACACGTTGAACCGCGGCATACGCGGCAGCTCATGACAGGGACCAACGGCTATTTCGGAAAGGTCGGCAGATGGCTTCGAGAGGGCTTCTGATGATCTCAACACCGGATCGGACCAATCCATCAACCGCTTTGGCGTGCAGCCCAAGCCCCCACGCGCGCGCATAATCGAGAGGCAACCATGACCATTAATCTCACACCCCCGGATGTTCGCGAGCTGAGGCCACGCATCACCGTGTTCGGCGTCGG
>JAFVHU010000047.1 GCA_017474385.1 Afipia sp. | reverse complement strand
CCCGGGCTCGACATCAATGACATCGTGCCGGGTGAGCGCCGGGAGCGATCGAAGTACGGCTTCTACGTCAACGCCGAACAGCAGGTCGCAACCGACATCGGCATTTTCGCGCGCGCAAGCTGGAACGACGGCCAGAACGAGGTCCTGTCGTTCGCGGATATCGACCGCAGCGTGTCCGGCGGCGTTTCGATCAAGGGCAGCTACTGGGGACGGCCGGCCGATACGATCGGGCTGGGCGGGGCCATCAACGGACTGTCGGGCGCGCACCGCGATTTCCTGGCCGCCGGCGGCAAGGGTCTCCTGATCGGCGATGGCCGGCTGAACTACGGCACCGAGCGCATTCTGGAGACCTATTACGCACTCTCCCTCAGCAAGGCCTTCACTTTCACCGCCGACTACCAGCTCATCACGAACCCCGCCTATAACGCAGACCGGGGACCGGTCTCTATCTTCTCAGGCCGTCTGCACGGCGAATTCTAGGCAAGGCGGCTCTTATGGCATTTCAAGATATTCGCCCAGCAGCACTAGGGCAGGTGCTGCGGCCCAACATTTGGGATGTTGTGGCGCTGATTTTCGTGATCGGGGCGCTGGTGCTCATCGTCTACGGCGGTGAGCAAACTGCGGCGCCTCTGTCTGCGCTCGACGTTGCTCCCGTATCTCTCGATCCCGGCAATCTTCCGGCCTATGCACTGCGAACGACGTTGCGGATGCTGCTGGCGATCGTCTGCGCCATTATCTTCACATTCATTTATGCCGCGATCGCAGCCAAGAGCCGGCGCGCGGAGATGGTATTGATCCCGCTGCTCGATATTCTGCAATCGGTGCCGATTCTTGGCTTTCTCACTTTCACCGTCGTCTTCTTCATGAATCTCTTCCCCGGCCGCGTGTTCGGCGCTGAACTGGCCTGCGTGTTCGCGATCTTTACCAGCCAAGCCTGGAACATGACATTCAGCATGTATCAGTCGATGCGAAATGTGCCGAAGGATCTGGAGGAGGCGTCTCAAAGCTTTCATCTCAGTGGTTGGCAACGGTTCTGGCGCCTTGACGTGCCGTTCGCCATGCCGGGTCTCGTTTGGAATACGATGATGTCGATGTCGGGAGGATGGTTCTTCGTCGTGGCTTCTGAAGCGATCACGGTTGGGGATACCACGGTGACATTGCCGGGGATCGGCTCCTATGTGGCGCTGGCTATCAAGGAGCAGGATCTTCCCGCAATCGGCTATGCGCTATTGGCGATGCTTTTGGTCATCCTCGCCTATGACCAGTTGCTGTTCCGGCCCGTCGTCGCCTGGGCTGATAAATTCCGGTTCGAGCAGACCGCTTCGGCGACGGAACCGTCGTCCTGGATGCTAGATCTATTTAGGCGGACCCGGGCGCTACGCGCGCTGTCGTATCCATTCGCGGCCTTGAACAAAGTCATCTCGAACCTGCACATCGCGCTTCCAGCGAAGCTGCGGATACCAACTAGACGTGGCCCGCCGTCGCGCCTCATTGATGGTGTCTGGCTTACATTGATCGTCGCGAGCACCGCCTATGCCGCTTGGAAGGTCTATGAATATCTGTCGGTGACCTTGAGCATCTCGGACGTGTTCAGCGCCGTCGGATACGGTTTCATCACCTTGGCGCGCGTGGTGGTACTGATTGTGCTCGCCACTCTGATATGGGTGCCCGTCGGCGTCTGGATCGGGCTTCGACCGAAGCTTGCCGAACGAATCCAACCGCTCGCGCAATTCTTGGCTGCGTTCCCCGCAAATCTCGCATTCCCGGTCTTTGTGGTAATCATCGTCCACTACGGGTTGAACGTGAACGTCTGGCTCAGTCCGCTGATGATTTTGGGCACCCAGTGGTACATCCTGTTCAATGTCATTGCTGGTGCGAGCGCCTTTCCGACGGATCTGAAAGAGGCTGCCAGCAGCTTTCATCTTAAGGGATGGCGGTGGTGGACCAAGGCTATCCTGCCGGGCATCTTTCCGTATTACATCACCGGCGCCATTACCGCGTCGGGCGGTTCCTGGAATGCCTCCATCGTTGCGGAAGTCGCAAGCTGGGGCGATACAAAACTTACCGCGACCGGGCTCGGTGCCTACATCGCCAAGGCGACCGAGGTCGGCGATTTTCCTCGCGTGGTGCTCGGCATCGCCGTGATGTGCATCTTCGTCACGCTCTTTAACCGACTGCTCTGGAGGCCGCTCTATGCCTTCGGTGAACGTCGCCTTCGTCTCGGTTGATCAGGAAGAACCATGCTTGACATCGTCAACAACAATCAGCTCCTCGATATCAGAAAAGTCTGTCGTTCGTTTCCGAAGGGAAGCGGTGAAGAGCTGCTGGTGCTCGAAAATGTCGATCTGACCATCCGCGCGGGCGAGATTGTCGGGCTGCTCGGCCGTTCCGGATCGGGAAAATCGACACTGCTGCGCATCATTGCGGGACTTATCGCGCCATCATCTGGCGATGCGAAATGCCGTGGAGAAGTGATTCAGGGTCCGCCGAACGGCCTCGCGATGGTATTTCAGTCATTCGCTTTATTCCCGTGGCTGACCGTTCTGCAAAATGTCGAACTGGGACTGGAAGCGCTGGGCGTCGATCGCGCCGAGCGCCACAAGCGAGCGCTTGCGGCGATCGATCTGATTGGTCTCGATGGATTCGAGTCGGCTTTCCCCAAGGAACTATCGGGCGGCATGCGGCAACGCGTCGGTTTCGCGCGGGCATTGGTCGTGCATCCAGACCTGTTGCTGATGGATGAACCGTTTTCTGCCCTCGATGTGCTGACGGCTGAGACGCTCCGGACCGACCTGATCGATCTTTGGATCGAAGGCCGGCTGCCGATCAAGTCTGTGTTGATGGTGACGCACAACATCGAGGAAGCGGTGTTGATGTGCGACCGTATTCTGGTTTTCTCTTCCAACCCCGGTCGCGTGGCGGCGGAGATCAAGGTCGACTTGCCGCACCCGCGCAATCGCCTCGATCCGACATTTCGTAAGCTCGTGGACAGTATTTATGCGCGCATGACGCAGCGTCCCGAACAGCGCGCGCCGGCTGTTGAGGGGCTTCACGGCACGGGCGTCGGGATGGTGCTGAACCACGTCTCATCCAATGTGCTTTCTGGCCTAATCGAGACATTGGCAGGGCCTCCATACAATGGGCACGCCGATTTGCCAGTCCTTGCTGAAAGTCTGCAGCTCGAAGCGGATGAACTCTTCCACCTCAGTGAATCCCTGCAGTTATTGAGGTTTGCCCAGTTAAGCGAAGGCGATCTGATGCTGACGGAGGCGGGCAAACGCTTCGCGAATCTTGAGACCGATGCCCGCAAGAAGCTGTTTGCTGAGCATATGATCACATATGTGCCGGTTGCAGGTTTGATCCGCCGTGTTCTCGACGAGCGGCCTTCTCACACCGCACCGGCCGCGCGCTTCCGTAATGAACTCGAAGATTATATGTCTGAGGACTATGCGACCGAGACGCTGAAGACAATCGTGTCGTGGGGACGTTATGCGGAGCTTTTTGCTTATGACGAGCAGTCGGAGCTCTTTAGTCTTGAGAATCCGCACTGACCCGTTCGATAATTTCGGTTGTCCCCGATGCCCCTATCGTAAATCTAATCCGACTGGTAACTGACGCAGAATCACGCAATGTTTCTGTTCTATGAGGGAATTTTTTAGCCTTGTCTGATCGGCGCTGGTTGGACTGCTCCGGTTGTTCGACGCCTCAGTTTGACGCTGCTAAGGGCGGCGGCTGACTATAGAAGCCTCCGATTCCGCTCATAACCGGCCAAAGCGAGAGAGAATGAACACTCAGAGTATCAGGGCTATTCTGGAGAACCGGCAAATCGGTATTTACTTTGGCGCTGTCGTGGTGGCGGCCATAAGCGCCTTGCTTGTGCCCGGCACGACTGCTCTTGAGGCCGGTGTCAATCCTGCGCTCGCATTGATGCTGTTCGTGACCTTCCTACAGGTTCCGCTTGCAGACCTCAGGCGAGCTTTCGCCCGCGTCGACTTCCTCGCAGCTCTGCTCATCGCGAACTTCATCGCCGTTCCGCTTCTCGTGGCGGCTCTTATTCAGTTCCTCCCTGATAGTTCTGCGGTGCGACTCGGTGTGCTCTTGGTTCTTCTCACGCCCTGCATCGATTACGTCGTGACGTTTTCGCATCTGGGCCGGGCCGATGCCCGTTTGTTGCTGGCGACGACACCGGCTCTGCTTATCCTGCAAATGCTGCTGCTACCATTTTATCTTGGTCTTTTGCTCGGGGAAGATGCCGCCGGTCTCGTGCAGTTCGGGCCCTTCGTCCATGCATTCGTGTGGCTGATTGCTGTTCCTCTCGTTCTCGCTGCCGTCGTGCAGTTATGGGCGGCGCGTAAGATCGTTATTCGGGTGTCAAAGGTGCTTGGGGTGCTGCCGGTGCCGGCGACAGCGTTGGTCCTGTTCGTGGTCACGGCCGCCGTTGTGCCGCGGCTTGGACCGGCGATGGAGGCCGTGTTGCGCGTGCTTCCAGTCTATATCGCGTTCGCGGTTTTCGCGCCCCTGATCGGTTGGAGCATTGGGCGACTGTTCCGTCTCGATGCGCCGGCCGGCCGATCGGTTGCCTTCAGTGCCGGTACACGGAATTCGCTCGTGGTGCTGCCGCTTGCATTTGCAATACCCAGCGCAGTCCCGGTATTGCCCGCTATCATTGTGGCACAGACACTTGTCGAGCTGGTCAGCGAATTACTCTATGTCCGCTTTATCGGAAAACTCGGTCCGGCCACTGTTAGCCAACTCCGGCTCCAGCGCCATCCCACAGATCGGGCAGCTCCCGGGTCCGATCTGGCGGATCTCCGGATGCATGGGGCAGGTATAGATCGTACCTTCCGGGACGTCGGATTGGTGAGGTCGCGTCTTGTCGAGATACTGCTCCGGCGAGGCCGCGAACTTCGTCCGGCAGCCTGCCGAACAAAAATGGTGGGTCTGACCGTGGTGCTCGAACCGATGCTTGCTGGTCGATGGATCGACGGTCATCCCGCAGACGGGGTCCACGACCGTCGTCGTATTCCCGTCAGCACCGTGATGGTGGTGATCCCCATGACCATGGTTGGAATGATCATGGCTTTCGCCACAGCACCCGGTCTTTGCAGGTTCTTGCGAAGCTGTATTTGCATTAGGGGAGCAGCACCCAGAACCGCTTGAGCCGCCTTCCGGATTTGCGTTTTTCGCCGCGGTCATCCAAGTCTCCGTCGTCACTTGCAACCCATACCCTGTAGGGGTATATAGGCCACATGCGAAAAGACATCAAGACGTCTTGCCAAAAACGCCTCAGCCGGATCGAGGGGCAGATCCGCGGCTTGTCAAAGATGGTGGAAGAGGACCGCTACTGCATTGACATCGTCACGCAGATTTCCGCGGCTCGTGCCGCCCTGCGCCGGGTCGAAGAGGAAGTCCTCAAGGATCACGTTGCGCATTGCGTCGAACATGCCATCGCGAGCGGTGACAAGGCGGAGCAGCGGAAGAAAATAGCGGAACTGATGGCTGTCGTGGGACGGGCTGACCGATGAGACAGCAAAATCTAATTGTTGTCACAGTTTCCAGCTTGGCGGACGAACGGTTTGGGGCTACGTTCCCGACTCTCGCAGCATGCGCCATCAGGAACCCGAACTGACGATGTTGAGTGGTTTGACCAGAACGAAAAGGTCGGCGGCCGGGCGTTTGCTTGCGCTCGTCTATCTGTTCTGCGTTCTGGCTCCGGCATTGTCGTTTGCATTTGCCGATGGCGCTCGGGCCGCGCCATGTCTGACCGACGAGAATCACGGCCTGGGCATCGTCCATGTCCACGAATATAGCGAGGGCGCTTCGCAGCACGTCCACAAGGACGGCCACGTGCACGAACATCAAGGCGGCGAGGCCCATTTCAACAACTCGAAGAACCTCAGCCCGATATCAGTCGCTGACGAAACGCCTGCCCCGGCAAATGATCATCATAAGGCCTCGGGTGCGCAATGTTGCGGCATGGTGTGCTTGAGTGCATCGCCGACCACGGTTATCGAACTTGTCAAACCCTTGATGCCGACGTCCGTCTGTGCGTCCGAGAACTATCGGGACGTCGCCGACAGAGCTCCCCCTCGGCACTATCGCCCCCCCATTTCCTGACTTGAATGACGTGGCGCCGCGCCCGTTGAGGGCACGTGTGCCTATGGTTCATCGGCAGTTCAGGAAAATGTCATGCTTGCGCAGTTTGGGGCGAACTTCGCCGCCGTTCATTCGGTGGCTGGACAATTCAATAGATGCAGATTCGGGATCCTTGCGGGAGTGGCCGTCGCGGCCGTCACCCTGGGAGGATGCATGCAGACAACGGTGCCGCTAGTTGGCGCCGATCCTGCTGACCCCGGCGTGAAGGTCGCTGGTGTCGGTTATCGATCGACGGTGGCTCCCTACACAAGTCTTCGCCCAACCGCTCCGACGTCGTGGCGTGAGCAGAACGAACGCGTCGCTCCGAAACCGAAGTCCGGGCAATAGGAGCGCACGATGAACCGAACCCTCCAGATCGTACCGTTGGTTGTCGTTGCGAACCCGTTCCGATCGAAGGCGGCGTGTGTAGCCGCGCTTATTTCAATGTTTGCGCTATCAGGATGCGCAACCTTTTCACCCGATGGTGGAATGGCAGTCGTCGCCGGTGTTGCGGGCGAGACAATCAAAAAAGACGTGGTGTCTATCCGCAGCGGCGAAGATGCGGAGTGGGCTCGCAGCGCGGTGCAACGGTTGCTTCGCCGCCCATTGACCGTGGACACCGCGGTTCAGGTTGCTCTGCTAAACAACAGAGGTCTTCAAGCCGCCTACAATGAGTTGGCGCTGGCGGAGGCTGATTTTGTTCAGGAGAGCCTTCCACCCAATCCAACGTTCTCGCTTTCGCGAATTGCGGGCAACGGCGCTGTCGAGATCGAACGTCGGGTCGTTGGTGATATCCTGGCGTTGGCGACGCTTCCGTTCCGCTCCGAGATCGCGCGTCAACGTTTCCAGCAGGCGCAACTGCGGGCTGTGCTTGAAACGCTGAGGCTCGCGGCCGATGTCCGGCGGTCATATTACCGGACGGTCGCTGCCAACGAACTCGTTGGACTGCTCACCGACGCCAAGT